>JAWOIJ010000070.1:0-216342 GCA_046484745.1 Desulfobacterales bacterium | reverse complement strand
GTTTAACGGAACCATCCATATTCTAAAATGAAAAAAATCTCTTCTGTATTATTTGTCCTGTCTGCCGTATTTCTCTTTCTCTTTCTCTTTCTCTGCGGTTTTACGGACAAAAACCATGTTTTACTGAGGAACGCATCATGAAACCAAATCTGTTTTTAGCATTGACAAGCGGAAGGGAAATCGAAGCTTCCTGTATCGGCCCGTTCAGGCCGGATGAAGATGAAATCAATGTACGTCTGGCAAAAAACGATAAAAGACACAAATATCTTCTTTCCGAAATCTGCTGCATTTTAATGAACGATATTTCCGATCATGAGCACTCTTCCCGGGAAATCTCAACAACAGATGATGAGTTGGAAGAGATTGAAACGATATCCGGAAAACTTTTTCATGTAAAGGTTATCAAAGGACAGCATTACCGGACAGGCTTTTATGCCTTATCGGTTGAAAGCAACATTCCATATAACTATATTTTTTTTACCTTTGGTGGAATCAAAAGTCGAAACCAGCATAATCACCTGGGTGAAATTCTGGAAAAGAAAGGAATTGTTCCCCATTCCGATATTAAAGCGGCACTGGAAAAGCAATTCTCATTAAAATCAAAACGGGTTGGTGAAATCATCTCCGAACAAAATCAAATCACGATGGGTGATGTTGAAAATGTACTTCAACTATCCTACCGAAGCGGCAAAACCCCTCCGAATACAAGGATTGGCGATATTTTAATTGCATCCGGTCTGGTTACCCGGCAACAGGTTGATGAAGCACTTGCCAACCAGAAAACCGGGCAAAGAAAAAAAATCGGAGAATTGCTGGTGGAATGCGGATTTGTCAGTGAAGACCAGATCCTTAAAGCCCTTTCCACAAAATTCCGAATGAAGTTTGTCACGTTACAAGACCTTGCCCCTGATGAAAAGGCTCTCAAGGCCTTGCCGGAAGAACTGATTCACCGGATTCAGATTTTCCCGCTAAATTACGATAAAGGCCATCTTATAGTGGCCACATCAAAACCAACCGATCTCTCAATTTTTAACATCCTGAGATTTTCTACAAATCAAAAAGTTGAGCTGGTTGTTGCCACCTCCAGGGATATATCGGCGGCGATTAAAAAATATTTCCCCGCCAATGAAGATGTTCTTCAGTTAATAACTGAAGAAATGGATGAATACAGCATCATTCCGGAAGAAGAGAAGCAGGAAGATCCTGTTTTAAATGAAAGTGACTCCAAGATTGTAAGATTGTGCAACAGGATTCTGATCGATGGCTATGAGAAGGGGGTGTCTGATATTCATTTTGAGCCTGGAATGCAAAACAGTCCGCTTATCATCAGATATCGCATTGACGGATCCTGCAAAGTGGTTCACAGCATTCCTTCCATGTACAAAAAACCGCTTATATCCAGGATTAAAATTGTTTCCGGGCTTGATATCACCGAACACCGCATGCCCCAGAGCGGCAAAATACTTTTTTCCATCAATAAAAAAAAAGTGGAGTACCGGGTTGAAATCACGCCAACCGTCGGTGGAAATGAAGATGCTGTCCTGAGAATCCTGTCTTCCGGAATCCCTTTATCGATTGATGAAATGGGATTTTCACCCCAAAATCTTAAATACTTCAAAAAGATACTCAAAAAGCCCTATGGCATTATTTTATCTGTCGGTCCTACAGGGTCCGGCAAAACAACAACGCTCCATTCCGCTCTAAGATATATCAATTTGCCGACCCGAAAAATCTGGACTGCGGAAGACCCTGTAGAGATTACACAACCGGGTCTCCGGCAGGTTCAGGTTTTTCCAAAAATCGGATTTACTTTTCAAAAGGCCCTCCGATCCTTTTTAAGAGCGGATCCGGACGTAATCATGATCGGCGAAATGCGTGATTCCGAAACCGCAAAAATCGCGATTCAGGCATCGTTGACAGGCCATCTGGTTTTCAGCACACTGCATACAAACAGTGCTGCCGAGACAATTACCCGTCTTATCGAGATGGGGATCGAACCGCTGAATTTTTCAGACGCCATGCTGGGAATATTATCTCAACGACTGACTCTCCGGCTTTGCGTACATTGCAAAGAACCTTTCCACCCGAGTCGGGAAGAGTATGAAGAACTGGTCAATGCTTATGGTTCGGAGAACTTCAAAGCTCACAACATGAAAAGCTACTCTGAAGACTTTACGCTCATGAAAAAAGTCGGGTGTGAAATCTGTGAAAAAAGCGGATATAAAGGAAGAATTGCACTTCACGAATTGCTCATTGAAACAGAAGAGATTAAAAACGCGATAAAAAAACGAATGCATCCCTCTGAAATCGAAAAACTGATGCTTAAAAGCGGCATGAAAACCTTAAGAATGGATGGAATTGATAAAATTTTTCAAGGATTAACCGATTTGAGCCAAGTTCTTAAAGTTTGTGGATAGGAACCATGTAACGTTTTAACATGTCATGACAGGGCTGTCCTCTTTCCTGTTGCTTTCTTTCTGAAAGAGTTAATGCAAACTTTAAATTAGAGTTGATATGGTTCCATCCTTGGATTACATAACAGGCAGGCCCGGGCACAAGCCCTTACAATCTTATCCGGAAAAAATGAATAAACCATGATTCATGCCGGCAAACAGAAACCATCGAATTCCCCTTTATCGCTTCAAACCGCTACCAGTGATGACGGAACACTTACACTGTCATTAGAGGGACGTCTTGATTCCACTTCTACGGAAACTGTATGGGAACAGGCCATGCAGGCCATGGAAAAGAAAAATTACAGGCATGTAACCATTGATGCCACTGAACTGGAATACTGTGACGGATCCGGGATCAGTCTGCTGCATGAACTGGATACCCTTGGCAGGGAAAAGGCTGATCAGGTGCGTATTGTAGGCCTGAAAAAAGAATTTCAGAAGATCCTGGACCTGTATGATCCGGAAGATGCCGGACACCTGGAAGGGAAATCTCAAAAGCATTCCAATCCGGTGGTTGAACTTGGAAAGAAAACGATAAGCGCTTGGAATGAATTTGTAATCCTGATCTCATTTGTCGGCGAACTTTTCATGGCCACGGTATTTGCATTCACACATCCTCGAAAAATTCGATGGAAAGATGCCTTTTGGGTTGCCGAGACCGCCGGCGCAGATGCCTTGCCCCTGGTTACATTGATCAGCTTCCTTATCGGCCTGATCATGGCATTCCAGGCTGCCATTCCCATGCGCATGTTTGGTGCTGAAATATTCGTGGCCAATCTGATTGCACTCTCCATGATGAGGGAACTCGGGCCGTTGATGACTGCAATTGTCATCGGCGGGCGCTCCGGATCCGCTTTTGCTGCAGAACTGGGAACCATGCGTATCAACGAAGAGATCGATGCGCTTACCACAATGGGGCTGGATCCGGTTCGCTTTTTAGTCGTTACCCGCGTTATTGCAACGGTTCTCATGACACCATTGCTGACAATTTACGCCATCATTATGGGAATACTGGGTGGAGCAGCTGTTCTGTTCTCCTTTGGGTTTACCTTGAACGCCTATGTGAACCAGGTAATGGCTTCCGTGACCTATAGTGATTTTCTGGGAGGAATTTTCAAATCGTTTGTTTTCGGTCTGCTGATCGCGGCAGTTGGCTGCCTGCGCGGCCTTCAAACAAAGACCGGTCCGAGTGCGGTTGGAGAGTCCACCACCCGGGCGGTTGTCAGCAGCATCATCCTGATTGTGGTAGTCGACGGCATTTTTTCAGTAATCTATTTTTATCTGGGCATTTAACACCTTGATAATTATTTTTGCAACCTCTATAGAAAAAAACAGAAGCTGAGGGTAGGTTTTGATGAAAACCGCTCGAAACCCATTAATTCAAGTAGAAAATTTTTCAGCCGCCTATGATGGCGAAGTCATCATCGATGCGATCTCCTTTGAGATTTATGCCGGAGAGGTGTTTGCTATTCTCGGAGCATCCGGTTCCGGCAAAAGTACTCTTTTGAAACATATGATCGGACTGTATCCGCCGGCAGGCGGCAGGATACTGATTGACGGCATGGATATTACAAGTGCTTTGGGCCGGGAAAAACGAGAGATCCTGAGCAAAATCGGCGTCGCATATCAGAGCGGTGCACTTTTTGGCTCCATGACCCTGCTGGAAAATGTCCGGCTTCCGCTGGAAGAGTTTACCGGCCTTCCAGCCCGTGTGTGCGGCCTGACTGCCCTGATGAAGCTGAAACTGGTTGGACTTTCTGAATTTATACACCACATGCCCGCGGAACTAAGCGGGGGGATGCAGAAGAGAGCGGCGATTGCAAGAGCCATGGCCCTGGATCCAAAAATCATTTTTCTGGACGAACCGTCAGCGGGTCTGGATCCAATTACTTCCGCCGGAATTGACCAGCTCATTCTCAGTCTGGCGGCGGATCTGAATATTACATTTGTTATTGTAACCCATGAACTGGAAAGCATCTTTACCATTGCAGACCGGGTGATTATGCTGGGTAAAAGCGACAAGAAAATTGTCGCTGCCGGAAAACCCGAAGAATTGCGGGACAAAAGCGCAAACCCCTGGGTTCGTCGATTTTTTAACCGGCAGGCTGAAACAGAAATTTCCGCGTAAAGGAGTTTCGGAGAGATAAAAGATGACGGATAGGACAAACTACTTTAAAATCGGAATATTTGTTTTAATCGCGATAGCCGTGGCCATTGTTGTGATCCTTGCCCTTGGAGCAAAAGAGCTTTTCAGAGAAGAGGTTTTCATCGAAACCTATTTCAATGAATCTGTTCAGGGCCTTGAGGTCGGCTCACCCATCAAATATCGCGGAATTACACTTGGAAGGGTAAAATCCATACAAATGGTCAGCACCGCCTATGATCTCAACAGTTCCTATGTGATGGTGGTATGCTCCATTTATGGCGAAAATGTACAGAAAAAAACCTTTTCCGAATTCAAAGTCATGTGCAAGGAGATGATCGAAAAAGGCCTTCGGGTTCGGCTTGCATCACAGGGGCTGACCGGCGCGGTATATCTGGAGGTTGATTATTTTGATCCGAATCGTTTTGAACTGCTTGAGGTCAACTGGAAGCCCCAATACTTTTATCTTCCATCAGTCCCCAGTGCGATTTCCCGGCTTGGAGAATCTCTTGAAAAAATAATGAACAATCTCGAGCAGATCAATGCTCATCAACTTTCAAAAAATCTTTCAAGCCTGCTTTCCGTTTTGAATGGTAAGATAGAAAATGTGGATATCAAAAATATCGGCCGCCAAACTGAAATGCTCCTGACAGAATTGCGGGAAAGCAACAAAAAGATAAAAACCCTCCTTGAAAAAGAAGAGACTGAAAAAATTATAGCTGATGCTTCTGAGATGATCGCCGGCGCAAGACGTATTGTTGAAAAGTCGGAAAAACCCCTGGCCGATTTCATGTCAGGGATGTCGAACATAGATTCCAGCATAACAAAACTATCAGAAAAAATTGAGATTGTCGCAGGCGATCTTCCGGAGGTGTCCGCAAGGCTGCAGAAAACGCTTACCCGGCTGGACAACCTTGTCGCTGCCGAGCAGAAGAATATTGAAACCGTAATCCAGAATTTCAAACAGATATCGGAAGATCTTGCAGAGATTACCCGTAATTCGCGGAAATATCCCGCGCAAACCTTTTTCGGAGATCCGCCGCCCAGGATTAAAATGGAAAAATGATGAAACTGAAAAACCATCTCTGTTTCTGGCTAGCGACCGCAGTCCTGTTTTCATTCACAGGCTGCCTGAACCTGAAAACGGGCTATCCGGCCAAAAACTATTTTCTGCTGGATGCAAAGCGAACCGATCAAAAAGGGTATGAAAAAGGCCCCGTGATCCAGATTCAACGGTTCCGAATATCTCCCCGCTATCAAGGGAAAGAATTTGTCTACCGGTTTGAAAAGCTGAAGTTCGAATCAGACTTTTACAATGAATTCTTTATCTCACCGGACGATATGATCACGGAACAGGTGCAGCAATGGCTTTCTAAAAGCGGGGAGTTTACGTTGCTGACGGCACGAGAAAATGATCCGCCGCCCGACTATGTTCTGGAAGGATGGATAACCGAACTTTACGGTGATTTCAGAGACAACGATACCCCAAAAGCGGTGATGGAGTTAACGTGTCTCCTTCTGAGCGCAAACCAATCTCCGGGCCAAATTCTTTTTAAAAAACGATATCGAGCAGATGTTCCAATGCAGGAAAAAAGATCCGCTCTTTTAGCAGCAGGATGGAATCAGGCTCTTGAAATTATTTTAAATCAGCTTGAGGAGGATTTGAAATCGATGCCGATCCAATAAGTCAGATCAACCCCCTGAAATTAATTTAAAACGTATATCCGATTGTAAAATAAAATCTGCCTTCATCTTCTTCCGATTTTTCGCGATCAAGCTGATGGCCGTATTGAAGCCCAATGGGAAGGAAGGGGGTATGGTATCGGAGGCTGATACCGACAGCGGAACGAAAATCGTCAGAGCCGGCATCCACTTGCGCATCCTGTATACTGCCGGTATCAAAAAAAGGCGCTATCTCAATATGATACCCAACGTCAACCCGTGCCTCGATGCTTCCCAACAACAGGGTTTTTCCCCCCGCTGCCTCACCTTCCGCATCCACCCGTAACCTGTTTTCATCATAACCGCGAACCGTGGAAAGCCCCCCCAGAAAAAAGAGCTGATCATCCGGAATATTACTCTCCCCGCCAAACGGTACAATGTGCCCGGCACGCCCTCGCATGGCAAAGGTCAGACGTTTATGAAAAGTATAATACCATCGAATCTCATATTGATACTTGATAAAATCGTCCAAGGAATTTTCAAGCCCCTTGGAGACATCCATGGACAGGGATGAAAAAAACCCTTTTGTCGGTCGTATGAAAGAATCCACGGAATTGTAAACAATGGAAGGGGTGTTCACAAAGATACTTCTTGCTTCATATGCTTCACTTTCATCTGAAACGATCACCTCTTCAACTCTCAGGTACTGCTCCTTTCTCTCAACGCTGAGGGTCAAGCCTGCTGACAGGTTGTAAGGCAGTTTGCGTTTAAATGAAATTGCCGCGCCAAAAGCCGTGGTTCCGAAACGTTGGTTGAATTCTTCACGATTTTCCCCAAAAAGGTTAACGGTAGATGAGATTCGTGTGCCTAAAAATCGTGGTTCCGTAACCCCGATCTCACCTCTTTCTCCAATTTCACTGGCTTCAAGGCTCGCCCAGGCGTCCTTGTTCAGCCCGAAAAGATTGAGATCACCGATGCGGGTATTCGCATAAAACCTTCTGGAGGTATCGTACCCGATGCTGGCCTGAAAAGAATACGGTTTTTTTTCCTCCACTTCCACCAGTAAATTTACCGTATCCGCTTTTTCTTTAAGGCCCATGGGCTTTATTCTTGCTGTTTCAAAGGCATTGATGTTCCAGATATTCCGCTGGGTTTCAAGCATTTTGACCAGAGAAAACGGTTCCCCTTTTTGCACTGTCAATTCTTCTTGGACAATCTTGCTCTTTGTCCGGAGATTCCCCATTACATGAATATCTCCCATTTCCACATAAGGGCCTTCCGTAATTTTAAACCTGATTTCTGCACCATGTTGTTCCTTGAAAATCTCTGCCTTCCCTTTTACCATGACATGAGGATACCCCTGTTCCGAGATTTCGGCTGATAAAAGGGTTTCATCGCTGCGAACCATGTCCTCCCTGAACGGTTCACCGGGTTTCAGGGAAACCATTTTCAACGCGGCTTTTTCCGACATCGAATTCAGCCCATCGAAAACCAATGAGTTGACCGTAATTTTCGTCCCCTCTGTAATTTTCAGTATGATGCGGGCAACCCTTACCTTGCCTTCATCATCCTCTTTCCATAAAATTTCTTTTTCGATGTTGACATACACATAGCCATATTTAAGGTACAGGGAAACAATCGACCGGATATCCTCATCCAGCGTCCTTAATACGAATTCTCCTCCTGAAAACAACCCGGAGGGGCTTGTAAGGATTTGATTCCGGATTTCGCTTTCTGCTACAGCCAGGTTTCCCTCAACGGCAACATTCTCGACAATGGATTTCGGCCCCTCCTCAATGATCAGGCGGACTTTTCGAACACTCTCCTGTAATGATTTTTCATAATCAGAATCGATTTGAATTGTACAGTCGGCATAACCGGCTCCCTGATACCGATCTTTTATATTCCGGACACTCCGTCTGATCCCCAGGTCTTTCCTGTTTCCTTCCCCAAACAGAATCAAGTCCTCTTTCAGGGTCCAGTCCCAGAACCTGCTGTTTCCGACAAACTCGATTTCGTAACGCGGCCCCTCTTCTATTACAAAACCAATAAAAACCTCCCCACTGTCCGGATCCTTCTCCACCTGAAGCTTCACCATTACATCCGCATAACCCTTATCCCGATAAAACAATGTCAGCTTTTTTAAATCCTCATCCAGTTTTTTTTTGATAAATCGGCCCATACCCCCGGGCAAAAATGAAGAATGCCATGTGTCCAGCCGCATTTTCAAACGGGCATCGGAAAAAGAGCGGTTTCCCTTTATCTCCACTTGTTTAATACGGTAAAAATTTCCTTTTTCAATTTCCACGTAAATATAAAAATTTTCGCTTTTTCGATCTTTTTCAGCGGACAATGCGACTTCTGGGCTTAAGTAACCTTCATTTTTCAGAAGACTCGTAATGGCTGTTTTCTGTTTCGGAAAATTCTCTTTTCGAAACACATCTCCGGTATAAACCGTCATTGCGTTAAGAATTTCCCGTTCACTGATCGGAAAACTTCCTTTAATCTGAATATCCATTATCCGCGGATAGGGCCGGAGCACAAACAGCAGAGATATCTCGCCTTCCTGTGTTTCAAGGGTTTTTACTTCTTCCACATCAAACAGCCCGGATGAGTTGAGAACGGCAAGGGCCTGTTCAAGTTTTTGAGCGGAAAAAGGGTCCCCCTCGTTGAAACCGATCAGGCTTTTCACAAGAGGTATCGTCCGATCCGGTTCACCCTTTTCTTCGATGACTTTTATCGTTATCCGGGAAACAACCGGTCCGATTTTGTCCTCTTCAGATCCATTTTCCACAGCGGCAATGGCGGACCCAAGCATTCCCGTCCATACCAAAATCAATAGAAAGATCCGTTTAAAATATTTCGATTCCGTTCGTCTCATTTCTTTAGCGAAATTCGAGCCTGTATTGCAGCCCTCCCCCGTAATCCCCTTCAGAATCCTGGTACGCATCCAGGATCAGATTTTCAAGGAGCCTGTATTCTGTCATCGTACGCCGAACGACCTTGCTGTTTCTGGTTTCTACGCCATATTTTACAGCCACCTGCCTGGAAAGTTCTTTTCCGACTTCTACCATGACCTGACCGGTCTCGGTTTCCGCATCACTGCTTTTATACTGAAGGTGCACCGTGTCCAGGCCGGTCGCGTCCTTTATATCGGCCTGAATCCGCTCTGACATCAATCCTGCCAAAATTTCCGCAGGAGAGGATGACTGTCCGCCTTCACCGGTGGTAAATTCCCGAAGGGTTTTACCAAAAGCAAGCAGAGAGAGGATGTCACCGTCCTGCTCCGGGGGATCGGATCTCAGTCTGAACTCGAGATTCTCGACAGTCCCTTTTACACCCAGAAAAATAATCCATTCCCGAACCTGAGTTCTGCCTTCCAGATCGATACTGGGTTCAATTCGATAGGGATTGATAAAATCGATAATACCCCGGGTGACTTCAAACTCTTGCCCCTGATATTTAATGATTCCGGACTCCACTCTAGCACGTCCGCTGATCAGCGGACGATCCAGCGTCCCTTGAAAATGAAAGTCCGGCCTCAACGACAAAAGGGCAATGTTATTATCGACCACAAATGGATTCCGGTTCTGAACAATGATATCAAACGTCGTATTATCGAAAAAAGAAGCCTCCTCTTTTTCAATCGCGGGTTTTTCATCCCGCGATTGACTCACCACATACCCAAGCGGATTTAAATCCACATCCCGGGTATACGTTCCCTCAAGGATTACAATTTCTCCTGTAATGGCTGATTCTTTCTGTGTTCCTCGAATCGTCAGATCCGTATTCAGAAGCAGTTCCGTATGGTCTCCAGCAAGGATCGGCAATGCATGCGCGGTTAAGCTTACATTCGCCGAATCAGGTTGATCGTTTTTTAATTCAACATTTCCTTCCAGATCAAAACTCCCTGTTGCAAACTTTCCCTTGATATTTTCGGCTGTAATCCTGTCGGATGCAAACCTCAGTCTTCCGCTCAGCTCCTGAAGGGGTTCAGAAAAGTAGGATACCTGGAAACCAATTTTTTCAAATCCAAGATCCGCATAAAAAATCGGATTTTCACGAGTACCGCTGACAGAAGCCCTGCACGTGATCATTCCCTTTGTCTCTGACACCTCATCGAAAAATAACTCCGTAACACCCATGGGAACCTTTCCGTCCGCCTTGAAATCGAGCATCCCGTTCACTTCCGCCTTTCCGCTTACATCCAGATATCCCTCCTTGAAAAACGACAATCGGTTCTTTGGGATCCGAAGAATCCCATTTGCAAGGCCAATGGTCAAATCACTTACCTGTAGCAGCTCCTTCTGCCGCCAGCCAACTTCCAGCCTGGATATTTGAGCCTGCATCCGCATCTGATCCAAGGCGTTTAAATTCCCTGTTACCGTGACTCCGCCTCCCAGAATGCCATCCAATTCATCATGTCCTGCAAGTTTAAACCATGGCGCAAGGTCCAGTGCCTCAGACCGGAGTTCTCCCGTAATCTCTCTGGTTTTTAAATTTAATTCCGCTTTTACCGAGATCTCTTTTTCTCCTTCTACCCCTGCTTTCCAGTCAACAACATCAACCTTTAATGAAAACGGATCCATCTGTTCTTCATTCAACTGCAAGCCGCGCAAACCGATATTACCTGAAAGCCTTGGATCCTCAAAGCTGCCCGTCCCCTGAAAGTCAAAGAAAAGCGCTGCCGTTCTCCAGTCTTGATCAGCAATCTGATCAATATGATTCAATGATATGCCTTCGGAAGCGGCATATAGATCATACTTCCCATCCAGGGAGATCCATCCCTCTGCCTGAATTTCCTCACCCGCTGCAAATTCCGCCCGGCATTCATCCACGAAAAGCCTTTCGCCATCCAGATGTAACCCGAGGGTGACACCTTGAATTTTTTGCATGCCCAGGTCGATATTCTTTCCTTTAAGGCGTATCGTTCCAGTGGGAAAGGCAATACTCCCCGAAAGACTCCCCTCAAGGAAAATCTCACCTTTCATCTGATCCAAAAACCCTTCCAAAAATAGTTTTTCACCATATACGCCGATTTCAACCAATGGGTCCTGTAACATCTGATTTGTCTGATAATCAAAAAGTTGAACCGATCCTTCAATATCAAGCGCTGACGGCGGGTTCCGGATTGACATCCGCTCAAAAGAGAGCCTTCCATCGGAAAAAAGAATATCGCCGGATAGACCTCCCAGATTGATTCCATGATAACCGATCCCTTCTCCTTCCAGATGGCCTTTTATCAAAGGCTTCTCTGGTTTTCCGGATATCCATAAATTTAATGTCAACTCTCCCTGGGCACTCTCCGTCTCTGCAAGAAAAAATTCTTCTGCTGGAAATTTTGTAAAAACCGAAAGCTTCCCGTCGATCTCCCTTGAATGCAAATCATATTCGCCCCTGGCGGACACCCTGTTTTTTCCTGAATTCACTTCGAAATGCTTTATGGCCAACCTGTTTTTCTCGATACCCGCAATTAACGTTAAGAGGGAAGACTCTTTGGATTGAAAAACCTCCTCTATGCCGAAATTCTCTGCTGACAGCTCAAGGGAAAGCTGCGCTGAAAGGGTTGAGGCGGAAAACCCTTTCCCATTAAGTGTCGCCTTTGCCTGGCACAGGCCTGTCACACCTGCCGGAATGGCCGGCAGTTTTTCAAGAAGCATATCCTGCTGTGTGATAAAAATCTTATAAACAGCGGCGTTCGGATCTCTCTGTGAAGACAGAAATCCATCGGGAAACACATGCTGAAGATTGATGTCTCCATTCAAATGAAATGTACCATAAGGGGCTTTCACGAGAGATTTGTCAACCGTAACAACTCTTTTTTCCAGACGGCAGGAAATATCCGCATGATCAATCCGATTTCCGGCAATATCCCCTCCCCTGTATTTCAGGGCGAGTGTTGCTTCCTGATCATTCAAAGTCCCCCTTGTTTTTAAATGGGCTGAAATATCTCCTGTAATTTCCAAATCGAGCAGTACTGTTTTCAGAATATCCGAAGCGTCTCCTTCCAGGTTTAGTTCAAGCTCCGGCCGGATATCACCAAAAAGATTTCGAATATGTCCCGTAACGGTTAAAACACTTTTACCGGAAGTTTTCAAAATCGCGTGCAGTGAATCAAATCGATCTTTCACAAAAGAGGTCCGCAGGTTTATGCTTTCCAATCCTATGGTTTCTCCCCCCATAATGAGTTCGCTATGGGTAAGCCCGAGAAGCAGCGTTGCTTCCTGTTTGAAAAGATTACCGTTTCGAAGTTCCAGATCAATGTCGGGAAAAACAATCCGGTCATGCGCATTCAGGCTGTATTGCATTGACCCGCCATGGATCAATGCTTTTCTGAGTATAATATTAAAGGGGAATCCCATACCGGAAGATTCCGGAGAAGACTCCTCATCCCCGACAAATGCGTTCACCAGATTCAGTGTTCCTGTCTTGTCATCTTCCAGGAATACCTGCGGTTTTTCCAGAAAAACGGATTCAATAATCAGTCTGCCGGTTATCAGTTCAAGCCAGGATATATCTATGCACATCCGCTCCAGTGCAATCAGGAGATCACCGGAGGGACCTTGCAGCAATACATCGGTCAGATCCACGCCCCCTTTGAAAAAAGAAACCCTGTTTTCACGCCATGATATCGTTCCCGGGATGTTTTTGTTGATTTCGGTCAGTATAAGACGCCGGGCGTGATCGGTTCCAAGGTAAATTCTTGCACCGAAAAGACCGAAGAACAGCAAAATGACACCTGTGATGCCGGCAACGACAATTTTTTTTTGAGACTTCATCAAAATCCGTCTAAAAGTATACTTTTCAATTTACTGTTTTCATTTACAATTCAGATACTGATACTAAATCCTCCGCATATAAAGGTCAATGGCTTTTTCGTGTGTATTGAACGGTTTCACCAATGAAGCGAATCAATCACTCCGGCTGAAAAACAGCTGTCTGAAAGGGCCCGTGTTTCCAGAATCGATGATGCCGTCCTTTCTGCAAAATCAGACGAAAAACTCAATATATTGAAAAAAAGTTTTGACAGATAACAACATATTGTGATAGCCCCACAGAAAACGATCGCTAACATCAAGAGGAGAAAAATGATCACCGATGATGAAATAAAGGTCTTGAATCATATCATTAAGGATATGGAAGATCACCCGGAGTGTGTCAGCCTTTCTTCGGAAGAAATGGATCAGATACTGGAAGAGTACGATCAGATAGCCGGCAAAGCCCCGTTAAAGATGCTGTAGGGTTCAATATCCTGCCCGGCGGAATGGATAACGCTGAAATCGATCCGTGAAAATTCTTTCTGAACCACCTTACCGGTGAACGGCTATTTTATTCCCAAACTGTCCAGCATTCCGCTCAAATATTCCATACTGGGCCAGAGGTCCGCTTCCTCATGAGGTTCAAGCGTTATCAGCGGTAATTCCTTTCTTTTTTTAAGAAACCCGAAAAGAGGGGAAAAATCGATTTTACCGCTGCCCAGGGGAAGATGCTCATCCTTTGATCCGTTGTTATCATGCAGATGAAGCTGACCGATGTAAGGTCCCAGCATGTCTATCCACGCGTCAAGTGAAACATTGCCGAATACGAACTGATGCCCCAGGTCAAAGCAGCACCCCACTTTC
Source organism: Desulfobacterales bacterium (assembly GCA_046484745.1). Taxonomy (GTDB): domain Bacteria; phylum Desulfobacterota; class Desulfobacteria; order Desulfobacterales; family SURF-7; genus JAQYVL01. The sequence goes on along the minus strand of JAWOIJ010000070.1, from coordinate 202,459 downwards.
AAATTTTGCAGCCGGCTTAAAAAAGGTAAAATTTCAGCCGGCTTTTTTTCATATACATTTTCAAGCATAAGGACGGTTCCGGCCTCAAGCAGCTTTTCTCCAAACCATCTCCACATTTCCAGACTTTTTTCAAGCCATGACTCATGAAAATAGCTGTACCGGTCTTCCTCGTAGCCGGCATGGCAGACTACCGTTTTTGGCTTCAATATGGGCACCAGTTCCAGCACCTGTTCCAGACGGCGGCGGGTTATCTCCCTTATCGCGGGATCAGAAGAACCGGGTGACAGATCCAGAAACGGACCGTGAACGGTTATACGCCTTTCGTTTCTGTGAAAAGGAGATAGTATCTTTTTAAAATCCGAAAAGGAATAATTGTCCAGCGCATCGGCATCGAGTCCGATTTCCGGGTTCAGTTCGAATTCAACAAAAAGATCCAGAAACTTTTCATATAACATCCTGAAAGGGATGTTTACCTGGACCAGATTCACGATTTTTTTCCGCATTGTTATCACGCTTCACTTACCCCCATTTTCCTGATTGAAATTCTCCCTGAAATGATCAACCTCAACCAAAGCAGGAATGATGTCAAGAAAAATTTATTTCGGATACATGATGTCAAGCCAGCATGAAATGCTTCTGGTTTACGGTTGTGGACCGTGCGTGTTGTGGCAGGGTTCGATTTCAAACCATCCATGAACGAAGAGGTTTTTAAGCACAGTTGAATCGAACTATATGGGCGACAATCCTCATACCGAAAAAATAAGTTTTCTATTCGGCTATTCTGAACAAGGCCTTGACAAAATAAATCAGATGATATTTAAAACCAGTTTAATTAACTCTGGTTTATCGAAATTTTGGAGTAAAGGTTGGAATGCATGAAAATCAAAAAGGCGCTTCTGCTGTTAACATTTGCCATTTCAATCCTGGGGATTTCAGGATGCCATGCCGCTAAATCAGCTGCGGAAAGCATTATTAAACTTGACAACCATTCCCCTTTTATAACCAATGTCCAGTCCGGTAAAATCATAAAAGGTCAATATGTCGCAAGCAGTTCCCTCAATATCAATGAAAAGAATACATTCCGGGTAACCATCGTTGACCCGGATCTTGATGTTAAAAAACTGTATATCCGCTGTTTCTATCCGAGAGATTCAGACCAGCCGATCTTAGAACTCGGTCCTTTTGATCTCCCAGCCCAGGAGAAAAAACGGACCAGCGTACACCTGAATGAACCGGTCGAGATATCCGGGCCATCCGGAAACTGGCTGGTAGAGGTTCAGGTTGAGGATGAAAAGAACAATCTGAGTAACATATACCGACTGCATGTCATCATAAACCAATGGTAACCTTAAATTTTATTTAGTATACAAACGAAAATCATCAAAGGGAGAAGATCATGAAAGACCCGCTTCTCAGTCCGATTAAAATCAATCAGCTTGAAATCAAAAACCGTATTACCATGCCGGCCATGCATCTTGGCATGGCGAACAATTTTCAAATTACCGACCAGCTTGTTGATTTTTATGCGGAACGCGCACGTGGCGGCGCCGGCATGATTACAGTCGGATACGCCACCGTTGATGAGCTCTCGGGAAACACACAGGTAATCGGAGCGCACAAGGATGAACATATTCCAGGACTCTCGCGTCTTGCAACTGCCATCAACAGCAACGGTGCCCGATCTGCGGTTCAGCTGAACCATTCCGGACGGTATAACCACTCCTTTTTTTTAAATGGCAAGCAGCCGGTCGCCCCTTCTCCCGTTGCTTCGCGATTAACCCGGGAAACGCCCAAAGCACTTGAACTCGAAGAAATCGCAGAAATAATCACCTGTTTTGCAAAAGCGGCTGCACGGGTTAAAAAGGCCGGTTTTAATGCGGTTGAAGTCCTGAGCGGAACCGGCTATTTGATCAGCGAATTTCTTTCACCTCTTACGAATTTAAGAGAGGATCAGTATGGCGGATCGCTTGAAAACCGCATGCGTTTCGGACTTGAAGTAATGGCCGCTATCCGGAAAGAAGTGGGACCCGATTTTCCCCTGATTGTTCGTATGAACGGCAATGATTTCATGCCCGGCGGACAGGGCAGGCTTGAACTGCAGGAATACGCAGTCGCTCTGACGGAATCCGGCAATGTGAACGCACTCTGTATCAATGTGGGCTGGCATGAGGCAAGGGTGCCGCAGATTGTAACCGCTGTTCCCCGTGGTGTTTTCGGTTATCTGTCCAGAGGTATCAAAGAAAGGGTTTCGGTTCCGGTGATCGCAAGCCATAGAATTAATGATCCGGCAACAGCCCGCGAAATGATTGGCGATGGAATGTGCGACATGGTTGCCGTGGGACGAGGCCTGATCGCGGATCCGTATCTGCCGGAAAAGATAAAAACGGGCCGTGAAAATGAAATGATCCATTGTATTGCATGCGCGCAGGGCTGCTTTGACAATCTCTTCAAGCTGAAACAGGTTGAATGCCTGTGCAACCCGAGAGCAGGGCATGAAAAGGAAACCTTGATATCCAAGACAGAAACCCCAAAAAAAATAATGGTGATTGGCGGCGGCGCTGCTGGAATGAGTGCGGCACTTGCGGCCTCCCAGCGCGGCCATCATGTGATCCTTTATGAAAAATCAGACCGCCTGGGAGGACAGCTTTATCTGGCTTCCGCTCCTCCCGGAAGGGCCGAATTTGGAGAACTCGCAAAGGATCTTGCCAAACAGATTGGTCTGAGCAACGTGAAAACCATGTTCAATACAGAAGTAGATGAAAGCCTTATTGACCGGGAAAAGCCGGATGAAGTAATCCTGACGACCGGTGCAAAGCCCATAACACCGCCTATTGCCGGAATCGATCACCCACATGTTGTTCAGGCATGGGATGTACTCCTGAATAAAGTCTACACCGGAAGAAATGTGATTGTTATTGGGGGAGGAGCCGTCGGGGTAGAGACCGCGATGTTTCTTGCGGAAAAGGGCACTCTTTCCGGTGAAGATGTAAAATTTCTTCTGGTAAACCGTGCCGAAGATCCTGAAACAATCTATATGTTTGCAACAAAGGGTACCAAAAAAATTATACTGATCGAGATGCTCGACAAAATCGGAAAGGATATCGGAAAATCCACAAAATGGTGCATGTTTCAGGAAATGGAGCGGAGCAAAATCGATAGGCGTATCGCGACCAGGGCGCTTGAAATAACTGAAAACGGAGTAAAGGTGGAGGCAGATGGCAAGGTAGAAGAGATCCTGGCTGATACCGTCGTTATTGCTGCCGGGTCACAATCATCGAACGCGCTATCGGAAGTTCTGAAAAAGAAAGGAATTCCTTTCCGCACCGCCGGTGATGCCGACCGGGTTGCCCAGGCAATCGATGCCGTACACAATGGGTTTGCGGCAGGTATGAACATTTGATTTACATAAATCTGAGAGTCGCGAAGCCTATGTATATAGCCCTTCCAGCTGGTCCAAAAATTTTTCATGCACATTGCGACGTTTTAATTTCATTGTCTGGGTCAGCATACCGTTTTCAAGTGAAAAATCTTCGGCTATAAATATGAATTTTTTTGGAATTTCATATCCGCCGTATGTTTTTTTGAGTTGATTGACGACTTCGGTTCTGATAAAATTTTGAATCCGCTCTTCTTTTACCAGGTCTGCTGGGCTTTTACCGCCTAGTCCCATTTCATCGGCAACGGGTTTCAGGGCCTCAAAATCAGGCACTATCATGCACACATTGTACGGCTTTCCATCCCCATAGAGCATGGCATTGATCACATAAAAATTCAGCTTGATGTCTTCTTCCAAAGATGCAGGGTGGACATACTTGCCGTTTTCCAGTTTATATTCCTCCTTGAACCGGCCGGTAATAAAAAGGAATCCGTCTTCATCCAGCCGCCCCCGGTCTCCGGTGCGAAAACCAATGCCAAGCTTAGGGTCAAACACCGTGACCGCTGCGGTCTTTTCCGGCTTATTGTGATATCCCTGCATGACATTGGGGCCAAAGCAAAGAATCTCTCCGTCTTCACTGTCTTCACCAACAATTGATTTATCAATTACCACTGTTACTTTTTCAATGGCGCGGCCCACACTGCCAAGCCGGTGGCCGGACGGGCTGTTGATGGTCATGGCCGGAGTAGTTTCAGTAAGCCCGTAGCAGTCATACGTAGGGATACCGATATCAATAAAAAACTGCGCAATCTCGGGATTCATTACCGCACTCCCTGTAATGGCTTCCTTTAAACGACCCCCAAACCGGTCCCGGATTTTACCGAACACCAGCTTGTCTAAGATTTTTAATTTTATTGACGTTTTTCCGGTTGTTCGCTTTTTTTCCGCCTCTTTTTTTGCTGTATTAAACAGGAATTGCGCCAGTCCACCTTTTTCAATCATCATGTTATGAATACCGCTGTAAACTTTATTAAACACCCGGGGAACGGCAATCAAAATAGTGGGCCGGACCTTGCCCATATCATCCACAATCGTTTCCACCGCTCCCATAATACCGGTGGAACCTCCCAGATAAATACTAAGAAACAGTTCGCCGGTCTGGCCAAAACTGTGAGCCCACGGCAAAATGGACAGGGTCACCACGTTTTCATCAATATGGGGAAATGCATGGGCAGCTGCCTGGACATTGGTGGTAAAGTTACCATGGCTTAGGAGAACGCCCTTGGGATCTCCGGTGGTGCCGGACGTATAAATCAGGGATGCAATATCACTGTGATGGGATTTTACAGATGCCACGGGATTTTTTTGTCCCATTTCTTCCACAGCAGCCATGCTGTTTTCACCGGCGCTATTGATGATAAAAATTTTTTCCAAAGTCTCTATTTCACCCACCCAGCCTTTTACCTGTTCATACACACCTTCATTGACTACAAACAGGACCTTAAGTTCGCTATCTTCAATAATGTAGCGCCAGATATGCACCAGTTCCTTTTCATACATGGGAACAAGACGCGCGCCTCTTCCGTAAGCGGCAAAGGCAATCACAACCCATGCTTCGGAATTATTGATAATGAGCCCGACCCCGTCTCCTTTATCAACGCCCAGTTGTGCAAGACCGCCCCGAAGGTTGTCTACCCGTTTTACAACCTGCCCATAAGTTGTGTATTCATATTCACCATCAGCATTTTTCATACCCACCAAAGGCCGGTCAGAAAATTTTTTCGCACTGTCTTCAAACATATCCACCAAATTGGAAGGATACTCATACCACTCATCAGTTTTATTCATTGCAAAATCCCCTTAAAAATTTTTGCCTATGAAAAAGGCCCAATCGATAATGTTATTTCCCGGCCATCATAGCTTCAATATTTTCTAAATAATTCACCATGGCATCCTCCTTTGGGTTATCGTTATACCCCTTCGCTGGGATGGCTCATTACCTCTCGAGAATATTTCACGTAGTTTGAAATTACTTTATATGCTGACACGAGAAATGAAAAGAGTCATATATGACTTAAAACACGTCAACCTTTTTGGGATATGTAATCATTTTCGTTTGAATTTACTCCTTTTTTCAATAACTACTTAGGAAGAACAACTTATTTCTATGATCACTTTCTGTTAAATAAAATGAGAAATCATTATTCCAGATTTAAGAAGTAGAATTGAAATAAATAACTATTTTGAAAATAATGCAAAAAAGATGCCGGAGACGCGAATAATCATTTCAGTTAATCAATTGTTTTTAATATTGATTTAATCACTCATGCGTTGTGACTGGATCAGGAAAATGTTATGAATATGTCAGAATATTTTACAGGATGTAAAGAAGGGTTGGTATCGGTATACGTGAAAATTAGCGTCTTACCCCTTTGCTCGCACGAAAAAACGAAGAAAAAAATTGGAACTGAAAAATAACGCAAAAAAATTTTATTGTATACTATTTTCCGATCAAGCACTACCCTTGGTGCTGTTGTTCAATAATTCAGACTGATATGGAGCCTCTGGGTATTGCACCCTGTCTGCCATTTATCAATCATTGCTGAATTCTTTACGGAGATACCAACAGTCCAAAATCTGTATTTATATTGATTTACATTTCAGATATCGAAGAAGAGCGGGAATTAACACGGTGTTTTTCCATTCCGATCTGTTGAAATTAGGAAAACAAATTTCTTTTGATTTTCCAGATACATATAGCGATCAAATGGCCCCAATAGACTTCACTCAGAAACCGCTTGATCGCTGAGATAAAGCATGAATCGAAAAGATTATGATATCCGGTTTGCAAAAATTCAAAATTTAGATGGCAAAAACTGTGTATAAGACACTTCCATAAAAAAACCACTCCCTGCGTATAGGAGTGGTTTTTTATTAGGTGTGAATCTGGTGGTTTATTTTAAACTTTTAAGATAGCCGCCTATAAAATTCTGGTTGTCTTTCTCTGTAATCATTTGGGGAAGCTTTTCCATCGCAAGGGCAATCGCTGCGTCAACAAGCTCGGCCCGGAAGTCTCTTCTGGCCTGAAAGATATGACTGCCAACCCGCTTTTTTGTCTCCTCCAGCATATACTGACTTCGTGTGCGGGCTTCATTTATGATCCTTCCTCTTTCATCCTTACCCTGCTTTATAATTTTTTCCTTGATCTTCTCAATATGAGCTTCTCCCCTTTCAATCAGTTCAAGAGTCTCCCGGCTTTTTGTCTCGGCTTTTTTCTTCTCATTCTCCAGGTCTGTAATGTCTTTTTTAAGCCCGTCTCCCCGGGCGTGAAGAAAATTCATGAGAGGTTTTTTGACAAACTTGATGAACAGAAAAACAAGAATGCCGAAATTGACCCACCTCATGACGATGTCATAGGTTTCACGCCAACCACTGCCGTTCTCTGCACCCAGGGCTTCTCCTGCTGTCAGCAATACCAGAAAAACGCCTGCGATCAGATAAACGCGCAGCAAAGCTGATTTTTTTTCTGGTTTCATGTAAAGACCCTCCGGTTCAAAACTTTTTCCATTATCCCTTCCGCAATTGCTTTGGATTCCGCATGAAGACTTTCCCGGGCCCGATTGATCTGAATCTCGACATCGTGTTCCGCTTGATTTTTCAATTGTACTATTTCGTTTCTGACGGAAGCATAAATTTCATCTGCCTGACCAGCTCCGAACAATTCCAGTTCTTTCTTTTGCTCAAAAGCCTCCTGTTTTGCGGCAGCTTCTTTTTCACCAAGCTCCTCTGTCAAACGGACCACTTCGCTCTCCGCCTCTACAACACCCTGTTTCAGGCTTTCCATGTACTCGCTGCGTTGAAGCATGACGCTGCCAAGAGGGCGAAACATGATCCGGTTGATCAGAAACAGAAAAACCAGAAAAGAGATCAGCTGGACGATGAGTGTTTCATTGATACTTATCAGAGCAATATTGCTGATAATTTCCATAAGATGGTTTCCATTTTATTTTCACTAAACGACAAATAAAAGAAGCAGCGCGATAACCAGTGAATAAATTCCGGTTGATTCCGAAACAGCCTGGCCCACAAGCATGGTCCTGGTTAAAAGACCCGCCTCTTTTGCATTCCTGCCGATGGCTTCGCAAGCCTTTGCGGCTGCCATTCCTTCACCTACACCAGGTCCGATTGCCCCGAGCCCCATGGCAAGCCCCGCACCTAAAAATGCCGCTGCTTTTACAATGTCTGCTCCTTCGATAGCCATACCCTAATCCTCCTAACCTGTTTAATTGTATTGCCTTCTGGATCGTTTCAAAACGATCTTATCTTATTGCCATACTGGAAAAAATGGTAATCCTGTCCACCCCTTTGTTAAACAACAAAAATCAAAACCAGCGCGATAACCAGTGAATAAATTCCGGTTGACTCCGACACTGCCTGGCCTACAAGCATCACACGGGTGATTTCAACTGTTGCGCTCTTATTTCTGGCGATCCAGCTTACTGCGCTGCGGGCTGCAAACCCCTCGCCGACACCGGGTCCGATTGCACCGATACCCATGCAGAGGCCTGCACCCAGAAGAGCCATGGTTGGCGCAATGGCTTCTGTTGCAGCCGTCTCCCTGAATATCAGAATAAAACTGATAAGCAGGCCGTAAATGGCAGTTGTCTGGGTGACTGCCTGCCCAAGCAGCATAACGTTGGTAACGGTGGACATGGATTCAGGCTGCCTCGCGATCCCCTCACATCCGGATTCCGCCACCAGGCCGCTTCCGATTCCCGCTCCAATTGCGGCAAGACCTGAGGCAAGACCCGCCCCGAGAATCGCGGCCCAGGTCGGAGAAACCGGGCGGGCGGAAAAATTGGTGAACAGCAGGACAAATGCCGAAACAAGTGCAAATATTGCAGGTGTCTGGCAGACCGCCGATCCGATAAGCATGTTGGTTGTGAGGCGGTTGCTCACGCCCGGCTGCCGAGACATGCCCTTGCATGCTGCTCCGGCGGGAAATCCCGCGCCCACACCCGCACCAATGGCTCCGAACCCCATGGAAAGTCCTGCCGAAAGAACCACGCATACCATCAGCCACGTATCTGCTGAAAATTTTGTAAAAAGAAGAAGCATCGCCACCACCAGGGCAAAAATGGAAGCGGATTCCGCAATCGCCTGCCCCATCAGCATTGACTTGAAAATATCACCTGCCAGCTTGGGGCTTCTTGAGATCGCTTCATTTGCCTGTGCAGCCGTGAATCCTTCTCCAATGGCCGCACCAATGGCTCCCAGGCCCATGGCCAGACCGCCTCCTGTAAAGGCGGCAACACTTATCCAGGTCTGCATATCAAAACTCATCATTTATTTTACCTGCAACGAGATATAAACAGTTGTAAGCATTGTAAAAACAAACGCCTGAATCGTACCGACAAATAGTCCAAAAAAAGCATTTAGAAAAGGCGGCAGAATCACACTGTACGTCAGATAGGATACTACCAGAATAATAATGGAACCGCCCATGATATTTCCAAAAAGACGAAACGAAATGGAAACCACATTCGCCAGTTCTCCGATAACATTAAGGGGCATCATGAAAAAAAATGGCTCCACGTATCCTTTCAGATAGTTTTTAATTCCCCGGGTCCGGATACCGGCATAGTGAGCAATAAAAAACCCCATAATGCCTAAGCTCAGCGGTGTGTTCAGGTCTTTTGTCGGTTCTTCAAGGTGGGGAATGATTCCAAGCCAGTTGGACAGCACTAGAAACATGAACAGCGCGCATACCAGGGGTCCATATTTTTTGGCCATCTCCTTGCCAAGAGTCTCTTCGGCAAGATTGAAAAGATTTTCAATAAAAAGTTCACCGACGACCTGCAATGGACCTGGCGCCATGCTCTTTCTGCGGGTTGCAAAAATACCGAACAGGAGCAAAAGGCTGATTACAATCCAGGTAAATAAAATAACTTCAAGGTTGAACGTTAATGTGTGACCGAAAAATGGTACAATCAGTTGGTGTATTTTACCCAATTCCTGCATGATTTACATTTCCTATTTTTTTTTAAAACGGGAAAAGATAATAGCCGAAACATGATCCCCTAACAGCATTATCTGAACCATAAAAATTCCGACAATCACGGAAAAAAAATCAAACTGTTCATTTTTGATTGCCATATAAATCGGTATGGCTAACAGTATATATCTGAAAAAAATAGACCCAAGGGCAACAAAAAATGTTCTGCCCTTTGTTCGATCAATTCTCATGGGAAGGGTCTCGCCCATTAGAATAAAGTTTAAAATACTGAAAAGAGTGCCGAGTACCAACCCTTTGCAGACTGGAATCATTCCGACCAGGTAAAAAATAAAGCCTGCAACCACAGCAAAGCTTAACGCGCTGGAGCAATACCGCTTCTGCGTCTGCCTAATCACTTCCATCTGCCGGTCCGTTTTTCTTGTCTTTCTTTTCCGTCACCGCCATAATCTGGCGGTAAACCACATTACCGCCGCCCACCACACCCAGCAGGGTAAAGATTGTAACAAAGATCCCTTTTGTGCCAAGCCAGTTGTCCAGAAACCGACCAATGAAAAAACAAAAAACAATGCATCCGGCCATTGTCAAGCCGATCTGCATGATGATTTGGGAACTCTCTGCCCAGACCTGGTTTTTTTTAAAATTAAAAAACATGGGACACGCCCGCAATCGCCAAAACAACCATTTGATAAAAAAGATAATTTTTATAAAACCACGTCCGGCAATTCACACAAAAGCGTTTTATAACAAACATCTTTGTAAAACGTCAAGAAATAAAAAACCAGGCAGCGCTGTAAGACTTTTAAACTAAAAACATCAAACAGTTATACCGAAAAACCGCGAAAAAATTTTACAGGCTTTCATCACGATGGGATAGTACAATTCCATGCCGTTATCGTCAAACAAATTTTTAACACACATTCCCGCGGAACAAAATTTTATAACTGTCATTAATCTATGCTGTTACAGCTTTTGCAATCCATTATGTGCCTGCCGGTCTGATTCATTCAACAAAATATTATTGAAAAACCAATCTGCCGCATCGTATGATCCGCAACAATGGATGGTTATTAAAAACAGAAAACACCCCCGGAGAAATAAGCAGCCATGCCCGACTCAACTGCTGAAAACGAATTTACCATAACCATACTGGGATCAGGGACCTGTGTTCCATCTCTGAAACGCGGCCCCTGCTCCGTTCTCATGGAAATTGGCCCGGACAAGCTGCTTTTTGATTCAGGGCCGGGAACCATGAGGCGCCTTCTTGAAACGGGCGTCACCATTTTTGATATTTCCTTTGTCTTTTACAGCCATCTGCACCCGGACCATACCAGTGAGCTGGTTCCGCTGCTGTTTGCCACAAAATACCCGGATCAAAATCTGCGCAAAACCATACTCAGGATCCTTGCTGGACGCGGATTTTTCAAATTTTTCAGGGGGCTTGAGAAGGTTTACGGAAAATGGATCCATCTTGAAAACGGCTTGATGAATATCGTCGAGCTGAATAATACAACCCGGGATCGGATGTGTTTCGATCATTTTATGGTTCATTCTATCCCGGTGGCACACAATGAAGAGAGCCTTGCATTCCGGATAGAAGACAACAGAGGAAGATCAGTTGTTTACTCCGGAGACACCGACTTCAGCGAAAATCTGATCGAACTTTCGGCAAATGCGGATCTCTTGATCTGTGAATCATCCACGCCGGATAATATGAAAATTCCCGGTCACCTCACGCCCTCTCTTGCAGGAGAGATTGCTGCCCGATCCGGTGTGAAAAAACTCCTGCTTACACATTTCTATCCGGAATGCGACACAGTAGACATTGCAAATGAATGCCGCAGATCATATGATGGAAAACTTGTTCTGGCAGAGGATCTGATGAAAATCAGAATCAGCACCTGATAATCCATAACCATCTGTGCAAAAATGAAATACTATCCTGTTAATCTAAACGTTCAAAACCGTAAATGCCTTGTTGTGGGAGGCGGATCGGTTGGAACACGAAAGGTTCAAACACTTCTCGAATGTGGCGCTGCCGTAACCGTTGTAAGCAGGAAAATGTCTGAGGATCTGAAAAAATTCTCGGCAGAAGCGATGTTGCGTTTAGAAGAACGTTCCTACCGGTCATCCGATCTTGAAAACATGTTTCTTGTCATCTGCACCACAAGTGATAAAAAGCTTAACCTCAGAATCAATTCAGACGCGGAAAAACGGAACATGTTGTGCAATGTCGCGGATGTTCCGGAAGCCTGCAATTTTATTCTGCCTGCGATTGTAAAAAGGGGAGATTTGATCATTGCCATTTCCACGTCCGGCACCAGTCCTGCCTTCGCGAAAAAGCTGCGCAAGGATCTTGAAAAGCAGTTTGGCCGGGAATATGCCGTATTTCTCAAGCTCATGGGTGCGATTCGCAAACGACTGCTTGCCGAAGACCATGACCCGGAGGCACACAGGCATCTCTTTGAAAAACTGATTCAACAAGGGGTTCTGGATATGATAAGAGAAAATAAAACAGCAACGATCAATAACCTGTTATTGAAGACACTTGGAAACGGATATGAATGTGAAGATCTTTTAAAGGATTAGAATGAAATGCAACATATTTAGGAAGGAAAAACGACTTGACAGATTCTTTTATGATATTAAGCACAAGGAGCAAATTGAGCCTGCCGGGCTCAGCCTTGGAACCATTTTACCCTTTACAAAAACTGTTTAAGTTGTTATTTTTCACTTTTTTAATTATTTCAGCGAATACAATTACTATCAAAAGGCTTGGGTTATGAAAAAAAAGGATCTTGATTTTTTTAAAGAGCTCTTGGCGAAACGACTGGAAGACCTTCTGGATCAGGCTGATGATACGGTTTCCGGCATGACGACTCCAAAGGAAAATTTCCCGGATCCGACGGATAGAGCCTCTCATGAAGCAAATCGCAATTTCATGCTGCGCATACGGGATAGAGAGCATAAACTGATTAAAAAAATTAAAAAAGCACTTGAACGCATTGAAAACGGAACCTTCGGCATCTGCGAAACATGTGAAGAAGAGATTTCGATAAAGCGCCTGAAGGCCAGGCCTGTAACCACACAGTGCTTTGAATGCAAAAGTAAAGAGGAGGCTCTCGAGAAGGCACTTGGGTTGTGACGTACCACGGAGGATCGATCTTCATATCCATTCAACCGCTTCTGACGGCAGCTGCACACCATCTGAAATCCTTTCCCTTGCAGAAAAGCTGAATCTTGGAGCCATTGCAATTACAGACCATGATACGATTGAAGGTTGTGTGGAAGCGATTGAAAAAGGCATCCCCGCTTCTCTTCAGTTTTTAACCGGCGTTGAAATCAGTTCAAATCCACCTATTCCGCTGCCCTCTTCCGGAAGCCTTCATATCCTGGGCTACGGAATCGAGACGGACAACCCGGAATTAAATCGGGCTTTATCCATTCTCCGGAAAGCACGAAAAAACCGAAATCCTGAAATTCTGAAACGACTTGAAAGCTTTGGGATCGATCTTTCTATTGATGAAATACAAAAAAAGGTCGGAACCGGTCAGATCGGAAGACCTCATATTGCCCAGGCGATGCTGGCAATGGGAGTAGTAAAAACCATAAATGAAGCCTTTGAAAGATACCTTGGAAAAGACCGTCCCGCTTACATTGACAAGTACCGTATTGCGTGTGAAAAAGCAATTGAACTGATTCGGAATGCCGATGGCATTCCCGTCCTCGCCCATCCCGGCTTAATCAAGACAGGAGACCTGAAAGAACTGAAACATCTGGTTTCCGTATTGAAAGAGATGGGGTTAATGGGCATTGAAGTTTTTTATACGGATCACTCGCAGAATCAATCGGTTGAATTTCAAAAGATCGCTCTTCACCACGATCTTCTCCTAACAGGCGGTACGGATTTTCACGGTAAGATGCTCCCTGACATTCAAATGGGGAGCGGCAGGGGAGATATGGTCATTCCCTATGAAATATATGAAAATCTGATGGCTCGACTCTCCCGGCATAGTAACCACGCAAAATGATTTTGCCTTTTTTTACCTGGCTGTATATAATTGGTTTTGGCTCTGCTGTAAAACCATTCCAACGAATACCGGCAGCACAGAATCTGCTGCCGTGACAGAGTATATAAGATATGGATATTGCAACCCTGGAAAAAAACCTCGGTCATGACTTCAAAAACAAAAAACTGATTCAGGCGGCTCTTTGTCACCGCTCTTATATCAATGAACAATCCGACACGGCGCTTGGTGATAACGAGCGGCTTGAATTCCTTGGAGACGCGGTTCTGAACCTGACAGCCGGTCATATCCTCATGGATTTTTTTCCGGACTTGAAAGAAGGGGATCTTTCCAGGATGAGGGCCGGCCTTGTTAATGAGTCAAGGCTGGCATCAATAGCAAAAACAATCGATCTTGGAGAATACCTTAAGCTCGGCAAAGGAGAACTTCAGACAAATGGCCGGGAAAAAAAGTCCATTCTTGCCGATGCTTTTGAGGCGGTTATCGCCGCCGTATATCTGGATGGCGGCTTTGATGCCTCCTTCCGAATCATAAAACTTCATTTTTCATCTTTTTTGAACTCCATCTCCAAACCGACCGCCAATCTCGATTATAAAAGCAGGCTTCAGGAACTGGTCCAAACCCGCGAGGGATCCGTCCCGTCCTATCACATAATTGATGAAACCGGTCCGGATCACGATAAAACATTCAGGGCTCAACTGAAAATTCAGAACATTATCACCGAAGGAACCGGAAAAAGCAAAAAATTAGCGGAACAGGTTGCCGCGAAAAATGCCCTTGAAATCCTGGAAAAGAATCAGAACTGAATGAATTTCTCCAATGCTCCGTTTATCATTCCGATATTTATTCCCCACCAGGGGTGCTCCCATCAATGCGCATTCTGCAATCAGGTTACCATTACAGGAAACACCTCTTTTTTTTCATCAAAAGAAACGATGATCCAAAAAATAAATACCTGTCTCTCCTTTAAAAAAGACAGGACAAAACCGGTTCAGATTGCATTTTACGGTGGAAATTTCCTGGGGCTTAAACGCAAAACGATTCACGCGTTGCTTACCGAAGCAGAAAAGTTCATTGATTCCGGAAAGGTGGAAAGCATCAGGTTCTCAACCCGCCCGGATACAATCGATGAACAACACCTGAATGCGATTCAACAATTTACAGTCTCCACAATCGAACTTGGTGCCCAGTCCATGGATGATCATGTGCTTCTCAAATCAAACCGGGGGCATACCGCAGAAGATACAACGAAAGCAGCCGGCATGGTCAAAGAACGAGGCTTTAAACTGGGCTTGCAGATGATGACAGGACTTCCCGATGACAGCGAAAAACGATCTCTTGCGACAGCACATCAGATCGCCGAGCTTTTACCGGATTTCATTCGAATCTACCCCACCGTCGTGCTTGCAGGTAGTCCGCTTGCAGAATCCTACAGAGGCGGCCGCTATTCTCCCATGTCGCTGCATGAAAGCGTGTCTCTTGTCAAAAAAATCTACACCCTTTTTAACAAAAGGGGCATCCCGGTCATCCGGATTGGACTTCAGGCCTCTTCAGATTTAGATAATGGTGAAAATATTATAGCGGGTCCCTACCATCCGGCTTTTGGCCACATGGTATTTTCTGCAATTTTTCTGGAACAGGTTGAAAATATTTTAAAAAACAAAGAGGATCTAAAAGGAAGAAACATCGTGATCCATGTTCATCCGCGTAGTATCTCCGAAATGAGGGGACTAAAAAATCAAAACATTGAAATTTTAAAAAATAATTTTCAGCTGAAAACCATAGCTGTTTGTTCCAATGAAAAATTCGGGAAAGATCAGCTGGAAGTAGAAATACCTGCTGAGTAAGACTATTCTTTATTTTCTTCCGGAAGCCTCACCATCATCACCGGAATGCTGGATCTTTTAAGCACCTGTTCAACTGTCGCACCGATGCCTTTTTCTCTGTTGCTTTCCTGGCCATACCCGCCGATGACGATCAAACCACATTTTTTTTCAGCCACCTGCGCAAGGATTTCCTCCGCGGGATCTCCGGATTTGATTAAAATCTCATCTTTTATAAATCCATTCTCGCCAAAACATGCGGATTCTCCATCACAAAAATGATTCAACACCCGCCGTATCGTCTCGCTCTGCTTTTTTTTACCGATCAGGGCCTCGCGTGCGTCAATCAAGTTCTGTTTTTTAATTTCTTCCCATTTTTTTTCACCGTCATCACCGGCAAGTTTCTCATCCAGCCAGGGTTCATCGGATTGTACATGCAGAATAATAAGCTGTGCCTCATATAAATTGGCAAGACTCACTGCATACGCAAATGCATAGCGAGCATGATCGGAAAGATCTGTGGCGAAAAGGATTCTGTCTATTTCTACTTTACGTAGCGTCATGCTTTTCTCTCCTGCTTATCATAAACGTAAATCACAATTGCCGGCAGGCGAAGTCCCCTTGTTTCCAGATGTTCCCTCTGCCGGGCTGGTATTCTATCAACCATAAATCGCCACCAAATGTTTTGAAGTATCAACTTTGACGCTTCGCTTCAATAGGAATCTGCTAAAAAGCAACAAATATCAACCGACCATTGTAAAACATTCGCTTTTAACGGAAGCGCAGTCAAATCTGAAAATTCATCTCTTCGGTAAGGCGTCCATCTCTCAGCAGGAAAAAAAATGACTTCAGACAGCGCTGTAACAAAAACGACTAAATTTAAACTTTCCGGTTGACAGACAGGCTCTAACTATGTTTTTTTGCTAAAAATAAAGAGAATTTTATACGGACAAGGAGCACCCTTCCATGAAAAAAGAGATCCCCTTTACCTGTGCAGGTGAAACACTGAAAGCATGGTTTTTCCTCCCGGAAGAGGAAAGAGCGCCTGCTCCTTGCATCGTTATGGCACACGGATTTGGAGGAACCAAAACAGCCGGTCTTGAGCCCTATGCGGAACACTTTCAACAGGCCGGTTTTGCCGTTCTGGTATTTGACTACCGTCATTTCGGAGACAGCCAGGGAGAACCCCGCCAACTCTTGTCGATTCGCCGTCAATTGGAGGACTGGCGTGCGGCAGTTTCCTTTGTGCGCATGATTCCTGAAATCGACTCAAAACGGATTGCGCTATGGGGTACCTCTTTCAGCGGAGGTCATGTTGTTGTGGTTGCCGCTCAAGACAAAGACATTGCCTGCATATCCGCCCAATGCCCCATGATGGATGGCCTGGCTGCTACCAGCAGCGCCCTTCGAACAGGCGGAGTATTCAACTCGTTACGCATGATCGGGCACGGACTGCGAGATCAGGTTGGAGCATGGATCGGCCTGAAGCCTCACATGATGAGTATTGTCGGTCCGCCCGGAAGTATTGCCGCCATGACAACGCCGGATGCCTATGAAGGATACAAGGCCCTCGTTCCGGAAGACTTTCCCAATGAAGTCTGTGCCCGGATCGGCCTCCAGGTGGGGAGCTATCGGCCCATTAAACACGCCCGGAAGGTAAGGTGCCCTGCCCTGATCCAGATCTGTGAAAAAGACAGCGTGGCGCCAATCGAGGTCGCTGAAAAAACAGCCTCGGCTATCGGCCCCCTTGCAGAAGTAAAGCGTTACCCCATCGGTCATTTTGACATTTACCAAAATGATGATTTTAAACAAAGTGTTGTCGATCAGACCGATTTCTTCAAACGACACCTGTCCGACCTCCGTTTCAGGTAACATCGCCGGTGTCATCCCGCGAGCAAAGAATCCCGATTCACGGGCAATGGTTCTAAATACCGTTTTTAAAAAACTGCTCTGCCTCTGTCACGGAACCGGGTTTTTTTGTATACTCCGTAGGAACGGTTCCCTCTTTAAAACACTCGAATATTGTTTTTTTCGACTCTGGAATAGGCAATTTGCCGGTTTCAGCATCTATCTTTGAAAAGACAACTCCCTCTGGAACCTGAAATACCCGAACAGGCTTATCTTTCAGGATTTTTCCCATAAATCCGAGCCAGATCGGGCTTGCCGCCCTTGAGCCGGTTTCCCCTTTTCCAAGTGATTGCTCTTCGTCAAACCCCACCCATGTACCGGTAACATATCCGGGAGTATATCCAACAAACCAGGCATCGAAAAGATTGTTTGTCGTTCCGGTCTTGCCGGCCACCGGCCTTTTCAGTGCTCGTATCTTTCTTCCTGTACCATGTTTAACCACACCTTCCAGTAGATTGGTCATGATATATGCGGTGCTCTTCTCTATCACTCTCTCTTTCGCAGGCAGGTTTTCTTCCAGAACAACTCCGTCTCTGTCAACGATTTTTGTTATAAATATCGGCTCCACCCGGTTGCCAAGATTTGAAAAAACTGAATACGCGCTGACAATTTCAAGAAGTGATACTCCAGAGGATCCGAGTGCAATGGAAAGATCCCTGTTTAAGTTGGATTGGATTCCCAGCCTTCTGGCATAATCGATTACATAATCAACACCAATATCTTTGAGAATTTTGATGGTTACGATATTATGTGATTTTTCAAGGGCCTCCCGGAACAACGTGGGGCCGAAAAATTTTTCTTCATAATTCTTCGGCTTCCAGGTAAAGTCACGCTCTATGTCTTTGAAAACAATCGGGGTATCCAGAATCTCTGTTGCGGCAGTATAATTTTTGTCAAGCGCTGCTGAATAGATAACCGGTTTGAATGCCGACCCTGGCTGCCGCCTTGACTGAATCGCCCGATTGAACTGACTTTTCCTGAAACTCCTTCCGCCAATCATCGCTTTGACATGTCCGGTTTCCCCTTCAATACACAAAAGTGCAGACTGCGCAACAGGAAGCTGTTCCAAAGCGCATTCCCACAGATCTTCTTCTTCCGACTTCCCCTTCAACTGAACATGAATCACATCTCCGACTTGAAGCGCCTCGCCTGGTTGTTTGATTCTTGCATTCCGATAATCCACATCCTGATTTGGTTTCCTGGCCCAGGCCATATCCTCGATCTGAATTCTGCCAAGCCCGTTTCCAAGCCGGATTGTTACCAGGTTATTCGTATTGTCCACCGCGATGACAATTGCCCTGGTTATATCCCCGGCTTCAAGATCTGGTTTTTCCTGGTCCGCCTGCAGTTCTTTTGCGAAACCCTCAATTTTTTCAGGGGGAAGCTGCATGAGAGGACCACGATAGCCCATACGTTTATCCAGTTGTCTCAGCCCCTTGTCAATTTCCTCTTTTGCGATCTGCTGCATTTCGACATTAACCGCCGTATATATTTTCAGCCCATCCTTATATAGCGCTTCCGGTCCATATTGCTTTTCAACATAGCGCCGAACATGCTCGGTATACCAAGGCGCCTCCTCGATGTACCAATTTTTTTTGGGCTTGATATCGAGCTTTGTATTGATCGCTTCCGTAGCCTGGATATTGGTAATATATTCTTCCGCCAGCATCCTGTTTAAAACATATATCTGCCGTTTTCTGGCTCTTTCGGGAAATCTGAATGGTGAATACTTGCTTGGCGCCTGGGGCAGTCCCGCGAGTACAGCGCATTCAGCCAGATTCAACTCCTGAACCGGCTTCCCGAAATAATTCTGGGCCGCCGCCTGAATGCCGTATGCACCATGTCCGAGATAGATCTGATTCAAATACAGGAAAAGGATCTCATCCTTGGTAAACTTTTTATCGATTCTGTAGGAAAGAATCGCTTCCTTGATCTTACGCGTATAGCTTCTTTCCGGTGTAAGGAAAAAGGATTTGGTTACCTGCTGGGTAATCGTGCTTCCACCCTGAACAATTGTACCGGCCTCGATGTTTTTAAACATCGCTCGGACAACACTTAAAAAATCAATTCCTTCATGCTTGAAAAATCTTGCATCCTCTGCCGCGACAAAGGCATCAATCAAAATCTGAGGCGTTTCCGAAAGCGTAACAATCTCCCGGCGTTCCTTGTAAAATTCTGCGATCTTCCGTCCATCATCAGAATATACCATTGTAATGATCGGAGGGAGATAATCTTTCAGAGAGGTTATTTTAGGCAAACTCTCCTGAAGATAATAATAATAACCGGTAACCGTCAGACTTCCGAAGGTTGTCAGAATAATGAACAGCAGGATCAGAATCAAACCGATTTTGGATCCTACCCCACGCTGTTTCCTTCGCGTCCTTTTTTCCAGTATCCGTGAATTACTTTTTCTTTTTATCATATTCCGTAAACGCCTTCATATAAACAAATCCACTCAATTCATTAGGCCTTTCTGCTATCAGATATCATTCGATTAAGCAAGTCGGGATTCAAAATCGGCAACTGCTGAATTTTGAGTTCCGCATTGAAAACCGATTGACTTTGGTGTAAAAAGTGCTTAAAAACGAAGATTTTTTAAAAATAAGGCCCTCAACTTTCTGGGCAGGAAGGGGGAATTTTAATGGAGATCGCGCTTGATTTCAGCAAATTGAATGGATTGGTTCCTGCAATCGTACAGGATGCTGAAACAGGAGAAGTATTGATGCTTGCATTTATGAACAAAGAAGCCTGGGAATCCACTCTTGCAACCGGAAGGGCTTCATATTTCAGCCGAAGCCGTCAAAAACTCTGGATCAAAGGAGAAACATCCGGTAACGTTCAGATCGTGAAAGAGATCCGGATAGATTGTGACAATGACAGTGTTCTGTTGAAAATAAAACAGGTTGGAAACGCCGCCTGCCATACCGGCCATAAGTCCTGCTTTCATAAAAAAATTGAAAACGGGTCTGTCAAAATCACAGGAAATCCCCTGTTCGACCCTGAGGAGGTATATAAAAAATGAAAAAAGTCCTAAAACTCGGAATCCCCAAGGGCAGCCTTCAGGAGGCTACGATTTCCCTGTTTCGCCGTTCCGGATGGAAAATTACGGTAAGCGGAAGGAGTTATTTCCCCGAAATTAATGATGATTCAATAGAGTGCGCCCTCTGCCGCGCTCAGGAGATGTCAATCAATATCGAAAACGGAGCCCTGGATGCCGGACTTACCGGCAAAGACTGGATAGCTGAAAATAAATCCGATATCCATGTGGTAACCGATCTTGTATATTCAAAAGTGAGCGCCCGGCCGGCACGCTGGGTTCTGGCGGTTGCCTATGATTCTCCAATAAAAACCCTCAAGGATCTTGAAGGCAAAAAAATATCAACCGAACTTGTGGGATTTACAAAACGGTTTTTCAAGTCGCAGGGAATCAACGTAAACGTCGAGTTTTCCTGGGGCGCTACAGAAGCAAAGGTTGTTTCCGGTCTTGCCGATGCCATTGTCGAAATCACGGAAACCGAAAGTACCATCAAAGCGCATGGGCTTCGGGTCATCCATGAACTGATGCAGACCAATACCCAGTTGATTGCCAACCATGAATCCTGGAAAGATCCATGCAAAAGAGAAAAAATCGAACAGATGGCGATGCTTTTAAAAGGTGCGCTGCTGGGTGAAAAGCTGGTCGGACTTAAAATGAACGTTCCGGAGAGTTCTATCCAGAATATTGTCGCCCTGCTTCCAAGCCTCCATGCCCCGACTGTGGCCCATCTTTATCAGTCTGACTGGTTTTCGGTGGAAACCGTGGTTGATTCAGGAGAAGTACGCCGGCTGATTCCAAAGCTGTTAAAGGAGGGCGCTGAAGGCATTATTGAATATCCCCTGAATAAAGTTGTATAGAGGCCGATTTTAAAACCTGTTATTCACGCTGGTTGCCACCTTGAACCATTTTGTCGTTCCGCTTACAACGACTTGATTCAAAGCGATCAAAATAATTTTTAGAACCGGGTTTGAAATGACTTGTCGTGTTCGGTATTCACAAGGTAGATGTATGTGGAGGCAGGAATGAAAACCATAGCCAGGAGGGCAAGAGAAATGCCTCCCTTTATTGTCATGGATGTACTCGAACGCGCCCAAGCTATGGAGCGGCAAGGTATTCATGTTATCCACCTGGAGGTGGGAGAACCTGATTTTGACACCCCCCGATGCATCCGGGAAAGTGCGAGCCAGGCCCTTGAACAAGGACATACACATTACACACACAGCCTGGGGAGTATGGACCTTCGGGAGGCAATTTGCAGGTATTATAAAAAAACCTACCATGTTGACATCGATCCGGAACAAATTATAATCACATCCGGGACATCTCCTGCCATGCTGCTCCTTTTCTCCGCCCTGCTTGAAAAGGGGGACGAAGTGATTATTTCAGATCCACACTATGCCTGTTATCCCAATTTCATTCGATTCATGCAGGGCAGCCCCGTACTGGTTCCAGTTTATGAAGAGGACGGCTTTCAGTACCGGCCTGAAGCGATCCGGGAAAAAATTTCCGGAAACACCAAGGCCATATTTATCAATTCCCCTTCCAATCCAACCGGGAACCTGCTCTCAGAAAACCGGATGAAAGCGATTTCCGAATTCGCCCCATTTATTGTGTCCGATGAAATATACCACGGCCTCGTATATGAAGACCAGGCTCATTCCATTTTGGAGTTCACGGATAACTGCTTTGTGTTAAACGGATTTTCAAAACTGTATGCCATGACCGGCCTTAGACTCGGGTATCTGATCGCTCCCATGCCGTTCATAAGACCCATGCAAAAGCTGCAGCAGAACTTTTTTATATCTGCCAACTCCGTTGTCCAGAAGGCTGGAATTACGGCCCTTGAAAAGGCGGATGATGACGTAAGGCATATGAAGAAAATTTACAACGAACGCCGACTTTATATGATCAAGCGCCTCCGGGAAATAGGGTTCGGCATTACAGTGCCGCCTACCGGTGCTTTTTATATTTTTGCCAACGCAGGACATATCTCAAAAAATTCCTACAAACTGGCCTTTGATATTCTGGAGAATGCTCATGTCGGCGTCACCCCGGGGATTGATTTTGGAGAAAATGGCGAAGGCTATATCCGGTTTTCCTATGCAAACTCCATGGACAACATTATTGAAGGAATGCATCGAATTGAACACTATCTTTCAAGGTAAGATAAAAAAATGATCATCACATCCGCTGAATTTGTTACAAGCGCAGTCAGGCAATCCCACTACCCGCCTCCCCATCTGCCTGAAATCGCTTTTGCAGGACGTTCCAATGTGGGAAAATCCTCGCTGATCAATACACTGGTCAACCGTAAAAAACTTGTCAAGACCAGCTCAACTCCAGGTCGAACACAGCTTATCAATTTTTTCAATATCAACCAGTCGTTAATGTTTGTGGACCTCCCTGGATTCGGCTATGCCCGTGTGCCGGAAAAAATACAAAAAGAATGGGGCCCCATGATTGAAACCTATCTGTCGACCCGAAGCACGTTAAAAGGGGTTGTTCTCATCATGGATCTTCGGCGCACCCCGGGCCGGCAGGAGCTAGATCTTATCAACTGGTTATATCATTATGGCATTCCCTGCCTCCCGGTTATGACAAAAACGGATAAATTGAAAAAAAGCAAACAGACACTACAGCAAAAGCAGGCTGCAGACGCACTTCAAATCGACCCGGAAGACCTCCTCCTGTTTTCCGCTAAATCCAGACAGGGGAAAGAGCAGGTTTGGGATGAAATTTCAAGATTGATCCAGGACAAACCACCCGATCACTAAAAGTCGAACGATACGAAAACCATGCAGGAAAAAATAATGACCGATCACAAACAGTCAGCTGACAATTTCAGATCCGGCTTCATTACCATTGCCGGAGCACCAAATGCGGGAAAATCAACGCTTCTGAACCGCCTTCTCGGTGAAAAAATTTCCATCACATCCCAAAAACCCCAGACCACCAGAAACCGGATTCTGGGGGTGGTGCACAGGCAGTCGTCACAGCTTGTTTTTCTGGACACGCCCGGTGTCCACAAACCCAGAGACCCTTTAAATATAAAAATGGTGGATGAGGCTATTACTGCAATCAGCGACGGTGATATCATTCTCGCCATTGCAGATGTCTCAAAACCGCTTCCGGATTCGGAGGCCTTTTTGATAAAACAGCTGAAAACACAAAAAAAGCCGGTAATTATGGCGTTGAATAAGATTGATCTGATTCAGAAAAACCGGCTGCTTGAATTCATAGCCAACTGGTCAAAAGCATATCCCTTTAAAGCGGTGATTCCCATTTCGGCCAAACAGGGCGCCCAGATTGAAGCGCTTCTGAATTCAATGGAAGCCCTTCTGCCGCAGGGACCTCGCTACTTTCCGGAAGAGACCCTTACCGACATATCGGAACGGTTTATTGCCGCCGAGATGATCCGTGAAAAGGTGTTTCGGCTGACAGGCCAGGAAATACCCTATTCCACTGCCGTAACCATTGATCGTTTTTCAGAGGAAAAAAATGGGAAACTGATCCGAATAGACGCAACCATTCACCTGGAGCATGACTCCCAGAAGGGCATCATTATTGGAAAAAAAGGAAGCAAGCTTAAAAAAATCGGTGAAGATGCCCGGAAAGATATTGAGCGACTGGTTGGAACCCACGTTTTTTTAAAACTGTTTGTCCGGATCCAAAAAAACTGGAGCAAAGATACAAAGGCCCTGCGGAAATTTGGTTATTCATGATTGATGGCTTCGCAAAAAGTCCAATTTCTGTGTTGCGTTTCATCCCTCGTCGCTGCGGAGTAAGCTAACTACGCCTCACTCCTCGGGATTTGCGCGCCTTGAACTTGAACTTTTTTCTTTGCCATCAAAATTTTGACTTTTTACAAGTGCGTCATGATTCTTTCTTTTCATCCATGCTTTGAATCCGACAAAAACATCATCTGTGCAGGACGCAATCCAGAAGCTTCAGACCTTTTGGAAATCCAGCAGGCCGATGCGGTGATCCTGCCTCAGGGGTGCAGAAAAGAGCTTTTTGAAATGGCTCGAAATCATTGCCCTCATGTTTTCCCCAATTACGATGCACGATTTCAATTCCCGGGGAAAATCGGCCAGATCGATCTTTTCAAACAAACAGGGGTCCTTTATCCAAAAACACGGTCATTTCAAAATCTGGATGACTATTCCCTTAAATCCAGAAACCGGAAAGATCTTACAACCCTTTCCTATCCTTATGTTTTCAAATTTAGCTGGGGTGGAGAAGGTGATACTGTTTTTTTGATCCGAACGATTTCAGATATGGAAAAACAGCTCCTGCGAGCAGAGAAGTTTGAAAAAAATGGTTTAAAAGGGTTTCTGATCCAGGAACTCATTGCCTGTGGCAACCGGTCGCTTCGGGTCGCTGTAATCGGAAAAACAGTTCGATCTTACTGGCGAATCCGGAAAAATGAAAACCATTTTGCATCCAGTGTTTCAAAAGGCTCATTGATCGATTTTCAACAAGATCCTGAGTTACAGCAAAAAGCGATCCATGCTGCCCGGGAGTTCTGCGCAATCACCGGAGTCAACCTGGCCGGCTTTGATTTTCTTTTTTCAGAAAATGAAAAAGAACCCCTTCCCTTTTTTCTGGAAATCAACTACTTTTTCGGGAGAAAAGGACTTGGAGGATCAGAAGCATATTATCAAATTCTCAATCATGAAATACAGCGCTGGATCACCTCGCTCGCGTTGAGCACTTCAAAGGGATGCACATGAAACTTTTCAGTATCCCGGCGCCTGTTGAACCTTTTCAGCTCACCCGTACCGGTTTGGCAGCGTGCTATTCAATTCGAGCAACCGTGCTGTTCGGATTTTTTTCTCTATATTCCTGAAGCAGGGCCAGGGTCTCATCCAGCAGTTCTCTGGAATAGAGTTTTCCCGCAAGAGAATCTCTCGCTTTTTCTGCCGACTGCAGCACAAATCTCATCGCTTCATTTTCCATGTCCACATGGACAATCTCAATACCGGAATCTTTCAGAACCTTAATACTGTCTGCAATGGATTGCCTGCGGGACTGAATCATCTCAGATGCCAGCGTCTTTGTGAGAGCCTTTATCTTTTTCTGACTTTCGGGAGTTATCTGATCCCAGATATCTTTTGTCACAATAACGCCGACATTGAAGTTTGCGAGTGGATATTCCTGCATATATTTGAACTTCGTATACCAGCGAAAAGCCACTGCGCCAAAAGGTGTTGTCGGAGCGGCATCAATCATTTTTGTGGATAGAGAGGTCAAGACATCGGTAACGGAAAGCTGAACCGGCGAAATTTCCATAGCGTCAAAAACCGCCTGCTGCAGCGGATCACTTCCCCACATCCACCATTTCTGCTGCCGTGCAACTTCAATGGATGTTATGGGAACCTTGGAAAAGGTATAGGCAAAGCCGGTTTCGTACCAGCCCAGGGGTATATAGCCGTTACTCTCAAAAATTTTATTCATTTTATTTTCAAGGCGCTCGCGAACATATGAAATTTCTTCATAGTTTTTAAACATATAAGGCAATTCCGTAACTCTCACCGGGGGAACGATGGTTCCCAGCCCATACCCGGTGAACGAACCTCCATGCAGTTGCTTCAGGCGAATCTTACGCAGCACATCCAGTTCATCTCCCTGAACACCGCCATAATAAATCTTAAACTCAACTTCATTATTGGTCTGGGATTTTACTTCCTCTTTAAACTTTTCATAGAGATCTGCGGAGCCTTTTGGAAGCAGTGTGGCAAACTTGATTGTAATTTTTGCTTTCTCCTTTGCATGAGAAAAGGTTACAAAGCCGGATGGTAACCACAAAACAAGCGCCAGGATGAAAACTCTTTTTTTCAGGTTCATTCTCATTTTTTACCAACCTCTCCTTTCAATCCGACTTTCGAAAAAGCGGTTCGTTAATATGCTGAGATGTCGCCGACTCTCTCCCATGGTGAAATAAAAGGGCCCGGCAAAAGAAAAGACCGTGCTGTGTCAGGCAAGAAATATGAACAAAAGATATAGATGTGTCAACAATAAAATTTTGATTTTTATTGCTTTTTTATCTATAAAAACCATGCGCGTCAATAAAATATCCACCAAGCATCCTCTTATGCTCAACGCATTCAAGCTCTTTGCCCGAGAATGTATCCCGAAGCAGAAACCGGTGTGCGAAAAAAAGACACCTCATACGAAAAAAACCGGAAACAAGGGAAAAGTCATAACATTCTGTTTTTAAATGAAATTCTTTCAAAAATACTTAAATCATATGGGCATTCTGTACGAAAATTTACAGCATTTACTCTCTTTCCAGACTATGCTATGTATCAACTGCCACTAAAATTGCCTTCCAAATCAAAAAGCGGTTTATTCTTTTCATAAGCAATCCGGAAACAAACCATGTCAACTCCCATCAAACGGCGAGGTCGTACCGTGAAAAGCGCTCTGTCTTGAGAATGACTCCAGGCAATAGACCGTATTTTTTGAATAAATAAAAAATCCAAAAGATACAAGGAGAAAAATAATGATCGGAATGGAAGAAAGAAGAAGACATGAAAGGTATGTTATCCAGGATGGATTTTTAGTGATCCTTGACCCCGCTTCCGCTCAAATCGGCAAAATTGTTGATATCGGCCTGGGAGGACTCTCTTTTCTTTGTAAAAAAAACGAAGAAATCATCACCGACCCCTGTGAAGTTTCAATTGTTCTGGGCGGCACACGGACAACAGAAGATGGGCCATTTCGCTTCAGCGCAAATATTGTTTCGGATACGGAGATCGCGGATAACCTCCCACATGATTCTGCCGCCATGAAATGCTGCCGCTTGCAGTTCAACGAACTATCCTATCACCAGAGTTTCTGGCTGAAGAAGCGTATAAAAAACAGCACCTCCGGCAGAACCTGATCCTCTATGGATTTACATCAATCCAATAGACGCTGCTGTGCTTCCTTTCTGGTTGCGAATCGTCTTTTTACACCTTGAGTTGACACTTTATCATCCTCTTGAATTCCTTTCGGATCTCTTCGATCTTCTTTTTCCACACCTCCTCGTTTTCCAGACCGGGTACGATCGCTGTGTCGAAAAGATTGAATTTTTCAAACAGATTCTGTAAGATCTTATCTGTCCTGCTGCTCTCCAATCATTGAATTTCTTTTTCATGGAAAGAGGCAACCGATGAAATCAGATCAAAAAAAAAATCATAGGTTTAAAAAAATCGGCGCCTACCTCGGGTGTGATGAATCAGAGATCGGGCATGCCATAGAAATGCAGCAAAAGAAAAGGATGTCCGGGAAAAAACATTTACTGGGGGAGATGCTGCTCGAAGAAGGTGCCATCACACCGGAAACCCTCAGTTTGGCTGTCCTGCAGCAGCGTCTGGATCGCCTGAAGAATTGTGATATTTTTTCAAAACTGCCTGTCCATGAATTAATAACCATCCGGGAATGGGTGTCCGAAGTCAGCCTGGATCAGGGAGAGGTGTTCATCACCCAGGATCAGCAGGGAGATTCATACTACATCATGATTCAGGGCAGCGCTGAGGTTTTTCGAAGGGATGAATTTGGCGAAGAGGTTATCCTCGGCAATATTGATGCCGGTGAAAGCATCGGAGAGATGGGGTACTTTAATGACGGAAAGCGTATTGCATCCGCGCGAGCTGTCCGGAAATCTCAGCTTCTGAAGATCCGGTACTCGGATTTTGAAAACATTTTTTCAACCTCTCCGACACTGACTAGAAATTTTTTAGCTTTGATCACAAAAAGATTACGCCAGGCAAATTTTCGCTTTCAGGAATCGGTCATTCAAAAAAGGCGGGCAGAGATTTCATTAAAAAATATCTGCAAATTTATGGATATGAGCGAAATTTTATCTCTCAGAATAAGCATGGAAGAACAGATTGAACGTATTGTGTTGACGGCCGGGAAAGTCATGAATACGGAACGTGCGACGCTGTTCATTCTGGACCCATATGCCAATGAGTTGTGGTCCATGGTGGCCCTTGGCGTGCAAAAAAAGGAAATCAGGGTGCCTGTTGGAAAAGGAGTTGCGGGATGGGTGGCCAAAAACGACAAAATAATCAACATAACAGATGCTTATCAAGATAATCGTTTTGACGACTCTATGGATCGCCTGATTGGTTTTTGCACCAGAAACATTCTCTGCGGACCCCTGAAAAACCTTCAGGGAGAAATGGTTGGTGTAATCCAGGTTATCAATAAAAAAGAGGGCGTTTTCAACAGACAGGATGAAGCCCTTTTCAAGGCTTTCGGGTATCAGGCAGCGATTGCCGTCGAAAATCTTAAACTGTATCAAAAACTGCTTGCGGATCACCAGAAAATGGCCATTCTCTTTGATATATCCATGTCCATATCCCGAACACTGAATCTGGATACACTTTTTGCAAAAATCGTGGATAAAATCTCTGAAGTGCTTCATGCAGAGCGAAGCTCGCTTTTTCTGATCGACTCCGAAACAGGCGAACTATGGTCCAAGGTCGCCCAGCAGTCGGAAATCAAGGAAATTCGATTCCCCGCAGAACAGGGGCTTGCCGGTTATGTCATCCGGACCGGTAAGATTCTGAACATTGAAAATGCCTATAAAGACCCCCGCTTTCTTCCAATTGTCGACAGGCAAACCGGATTTCAAACCAAAACGGTTCTATGCGCACCGATTATCAATCGACAAGGGGAGATAATCGGCGCTACCGAGGCGATCAATAAAAAGAAAGGAAATTTCGATCGGGAAGATGAGGATCTGCTCAAGGCGCTTTCCTCTCAAATCTCGGTGGCACTGGAAAATGCGCAGCTTTACGGGCGCACCCTGGATATGAAAAACTATCTGACAAGTGTTCAAAACAGCATCACAAACAGCATTGTGACCATTGACAACCAGTACAGGATTGTAACAGTCAACCAGTGTGCTGAAAAACTGTTTCAAACCAGCTCGGCAAAAATGATCAATCAAGATTTCCGTGAAGTCATCCCCTCCGGGAATGAATACGTGATCGATATCCTTAACCGGGTGATCGATTCAGGCAATGCGGTTTTGGACTACGATGTATCGCTGGTTCAGCCGTCCTGCCCGGAAAACTACCTGAATCTGAATTTTTTTCCATTGCTGGATCACAGCAATGAGCGCCAGGGAACCGTGCTTGTATTCGAAGATATCACCCGTGAAAAAAGAATGAAAAACACACTTGTGCGATATATGGCCAAAGATATTGTGGAAAAAATTCTGGATGACCCGAGTCATCAGGCTCTTGGCGGAACCCGAAGCAGAGCAACGATCATGTTTTCAGACATCAGGGGGTACACCGGAATCACGGAAAATCTGACCGCCGAACAGACGGTTGCTTTTTTGAATGAATATTTCAGGATCATGGTTGATTTAATTTTTGAAAACAAAGGCGTCCTCGATAAATTTATAGGCGACGGGATTATGTCTGTTTTTGGAGTGCCGTATAACAAACCGGACGATACGATTCGAGCGGTCAGGACCGCTCTCCAGATGCGCTATAATTTATCCATTTTCAATGCCCAAAAAAAGAGATCCGGAGGAAGGCCGATACACATCGGAATCGGTATCTGCACCGGAGATGTAATTTCCGGCAATATCGGCTCGGAAAGGCGTATGGATTTTACCGTAATCGGCGATGGCGTCAATGTCGCTTCCCGAATTGAAAAATTGACCCAGTACTATGGCACAGATATTCTGATAACCGAGTCCACTCGAAGTGAGCTGGGAGATCAATTCACAACAAGGCTGGTGGATCATGTCCGGGTGAAAGGAAAGAAAAGACCTGTACAGATATTTGAGGTACTGGGAGAAAAAGATATTCCCCTCTCGAAGTCTCAAAAATATTTCTGTGAGGGCAGGGATTTATACAACCAGAGGGCGTTCAGGAAGGCAAGAAAACTTTTTGAAAAGGGTGTAAACGAAGATCCTCTTTGTCGGGTTTTTCTCGACCGATGCAACTACTTTCTGGGATCCCCTCCGCCTTCGGATTGGGATGGGGTCTGGGTGCTGCCTGAAAGATAGGGCAAACGATATCTCCCGATTAAACTGCGAACAGGCAGTCTAAAACTGGCTTACGTGCTCAACCGCTTTGAGTCGGTTGCTGATTTCCAGATAACATTCAAACGCCTTTCCGGGAGTGTCGAAAGGGTCCCGGAAATAGCCCTTTATTTTCGAAAGTGGAAATCGTCCTTTTTTCACAGCGTAGTAAAGCCTGTTCCCGAGCATGTAGCCGAGCTGCGTACTGAACATGATCGGCAGAGAGGTTCGGTTTCGATACAGCGCATCAAATTTTTTTTCAAACGTTTTTGCTTCACCGCTCCTTCTCTGAAGCGCATAATGCTGCAAAATATATCGTGCCACCTGGGAAACCATGGAATCGACTTTTTGGTATTCCTTGTTCTTGATCTGACCCAGCAATCTTCTTAACGAATTTTCCGACTGGGCCTTCCTTTTTTCATTAATAAACTTGCTGCCAAAAAATCCCAGGCATTCCGTCAGAACATTCCAGTAAAACCGATCAAACGGGCTGAGACGCACTTGAATTCGCCCCCTTGCAACCGCATTCACAAAATGGCTTGCTTCCTCCGCAGCCATGTTGATATTCGAGTTCGGCAGATAGATCAGATAAGCGTCATCACCGGCCTGGCTGTATTCCAGCAGAAATCCTTCCTCCTTCCGGATCTTATCTTTGACTAACCGTACTTTCCCTTTTAATTCAGGAATATTATAAATCAAATCCATAAAATCAAGATCGCTTGCATAATAAATCATCAACTTTTCAAGACAGTTGGGCGGCAATTCTATTTTCAAGATTCCACTGATCTCGGAAACGATTTCCTCAACAGCCACTCCCTGCCCCCCATAACCATCATCCTCCCACTCCCGATGGACCGGATAATACGCATCTTCGGAAAACTCCAGCCAATTCAAATAGGATTGAACCTTATTCGCAGGCATTGTATTCATTACACAAAAACTGTTTTCATTGATTCGGAGCACATCCGCTTCTTCCTTGCCCTCCTGGCACAATTTCCAGTAAAGATTTTCCGCATTCTGATAAACGGTTACCTTCCTGATCTGAACATCCAGCAGCTCCAGCAGTTGATCCACCATTTTCGGCAAGTGATCCGGAGCGATATGAAAGTCACCATCCACCACGTAAATCAATTTGCCGGGATTTTGCAGAAGTGCTTTGGCAATAATACGTGCTGAATATCGATCCCGGTCCCGCAATCCTTTGATCCCTTCTCCTGCCTGAGAATTTATTCCCAGAATGGGTATCTTGTGATCCTGACAAAAGTAAATTATCGGACTCCAGTTTCTCCAGCTGAAAGGCCATTTTTTGCTGTAGTTTGTTTTATGGATGAAGGTTCCCTCGGATAATTCTCCGGACATAAAGCCGTTGATATATTTCTGGTCTGCCCCGTGGAACATTTCCAGGCAGAGAATAATCTCCCGTTTTCCCTGAATCTCTCTCAGGATGCGCAATACACAGCGCTGAGATTGCCGCAGCGTGTGATAATCTCCATGAAAGACCAGATCTGCCGAAGACACTTTTTTCAACAGCTCCGCCTTGTTAGAAATATATTGAAATTTTTTCAAATACCGAAAATATTCTTTTTCATAGGCTTCCACATCCGGGTTATGTTCCAGGCTGTCTCGAACAAGCTTGACATTTTCCCGGTAATTCTTTTTTTGGATACGGATAAGTTCTTCCCTGAATTTTGACATGAACAAGCTTCATCCTTCATGGTTTTGAAATCTTCCGATCCACAGAAGCCATGGTCACCACCGGCAGTTGTATTGTTCCTTTTCCGGAAACCATATCCAGAATTTTCTGTGGAACGGATCGATATAACAGCTTCACGTGAACGGATAACTGTTTCCATTTCACAGAAGGCAGCTGTATCGTTTCGGTTATGGATTCAAGAGGCGGTATCCTTTTGTCTTTCAAAACTTCCCGGGCTTTTGCGATGTTTATTACCGGATTCCCCTTTCCATCCCCGAATACGGTATTAAAAATAATGGCGTTATCCGTTACATAAGAATCCTGATCCAGCTTTCCGGATTCGTAAACGGTTACTCCGCTGTCCGTATCCTGTATGGTTATTTCCAGCCACATCTGCCGGATATCGGTAAGCCCGGTCGGAAGGTAATGTCCAGCGCCTGTGTTTGTGATTTTTATTCCCAGCTTTCCCTTTTCTATCTCCCTGGTTTCAATCGCCAGGGTCGCGGAATTCATCAGCCGCGCTTCAGCCATCTTTCCTTTTTCCATGTCACCGAAACTTTCCGGGATAAAACGATTAGCGCCAACAAAGTAGTGCGTAAAAACATGTTCCCTTACCGGGCCGTCATCTGCTGCCTGCCCCTTGTTTTTGCTTCTTTTTACAGAGCCGGTTGCCGGCAAACCCGGCCGTTGAAACATGTGGCAGCCCTGACAGGTTACCCTCTTTTCAGGATCAGGCGAATTATACGGCCCTTTTTTCCATTCATCATAGGTTGTTTCAAGGTCTGTATTAAATACAACATGCTTTACATTATGGCAGGTACCGCAAATTTCAGACTGGGTGTGGAATTCCGAATATTTTGTTTCATGAAAATCAGACTCTGCATCCCTGCGGGGTCCATTTTTGATACCCGGGTCATCCTCTCCATGACCTGGATTCAGCTTTATATCGTTATTGTACATTTTCTCAGCGCTAACCGCGGAATGACAGTAATCGCATTGGATTCCCTGATTGGCAATGTCCGGAATTTTGCTTTTGTCGTCCGATGTTTTCTTTGGATATCCGGTGACTACGCCAACAGGCACATGACACTTGACACAGGATTCCGCTTCTGCGATTTCATCCGGGTCCACAAGGCCTTTGCGCATAAATTCTGAAACACTCAGATAAACAGAATCTTTTTGAGAGAGGCTGTGCATTGAATTGCTCCACTGGCTGAAAATCTCACTGTGGCAGTCCCCGCATGTTTCTGGCGGAATAAATCGGGAGAGTTCATACTCCTCTGCCGCAAAAAGAAACGCCCAAAAAAAATTCGGACAGATAATAAAAATCGTCAGTAAGGTGAGTATTCTTGTATTAAAAAGCCTGTATCGTAACACGGACGCGCCCTTTCCTTTCTCTATCGGGAAACGGAAATGATGACCTCCTGTTTCCCGACCATTCATGATGAGGTTTGTTCTTTGAGTTTTTCTCTCAGCTCTCTTTTCAGCACTTTTCCTGCTCCGGAAACCGGAATCATATCGATGAAATATACTTCCCTGAGCTTTTTATATGCCGCCACCTGTTCATTGGTATAAGCAATCAGCTCTTCCGGAGTTGCCTTGGCATCCGCTTTCAATTGAACGTAGGCCACCGGTGATTCTCCAACCTGGGAATCCGGCTTCCCGATAACCGCGCAATTCTCCACCGCAGGATGCGTGTAAAGGACCTCTTCAATCTCTCTTGGATAGACATTGTATCCTTTGTACAGTATCAAATCCTTTATCCGGTCCGTAATATAAAAATAGCCGTCTTCATCCTCTTTCCCGATATCTCCTGTGAAAAGCCACCCCTCTTTTAATACCTCATCCGTTGCTTCCGGCCTGTTCCAGTATCCAACCATTACCTGGGGACCCTTGATACATATTTCCCCTTCCTGCCCCGGTGGAAGATCTTCTCCGGTCTCGGGATTTACGACCTTGCACTCTGTATCAAAAATCGGGAGCCCTACCGAACCGGCCCTTGTCAGCTCCCGAACCACCGGATTGGCCACAGCACCCATGGTGCATTCCGTAAGGCCGTAAGCCTCCATTACAACACCGGACGAGAACGCCTTGCTCATCGTTTCCAGAATCGATACGGGAAGCGGCGCTGCTCCGGATCCGGCGAGTTTTACTCCGGATAGATCATACTCGCTGAAATTCGGAAGATTGACCAGCGGCACATAAAGCTGTGGAGCTCCGCCCAGGGTCGTGGCTGAAAACTTTCCGATGGCTGTAATATATTCCACCGGATCAAAACGCGGAAACACAACCAGGGTTGTCCCGGATGAAATCGGATTGTTCAGATAACCCACTGTTCCCATGGCATGAAACCAGGGGACAACCACAAGCGCGACCTCTTTATCCCTTACCACGAGCCTGTCTTTTTCCGGATCAACCCCTTCCGGAAAAACCGTCTCAATCTTTCCATCTCGAAACTCATAATTTGCTCCGCTGAACCATGCGCCGAACTGAAGCACATTTATAACCACATTTTTATGGGTCAACATCACACCCTTTGAAACACCGGTGGTGCCTCCGGTATATGCCAGGTGTGCGATATCCTTGTTGACATCGATGGTTACCTCCGGCGGATTGGCTTCATGCTCTTTCAACAACGCAACCATGTCCAACGTGTTGGGGACCGGAAGTTTCCCAAGAAGCTTAAGCGGCGCGATCACGGCATTATAACAATCTGCAATGCTCGTTGATATCACGCGCTTCACCGGCGTTTCCGGAATAATCGATTCAATTCCCGGATAGAGAAGATCGAGCGAAATGAGTGTTTCCGAACCGGAATCATTAAGCTGATGAATCACTTCACGCGGAGAAAGAAGGGGGCTCAGCGGAGTGTAGGTCGCCCCGGTTTTAAGTGTTGCATAATAGGCAATTGCAAACTGAGGGCAGTTTGGGAGATGAATGGCCACGCGATCCCCTTTTGATATTCCGAGAGCGGCAAGTGCCGTGGCAAAACGGTCTGTCAGCTGCCTCAATTCAGAATAAGTAAGAGCCATTCCTCCGAAGTGGATCGCAATTCGATCCGGAACGCGCTCCGATGTCTGATCCAGAAGTGCGTAAATTGGAAGATCGGGATAATTAAGGCTTTTTGGCCACTGTTCGGGCCAGCATTTAAAATTCTTTGCCACTTTTTCCTCCTTTCATTTGCTCTGAGCAATCCTGGTTACACGTTTTCCCGGTATATAATTTTTCAGACCGGCAGTTTCACATACAACCAAAAGCCGGTCTATCCGGCTCAAGTGATCTTTCCGCGAATGCAACCTGTTTTATTCAACCTGTAGCACACCAAAAATAAAATTCCTATTCAAATAATATCAAAAAATTGTGTTTCAAACCGCCTGACGGGCAGACCATACCGCTGATTATTGCGGATATTAAATGGAAACCGGTTAGAAACTGTATTTTACATTGAAATAAAGCCGATCATTGTTTTCAATCTTGCTGAATTCAACAAGATCTCCTGATTTGTAATCGACAATTCCACCTGTTATTTCAATATTATCCGTCAAATCATATTCCGCGGTCAACCGAAAAAGCGCACCATCATCACCGGTTGGCGCATATACCAGCGCAAGAAAAGTAAGATTCAGGGTTTCATTGAAAAAGTCCCGAGAAATCCGCACCGCGGTTTCAAAGCTGTTTTCTTCTTCTCCGGAAAGTTCCGCTTCCCGGTTAAAATTGGTATAGTATCTGTTTACGGCTTCAATACTAACGGTTGTATCCGTAAAACCGGAGTACTCCACTCCTGCCAGAACATCAAGCCGGGAATAGGTTTTTGAGTTAACCGATGGCATCATTCCGGCGTAAAAATCCGAAAAACGAATTCCGTCCAAAAATGCGGCTTCTGTCTTTAAAAGCCAGTTTCCCTGCGCAATGTTAAACGCGCCGCCGAACATGGAAATTCGGGAATGATGCATTGCCGGGTATGGAAAGAATTCTATATGCGCCTCATCGTTATAGAAGTTTGCATAGTAAAATGAAATGTCCCATCCAATGAAAATCCCGTTTGCTGAAAAAGCAAGCTCGGTATTCTCGATGCGGGATGATGGTTTCTCTTCGGGAAAAGGAGGAAGGGAAAAAGGATAGAAATCACTTCCGTACTCCGGCATTTTATCGTAACGGTGCTCATGAACGGCAATTCCGCTGAAGCCCCACCTTCCGTGATAGAAATCCAGCCGTGTCATGGCTACCGGGAGCCTCAAGTCTTCAAGATCCGTCAGGCCCGGTTCCCGCAAATCGATCGGATTCAGGATGTCGGTTACACGAATGTTGTCTGACTTTCCCCAGACAACGATCTGACGGCCAACTTTCAAATCCAGCTTTTTGGTAAGCTTCCCCCTCAGATAGGCTTTCCGGAGTTCCGCCTCTGTTTCATAGTTGTCAAGAACCTCCGATGTGTAGGTATCCCTTCCGCGGATGCTGTAAACAAAGTCATGAAAGCCCTCCCCTGAAACAAAAAGCTGCCAAGAACCAGAAAGCCTGGCATCCAGTTCGAGCTGAAGCTCTGTTTTCAGGCTGGACAAGCCTCTCCAGTCCGTGTCCCCGGGGTCGGGTTTTTTGTGGGCATAATTAAAGGAGGACCCTGCTTTCAAATGTCCCCCAAATAAAAAAGCAGAAGATTCTTCGGTTTCCCGGCTTTCTGACTTTTCGGCGGCAGCGGACTCTTCCTTTGTTTCCTGAAAGTCCTCACCAAAATCATCCTCAAAATCATCCCCCAGGTCTTCTGAAAAATCTTCGGAGTGGTTATTCTGCTTTTTCTGGCCTGCAACAGACGACGAGCTGAAAGCAACCATGAAAACAAGCATCAGGATCAAAACCGTGGAAGCAACATTACGCCTCTTTTCCATGTTATAACCCTTTTTCAAGCCTTCTGATCGTAAACAGGTCATCTTCCAATTTTTGATTGAACTTTATGTCACTCAACGTTAACAGGGTCTGATGAACGATCTTTTTCCCCTGCCGCTTGGTAACGTGCATTTCAGTCGAGACCCAGATCCCGTCGATCTTGTTCAGGCTTTTCACATCCATGATCTTTATGTATCCACCGTCTTCGGTCCAGTTCTTCGACCTCACGACAACATAGTTATCCTGACGTACGGCAAGGATCGATTTTTTGTATCCGGTTTCTTCAATGACATCCTTTGAGCGGGGAACCGACTCAATAAGCCAGACTTTTTCCCCTCCCAGTTTTGTTTCTTTCAACAGTTTGAAATTATAATCGGAAAGCTCCGGGTCCGTCATATCCGAATAGTTCAAATCAGACCCCATAAAACTGCCGCTTTTGTCACTCGATGCGATCCTTTTTGTTTTACCAAGGGCCGGCAGAAAAAGCCATTGATCGTCATCCTTCTCAGCCGAATCATAGTCAAAGGTTAAAAACCCCGTGTTTCTGATGTTTGCGGGCTTTTCGATAAACATGATTCGTTTTGTATCTTTGCCATAGTCTTTGCTGAAATTCTTAAAATACTTTTCCCGCTTGCCGCCGTTTTTATCGATAAGAATCATCTCCATGCTGGATGTCATATTGTCTCCATCGTCCCGGTCATCAACCTTCTGCATGATAGCGCGGGCTTTAGGGTCATCCGCAAATATGCTCCCGGGATAAAACAGCATCGTAACCATCGTCAAAATCATCAAACCATAAAAAAGTTTTTTCATAGAAACCTCCTGTGTGTTTACGATCTTTTTCGCTGTCCGTTCACAAGGATCATATCGATTTCGGATGCAAGCAGGCTACCTTTCCGCATCCCGAAAAGAAGCCAGTGTCTGCTTTGATGTATATTTTGGAGAAAAACCCAGAACGTTTTTAATTTTTTCAATGTTCATGGACAGGGGAAACCGGATATAGCTGAGTTGAGCGGTTCCAAAAGCTAGTATCCGCAAGGCATACAATGTGTTCACAAGGGGATAAACCAGCCAGACAGGAAGCCTGAGATGTCTCTTGCCCATCTCCTTCACCATCTCCGAAAACCGCATTCCCTTATCTGCCGCAAGGTTAAATGCACCGGATTCATGGTTTGTCGCAGCGAGGTAAAAAGCTTCCGCGACATCATCCTCATGAACAAACTGCATGATGGGGTCATAACCCGTAAAAGAAACAATTACAGACTGCCTCAAGGTTTCAGAGAGCGCATTTTTCATATTGGG
Organism: Desulfobacterales bacterium; assembly: GCA_046484745.1. Taxonomy (GTDB): domain Bacteria; phylum Desulfobacterota; class Desulfobacteria; order Desulfobacterales; family SURF-7; genus JAQYVL01. The sequence continues at coordinate 164,365 of JAWOIJ010000070.1, read as the reverse complement.
ACCCATGACAATACAGGGCCGGATGATGGTTACCCGGCAGGAAGGGACGCGCCTTCCGAATTCTTCAACCATCTGTTCAATTTTAACCTTGTTTTCCGCATAGGGAAATCCGGGTGTGGCGCGAAGGGGAAACGCTTCTGTAAGGTAGTCAGGCGTCTCTTTAAAAAATCCATAGGCGCAGTCCGAACTTGCCACGACAAGTTTCTGAATCTTCAGCTTTTCACATGCAAGAAGGATATTTTCCGTTCCGGTTATATCCACCTCATGTTCAAATCCGGGATCACGCGTAGGATGAGCGATAAATGCGAGGTGTACGACCGTATTGATACGGGTTTCCTGAAAGGTTTGCACCACCGTTTCTGTATCCCGAACATCACAGTGCCGGAATATAAAATGATCCGGAAGCTTTTCCGCCGGTTCCACAATGTCAAGACAGACAACCCGGTGGAACGCCTTTTTTGTCTTCAGATTCTCAATCAAACGCTTCCCGATGTAGCCAAAAGCACCGGTGATCCCAAGAATTTTTTCAGAACCAGACATTACGCTCCTCCATCTTTGCAGAGTCAACTCAATTGCAGCATCCAAATGCCCGCGGTTTCCGACAGGTATCGCCATTGAAAAACACGATCAAACCCCATGTTTAAGCGATTTTTTAAGTTTCACTTTAGGACAAGGTTTTCATGCCTGTCAATCTCTATCCTTTTCTCCGCGCTTCTGTCCATAATTTTCAACTAAAAGCGTTTTCTCCATATTTCAGAAGCATGATAAAGGCTCTCGGCTCAGAAACGGTTTTCCCATATTGTAACTTCTTCAGGTTTTGTGTAGGATCAGAATAAACGGAAAAGGCCTGATTATGAACACAATTGATTTAAGCCACACCATTTCACCCGGCATGGCTGTCTATCCCGGAACGAAGCCGCCTGAATTTTCGGATCCGTTTACCATAGACAGCGCTGGATTTTCTGAAAAAAAGATTACCCTGTTCTCCCATACAGGCACCCATATTGACGCGCCTTCACACATTCTGAAAAAAACGAAATCCCTGGACCAGATCCCTATCAGCGGGTTTACCGGTAAAGCATCTGTACTGGATTTTTCCAAAATAAAAAACCCCATTATCTCCTATCAGGATATGTCCTGTCATCAATCCATGCTGGAACAGCATGATTTCATCATTCTGTATACAGGATGGTATCAAAAATGGGGAGAAGAAGCCTATTTTAAAAATTTTCCCATTCTCTCCGTTGAAGCCGCGGAATATATGGCGCAATTTTCGCTGAAAGGAATCGGCGTCGACATGATTTCAGTAGATCAGACAGATACCCGGAGCTTTCCCATTCATCGAATCTTTTTGAAAAAAAACATCCTCATTATCGAAAACCTGACCGCGCTAGAAGGACTGGTGAACAGAAGCTTTACCTTTTTCTGTTTCCCGCTGAAAATTGAAAATTCCGATGGCGCGCCGGCAAGAGCTGTTGCGCTGGTTTAGCGATCCGGTTTCTTCGGACAGACGGCTCCGGTAACTCCGAGAGCCTGAAACGATGAGTTTTGCTTGCAAAACGGTCTCGCTTCAACTACATAGCGAAACAGGCGCAATGATAAAATTCCGATCCAATATCGAATCAGATATGATCCGATAAAACAAATCCGCCGAACCGGCAGGAACAACCATTCTTCATGATTCAAAAAACCATCATCCAGATTTCAGATGTTTCATTCTCCTATCCCGGAAAGCAGGACCTGTTTGCAGACATCTCAATTGCATTGAAAAAGGGAGGTTTCTATCTGATCAGCGGTCCGTCAGGAGAGGGGAAATCCTCCCTTCTCAGGCTGATCAATCGACTGGAGGATCCGACCAGAGGAGAGATACTGTTCAACGGAAGACCCCTTTCCTCCTATTCACCGCCCATTCTCCGCAGACACATTCTGTACATACAGCAGGCGCCATCCGTGATCGACGGCCGTATCCGGGAAAATCTGCTGCTGCCTTTTACGTTTAAAAGCAATAAAAGTCTCGCAAAACCGAACGATACAATGCTCTTGACGCTTCTGAAGGATTTTCGCCTGGATGGAATCCATCTGGACGACCATGCTCAAAGCCTGTCCGTTGGTCAGCTTCAGCGGATCTGCTTTATAAGAGGTCTGCTCCTTTCTCCGGAAATCATCCTCCTTGACGAACCCACCAGCGCCCTTGATGATGAAAGTTCCCGAATCGTGGAATCGAAAGCCGAAGAATTGTGTAGCACATTTGAAAAAACCGTATTGATGATCAGCCACAGAAAGTTCAAGCCGGAAAAAATTGTACCGGAGTTGCTGCACGTAGCTGATGGGCACGTAAGGGAGATAAAATGGAATCCGGAATCATAGAGATCGGTCTTGGCCAGCTGGCGCTCGGCCTCCTTTTCATCCTGATTGCAGGTGCAGCCTCTCTCTACCACTCCCTTAAACTGGAAAAGGACCTTCTGAGCGGCACGGCAAGAACATTTGCGCAGCTTTTTCTTCTCGGTTATGTATTAAAATTTCTTTTTAATATAGAAGACTATCGTCTTGTGCTATCGATTTTTTCCTTCATGATCCTTTTTGCGGCGTGGACCATCTACGGGCGGGTCAAGGAAAAACAGATCTCCTTTTTCCTCCCTGTCTTTTTTTCCATGATGCTGAGCTTCTTTTTAATCTCCTTTATGGTTACGGCAGTGATCGTCGGCGTCAAACCCTGGTGGAAACCGCAATATTTCATTCCACTCGGCGGCATGGTAATCGGCAACTCCATGAATGCAATCGCGATCGCTCTTGAACGCCTTCTCAAAGAGTTGAGAACCAGCAGGCATGAAATCGAAATGAAGCTCTGTCTGGGAGCCGACTATAAAGAGGCAAGCCATGAAACCCTGAAAAACGCAATGCGGGCAGGCATGATACCATCCATCAATTCCATGATGGCTGTCGGAATCGTTTTTATACCCGGCATGATGACCGGACAAATTTTAGCAGGAGCCGATCCGATGACCGCCATACGGTATCAGATCGTAATCATGGTCATGATTGTCGGCGCTACCGCCCTTGGAACGCTTCTCGTCATACTCCTTGTCCGACAACGATGCTTCAGCCAGGGGCACCAGCTTCTGCTTCGCCCTGAAAAACGGTAGAACACTATCGGCGGTTATCTTAACAAAAGGTTGACAAAAACGGCTGACCGGAATATTTTTAGGTTAGTTGACCAAACAAAAAAATCCGGAGGCCCCTTTTGGGCAGAAAAAGCAAAGCGCATGAACGCAGAGAACAGATTGTCTGGGCACTTTATGAGTGTCTGTCCGAAAAGGGTCATGAAAAGGTCACGATCAAAGGGATTGCACAGCAGGCCGGCCTGCCCCATGGCGTTATTCATTATTATTTTAAAAGCAAGGATGCAATCGTATCCGCCCTGGTTGAGGCATTGCAGGTTAAATATGAAACCATTCTTTCGGAAAGGCTTGGTTCTGTTTCTTCCGACAGGCAGGACCTGCTGGAAACCGCCGTTGAGTATTTAACGGAACATCACGTATTTGACGCTCGGCTCAACCGAGTGTTTTACAATCTGGTCCAAATGGGCTTCGAACAAAACCAGATCGGCAAGGCCCTTCGAAACGCCCTTCGAAAATATCGCGACAATATCATTAAAACCGTATTCCTTTCAGGCAGCAGCACGGACACGACCATTCAGGCAGCCGTACTTGTCGCAATTGTTGAAGGTCTTGCGCTGCAGTGGATGATAGAGCCCGGCGCCCTGAACCGGGAGCAGCTGAAATCCACCCTGACCCGGGCGGTTGCAACTTTTCTGAAAGACGAAAAAGGAGAAAACATATGAACCACATTGGCCAGGACACGAAGGAGAACATTATTTCCAAATTCAGGAAGCATGTATCTTCGGGTAAAGCTGATTTTTTTGAGATGTTTGAAATGGATTTTATCTTTGGAAAGCGCGAGGGTGCGTATGTATGGGACGCTGTCACATCAAAACGACTCATCAACTGCCATTCCAACGGCGGGGTCTTTAACCTGGGGCATCGAAATCCTGAAATCATCCAGGCGATGAAGGAAAGCATGGAAGAGCTCGACATCGGCAATCATCATCTCATCAGCGAACACAGGACGCTGCTTGCGGAAAAGATGGCTGCTCTGACTCCGGGAGATATCTGCTATACCGTTTTCGGATCAGGAGGAGGAGAAGCAATCGATCTGTCCATAAAGCTTGCCAGGGGTTATACGCAAAAGCTGAAAATTATATCTGCCGGAGGGGGATATCATGGACATACCGGACTGGCTCTTTCAACAGGGGATTTAAAGTATCGTGATCCATTCGGGCCCCAAAATCCGGGATTTGCGCAGGTGCCGTTTGATGATATGGATGCGCTTGCGGCTGAAATGGATGACAATACAGCCGCCGTAATTTTCGAAACCATACCGGCAACATCTGGAATGCCGATTCCCCGGAAAAGTTTTTACTCTTCCGCGCTGGATCTCTGCCACAGGCATGGCGCGCTTCTGATCATGGATGAAATCCAGACCGGCCTGGGGCGCACGGGAAAATTCTGGGGTATCGAAAACTTCGATGTCGTCCCGGATATCCTGGTAACCGGGAAAGGACTTTCCGGAGGGATATATCCCATGAGCGCAACCTGTTTCAGGCCCGAGATTGAATCCTTTTTCAACAAAAACCCGTTTATTCACGTCTCGACCTTTGGCGGAGGTGAGGTCGGATGCCCGGTGGCGCTTAAAACGCTTGAAATCTCCTCTGACCCCGCTTTCCTGAATCAGGTTCAGCACCTTGCCGACAGGTTCAGGGATGGTTTTGAACTTCTCAAGAATAAACATCCTGAAATCCTTGTAGGCCTTCAGCAGCTCGGCCTCATGATGGGGATTGAAATGGTGAATGAGCACTGCGGTCCTGTGCTGTCGAAAACACTGTTTGACAACGGTATTTTAAGCGTTTATGCAAACAATAACACAAAAGTCAGCCAGCTTCTTCCCCCCCTTACCATAGACGACGCCCTTGCAGACGAAATTCTGGACCGGATAGATCGAGGGCTGGCTGCTGCCAAAAACTTTCTTAATTTGTAGACATTGGTGGTTTCATGAAAACAGACCCTGATCTTTTGTTTCGATTCGAAAAAGGGCTCAACCCGCAAAATCTTGAGAGCTCTTCCATTCAGGCCACATGTATCGGCTATGGAGAAATTTCAGCCATCTTTGTGATAGAGGGAAACCAGGACATTGCCTACAAAAGGCTGCCTCTGTTTAAAAGTCGCAATGAAGCGGAAGCGTATCGCCTGATCTATCATGAATATTGTGAATTGCTCAAAAAAGCCGGACTCCGGCTGCCGGAGGATGAAACAAGCATTGTTGAAGTTCCCGGAAGGCCGGTGGTGCTTTATATTGCTCAGCGCAAGCTTCCCGGGGATCGTTTATGCCACAACCTCCTGCACACACTGGATTCGGATTCCATAAAAGTCATGATCCAAGAGGTTGTTTCGGAAACCGAAAAGGTCTGGGAATTCAACAGGACTTACGGACCATCCCTCAGGCTTGCCATTGACGGTCAACTGTCAAACTGGGCATGGATCAAGGAGAATGAGGATCATCTCCTTTATTTCATTGATACCAGCACCCCTCTTTATCGGAAAGAAGGAGTGGAAAAACAGAATCCCGAGCTCCTGCTTCAAAGCGCGCCCGGTTTTCTCAGGTGGATGATCCGGATGTTTTTTCTGGAGGATGTCATGACACGGTATTATGATCCGATTCTGGTCAACACGGATCTTGCAGGGAACCTTTTTAAAGAGCAGAAGCCGGAACTGGTTCCGCTCGCCCTTGAAATTATAAACAGTTCCATCCGGGACAACGAAAAAAAGATAACGTTCAAGGATATTGAAAAATACTATCGGGAGGACAAACTGATCTGGACCCTTTTCCTTTCTTTTCGTAAAATCGACCGGTGGATTAAAACCGCCCTGCTTGGAAAAAGATATGAGTTTATTCTTCCCGGAAAGATTAAACGGTAAAGGGAGATTCCTGGATTGCAGCGAACCTACTATTTTATCCGGCATGCTGTTCCCATCAATGACGCGGGTTTGTTCAGCATAAGCTCGTTTGAAAAGGATATGCTGGAAGGAACGGACCTGCCTTTATCCGATATCGGGAAAAAACAAGCCCGGGATGTTGCGGAAACGATCCGGCATTTGAGCATACAGCACCTGGTTTCCAGTACACTGAAACGTGCTGTCGAAACAGCTGAAATCATCGCGGAAAGAACCGGCATCCCTTACAGGGAAAAATTTGAAGAGCTGGTTGAGTTTTCCATGGGAGCCGTGTCACACAGGCAGTTTGATTTTTTTAAGCTTTTTATCAAAGCCGATTTTCCGAAACAGACAAAGAGGTTCGTTTCAGCTGCAATGTATCAGTTCATGAGCATTTACTACCTGTTTCAGTGGTATCGGGGCAAAACCCGGGGCGGTGACGCCATGAAAACGATCTATCAGAAGACAAGTTTGATTCTGAAAAAACTGGATGATTTTCCGGAAACCCATATTGCCGTGGTAGGTCATGGATACTGGATTTTTTTCCTGGCCTTGAATGTGCTGGGAGGATCCAGAAGGAACATTTCAAGACTGTCCTTTGTGAAAAACTGCTCCATAACCCGCATTGATTCAGATGGCCTGGGCAGATATAGGTTAATTTTCTTTGCAAAAAAACACCGGTGTTGATGGTTTTGGCTGCAAACCGCAGGCAAAGCCCTGATGTAAAGACGACATGAAATGCCTCTGGGTACGTTTGTGAATCCCGCGTGCACCGTGCAGGGGATCTGATTTCAACCAATCCATGCGCCTGGCATCTGAATCATTTATATTTTTTCAGGTTGTATCGTTCAGCCAAACCTTTTCTTTCCTCATCGGAAAGGGATGTCATGTATGCTTTCCAGCCCGGACACCAGTTCGCATGCCACCTCCATATCCAGCCGAGAATGGATTTCGGATTGTTGTCATATTTTGCCCGAAAACCGCACTTCTCACAGTTGTGGTCAGACATCGTCTGTCCTCCTTATACCAAATGGGTTTTCAATCATAACCAGCCATATCGGACATACAGTACAAAAAAAGTCGGCCACAATGGATAGTTGCCGCGCTTTATATCTTTTTAAAGCTTTCATGGTACTTTTTGATTAAATCCAGATAAACCTTTGTCCCGAATTCCAGCATTTCGGTGTGGCGTGGTTCCACATCTTGTACCAATGCTGCCGGAGATCCGGCAAATATTTTCCCGGCAGGGATTTGCTGACTTTTCCGGACCAGGGTCTGTTCCGCTACAATCGAACCTTCGCCGATCACGGCTCCCTCACAGATCATCGCCATCATTCCGATCAGGGACCGGTTTTGAATCACCGCATCATGAATCATGGCCATGTGGCCGATGATCACCTGGCTTCCGATCTCCGTATGCCCGGCTGTGTGGATAACAACATTTTCTTCCACCAATGTCTCGTCTCCGATGCGGATGGAGCCGAAATCTCCCCGGATAACCGTCCCGAACCCGATATAACAATCTCTTCCAATGGCAACATCCCCAATAATCTCCGCGCTGGGTGCGACCCACGTTCCCTTCCCGATAACCGGTGTTTTGCCGTCAATTTGATATACTGCCATGGCTGACCTCGCGATGATGCATCGTCCGATGATAAAATGATTCATCAAAAATTCATCCAGCCCATGCTACGATATTTTCTTAAACTTGTAAATTCATCTCATTTGCTTGACAACAAACCCATGTCATGATCTGAAACAGTGCTATCTGTTACAGGCAAACTGTTTTTCTCATCCAAATGGATGAACGGATACAATCCGGCGTATTCAAAAATATGACAATCTGACAGCACCATAACATGGAAAAATCACTTCAGAATATCGACTATCTTTTTTCACCTCGCTCGGTTGCGATCATCGGAGCAAGCAACAATCCCGACAAATGGGGCTTTGATATCATGAGCCGCATGGTCTGGAAAAAAACATCTTTTACGGTTTACCCCATCAATCCCAAAGAAAAGGAAATCTTCGGACTGCCTGCATATGCCCGTTTAACCGATGTGCCAGCCGATATAGACTTTTCGGTGATCGTCATTCCGCCGGAGCATATTGCGGCGGCAATGAAGGACTGTGTGGCCAAAAAAATAAAATCCGTTCTGATCATTACCGCCGGATTCAAGGAAACCGGAGGCGCGGGAACCGAACTTGAATCAGAGGTTGTCCGAATCGCACGAACCGGTGGAATCCGGGTGGTCGGCCCGAACTGCAACGGGCATTTCAGCACCTCTTCCGGATTGTTCACCACGGGCAGAGAGGATATCAAATCCGGTCCTGTTGGGATCATCTCCCAGAGCGGAAACTTTGGGGGATATATTGTCCGGCAGGGCACTGAAAGAGGAGTTGGGTTCAGTAAATATGTCAGCAGCGGCAATGAGGCTGACCTGACGATTGAGGATTATATCGAATACCTGGCCGAAGATGAAGATACAAAAATCATCTGCGCCTACATTGAAGGGCTGAAAGATGGACGCCGGTTTTTTGATCTGGCAAAACAGGTAACCCGCAAAAAACCCATTATCGTGCTGAAAGCCGGCCGCAGCCCGGAAGGAGCCAGTGCTGCCATGTCTCACACCGCTTCGCTGAGCGGGTCGGATGAGATCCATGATGCCGCTTTTAAACAGACAGGTGTCATCCGGGTGGATACGGTTGACGATATGGTGGATGTTGCATCCGCTTTGATCCAACAGCCCCTTCCGCAAAACAATCGGGTGGGGATTGTCACGGTTGGGGGTGGCTTCGGTGTCGTGGCGGCGGATGCCTGTCTCAAGCTGGGATTAAAAGTGCCTTCCTTATCGGAGGAAACCATTGAGAGATTGAATCGCATCCTGCCGCCCCGATGGTCTCACGCAAATCCTGTCGACATGGCCGGAACGGTGCAAAGTTCTTACGGCTGTATCGGCAATATTATGAAAACCGACGGGATTGATGCCGTGCTGGTGATCAGCTGTATCGGATATGTTCCCCGCCTCCCCGCAGGCTTGCCTGCCGAAACCGCTGAAAACCTGAAAAACTATCATAAAATGATGGTAGAGGGCGAATTGAAGCTGGTGGAAGGACTTTTCGAAAGGATCAGTCGATACCGAAAGCCCGTCATCATCACCGCCGTCAATGACCGCCTGGAATCCAAACCCATTGCCAGGCTGGCAGACCTCGGTATTTACACCTACCGGAGTCCGGAAGTCGGTGCAAAAGTCATTTCCTACCTGGTTCAATACGGCCGGTATCTGAAGCAACGCAGATGCTCTTAAACCAAACGGTTGCCAAATGGCCGCGGAAAGCAAAAAGGGGTCATGGCCTGAAGCCATAACCCCTTGAGTTTTCTGGTAGGCGCGATTGGATTTGAACCAACGACTTCTACCGTGTCGAGGTAGCGCTCTACCCCTGAGCTACGCGCCTGTGGTTTTTCAACTTTTAACCCGCTTTTTTTAAAAAAGCGTCATTGGAAAAACGTCTGCTAAAATACTCAGTTTTAAATTTCAAGTCAAGTGTTTTCCAAAACAGAGAATAGCATGTTGCACCATGCAGAAGCCATCTTCCTATCGGGTCCGGCTTTGCGGTCCCGGTCATCTTTTCCAAATAAAATTGTCTTGACAACTTTACCAATTTCAGATACAGATATCATACCGGTATCGGGTCGGTATCTGGAAAGCCGGTAGCCAACCCTTTGGACCATTGAGAAGAAAGGTATTTGAAACAGCATGTTAAACCCGCTCTCCCCCGTACCCCTGTATCATCAGCTTGCAGAGATCCTGCTGAAGCGGATCCGGTCAGGGGTGTATCCGGAAGGTTCAAAGATTCCATCTGAACATCGCCTTGCAGAGATGTTTAAAATTGGAAGGCCGACGGCAAGGCAGGCCACCGACCTTCTGGTTCGGAGAAATGTTCTGCTCCGCAAAAGAGGTTCCGGTACTTTTGTCGCGGAACAGCCCAAAGAGGTGGATCTGTTTTCGCTTGCCGGAACCCTTTCATCGTTCCAGGAAAAAGGAATCACGCTTCAAACTTCCATCATCACGGAAACACAGCTTATCGAGGTTGCGGAAGATGGTGAAAATCCGTTTTCCAAAAAAAATGCGTATTTCCTTTCCAGGCTGAGCCGGGTTTCCGGGAAACCGGTTCTGATCGAAGATATTTATCTTCACAGCACCATTTTTTCAGGGATCAACCAGATCGATCTTGCCGGAAAATCCCTTTCCCAGGTTGTTGCGGAAAATTATTATATGCAGCCTGTTGGCGGAAATCAGAATTTCCGGATCGGATATCTTTCCGGCAGGCGGGCAGGAGACCTGAATGTCTCCAGCAAGACGCCGATCCTGTGCGTTAAACGGTTTTTGCACTTTTACCAGGCTGAAAATGCAATCTTTTCGGAGCTTTACTGCCGGACAGATCAATTTGTTTTTTCCCAGAAAATCGGAGGGATTCAAAATGGATAACAGGGGATATTATGACGGATTCGGCGGAGCGTTTATTCCCGAAATTCTGGTTGCAACCTTTGATGAGCTTGTGGATGCGTATCAGGAAGCAAAAGCGGATCCCGGCTTTTGGAGGGAATATGAAAAGATCATGTCAGATTATTCCTGCCGCCCGACACCGCTGACGTTTGCAGGGAATTTAACAGCACATTTTGGCGGGGCAAAAATCTATATCAAACGGGAGGATCTGAATCATACCGGAGCGCATAAGGCAAACAATGTGATGGGGCAGGGGCTTTTGGTCAAACGAATGGGCAAAAAGCGCGTAATCGCAGAGACCGGTGCCGGCCAGCATGGGATGGCGACTGCAACAATGGCCGCCCGGTTTGGCTTTAACTGTACCATATATATGGGGGAAGTGGATGTTGAGAGACAGCGGCCCAATGTGTTCTGGATGGAACGCCTGGGTGCAGAGGTGATTCCTGTAAAAGAAGGAACGCGAATTCTGAAGGATGCCATTAACGAAGCTTTTCGAGACTGGGTCACCAATATGGATACTACCCATTATGTTCTGGGCACTGCCTGTGGACCGCACCCTTTTCCGGAAATGGTGGCTTACTTTCAGTCCATTATTGGAAAAGAGGCTCGAAAACAGATCCTTGAACAGGAAGGGGTGCTGCCGAAAAGAGTCTATGCCTGCGTGGGGGGCGGTTCCAATGCCCTGGGCATATTCAGTGGTTTTATGGATGATCCGGTTGAACTGGTCGGTGTGGAGGCGGGAGGAGAAGGCCTTGAATCATCCCGACATGCATCACGATTATCTTCGAAGGATGCGAGCATTGGTGTTGCGCAGGGGTATAAGACCTATTTTCTTCAGGACGATGACGGACAGATGAAAGAAACGCACAGCATCGCGGCGGGTTTGGATTATGTGGGCGTTTCCCCCATTCTTTCTCACCTGAAAGAGACGGAGCGGGTTCGTTTTGAGGCGGCACTGGATCATGAAGTGGTCGATGCCCTGTCTCTGACAATCCGGAAAGAGGGGCTGATTCCCGCGCTGGAATCCTCGCATGCTTTTGTTCAGGCTTTCAAGGAAGCACCGGAACTTTCCGGAGATGATATTGTGATCATCAATCAGTCCGGAAGAGGGGATAAGGATATCTTTACGGTTGCAGATGCTTTCAACGATCCTGGATGGAAGAAGTTTATTCTCAAAAAAGCGGAGGAATACCATGCTTGAATCCTACCTTCGAGAACAGCGCAGTAAGCACGACATTCTGCTCATGACCCATATTGTTCTGGGTTACCCTTCGTTTGAGGACTCTTTTCGGATTGTAGCGGAAATGGTAGAAGCCGGCGTGGACATCATGGAGCTCCAGATTCCTTTTTCAGAACCGATTGCAGACGGACCGGTTATCCTGAAAGCAAACCAGCGTTCGCTGACAGCCGGTTCAACGGTTGAAAAATGCATCGCTTTTGCGGAAAAGGCTGTTCAAACCTTCAACATTCCTTTTCTTTTTATGAGCTATTATAATATTCTTTTTAAATATGGAGTCCGCCGATTTGCATCAATCATGTCTGAAACCGGTTTAAAAGGTGCCATTGTTCCGGATCTGCCGCCCGAGGAAGGTGCGGAGTATATCGAGGTGATGGCGGATCACAACCTGTCTCCGATTTTTATTTTCACACCAACAACCTCTCTGGAGCGTATGAAAAAGATAGCCGCTTATGCAGACGGTTTTATCTATTGCGTAGCCAGACGAGGCGTTACCGGGACAGACACGGAATTCTCACTTGATTTTCAAAAATATCTTGAAAGATGCAGAAACGCCACAGATCTTCCCCTGGCTCTTGGTTTTGGAGTCAAAGAAAAGGCGGATATCGATTTTCTGCGAGGAAAGGTCGATATTGCCGTGATCGGCACCCAGACGATTCGAATTGTTGAAAAGGAGGGTGTCAAAGCGGTGGGCGGTTTCATACGCGGTCTGCGTTCGAAATCGAAATGATTTTTCCTTTATTCTTGTACAACCCTTTGAAACGAATAAAGTTTTTAATCAAGATCCGGTTCTGTTTCGATTACCGAGCCCTAAAAAAACAATCCTCCCGTCAGCAGGATCGCCCAATCCGGCTGTGTTTTGAAGATATCATCTAATGCTCTGATGGTGTCCAGACCTTGTTTTTGAGAAACCCCTTTTTAAAAATAGAGGGTATCTTGTTTTTTTCAAAAAGAGCCGCCTCTTTTTTTGATTGAATTTTTATCGATATCATATATAATCGCTAATTTTAATGCTAAAACAGACCAACGTAAAACATTGCGAGGAAAGCCAATGGATTTTTGGCGGGTTCCGCTTGATTCGGATGAAATTAAAGTAACTCGTGGAATTGTTCACATTATTGAGGATCGATGCAAAGGGTGCGGCTATTGCATAGAGTATTGCCCCCAAAAGGTCCTCAAGTTTTCAACAGAGTTTAACGTCAAGGGATACCACCCCCCGGTTGTTGTATTGGAAAACTGCCTGGACTGTCACTATTGCGAACTCCTGTGTCCGGAGTTTGCCATTTTTTCCGTTGCCGCGGATTCATCATGATCGATAGGGTGGGTTTCCGGTCATGATCTGTGTACCTTTTGAACAATTATGAGGCAAGAAATGAAACCAGTCGTCCTCACCGGTGAACATTTTATAAACGGGGATGTTGCGTGTGCAGAAGGAGCCCTTGCGGCAGGCTGCACTTTTTTCGGGGGATATCCCATTACCCCGGCAACCGAGGTTGCGGAGCGAATGTCGGAAAGACTGCCGGATGTGGGCGGAAGCTTTATTCAGATGGAAGATGAGATTGCCGCCATAACATCGATTTTAGGAGGCGCATGGACCGGAGCCAAAAGCATGACGGCAACCTCAGGCCCGGGATTCAGCCTGATGATGGAAACCATCGGCCTTGCCGTTGTGACGGAAACCCCTTGCGTTGTGGTCAACGTTCAGCGAGGAGGCCCTTCGACCGGTCTGCCTACCCAGGGTGCCCAGGCCGATATGATGCAGGCCAAATGGGGATCTCATGGGGATTATGAAATTATCGCCATTGCGCCGTCTTCGGCCCAGGAAATGTTTGATTTGACCATTACAGCCTTTAATCTCAGCGAAAAATATCGTGTGCCGGTTTTTATCATGTCGGATGAGATTGTCGGACATATGAGCGAAAAGGTCGTTATTCCCGATGCCCGGAAGATTAAAACCATATCGCGCCGGAAACCAGGCGGCAGCAAGAGCAAGTTCAAACTCTACAAGCCGGGCCCTGACGGGGTGGCGCCCATGCCGTCGATTGGAGATGGATACAATGTGCATGTAACCGGCCTTACCCATGATGAAAAAGGCTATCCGGTAATGTCCGTGGAAACGCAGAAGGAAATGATGGAGAGACTTCTTGGTAAAATCAGAAACAACCTGGATGATATCATCATAACGGAAGACTACCTTCTGGATGATGCCGACATCGTTATTGTATCCTATGGTGTTTCTGCAAGAACCAGCTATACGGCCGTAGATGAGGCCCGAAAACAGGGTTTCAAGGCCGGGCTGTTGCGTCTGGTTACGGTCTGGCCGTTTCCGGATGAAAAGATTCGCAAACTGGCGAAAAGGGTGAGGGGGTTTGTCACGGTTGAAATCAATATGGGACAGATCTGCAGAGAAGTTCAGCGTTGCGCCGGAAGTGATGCGCCCTCTTATCTGGTCGGCCATCCCGGCGGCGCGATTATACCGCCTGAAGATGTATTGGCGTTATTGAAAAAGGTCTTTTAAATGACAACAAAAAAATCCAAAAAACAGGCTGCTCATCCGCTGGACGATCTGGTGCGTACAGATCGAATTCCGCATATATGGTGTCCGGGATGCGGCATCGGCTCCGTTTTTGCCTCTTGCCTTAAAGCCATCAAAAACACCGGGATTGACTATCGAAAGTTTGCAATGGTTTCCGGCATCGGGTGTTCCGGCAGAGGGGCTGGATATATCAATATCGATTCATTTCATACCACCCATGGACGGGCTATCCCTTTTGCAACCGGAATTAAAATGGCAAACCCGGATATCAATGTAATTGTGTTCTCCGGCGACGGGGATCTTTTTGCGATCGGCGGAAATCATTTTATCCATGCTGCAAGACGAAATATGGATATTACCGTTGTATGCATCAACAACCTGATTTACGGCATGACAGGCGGGCAGGTCGCAGCGACCACTCCCTATCTTGCGAAATCATCCACAACCGCAGCCGGAAACCCGGAAATGCCTTTCAATCTGCCGCTGATGGCCTATGCTGCGGGGGCAACCTATATCGCGAGATGGACCATGCTCCACACGAGGGATCTCACGGAATCCATCGAAGACGCGATCAACAAAAAAGGATTTTCGTTTGTGGAAGTTCTTTCTCCGTGCCCGATCAATTATGGAAGACGAAACAAGGAGAAGTCCATTGATACCCTGAAAAAATATAATGAAAATACCATTATTAAAAATGGCGCAAATCCCTTGGAGCTTGAGATCGATTTTGGCAAGGGAGTTATTCTGGGAAAATTTCTCGATATTGATAAACCGACCCATTATGAAAAATACAGGAAGGTTTACGAGAAAGAGCAGGTTTGATGAATTGCACGGGAGACTGGATTGATTGGCAGACAGGGGACGAATAAAACGATGACAGAGAACAGGGAAACCATTAAACAGGAAGTCATTGTAACCGGATTCGGAGGGCAGGGTATTGTTCTTGCCGGACGCATTCTGGGAATGGCGGCAGCGCTTGGCGACCACAAGGAGAGCACGCTGGTTCAATCCTATGGTCCTGAATCACGGGGAGGAGCCTGCTGCGCGCAGGTGATTATTTCCAACAACGTTATTCAGTATCCGTATGTTGCCAGGCCGGATGTTCTGGTATGCATGTCGCACTCCGCATATGAAAAATACAAAGATCATCTGAAGCCGGATGGCGTTCTTTTGACAGACAAGGATCTTGTAAGGCCGGATGAAAAACGGGACTACTTTTCCATTCCCGCCACTCGAATGGCAGAAGAACTTGGGCGGAAAATGATGGCCAATATCATCATGCTCGGCTTCACAACCGCCATTACCTCCCTGGTTTCAATAGAAGCCGCAAAAGAAGCGGTAACCTCTTCCGTGCCCAAAGGTACGGAAGAAAAAAACATAATGGCATTTATCAAAGGCTATGATTATGGTTTGTCCAAAATGAAAGGGCGAGAAAAAAAGGTCTTTGGCCGGGCAGGAGTCATTTCATGAAACGACCGAAAGATCGTCTGCACAGGGTTATTGTAATCGGTGCGACACCGGCGGGAATTGCCGCAACGAATAAGCTGGGCGAGCTTGGAATTCCGGTAACACTTGTGGATTCGGATTCAAATATTGACCGGAAACTTTGCCGGGAGGAATGGAAGTTGAAGACCGGCATGCCGTTGAATCATGCCCACCGACCGGGCCTGATTCGAATTTTCAGAAATCCGGGTATAAAATGTATCCTCCCCGCAAAGGTGAACTCTGTAAGGCACAATCCCCAGGGATTTCGGGTCAGCTTGACAAAAAAACCGACTTTTGTTGATTCTGAAAGATGCACGCTGTGCGGCCTTTGTTTGGACGCATGCCCGGTATCGGCAGGTGAAAATGAAAAAGCGGTCACGATAGACAGCCGGCTGAGTTTGCCGGGCCGGGCGTTTATTGACAAACGAAGGCTTCCTCTCTGCCGTGAAAATTGTCCCCTTGGAGTGAATGTGCAGGGATATGTCGCCCTTGCAAAAGAAGGAAAGTATGTCGAAGCGCTTGAGCTGATCCGGGCAAAAAACATTCTTCCTGCAATTTGCGGAAGAATATGTACACACCCCTGCGAAGAGAATTGCCGCAGAGCTGAACTGGATGATTCTGTTTCAATCCGAGATATCAAAAGGTTTCTGGTTGATTATGAGGTGGAGCATTCCGAAAACAGGTCGGTAAAAAAACCATCCTGGACGGCTGAGCCAAGAGATGAAAAATTTGCAGTAATCGGCTCCGGACCGTCCGGCATTGCTGCTGCGGCAGAGCTTGCAAGGTATGGATGCCGTGTAACTGTTTTTGAAAAAGAGAAAGAGCCGGGCGGCATGCTTCGTTATGGAATCGGTCCTTATCGTCTGCCTCGAAACATCCTGGATTTGGAACTGGGCTATGTCCGGGATCTGGGTGTAACGTTTCAAACATCCAGTCCAATGGATCTGGATCAGGATCTGGATCGGCTTAAAAAAGAATTTAACGCCGTGATTCTCTGCACGGGAACCTGGAAGGACAGGTCGCTCGGCGTTCCCGGCGAAGAATTGGAAGGCGTGGAGGGATGTCTTTCTTTTTTGACGCGTTTTTACAGTGGTTCGGTTCAAAAAACAGGAGAGAAGGTCGCGATAATCGGTGACGGCAATGCCGCATATGACGCGGCACGCACGATCGTTCGAACCGGTGCGGATGTGACACTGATATCCTGGTTTGAAAAAAGAAAAATTCCGGCTGATCCGCATGAGATCAAGGCCGCGGAGGAAGAGGGCATACAGGTTGTGGACAGCACAAAGGTTGCTTCGTTTTTAGGCGAAAATGGAAAGCTTAACCGTGTTCGCTGCCGGCCCACAAAACCCGGGAAGCCTGATGAAAACGGTATTGCCTGGCCGGTTATGATCCGGGACGCTGACCCTTTTGAGCTGTTTTTTGATCAGGTTGTTGTCGCCATCGGGCTCACCGGTTCAATTGAAAAAAGCGGTTTGCAGGCAAAATTGAGTCCGAGTAAAGAGGGCTTTCTTACAGCCGATGAATCCGGCAAAACAAATATTCCTTTTGTGTATGCGGCCGGGGATACGGTCACAGGGCCATCATCGGTTGTCCATGCGATGGCGCAAGGCAGAAAAGTGGCTCAAGGTGTTCTCAAAGAGCTATGCCATATGGATATCAAGGATGCCGGTTCCAATAGAAGCGGTGACAACGATTTTCCGGAAATTCCAAAAGACCTTCCGAAACTTTCAAGAGCCCCCATGCCCGAGCTGCAGCCATCTGAACGGAAGGGAAATTTTCTCGAGGTTGCTCTTGGCTTGCCGGAGTCCCAGATTGCCTATGAGTCGAAACGCTGTCTTCAGTGCGGAGTCTGTTCGGAATGTCTTCAGTGCGCCGTCATATGTGGGGCCAAAGGGGCGATAAACCACGGCGAGCAAGAGGAAGAGGTAGTCGAGCACGCGGGAGTGGTGATCATTGCCGACCCTTCCATGACGCACCGGATTCAGGGCGATGATGTGATCCGATCATACGGCCCAAAGGTTTCAAAATCGGATGTTTATGCAATGATGATGCGGGGCTTTGCATCCGCGGCAAAGGCAATGGTACTGCTTGGAAAAACGTCCCAGCAGCAGAAAGGACATGGACTTTCCTTTTCACAGCCGGATCCCGGACTTTCTTCGGATATCCGCATCGGTGTATTTGTTTGTAGATGCAATGATTCGTTAGGCTGGCTGGCGGAAATGGACAGCTATATACATGGGCTTGAAAAGCGAGAAAATGTTGTGCATGTGGAAGTGGTTGCATCTGCCTGTGTGCCGGAGGGAATTTCGGCAATCTTGCGGTCTGTTCGGGAAAAGAACATCACACGCATCGCGCTGGCATCCTGTGTCTGCTGTCCGTTAAATTTCGTCTGCAGTGCTTGTACAGATCAGCGGAGCCGCCTGAAATCAGCTCTTTTCAATTCAACCGGAATCAGCAGATCCATGGTCGCGACCTGCAACATCAGAGGGGAGGCTTTAAGTCTTCTCGGGCTGGATCCCCAAAAAGCGTTGAAAAGATTTGAAGGGCTTGTGGACCGTTCCATACGGAGCGCTGAAAATTTGAAGCTTTTTTCAACACCTGCTCGGAATTATAACTTTACCACCGCGGTCATCGGCGACTCTGAGGCGGTGGCAACAAGCGCGTTGACGCTGGCTCAGGCCAATATGGATGTATATTTCTTCGGGCCGAAAGAGGTTGCACCGGAGCATTCCAACATTCACTTTTTTGAAGGGGCGGTTGTAAAAGAACTCGGCGGAACCCTGGGAGATTTCCAGATTCGTATCCATTCAGGCGACTTCAGCCACAAGGTCCAGGTCGGAGCGGTTATCCTTGGGGAAAAATTCAGGAAAAAAATTAAATACATTCATCAGGAGGGGCTTCCAAGTCGTATTGTTGCTTTTTCAATGCAGAAAGAAGGGGTCAATGGGATTCCATTTTTCTACCCGGGAATGACCTCCATTTCAGGGCTCTTTCTGGCGGATCCACCTGGAATTCATATTTCAAACCGAAAGAAAGGTGGGGCCGCCGCTGCGCTGGCCGCGGCCGTGATGCCCAGGGGGCCCCGTCAGAGTAAGGGGTATACCGTATCGATTGATGAGGACCTGTGCCGAAGCTGCGGCAGATGCATCGATGTTTGCCTTTACCAGGCAATCACACTGAAAAAAAATACCATCGGCGGATGGTATGCATCGGTCGATGAAGCCTTTTGCAAGGGATGCGGAAACTGTATTTCGGTTTGCCCGTCCAATGCCGCGGACAGCCCGTTTAGAAGCCAGGCCTTTCTGGAGCGGATTCTCGAAGAAATTTTGTTGCAATAGCTTGTGAATACTTTATGAAACAGGTCAAAATGGAAAATTTTAAGATCATCGTTTTTTTATGCAACTGGTCCCCACATACCGCTTACCAGACCCTTCAGGATCATCAATATGATATTCCTTCTGAAATAAAAATGGTCCGAATTCCCTGTACCGGAAGAATCAGCAAGGCGCTTCTTTTTAAAGCTTTTGAGATGGGAGCGGATGGGGTCGCCCTTGTTGGATGCAAATCCGGAACATGCCGTTACGGGAGCGGAACGAAAAATGCAACGTTGAATACGGAAGACACAAAAGATATTCTGGAACTCCTCGGTCTTGGAAATGAGCGTATGCGATTTTCCACCTTCCTTCCGGATCAAACCAATTCACTTAAAAAATTTCTTGAAAGCTTTTGCAGTAATGTGAAGAAGCTTGGACCGAGTCCGATTAAGCCGAGCAGGGAGGACAGGATCGGTTCCGCCCCCCTCAAAAGCATGCGTGAGATTGTGAAAGAACATAATGTGTTTGCGTGTCAGGATTGTGGAAAATGCACTTCCTCCTGCCCGCTTGCTTTATCCGGAAAGCCGTATTCGCCCCGGGCCATAGCGGCCTCCATCATCGCGGAAGAAATGGATTCCGACGAAGTTCAGAAAGACATCTGGTCTTGTCTAACCTGCGGCACCTGTTATGAACGGTGTCCGTCTGATGTGAATTTTCCATCATTTATCAGGGACATAAGAGGCTTTTTGAGTGATACCGGCTCCAATGAATGCCACCAGACCCATGGCGGTTTTTTTCAATCCCTCATGCGGTCCATGACGTTCCCGGAACTGAAATCGCAACGATGGAATAACCTTCCCGAAGATATCCAGATTGATCCGAAAAGCAAAATTCTTTTCTTTGGCGGATGCGCGCCCTATTTTGATGTGTTTTTTCGAAACCATCTTGGAGTAAAAACATCGAATATTTTGACGGACAGCCTGAGATTATTAAACTTTTTTGATATACAGCCCGCGATTTTGAACCATGAGAGATGCTGCGGACATGATCTGCTCTGGTCCGGGGACAGAAAAAATTTTTTGAAACTCGCAAAACTGACTGTGGATTCCATCCACGATCTTGGAATCGAGGAGGTTATTACATCCTGCCCTGAATGTTTTAAAACGATTTCAAGCGATTACGAACTGAATGGAATCAAGCCGAATTTTAAAGTTACCCATATGTACGAGTTTCTGGAAAGAGAGATTGACAAGGCTTCGGTTTCCTTTGATAAATTTGACAGACAGATTACCTATCAGGATTCATGCCGCATGGTACGGCAGAGCTCGATAAAGGATTTTCCGAGAAAATTGATCAAGCGTCTTCTCCCGGAAGGCTTCACGGAAATGATGGACAGTGGAAATGCGGCTCTCTGCTGCGGAAATTGTGCCTGGACCGGATGTGACGCATTCAGCAAGGCTCTTCAGTCAAAACGGATTCGCCAGGCCCATTCAACCGGAAGCGATCTCCTGGTTACTTCATGCCCCAAATGTCAGATTCATTTACGTTGCGCAATGGAAGACCCGTTTCACGGGGAAGAGTTCATGATGGAGATGCAGGACTTGACGAGTTTGATCGCAAAAACCATTTGCTGGGATTAAATGGCAGGATGACAGGTGAAAAACATGCTGGAAAAAGTGTCAACTATTGATGACGGGTCCACACGGATCGGTGTGTATGTCTGCAGATGCGGCTTGAATATCGCCCAGACTGTTGACTGTAAAAAAGTTGCTGAAAATGTATCCGACATAGATGATGTTGCGGTTTCAAAAGAGATATCTTATGCCTGTTCTGAGCCGGGTCAGATGGAAATCCAGGAAGACATTGCTGAGCACAATCTCAACCGGATTGTGATTGCCTCCTGTTCTCCACGGCTTCATGAGCCGACTTTTCGCAATATGATGCAGGAAGCCGGCCTGAACCCATATCTTTTCGAGATGGCCAATCTTCGGGAGCAGTGCAGCTGGGTTCATATGCGTGAGCCTGAAGCAGCCACGAAGAAATCCGAAGACCTTGTCCGGATGGCCATATCCCGCGTTCGAATTCTTTCACCGCTTTACGCGGAGACACTTCCTCTTACAAAAAGGACACTTGTTATCGGCGGTGGAATTGCGGGAATACAGGCAGCATTAGACCTTGCTGATAACGGGTATGAGGTGGTTCTAGTTGAGAAGAAGCCCTCCATCGGTGGAATGATGGCGCAGCTCGATAAAACATTTCCAACCATGGACTGCTCCATCTGAATTCTTGGTCCCAAGATGACGGATGTCGGTCGGCATCCAAAAATAACACTCCACACCATGAGTGAAGTGGCGGAAGTAAAAGGGTATGTTGGAAATTTTAAAGCCAGAATTGTAAAAAAAGCACGATATGTGATTGAAAAGGAATGCACTTCATGCGGCAGCTGTGCCACAGCATGCCCGGTCGTTTTCCCGGATGAATTCAATATCGGGCTCTCCTCCCGAAAAGCGATCTATAAACCGTTTCCGCAGGCCGTTCCATCTTCTTATGTAATCAACATGAATGAGTGCATGGGACGGGGATGTTCCAAGTGTCTGGATGCCTGTGATAAAAATTGTATCGACTTCCATATGTCGGATGAAGAGATCGTGGAAGAGATCGGCTCTATTGTTGTTGCCACAGGGTTTGAGCCATATGATCCCAGAGAAATGGATGAGTACGGCTATACCCGTTTTCACAATGTGGTTACCAGCCTGGAGTTTGAAAGACTGGTAAATGCCGGAGGACCGACTCAGGGAGAGCTGATAAGGCCGGGTGACAGAAAACATCCGGAATCGGTCGGCTTTATTCAATGCGTTGGTTCGCGATCTCTTAGAAAAGGAGGAGAATACTGTTCCAACATCTGCTGCATGAATACCATCAAAAGCACCCTGGTTCTGAAAGAGCATTATCCGGATATGGATATCAAGGTTTTTTATGTCGATATCCGCGCTTTTGGAAAAGGATTTGAAGATCTTTACAATCGAAGTCGAAAGCTTGGTGTCCAGTATGTAAGAGGCCTGCCCGGTTCTGTTGAAGAGCTTTCGGACGGTTCCATGCGGATTGCTGTCGAAAACACCTCAAACGGTAAAATCGAATTTTACGATCTCGACATGCTGGTGCTGGCACTTGGCATTGAACCTTCTTCCGGAACCCAGAGGCTTCAGGAAATGCTGGGTCTTCAGCTCACTTCCGACGGGTTTTATCTGGAAGCACACCCGAAGCTTCTTCCGGTTGATGCGGCAACACGAGGGGTTTTTTATGCCGGCTGTGCCGAAGGCCCAAAAGACATTAAGGAGTCGGTTACCCAGGGGTCTGCCGTGGTGGCAAGGGCGGTGCGGCTGATGCATAAGGGGGAAATCGTTTCCGAGCCCATTACATCGGAAGTAATAGCGGAACGCTGCACCGCATGCGGGAAGTGCGCGGAAGTCTGTCCTTACAATGCGATAACCGTGGACAAGAAAAAGAAAACACCTGCGGTTGTCAATACGGCGGCCTGTGCGGGATGCGGTACATGCGGAGCGGAATGCCTTTTTGACGCGATCGTCATGAAGCATTTTACCGACGACCAGATCAACCGGCAGACCGATGCCATGCTGGAAGAAGATGCGGATGAGAAGATTGTCATTTTTGCATGCAACTGGTGTTCCTATGCCGGCGCCGATTATGCAGGGGTTTCAAGAATACAATACCCTTCCAATGCACGATTGATCAGAACCATGTGTTCAGGTCGTGTGGATGAAAAGTTTATCTGGTATGCGTTTGAAAAGGGAGCACCAATCGTTCTGGTCAGCGGGTGTCACATTGGAGACTGTCATTATATCAACGCGAACCATTGGACCGAAAAAAGAGTGGCAAAAGTTCGTAAAAAGATGGAGAAACTCGGTATCCGGCCGGAACGGCTTCAGCTTGAATGGATCAGCGCTGCCGAGGGCCTCCGTTTCGCAGACATCATGAAGGAAATGGAAGCGCTTCGTAAAACCGTTTCAAGAGAGGAAATTCGGGAAACAGCCCAAATTTTGAAAGCCGGGAAGAAAAAAGTATAAAATCAGATGGGTTTTTGACGTGGCAGGACTGGATCTAAAGGTTGCGTGTTACTCCGGATACCGGGGAGAAGAAACACCCCGGAGCATCTGGTTCGGTTCAAGAGAAATCGAAGTGAAAAGGATTCTTGACCGCTGGCTTTCGCCGGATCATCGCTACTTTAAAATTCTGGATGAAGAGGAATCCCTGTATATCATTCGTCATGATGTGGTATCCCGGAAATGGGAACTCACCTTTTTCAAACAGGCGGATCAGGATACCGGTGATAACGGCAGCCGTGTTTCAGGATAACAATGCCGCCGTGAAACCAGTCCCACAAGACAATTTTTTGAGAGAGCCGGGAGACATATACAATCATGATCGAAAAACTTTTTAAAAGCCTCGCCATTAAGATCTTCCTGGGGGCTGTTGTTTTTGTTTTAGTTGTGTTCGGGTTTTTTCTGCTGACAGGGAAACCGCCGCAATCTTCCATTATGGAGACCGGAAAACCGATATCCATGAAAATTCCAAAACCAGATCCAACCATTGAGCGGTCCGAAAAAAAGCTGGAATCCGAAATGGTTCCGGAAACAACGCCTGAAGAAAAAATTCCAGAGCGGAATGAAACAGTATGGAGCTCGGAAAGTTCCTTTGAGTCGGAAGAGGCTGAAACGATCTCTGTCGAAGACATATTGGAAGAGGAAGCGAATGCAGAGACGAGCTTTCCCGAAGATACGCGGAAAGAGGAAGAGATCGAAACATCGATCTCTTCTCAGGTGACAGATCCATTTTCCGGCATGGAAACCGGGGAGGCGGTTTTGGCTGAAGAACCGGTGGCAGACGCGGGCTGGAAAACATCGGAAGATCCAAAAGCCGAAGAACCTGTCGTACAAGAACAGCCGGAGACAGAAACCGTGGTCACCGAAAACAAGTTGTCCTTTTCTGAACAACAAAAAGATCAACTCCTTCTGGATATTGTTCTGTCAGAATCCGGTTCAGAGCAAAAGCTGATTTTTCAGACCGACAGCCCTGTAAGAACATATAAATATTTTATCCTGAGCAATCCGCCACGATTTGTTGTGGATTTTCCAGGAGTCTGGCAGCAGCCTGATTTTTTTGAAAAAACGGCTGACAGCAGCCTGGTCTCCCGGATTCGGCTCTGGAACCATGGTGATAAACTCAGAATTGTGACGGATTTAAAATCGGACAAAACCCTTTTTCCGGTTTTTACAAAATCTTCGGATGGGGTTGAGGTGGTTTTGAAAACCAGATGACAATGGCTTCGCAAAAAAGTCCAGACAGGCCTATCCTTGATCAGCCTGAAGCATGTTTTTTGCGATACCCGCTTCAGCCGAGTTCGGGTATTTTGCACAGATCACCTCAAGGAATTTTTTCCAGTGATCGGCGCCGGTCTTTTTTTTGGAGGCGGTTGCAAGCTTTAGAAGACCTGCGGGGATTCCGGGTTGATCCGGTTTTTTTTTTAAAAGCATGTTGAATATTTTTTCAGACACACGGGTATGCCCAAGCCTGGAAAAAGCTGAGCCAAGGCGGACATATGTTTCAGGAGTAAGCCTGGGGCGTTGGGTCAGGCCGGTATATTCTTTGTAAATTTCGTATGCTTTTTTGTGATCTTCCCTTCTGAGGCTGTATCGCTGCAGCAAACGCCCTGCCGAAAGATGAAATGCCGGGTTTTCGGGGTTTACTTTTTCAATATTAAAAAGATGCGCAAGCGCGTCTTTGTTTTCAGGATCTATGACCAGTGCCGCTTCCAGAAGGTGACGCCCTTTTTCAAGATCCAGCTTTCCCATGCATTGAAGCGCCTTTTCAATCAGCGGTGAAATTTTATCTTCCGGTTCTTCGTTAAACAGATTGTTGTCGTGAAGTTTAAAAAATTTAAGATTAAGGTAACCGATCAGCGCCCCACTTAAAAGTCCTCCGATATGGGCAACATATGCCACATTGCTCTGCTCTCCAAAAAAGAGCTGGAAAAACTCATTGCCTGCCCAGAGGGGGAAAAGCAGGATTGCAGGAAATCGGATATAGTTGAAATAAAAGCCAAGAGAGTAGAAAACCTTGATTTTTGTTCTACCGAAGACGGTTGCGAAAGCACCCATAAAACCGGCGATGGCTCCTGAAGCGCCTACCAGTGGAATGGTGCTGTCCATATAGATCAACCAGAACAAAAAAACCGAAAAAAGGCCGGTTAGGATATACGCGGCAATGCAGAATATCCTGCCGCACCCCATCTCAAGCATGCATCCTACCAGCCATAAAAAAATCATGTTGCCCAGAAGATGCCCAAAGCTGCCGTGAAGAAACATATACGTGAATGCGGTCAACACATTCGCGAAGGCAGGTCTGAAACCATACTTAAAAAAGAGGACATCAGACAGGAGGTTCTCGTACCTGTCCCTCAACTTTTTCCATCTTGCATACCCTGGATCATGCGGTGTGATGATCTCGCCGGTCCGGAGCTTTTTCTGGAATCCGGTATCGGATTCCATTTGCTGATAATACCGGATCAGGGTTTGCTCATCGAGCGTATCCTTTTTCTCTGGGTTTGTTTTGTGTTGAGATCGTTCCCGGTCGGCAAGATAGGCCGACACTTCAATGTCAGCCAGCCCGGATTTGAAATAGTGCTGCTGTGCCCGAAAGAAATTCGTATGGTCGTTTCTTTGAAACACGAAAAAGATCAAACAGTTGATCACAATAAGGGCGATCGTGACCACAGGAGGATTCTTCCAGCTTATCTTTCCGGTTATCGGGACGAGCAGCATCGGATGATCCTACTATTTCCTTTTTTCCAGGGGAATATAATCGATTTTTTTCGAACCCGTATATACCTGTCGGGGACGGCACAGCCTCCAGTCCGGATCATCCATGCTTTCCTTCCACTGGGAGATCCATCCGGGGAGCCTTCCGATGGCGAACATGACAGGAAACATGCTGGTGGGAATACCCATGGCGCGAAGAACGATCCCGCTGTAAAAATCCACATTGGGATAGAGGTTGTGGTCAATGCAATAGTCGTCTTTTAAAGCAGCTTCTTCCAGTTTTCGTGCAATATCAAGCAGCGGGTCGGCTTTTGTCAGTTTGGACAATACAACATCACACATTTTTTTCATAATTTTTGCTCTGGGATCATAGGTTTTATAGACGCGATGCCCGAAACCCATCAGCCGAAAGGAATCCTTTCGATCCTTTGCCCTTTTTATGGCCCAGTTAACATCTCCGCCGTTGGCGGTTATGTTTTGGAGCATTTCGATCACTGCCTGGTTTGCTCCGCCATGCAGGGGTCCCCAGAGTGCAGCGATTCCGGCCGAGATCGCCGCATAAATATTCACCTGGCCGCTGCCGACGACCCGGACGGCAGCCGTGGAACAATTCTGTTCGTGATCCGCATGGAGAATCCAGAAGATATTTAGCGCTCTGACCAAGTCTTCATCCACTTCATAAGGCCGCACAGGACTGTCAAACATCATGTTTAAAAAATTTGCACAGTACGTATAGTCCGGACGTGGGTAGACAACCTTGTGGCCTCGTGATATTTTATAGGACATGGCCGCCAGGGTTCTGACTTTTGAAAGCAGTCTTAAAAAGGTTGCGTTGATTGTCTCCTCTGTGGACATGAGTTCCGGATAGAAACTTCGAAGGGCATTCACCATGGCGGAAAGAATTCCCATGGGATGTGATGCCCGGGGAAAGTTTTTAAAGAAATCCTGCATATCTTCATGAACCATGGAATAATCATTCAACTGAACACGTATCTGGTTAAGTTCTTTGATGTTCGGCAGCATACCGTTAATCAAAAGGTACGCGGTCTCCACAAATGTCGATTCTTCTGCAAGATCCTCTATCGGGATGCCGCGATATCGCAAAATCCCTTTTTCGCCGTCCATGAAGGTGATGGCGCTTTTACAGCTTCCGGTGCTCCCAAAGCCCGGATCATAGGTGATGTAGCCGGTTTCCTGTCTGAATTTTCTGATATCAATGGCCTTTTCACCTTCAGAGCCGACAATAACCTGTAATTCATAAGTTTTTCCATCAAGGATGATTTTTGCTGTCTCATTCATAACGATTCCTTATTTTGAGAGGTTGTTTCTTATAAAACAAACATCGCTTGTATTATAAGGGGAAAGAAAAGAAACCGGAAAAAGGGCTGAAGCGCGTGCCGATCATCAGCCGCAGATTTCAAAAAAATAATATACATGATCCGTTCTTACCGGTCAAGGAGGCGTTAAAAAACCAGGGCATCCATTTACAAATGCTTTTCCTTTGTGGTAGATATACTCTGAGCTTGTTTTTGTTTATGGAAAATCTTTTTGCAACAGGTGTGCCATGTCCTTTAAGCAGAATCTTTTGGAAAAACTGAAAATAAAAGCCCTGGCCCAACGAGTGCTGCTGACGGTCGGGCCAGTGGGAAGCCCGCAGAAGGTTGACAGAGAGGCGATGGATCAGCTTCTCAACTCCGCACGCTATACAAAGAAGCGCGAGCGCGAGCTCGACCTGTATTGTAAAGAGACAGAGGCCGGAAAAAGCAGAATCCTTGCACTGGATAATGATCTGAACATCTATCACACAACCATGGAGGATGTTCTTTTAAGAAAAAATCCAACCGTGAAGGAGATGATCAGCATACGCAACGCGATCAAAATTTTGAACGACAAGGATGTGGTTGTCAGTAAAAAGGCGGAATCTGTTCAGGCGATTGAAAAAGAAGCCATTGACACCCTGGATCTCACGTTTGAACTTTCCGACCTTGAAGAAATTGAAAAAGACGGTATCGCGGCCCTTGAGATGGGAAAACCAGACGGTGTTATGGAGAGCCTTGATCTGTTTTCCGATCTGCTTGGCTATGAGGATGCGCACAAAACATTTCGGCTTGGCGGATATAACGTAAAGGGTTTGCTGAAGACAACAGCGGGCAGCACTTCAGCGTATGGTCCGATTGTTATTTACAGCAGCCAGGAGAATGTTTTAAGGCTCGTGGACGATGTGATTGACACCCATGACAAGGGAAAAATTGATTTTCTAAGGCAGATCGCCATGGGAAAGGAAAAAGCGGATCTGGAAGGGGCAGGTGTTTTTGAGGTTCTCAAAAAATCGGTAATGGTAAAATAAAGCAATTTTATCTGTATGAAAATCAAAGGAGGATATTATGAAACGATTGTTGTCCTGCATGTTGATGGCGGCTTTTCTGATGTTTCCAGCCGCAGCATCCGCCCTTCCGGGAATTGATATTGAAGCGGCTGTCGGCGGCTGGCAACAGACCCCCTCCGGTGATTTATCCTATGTTTCCGGGGTGCCCGGAATTGAAGATACCCTTGATCTGGAAGATGATTTTGGTTTTGAGGAAGAGATACGGATGATTGGAAGGCTGAAGATTGACATTCCGGTAATTCCGACTATCTATGTTGTGGCTGCTCCCATGGAGTTTGAAGGTGACAGTGAAAGTATTGGATTTACATTCGGGGACCAAGATTTTCAAGTAGGTTCTATCTCTTCAAAACTTACATTAAATCAATATGATATCGGACTGTATTATGGGATTCCCTTTTTAAAAACCGCAACCCTGGGAAAGCTGAATATCGATATAGGTCTCAATGTCAGGATTGCGGATATTAATGCCGAAGTAACCGGTCAGACCCTTGCAGGCGCCCGTGTAACCGAATCCAAGAGCGTCGTGGCCCCGATACCCATGCTGTACCTTGCCGCACAGTTCAAACCAGTTGATCGATTCGCCTTGGAAGTGGAAGCAAGAGGGATTTCAACCGGAGATGACAAAATTTACAGCCTTGTGGGAAGGGTAAAGGTCAAGGTGCTGGGTCCTGCATTTGCCGCAGGTGGTTACCGTTATGATGTTATTGATATCGATGAAGAGGATTTGGTTGTTAACACCAACTTTGGAGGTCCTTTTTTGGAGGCGGGAGTACAGTTTTAATGATTATCCGGCAGCTTCGCGTGGGAAAGATGGCTGTTTTCTGTTATCTGGTAGGAGATGAAGAGACAAAGACCTGTGCCCTGATCGATCCGGCTGCTGAAACCGAAAAGATTCTGTCGCTGGCGGAAAAGGAAGGGTTCCAGGTTTCCCATGTGATCAATACGCACGGTCATTCCGACCATACCACCGGAAATGCGGATATCATCCATTCAACCGGCGCAAAACTGCTGATTCACAGAGATGATTCCGACCGGTTGAATAAAGTACTTCACCGGGTGTTTTCAAAGATTCTCGGCGGAAAAGGTTCGCCAAAAGCCGACATACTGCTTCACGAAGGGGATGTGATTCAAATTGGGAAAATTGCGCTTCAGGTGATTCATACTCCGGGTCATACGGCAGGTTCTATCTGTCTGTATGCGGGTGGTAATCTTTTTACCGGGGATACGCTTTTTGTGGGTGCTGTCGGCAGAACCGATCTTCCCGGGGGTTCATACAAACAACTGCTTGATTCCGTTCATAAAAAAATTTATTCTCTTCCGGATGATACCAGAATCTGGCCAGGTCATGATTATGGTCCTTCTCCTCATTCAACTGTTTTTCGGGAAAGAGAAACCAATATTTATACCCGACCCGCTACCGGGTGATCTATTTTGGTCCTGGAATATCATATGTCGTGCAGGAACCGCTTGAGCAGGTTCTGGTCTGAGCGATGGTTCCCTTGCTGGAACCGGAGGCAGACCCTGAACCGCCTGTCATGCTGTAGTTTGTTCTACTCAAAACACGCTCAAAATCCTCTGATTTGCATTTTGGGCATTTCATCAGGTTTTCTTTGTCGTTTCCGAGTACGAGCATTTCGAAAAAATCATCGCATTTCAAACACTTAAATTCATAAATGGGCATGGACACCCTCCTTAAAAACGCTTTCCGATCAAACCTCGTTGATGTTTTACCATTATGAGCATTATTGAAATATTGTCAAGCATCGGCTGAAAGGGTTTGCCCGAGCTGTCCGCATGCAGCCATCACTTCCTGTCCTTTTGCGGAACGTTTGCGGACAAATAATTTTTGTTCTGAAAGCCGGCGGCAGAATTGATCTACCTCCTCATCGGATGGGGAGCAAAAGGGTGAGTTCGAACGGGAATTGTGCGGGATAATATTCACCTTGACCTGAAAAGGCTTCAAATACGCTGCCAGTTCGTCTGCATGTTCCTGTGAATCGTTGATGTTTTTAATGAGAACATAGGTAATAAAAAAGGTTTCTTTTTTGGACAGGGGATATTCCAGGAGTGTTTTCTGAAGGGCTGTCATGGATGGTATCCGGGTTGCCGGCATGATGTTCGATCGAATGAAATCGTTTGGGGCATTCAGGGAAATGGCCAACCGAATCCCTTTTAAGCCTGTTCTGGCCAGACGTTGAATGCCATCGATCATACCCACGGTAGAAATGGTGATATATCGAAGGGCTACATCAAACCCACGCTGTTCATTCAGAACACGGATGGCCTGGATCACATTGTCAACATTATCCAGGGGCTCTCCCATGCCCATGAAAACGATATTGCGGACATTCAGACCTAAATGGAATTTTGCGAAATAAACCTGCCCGGTAATTTCCTCAACCGAAAGGTTTCGGGCAAACCCGAGCTGACCGGTCTGGCAGAATCTGCAACCCATTCTACAGCCTGCCTGCGAAGAAACGCACAAGGTATAATGAGTGGCCATGGGTATAAGGACCGATTCGATTTTGTTTCCGTCGCTCAGCCGTGTAATAAATTTTTTCAGCCGCCCTTCTTTTTTTTCTTCAATCACGTTTCCAGGATTGCATTTCAGATCGGTCGCAATCCGGGACGCGAGTTCCCGTGAATGGATCAGTTCTTTTACACGGCTGAACTCACGGGTTCCTTTTTGAAACACTTCACGATAAACACCGGCTGCATGATATTCTCCCTTTCCGTATCTTTTTCGGAATTCATTGGTCAGCTCAGGAAATGTCAATTCTAAAATTTTCAATTTATTTTAATCGGTAATCATGGAGTTATGGCCAGGATGTCACCGGAAAGTGTGCTACATGAATATCGTTTTTAACCGACCTTACTCCGGAAATGGCTTTGGCATGAGCTTCTGCTTTTGCTTTTTCAGGATGCGTGGCAATATATCCGGAGATTGTAATATCACCGTCAGGATCGGATTTTACTTTGATATAGTTGGAATCCGGCATTCTCTTTTGAAGGGTTGCCTGAACCAGCGCCTGCAATGCAAGAGACTTGTAAGTATCTTTTAGTTCCGGAGAAAGGGGATATTGTTTTGAAAGAGCGATGGCCTTTGCCGTCAGAATTTCAGCCGCGGATTCAACATCGAATTTTTGAGCATTCAGGATAATATCGTATCCGTCAGGCTCGGCAACATCCTTTTCAAAAAGATAACGGATAAATCCGGACCGGTTCCGGTCGCGCTTTCGGACAAGCTCTTCGGCAATATGGGAGTCGACATTCTGCTGTTTTTGAAAAATGGAAATTCGAAAATCAAGCGGCGCAATAATTCTTGCATTGATTACATTGGGACGGTTGGTAAAAAGAAACCGGCCTCCGCGGCCCTTCAGGACAACATTGTCCCTGCTCGCGGCATCATAAATAATCGAAGATATAAGGTTTCGATAAACCGCCTGATGGTGAAAGATTCTCTGAAAAAAACCGGGCTGGCTTTCTTCTGCCAGCGAGTTCATCTCGATTGAAAAATCATCAGACATGGCGGATATGTGGTTGTGAAGGGTCTCTTTGTCAATCAGCGTATATCCCAGATGCTCAGCCGTGATTTCGGCAATCGTATCGCCCAGACTTCCAACCTGCCGCGAGATAGTTATAATCGCCATAGTGCCCTCCTTTGTTTATGACCATAGCCTGTTGGCATGGAAATATCCAGTCTTGATATCAATCCACATGAGACTCAGAAAGAGAGGAGTTTTATTTTTATATATTTTTTATAGATATCATTCGATCAACGGTCACAGCATTTAAAAAAACGGCATCCTGGAAGCCGCCTTCATCTTTCAGCGGGTATGTTTTTTTTGAGCAGCCCTGAGAGCGACCAGTGCCATTTCGATGTTTTCCTTCCATTCTGAAGAGGAGAGCCCCCAGGCTTCACACTCTTTTGGATCAGCATCACGATGAAATGCAGATTTAAGCTCTCTGATTGTTCTGTTGTCGTAACAGTCGGCGGCTAAGGAATCATCGGATAAAAAAACAGAAGGGCTTTCATCGGGATTTTCTTTCAGGAGCCTTTTGAGTGTTTCCGTATCTTTTGCAACCATTTGTTCATGCTTCCAGATAAAGGGTGAAACCGTTTCTGTCTCAGGAGTAAAAGTATCCATGTGGCTGTGTTTATGACAAATGCGCCGACCTTTGATTTTATTGGACCTGAATATTTGAGCGATCCGTTTTTAAAGTCGATGTTTAATCCGGCTCCATAAAATCTTTTAGATTGATTACTTTCTCATCCTTTTTGAGCGTTGCCTGCCTTTTCTCCCATACCCCTCTTGCTTTTGCTTTTTTGAGATCGGTAACGACAGCCTGAATTTCCGGTTTGCTCTCGATCAGCGCTTCGATTTTTTGGTTCAGGATGTGCCAGTTTTTTTCAAGCTCAGCGGTTTCAAGGGAAAAATCTCCCAGAAAAGAGAGAAGACCGCCAAGATGAGCCAACAGGCCGAAATGAATTGTTTCCTGAATATAATAGGGACAATGACACCACAGGCTGATGCAGGTGATTCCTTTTTTGGGAGCTTCTTTCTGCAAAATGGAATGAATAGAGCTGGGTCCCTCATAGTAGATCAGGTTAACGTTTTTTTCTGTGAGTTTTCGAGCGATTTTATCGTTTGATACAACGCCGGATACCATATGATCGGAATGCAGGACATTATCATACATGCTTCCCAGGCTGATAATGGTATCGATTTTCATTTTTTCGCAGAGGGAGAACAATTCATCCCTGAATTGATGCCATCTGAGGTTGGGTTCTTCTGCAATAAATATTACAAGATCACGTTCTCCAGGATCTGTTGTTGCTTCGAAAAAAGTCCCTCCAGGCATGATCAGCTGATTCAGCTTTCCCATTTCGATTTTGACAAAAGGTCTGGAGGCATCAAAGCGATAAAAAACATCCGGATTGAGGGCTGCAAATTCTCTGCCGTTCAGTTTTTTTGCAAGATAGACAACCATCCCCTTGGATATGTCCATGGCATTTCCCCAGCCGTTAAGGCCGATAACCATAATCGGCCGTTCAAGCCGGGGGAGGTATTTTATGTGGATCCCTTTTTCATTCATATGCAGGCTATTCCAGTTTTTTCATGATACCCTCTGCAAAATCCTTTATTTTGTTTTGCCAGGGTTTATGTAAAACAACTTTGAGATATAAATTTCCGGGAACGCCTCCGCCCTTTCCCGGCTCTCCCATCCCTGCAAGCCTTATTTTCTGCCCTTCTTGAATACCGGCAGGGATTTTTACAACCAGTTTTTTTGACATTTTTTTTAAAAAATAGGCATACGGTCCGCCTGTTGCTGCCTGATGAGGTGTGAGGCGGATAATATCATACAGGTTTTTCCCGTTTGCCGGTAGTTCAACACCGGTTATTTTTTCCAGAAGAAGCCTGGAAAAGTTGCCAAGACCGCCAAGGGGGAGCTTTTTCGCTTCCGTTCCTTTTCCTCCGGATAAACCGGAAAACAGGAACCCTGCGGCAAACATTCCCGGGCGCTTGAATTCAAAATTCTTGTAGCCTTTTCCGTAAAATTCAGAAAACACTTCATCCACCCCCCTGTATCCGAATGTCCTGGCTATCTCATCGAATACACGGTTGATATCGGACCCGGAAAATATATCCTGCTCTGAATATTCATTTCTGAACTTTCCATATGCGGAACCACCAAATCGCTGACGCATGGAATCATATTCGCTTCTTTTGGAAGGATCGGAAAGTACCGCATATGCTTCATTGACCAGTTTCATTCTTTCAGCAGCTTCCGGATTGTCACGGTTGCGGTCCGGATGATATTGAAAGGCAAGCTCCCGGTAAGCGTTCCGGATCTGTTTGGCATCGGCGCTCTTGTCGATACCCAGTGTTTGATAGTAATCTTTTTGGGGCATAAAATCCAGTTTTCTCCAAAATTATTGTTCCGGTTTTGATTTTTTGTCGGATGATTGCGGGATTTCTCTCTGTCAAAAAAGCAGCTCAAGGATCTCATAAGGATGGTTGACAAACTTTCTGGCGCCGTTTTCCCTGAGTTCATCTTTCTCCCGATATCCCCAAAGTACACCGACTGGAAACATTCCGGCTGAAACCGCCGTCTTCATATCAACCGAGCTGTCTCCAAAATATAGAATTTCAGGGGGTACTATATCAAGGTGTGCTGCAATTTCAAGGGCGCCGGCCGGGTCCGGCTTCCTCGGGACATGATCCCGCTGTCCGAAAACGAGATTAAAGCGCCATCGGGCCAGAAGGTTTTCGACGGAACGTAGGGTTAATTCATGCGGTTTGTTGGAAAGAATGGCTTTTTTAATTTTCCTTTCAGTCAGTTCATCAAGGAGTTCCGGTATACCGGAATACAATACGGTTTTTGAATCACCGTTTTTTTGATAAACCGCATTAAACTCTTTGACACAGGCCGCTACCATATCCGGATCTCTATTGTTTTCAGGGAGGGCCCGCTGCATCAGCATGGCTGCCCCGTCCCCTATAAAATATCGATATTCACCGATTTCGTGGACAGGGTATCCTCTTTTTTTCAGGACATGGTTTGCGCAGGACCCGATATCATCCAGTGTGTTCAAAAGGGTGCCGTCTAAATCAAAAATAATACCTCTGAATTGCATGCAGGACCTGTTCTATAATTGTTTTACCGCGAGACAAACCGGTTTAACCCACTGCCTTGACATGGCAGCCTTTGCCATGTTTCATGCATCCTATCTTTTTTCAATCGGTTTATCAAACGATAATCTTCAACATCTCCAGATCCATTGCAGGGTTCATGCTTTCGAATTCATGCTGTCTTGCGAACAGGAGGAAGAAAGACTTCTCTTGTGCCCGTTCTTTCCAGGGTTATGGCTTCGGCAGGACAATGGTATGCGCAAACACCGCACCCAATACATTTGTCCTCTTCAACCCGGGCAGTATCCTCCATCGAGATGGCTTCCATCGGGCATTTTTCAACGCACACTTCACAGCTCGTGCATTCGTTTTCACTCACTTTCGCGAGATAGGATGTATAGGTGTGCGTGGGCGCGGCTCCCCGGTAATAATTTTCGAATGTTCCGCAGCAGCATTTGCAGCAATTACAGATAGCGAGTTCGTCTTTTTCGATATCGGATTTAACATGAAAGCTTTTATGGACCAGGCCGTCCTCTTCACTCTGGAGAATAATTTTTTTGGCTTCCCCTTTGGAAATTTCCCGGCCGAATTTATAGTCGATCACAAACCTTGCGGTCTTGCCGAAGAAAAGACAGTTTTCTTTTTGATCCGTTACTTCGCATTTTTTCCCCAGAAGATTTTTTTCATGCCGGCAGTAGCAATTGGCCACGGCAATGGTGTCAAATTTATCAACGATCCGGTTGATGCTTTCATAGGGGAGAATATTATCGACATTCTGTCTGATCTCGGCCTCAACAGGGACCACCCGTGTGATGGGAGTTCCTGTTTTAAAAAGATCCACAAGGCCGTCATAATTTTCCTGAACGATTTCGGACAGCTCGCCGAAAAGTCTGTCGAACAGCACGGCCAGTTTTTTTTCCTTTTCCGTTTCTTCTCCCCGCATCAGCGTGAACTCAAAAAGCCCCGGGATCGGGGGCATGAGACGGTAAATGACCTGACCGGTTTTTTGGCTCGGAATTCCGGTAATAACGCCGATATGCATCAATTCATCCAGAATGCGGTTCAAATCATCTTGCGCGAGACTGCTTTTGGCTCTGATTTCTTCAAAATTCATGGGTTTTGTAAGTGTCGGGATAAATGCTGCCTGTTCCTCGTTCATAACCGTCTGGAGCAGTTCGATCAGGGTGTCGGTAACGGGAATGGGAATTTGGCCTGCCTGGTTTGTTGCATTGGCAGCATCCTGCCATAATTGCGTTGACATGAGTTTTCTCCTCTTTTTGTGTTAGCTGTTCTTCAGCGCCTGCCAGATTGCCTGCGAAATCTTTTGAGCCGCCTCTTCCGGGCTTGAGCGCGCCTGGCCGAACAGATAATGCCGGGCAAACTCCTGACAGGGTCCCATGAGAATCGAAGTAAAAATATCCGGAGGCAGTTTTTTCAGCTTGCCGGCATCAATATGTGCCCGAAACCAGTTGGAAGCCTGCCTTAGAAATGCAAGATTCAGCCTTTTGAACTCTTCTTCGGCCCTGCCCATGAAGGCTGCATGGCGTTCCTTAAAGAGGTAGCGGGACCAGTCCGGATGGTCGATAACCCATAATAGATGATAGTGAACCACCGCGGTTATACCATCCTGTGCATTATCGCGCTTCTCCAGTTCAGCCAGATACCCTTGCTGATAATTCTGAATGCCTTCAAGATAGACAGAAGCCGCAAGCAGTTCTTTGCTTTTAAAATGATGATAAACGCTGCCGATGCTGGCGCCTGCAAGTTTGCATATATCGGCAATGCTGGTATCGGTAACCCCGTTTTTGATAAAACATGCCAGTGCAGCCTGAATGATCTGCTGTCTGCGTTTGGCTGTTTTCGCGTGCTGAGTGTGTTTTCTTTTCATAAACTAGAATAATATTCTAAAATATAATTCTTGTCAAGTGGTTCATCACAAAACCACTATAATGGAAACCGGAAATAAAGGGCTTTCTGGTTTGTTACAAATAGAGTAAAATGGTTCATGAATAAAAAACAGGTTTGTTTTGATTCGCTGCATCCGGGAAACGGCTGATCAGCGGCAAGGAGGGAAAGTGGAATACAGCGGAGGCGATGTCATTGCCAAAGTCATTAAAAGTCATAACGTTCAATATCTTTTTACCTTGTGCGGCGGTCATATTTCTCCCATTCTTGTCGGGAGCAAAAAAATTGGTATAAAAATTATCGATGTCAGAAGTGAAGTCCATGCCGTATTTGCCGCAGATGCTGTTTCTCGAATGACCGGCATACCGGGCGTTGCCGTTGTGACCGCCGGCCCTGGTGTGACAAATTCGATCACGGCTTTAAAAAATGCCCAGATGGCCCAGTCTTCATTGATTCTATTGGGAGGCGCCGCCGCCACCATCATAAAAGGTCGCGGCTCTCTTCAGGATATTGATCAGATTTCACTGGTCAAATCGTGTGTGAAAGCCGCGCTTACCATTAACCGAAATTGCGATATCATACCGGTTATGGAACAGGCTTTCCAGACAGCGCAACAAGGCATTCCCGGCCCTGTTTTTGTTGAATGCCCGATAGATCTTCTCTATGGCGAAAAACTGGTTCGAGACTGGTATGGTTCCGCTTCCGGTAATTCAAATCGGAAAAGTGTGAAAAGCAAATTTTTTCAGTTTTATCTGAACCATCATGTTGACCGGATGTTTGCGTGCGATCTGGATACCGTGGAACCGGAGCCGCAGGAAGTAAAAATTCCCCAATTGAAAAAAAGCAAGATAGTCAAGGCAGCGCAGCTGATTCAAAAGGCAAAAAAGCCGGTCCTGATTATTGGAAGTCAAACCATGCTCCATCCTGGTGAAACCGAAAAACTCGCGGCAGCGGTTTTGAAAATCGGCATTCCAGTCTACCTGACCGGTATGGCTCGGGGATTGCTGGGAAAATCGGCCTTCATTCAAATGCGGCATAAACGCGGAGACGCGCTTAAAAACGCGGATCTGGTCATGATTGCCGGTATGCCATGTGACTTTCGGCTGGGATATGGCCGGGCCATAAACGTGAAGGCAACTTTTATTTCGATCAATCGAAGTAAAAGCGACCTGACGTTGAACCGGAATCCGGATTTGGGGATTCAAACCGATCCCTGTCTTTTTTTATGCGCGCTTGCGGAAACAGGCGGCAGCAAAAAAAACAGATGGGAGCCTTGGATTCATAAACTTCAGCATCATGATGAGCAACGAGAAGACGAAATTATGAAATTGTCCGAAGAAAAAGTAGATTTCGTCAACCCCCTGTTATTCTTTAAAAAACTGGATGGATTTTTAGCAGAGGACAGCCTTGTTGTGGCAGATGGTGGAGATTTTGTGGCCACTTCATCCTATATTTTGCGGCCCCGCACCCCGCTTTCATGGCTTGATCCCGGAGTGTTCGGAACGCTCGGTGTCGGTGCCGGGTTTGCCATGGGTGCGAAACTCAGCAAACCGAATTCGGAAGTGTGGCTGATCTATGGCGATGGCGCTGCAGGATATAGCCTGCAGGAGTTTGATACCTGCGTGCGTCATCATATTCCGATCATTGCGGTTGTCGGCAATGATGCGGGCTGGGCTCAGGTTGCCCGGGATCAGGTGGAAGTTTTAAAGGATGATGTTGCCACAAACCTGAATCGGACAGCATACCACCGCGTTGTTGAAGGATTTGGCGGAAAGGGTTTTCAAATCGAACACGAAGATCAGATTCTGCCGATCCTGGAAGAAGCCAGAAAAGCCGCGAAAGACGGGAAGCCTGTATTGATCAATCTTCTCATCGGCAAGACCGATTTCCGGAAAGGCTCTATTTCGATGTAAACGACATGTTCTGCCTGATTATCGAATTTTGATAAACGGAATCAGCATGGGCACCTTGTGTTGATAGTCCTGATATGTTTTTCCAAGACTGTTTACAAGGTCTCTTTCTTCGAGCAGCGTACCGATGAGTATCCAGGCTGTCCATAAAACGTTGAACAGCAGGCGGTCTGATGTCAGATCGGGAAATGACCATATCATCATGAGTGAAAAAAGATACAGCGGATGCCGGACAAAGCGATACGGTCCCTTGATTACAAACGGCTGCGGCTGAATTTTTTTCCCATGAAGCCGGTGACGGATGGGTCTGATACCAAGAGGGTCGATATGACTTCTCAGTGCCCGGTTTCCCCAGATGTTGCCTGCCACCGCTATCAGGAATATCATTCTGCAAAACAGGCGGGGCAGGCCTTGAAGAGAAATGAGAACCGAAGAAGATTGCTGCCAGAGAACAACGAGAATCAGAAGGCCGATTCCGGAAATGATGGAATAAATGGCACCGGTAAAGACGTTCAGGAAAACACCTTCAAGCCATCGCTGAAAGGGTTTTCGAACCATAACGCTGTGTGGAATAAAAAAGAGCATGCAGAGGAGAGCGTTCAGCAAAAGCGCTGCGGATTCGTTTAATCCAAGGTTCAGGGGGGAAAAGGGTCCGGTCAGCAGAAACCAGCCAAAAATCAGCATGGAACCCCCTCCAATGAGAATGGACATCCAGATAACGATATGGGATGCCAGTTTGAAGGAAAAAGAAATTTTTTGATGGTTCATGGGCTGTTGTCACCTTAATTGAAAACGATTTTACAAACATCCTTTTTGCCGAAATTGACAGTGCAGGGGCAGACGCTTTTGTTGAGACGTCAGTCCTGTGTATCATATTCGAAAACCTTGTCAACGGTATCGGATACATTCTTTCCGTACGAAACGCCCTTTCCGAAAGGTATGCCCAGCTTTCTCATCTTATGGCGCAAGGTTGCCGGATGAATTCCCATCAATTCGGCTGCTCCGCCCTTTCCTCCAATTTTTCCCCGGGTTTTTTGAAGGACTTTCTGAATATGTTCTGAAACAATTTCGTCCAGGAGCAGTGTTGCATTGCCCGTAAAATCAAGTGGTTTCGATTTTTTTTTCGGTTTCACCCCTTCCATGCCGTCAAACCGCAGGGGATTTTCTCTACAGATGATCATCTCTTTTTCAACCGCATTTTCCAGTTCCCGTACATTGCCCGGCCAGGTATAAGATTTCAGCTTTTTAATGGCCCCCTTTTCGAGAGCAGGATAATCTTCAAGCCCCATCTGTCTGTATTTTTTAAGAATAAAATGCTGAACCAGGGCGGGAATGTCACATTTTCTTTCCCGTAACGGAGGGATGTGAATGGGAAAAACCATAAGCCTGAAATAAAGATCCTTCCGGAAACGTTCTTCTTCAATCAGGGTTTCCAGGTTGCGGTTGGTGGCGGCGATAATCCGGATGTCCACTTTTGTTGCCTTTGAGGCGCCAACCGGTTCGAACTCCATCTCCTGAAGAACTCGCAGCAGCCGGAGCTGAGCAGCCTTTGGAAGCTCGCCGATTTCATCCAGAAAAATCGTGCCGTTATGGGCTCGTTCAAACCGGCCGCGTCTTTTTTCAACCGCTCCGGTGAACGCTCCCTTTTCATGTCCAAAAAGTTCGGTGTCTATCAGTGTTTCCGGTATGGCGCCGCAGTTTACCTTGATAAAAGGGCCATCCCTTCTGGGTGACAGGCGGTGTATGGCATTTGCGATCACTTCCTTTCCGACTCCGGTTTCGCCAAGAAGAAGAACCGGGCTGGGAAGATGCGCAACCTGATGGACCTGCTGCATGACGTGGCTGAGACCGAATTCGGCTCCCACAATCTCTTCGCTGTTTTGAAGCCGAAGCTCATTTAACAGATACTTGTTATCATCGGCCAGAAGATTTTTGAGTTCCAGAAGTTCCCGGTATCTTCTGCTGTTTGAAAGCGCAATGGCAAAAGGAGCCCGCAGAAGCCTTACCAGATCAAGATCCTCTTTGCGAAACCGGTCCCATCCTTCTGCCCCGAACCCGACGACACCTACTTCTTTGCCGTCAATGATCAAGCGGAGAATCATCACGGATTCTTGTGAATGAACCCCTACGATGCGAAGCATCTGTTTACCCAGAGGATGCAGGTCGGCCCGGTTCATCAGCATCTCTTCCGGCATGCTCTGACCGTCGCCGATAAAACGCCAGATCGGAGAGGGATAATCGAACCGAATATTCAGTTGCTTTCCCTCTTTATGGTCGGCCATGGCCAGAACGGTTCCGGTTTTTTCGTTCAGCTGGATATAGTGAAGGTAGATGCTATCTATTTTAATAAATTTTTTCAAATAGTTAAAGCATCCAAACAGTGCCTTTTCAATTTCAATCGAGCCGCATATGCGCAAGGTGGCATCCCGGAAAAATTTGTTTTCATCTATCTGCATCACATGTCCAATTGTTTTTATCATATATGATATTTTTTCTTGCAATATATCGCATGTGATATTATAAATGTCAAATATAATGTTTCAAAAAGAGGCTCGTTTTTATTTATTTGATATTACAGATAAAATTATAGTGGCGCATTCCATGCTATACCGGAAGGAAATGGCGGTTATACCATTCTACCCGTAGGTGAAACCGGAGGAGGAGATGAGCAATCAAACCATCCTGTATGAGGAGAAAGACCATATCGGCATTCTGACATTAAACAGGCCCGAGACAGTCAATGCGCTGAATCGGGGCATGATAGAGGAGCTGGAACAGGTTTTCGTAGATCTTGAATACAGCAATACGGCCCGGGTATTGATTCTTACCGGCGGAGGAGAAAAAGGCTTCTGCTCGGGAATGGATATGAAAGAGTCTGCTGCAACACTTTTCGAGGCATCTCCGGAATTGATTTATCAATACCAGAGCCGGGCTTCCCGCCTGTTTTATAAGATGCGGTGCATACCGCAACCCATTATCGCGGCGGTTCACGGTGCAGCAGCCGGCGCTGGTTTCAGTTTTGTCATGGCCTCGGATGTCCGTGTGATTACGCCGGAAGCCAGGTTTAATGCCGCATATATTAATATCGGCCTTGGCGGCGCAGATCTCGGAAGCAGCTATTTTCTGCCAAAACTGATCGGTTCGGGCAGGGCAAATGAATTTTTGCTGACAGGTGATTTTATGACATCTGACACGGCAATGCAGCTCGGGTTTGCAAGCCGGATGGTTCCCCGAGATCAGCTCATGGAAACCGCACAGGAGATCGCAGTTAAAATGGCCGGGAAAAATCCATTGGGTCTTAAAATGACAAAGGAAGCCATCAATCAAAACCTGGGAGTCTCTTCACTGGAACAGGCGCTTCATGTTGAAAACCGGAATCAGGCCTTCATGATCACGGCACTGAAAGTGAAGGTGTAGCAGATGGCTTTTTCTGAGAGCGTTATGGGATTCAAGCCGCGGAAGAGCAGAAAACTTCGCAGGGCTGGAAGAATGATTTTTCGAAAGGGAAAATAATGGATTTTTACTTTTCAAAGGAAGACAAAAAGACGTTGAAAGAGGTGAGATCGTTCATCAAGGCGGAAACATCACCGGAACTGATCGCGGAAACCCATCAGCTGGGACATATTTATGGCGGAAAAGAAGGACGCAGATTTATCGGAAAATTCGCATCAAACGGATGGCTGACACCGAATTGGCCGGAAGAGTATGGGGGACTCGGCCGTTCCGCCATATTGAATGCCGCAATTCGGGAAGAAATGGCCTATGCCTCGGTTCCCGTGGTTTTTGTTGCCGCGCACATGGCCGGACCGATCATGATGCATTTTGGCAGCGATGAAATGAAAAAGGAATGGCT
This sequence comes from Desulfobacterales bacterium, assembly GCA_046484745.1. Classification (GTDB taxonomy): domain Bacteria; phylum Desulfobacterota; class Desulfobacteria; order Desulfobacterales; family SURF-7; genus JAQYVL01. Next base: position 121,710 of record JAWOIJ010000070.1, on the reverse strand, counting down.
TCTGCCGATCGCGCGAGGAGAAATCGAGTTTGCGCTGGGCTATACAGAGCCGCAGGCAGGATCAGATCTTTCCGCTCTGGATATCCGGGCGGTTGTCCATGAAGACCGATTTGTCGTTAACGGTCAGAAGTCGTTTAATACCGCATCGCACGTTGCGGATTACCACTGGCTTGCCGCATTGACGGATCCGGATGCCAAACGGTATCACGGAATGTCTCTTATGATTGTAAACCTTAAAAGTCCGGGAATTGATATCCGGCCCATGACAACAATGGCCGGGTGGCAGACCAATGAAGTTTTCTACAACAATGTGGACGTTCCCCGAAAAAACCTGGTAGGAGAGATGAATCACGGTTTTTTTTACCTTATGTCCGCCCTTGACTATGAACGAATGTATCCGATAGGCGCCTATGAAAAGGTTTTTGACATGATTGTGGAATATGCAAAAAAAACCATAATAGGCGGACAGCCGGTTTCAAAAAATCCCATTGCCAGGCAAAAACTGGCGCAGATAAAAATTCAACTGGAGGCCAACAGGCTTCTCTATTATAGATTGGCGCACATGGTAGACCATGGGCAGATACCCAATTACCAGGCCTCCATGCAGAAACTGTTTGCCACGGAAACCGCCCAGCTGATTACAAATACCGGTATGGAAATTCTTGGTCCTTACAGTCAGATCAAGGAAGGATCAAAGCACGCGGTTCTTTCCGGCCAGATGGAGCAGTATTACCGAACAAGCGTGGTAGAGACAATCTATGCCGGGACATCTGAAATACAGCGAAACATTATTGCTCTGAGAGGCCTTAAGCTTCCGAGCAAGTAGCAGGAGAAAAACTCATGAACTATGATTTCACTTCAGAGCAGAATATACTCCGGGAATCGGCTCACAGGCTGCTGGCAAAGAAATGCTCCAGTCAGCATGTAAGAGAAATGGCGGAAGATGAGCGGGGATTTTCCATAGAACTTTGGGAACAGATGGTGGATCTGGGCTGGATGAGCCTTTTGATACCGGAACAATATGAAGGTTCCGGAGTTCATTTTTTTGATCTTTCAATTCTTTTGTCCGAGATGGGGTATTATTGCCTTCCGGGTCCGTTTTTTTCCACGGTTGTGTCCGGCGGGCTTGCACTCCTCGAGGCTGGAAGTGATCGGCAAAAGGAAACCATATTGCCGGATATATCCAATGGAAAATGCAAGGTTTCTCTGGCATGGATGGAGGAGGAAGGGACATATTCACCGGAAGGAATAAAGCTTGGCGCGCGGAAGAAGAATGGTAAGTTTATCCTTACCGGGAATAAACTTTTTGTTCCGGATGCGCATGTTTCAGATATGATTATCTGTGCGGCCAGAACATCAGGTGATTTGAAATCCATTACCCTTTTTCTTGTGGAAAAAGAGACCCGAGGGGTCCAGGTTCAGTTGCTGAATACCATGGCCGGCGATAAACAGTGTGAAATCCTTTTTGATCATGTTGAAATCCCGGAAGAAAAAATTCTGGGAGCGATTGACAGCGGATGGCCGACTCTAAAAAAAGTGCTTTTGAAATCGGCGGTTGCCAAGTGTGCTGAAATGATCGGAGGCGCCCAAAGGGTTATGGACCTGGTTGTCCCGTATGTAAAAGGGCGAAAACAGTTTGGGCGTCCCATCGGGGCATTTCAGGCAATTCAGCACCACTGCGCGGATATGCTTACCTGCATCGAAACCATGAAATATCTGACCTATCAGGCGGCATGGCGGATAGATAAAGGGCTTTCTTTTGAAAAAGAGGCCGCCATATGCAAAGCATGGGCGAGTGATTCTTACCGGAAACTGGTCGCATTAGGGCATCAGGTTATCGGCGGGGTCGGGTTTATGGAAGAGTATGACCTTCAGCTGTACTTCAAAGCGGCCAAGGCGACGGAGCAACTGTTCGGTGATGCTGATTTTTATCGGGAACAGGTTGCCCGGGAAATGGGGTTGTAAAAAAATAAGGGTCAAAGAAGATCGACGCCTATTTTTGCCAGCTCTGATCTCACGGAAGTGTAAAATTTTACATGCGCAACGATAGGCTGGTTAACGAGCCTGCCTGCCGCATATGCCAGGCCATTTGAGAATTTGTCAAGGCGCCGCTTCCGGTCAATCTGGTCCAGGTCACCTGTAAAAATCAGTTTTGTTCCTACCCCCGCACGGGTGATAATGGTTTTTACCTGATGCGGAGTAAGGTTCTGCGCCTCGTCAATAATCAGGATGCTTTTAATGAAGGTTGTGCCGCGGATGTAGTCAAGGGGTTCGATATCGATCTTTTTGTCTATAATTAATTTTTCGATTAACTCTCTGTTCTGGGGAGAGACCTCTTTTAATACCGACAGATTTTGCCATATAGGCCGAAGCCAGGGGTCCATTTTCTCACGGATATCTCCTGGCAGATATCCCATGTTGTCTTTATCCTCGAGGTGTACCATCGGTCTTGTAATCAGAATCTGCCTGTAATCTTTTTTCTTTTCAAGAGCCGCTGCAAGCGCCAGAAGGGTTTTTCCGGTACCGGCTCCTCCTTCCAGGAAAACAAGGGAGATGTCGTTTCTGGCCAGCAGATACAGCGCCACGTGTTGAGGCCAGTTAGGGGTTGTGTCCGGATCGATGACATCTCTTCCGGAATAGGGTCTAATGCCGAAAGCCTGAAGGTTTTTGGGAAGGATTCGAAAATAACTATTTCTTCTGATCGCCGCGAACTGTTCTCCCCACTTTGCTTTTTCATCCGGCCGTTTAAAGTCGCCTTTCCAGTCGCTGACACATAATACTCCGGAATTGAGGGGGATGTCACCGTGGATCTCCTGCCGGTATTCAAAGGTGAAGCTGATTTTTTCAATATCATCAAATGGAACTTCAACCCGGGGCATTTCCTGTTTTGCCTCCTGCTTGACATGATCCCTGTAATAATCTTCCGCAATAAAACCGAGTTCTCTGGCTTTTATGCGCATCATCGTATCCTTGGACATGAGTTCGACCTTGCCATATTTGTCTTTCAGGGCGTTGGCCGCAGCAATGATACGGTGATCATTGACGGAGGAATCCAGGAACTCGATGCCTTTCCAGCTGATGTTCCGAACAATTTTAAGAAACGGATGATTTGCGTTGCGCATTTCTTCAATGGTTCGAGTGGCCTGCCTGACATCTAAGCCGATATCCGGCCTGGTTTTAAGACCATCGAGCTCTTCCAGAACAATCCAGGGAATGCATGCGACAACTTCTTTTTTTTCAAGATATTGAAGGCAGGTCGGATCGTGAACCAGAACACTGGTGTCGATAACCTTGGCTTTGTTTGTTTCCATTCAATTCTCCTTGTTGATATGATGCAGAGGCCTTTTTTAAGTTTTATGTTATGATAGAAAATTAGACAAGTGAATTTAGACGCCACCTCGAAAATGCCATGTTCCATTTTCGAGATGCTGCAAAAAAAAGCGGATACAGGGTCGGCAGAAAATTCTTCTGCATGAGTTCGGAAGTGATAAAATCACACCGCTGCTGTGACCCGTTTCATTGACATTTATGATGTATCGGCGTATTAAGGGAGTATCTTTTTCCCCTGTACGGCGAATGAGAAAAAGAATTTTTTTGTTTTACCTTACAATAAAAAGACTCAGGCTAACCGGATCTGCCCGGTTGCAATAGTAAAAAAAAGGGAACCGCTCATTGCTTCATGGACAAACAAGCCGAAGGAGGCAAAAGTGAAGAACATAACGACCATGATTGTTCTGCTGTTGGTGATCGTATTTTCAGCGTATTCAATATCTGTTGCCGATTCCGAGATAAAAGGAACCGTCATTAATATTCCGACACCTAAAAAAAATACGGCAAATATCGCCGTGGGTAAAGAAAGCAAAGCAAGTCAGAGTTCGGTGCTCATGAAAGATTTTGATATGAACGGAGCTGCCGTCAATACCAATGCAGGTAAAAAGAATGTCAATGTTGCCATCGGGAACAGCAGTGAGGCAAATCAGGGATCCATAAAAATGGGCGGTAGTCTGAAAGGTGCGGTCACGAACACGAATGTCAGTAAAAACAATGTGAACGTGGCTGTCGGAAAAAACAGCAAAGCAAATCAGGCCTCTGTTGATATGGAAAACAGCGATGTGACAGGTGCTGTTGTCAACACGACTGCGGGTCAAAACGTTACCAATGCGGCCATTGGAAACAGATCAACATCCAGTCTCGGTTCGACAAATCTTAAAGATAGCCAGGTCAAAGGCGCGGTTATCAATACAACAGCAGGGCAAAATCTTACCAATGTGGCTATCGGAAAAGAATCAACCGCGAATCTGGGTTCTGTAAGCATGAAAAACAGCAGTGTCCAGGGTGCGGTGGTCAATACGACTGCAGGTCAAAATGTTACCAATGCGGCCATTGGAAACAGATCAACATCCAGTCTCGGTTCGGCAAATCTTGAAGAAAGCCAGGTCAAGGGTGCAATAATCAATACCGCGGCAGGGCAGACGTTAACCAATGTAGCCATCGGCAAAGAATCAACCGCGAACTTAGGCTCTGCAGATCTTGAAAAGAGCAGTGTAAAAGGGGCAATCGTCAATACGGCGGCTGGTCAGGCCGTGACCAATGTAGCCATCGGAAAAGAATCAACCGCGAATCTGGGTTCTGCAAGCATGAAAAACAGCAGTGTCCAGGGTGCTGTGGTCAACACGGCGGCTGGTCAGGCCGTGACCAATGCGGCCATCGGCAAAGAATCAACCGCAAACCTGGGTTCCGCCAACCTGAAAGACAGCAGTGTTAAAGGCGCGATTATCAATACAGCTGCCGGCGGCGCGGTAACCAATGTGGCCGTCGGTAAACGTTCAACCGCGAATCTTGGCGCTACCAACATGAAAAACAGCAGTCTCAAAGGTACAGCAGTTAATACGGCTGCAGGCGGGGCGGTCACCAATGCGGCCATCGGCAACCGGTCGAATGCGAACCTGGGCTCAACCAACATGGAAAACAGCAGTATGGATGGAACAATCGTTAATACAGTTGCAGGTGGAGTGCTAACCAACGCGGCAATCGGCGGAGACTCCACAGCTAACCTGGGTTCCGTAAACATGAAAAACAGCAGTGCGAAAGGAAAGATTGTCAATACCGTGGCCGGTGGAGTGGTCACCAATGTGGCTTTGGGGAATAAATCAAAGGCCAACCTGGGTTCCGTAAACATGAAAAACAGCAGTGCGGAAGGCGATATTGTGAATACGGTAGGTGGTGGGGTCGTCACCAATGTGGCTTTGGGGAATAAGTCAACCGCCAACCTGGGATCTGTCAATATGGAAAACAGCGCGGCTAAAGGCAAAATAATCAATACCGTAGGCGGCGGTGTGGTCACCAATGCCGCTCTTGGAAAAAACTCTCAGGCCAATCTGGGATCTGTTGATCTGAAGAATGCCGACATTAAGGGAAAAGTTGTTAATACGGCAGCAGGGGGAGTGGTTACCAACGTGGCAGTCGGAAAAGGAAGCCAGGCCAATTCCGGTGCGGTTATCGTTAAAAGTGGAAGTGTTCAGGGGAATATTGTAAACACATCCGGGGCAGGCCTGAAGGTCAATGATACGGACTTGTCCCTTTTCAGCGGAGGTCAAAACACCAATATCGCAATCGGTAAGGGAAAAGAATCCCATAAAAACTCAGTGGTGATTAAATAGCGTCAATCAGACCCGGATTGTTTTCGAAATGGTTCTGTTTTGTGAATCATACAGGTGCTCATGGCATGGGCATACAGTTTTTCCATTGCGTCAACAATTCTGGCTTCAACACGTGCAACAAGTCGTCCCTGATGAATGATTTTCGCCCTGCAGTGCACGGTTCCGGATTGATGGGTGATGGGGCGGATAAAATTTACCTTGATTTCAAGGGTGGAGCAGGTAAAGCCGGTTGAAAGCGTTGAAAGGACTGAAGCGGTCATGGTTGTATCCAGAAGCGTGGTTGCAATTCCGCCATGAACGGTGGCAAAGGGATTATAGTGATATTCGGCAGGATCGAGCTCAAAAATGACGTTTCCTTCTTCTACTTCGGTGATTCGATATCCGATCAGCTTTGCAGCCGGCGGCGGCTCTATCTTGCCATCCCGGATGCCGCATAAATAGTCATATCCGCTGATCTCATCCGATGCCCTTGCGCTTAATTTTGCGTCCTGCCAGGTTATTGTTCGTACTCGGGTGTTTTCCATTTGAAATCCCTCAGCGTATGTTGTGATGATTGAATATCAAACCTTGAATTAAAAGAAAATATCAAAAGAAAAATTTGTCGCCCCGGTAATGGTGACTGTTTGGCATCAACTCTCATGCGAGGCGCGGGACCATAATCTTAAAGCAGAGGCATTTCATGCCATCTTTGATTGGGCGTTGCCTGTAACGCAATGCATCTGCTGCGGGTGGGGGTTGATTCAGAGTCAGATCTGTTTGATATTCCGGTTTAAGTCTGGTAGATAGTGTCCATTTATAATCGACCGCTATGCGCTGCCGATTCAGACACCTTTAACTTCATGAAAGCAGCTTCATATGGATACCAAACCTTACGCAACAGAACATTCCGAAGATTCGTCTCAGAAAGCCTCCCGATTTGATTATCCGATTCTTATCGTCGATGACAATAATGTCAATCTGGAACTGAACCAGCGGATATTGCAGAGATCAGGCCTTCGTAATCTCATAATGTGTAATGACAGCCGGGATGTACTGGGTCTTTGTGAGAAATATGCCATCGACATTGTGCTGCTTGATTTAATGATGCCCCATGTCAATGGAGAAGATCTGCTGCCTGAAATCAAAAGTCTGTTTCCAGACATCTATGTCATCGTTGTAACGGCGCTGAAGGATATTCAGACAATTATTCGCTGCATGAAAGTCGGTGCTTTTGATTATGTCGTCAAACCGGTTGAAAAAGAGATATTGTTTTCAGCGATCGACAGGGCGCTTCGAATTCTTAGTCTGGAAAGAGAGAACAGGGAACTTCGCAAACATTCCGGGAGCCTCAAAAATCCACAGGCGTTCAGCAAGATTATTACCGGCAGCCGGATGATGATGGATATTTTCAGAACCATCGAATCGATTGCGCCTTCCCCCTGGCCCGTATTTGTTTCCGGGGAGACCGGTGTCGGCAAAGAGATGATTGTTCGGGTAATTCACGACTTAAGCGAACGAAACGGGCAACTGGTAAGCATCAATGCGGCCGGTCTGGACAATCAAATGTTTTCAGACACGCTTTTCGGACATGTAAAAGGAGCCTTTACCGGTGCGGACAAAGAAAAGAAGGGACTGCTTCACAAGGCAGCACAGGGAACCATTTTTTTTGATGAGATCGGTGATCTGGAAGGATCTTCTCAGATAAAGCTTCTCCGGCTTATCCAGGAGGGTGAATTCATGCCGCTCGGCAGTGAAAAATTATATCATTCTGATGCGCGCGTGATTACGGCAACCAATCAGGATTTATGGAGTCTGCAACGCACAGGCAGGTTTCGAAAAGATTTGAACTATCGATTGAGAACCCATCATATTCATGTTCCGCCATTACGGGAACGAATGGAAGATCTGCCGCTTCTGGTGGATTACTTTGTCGAACAGGGCGCTCTTCTTCAGGGCAAGAAAAAACCGAAGGTTCCGGAAAAACTTTTGAAACGGCTGCAAGCCTATTTTTTCCCGGGAAACATAAGAGAGCTGCGTTCGCTGCTTTTTGATGCGGTCAGCCGGAATCAGTCCGGTTCGCTTTCAGTTGAATTTTTCGAATTGCAGCTTCAGGAACAATCGCCGGAAGATATGGGCAATGGTGTTATAGGTGACACGGTCGGAATTTCGTTTCCGCCTGCTGCGCTTCCCACGCTTCAGGAGATGTCCGACCTGCTTATACAAGAGGCCCTGAAACGGTCGAATTACAATCAAACCCTTGCTGCTGGGATTCTGGGTATTTCTCAGTCAGCTCTCAGCAGGCGGTTGAAAAAAAATACCGACTCATAGTGCAATTTCATTCCCGCCACCTGGAACCGTTTGGTTCAATATGCAATTGATCATAAATGAATATTTAGCATGCAAATACGCATATAAACAAATATTATTTAATATTAATATGCTATAAACTATTCCTGTGGCTGGCCATGATATATTGCATAAAAGTTTTATCAAAAATCCTGTTTCAGGTCGTTCTGATGAATTTCCAAAGAGAATGGGCAGGTTATCAATCAGATATGGTTTTTGATACAGGATCTGCACTTGCACAAATGAAACAGGCATAAACAGGGATCATGTGTGGGAGGATATTAATTTTAAAATCAAATTCTTATTGACGACATGCTCTCCGGATTGTTCCGCCTTCGTCATCTGCCTGAACGGCTGTGCAAACAAAATTCGTCCACAGGAGAGTGAATTCAGACCGGTCTGGATGATATTGTAACGGTTTAAGTCATTTTTGCATGCTATTTGCAAAATGGCAGGTTGTTGACAGGGGTTTCAGCAGAGGGATTGTTGAAATCCAATTGGAAATCATATTGATGAACAGGCCATGAAGTTGGAGATGGGGCAAGGCCACACACAACTATATAATTATAATGAAAAAAATAAAAAACTTACGGAAGCCATGGCGTTATCATCAAGAACCGGGAAGATCGGCGCGCGATGAAATCAAGGCGAGATATCAGCCGATTGTTAATCTGTCGTCCGGTGAAACGATCGGCTGGGAAGCATTTACACGTATTAAAAATGACGATTGTTTTCGATTTTTCTTTGATGTTGCAGCGGATACGGCACCGATCCCCTTTAGTCCGCTTATCGATGTTGACTGTTTTGAGAATGCCATTCAAAGTCTGGGGCAGGTGTACTCCCAGCAAAAAATCTTTTTGAATATTCAGCCTCATAGTTTCCGGCAAGAAATCTTCAATCCCTTGGAAATGAGCCGCTTTTTGGATAAAAACGGTATACAGCCCTACCAGGTGGTTTTCGAAATCAGCAGTCGGAATCGTTTTCAGGACGATTCTTTCTTCAGGAACCAATTAGATCCATTGAGAAAGCAAGGTATTCAATTTGCGCTGGATAATGTCGGATCAGGGCAGTCGGATTTTCGGTGGATTGCGGATTTAAAGCCGGATTATATTAAAATTGACCGCCAATTTTACCAAAATCTTCAGACGGAAAAGGTTTTGAACCTACTGGTTGAATCGGTGGTTTCCTTTTCGAATCAGATGAATATCTGCGTTATCGCAGGACGGCTTGAGAATCTTCCTGAAATTGAATATCTCGTTGATCTGGGCATTCAGTATGGCCAGGGGTATTATTTTGCTAGGCCTGATTTTCCCAAAAAAGCGGCAGTTCCCAATGCCGTGTCAAGACGCAGCAGGCCCCTCATGCCGAGAAAAAAATGCCAGTTGATGAAGTACCAGCTTCCCATCGGTAAATATGCAACGCCTGTCCCGATAATCAATCAAAAAACATCGGTGGAGGAGTTGAGAAAAAGTTTTGATTTGAAGCCGGTTTTCAGCTCCGCGATTGTGGTAGATGACGGCAAACCGGTTGGTATTGTCACGGATCAGGTTTTATATCGCATCCCGGGGTTTAAAATTGGAATCTCCGTATCCAAACAGATCGATCTCGCAGAATTCATGGAAAGGAACTTTCTGGTTTTTGAGAGCCAGATCCCGACTGCGAATATTATTGAAAAGGTTTTAAAGCCGAAACCCAATAAAGATGCATACAGTTCCCATATAATCGTTGCTTCGGATGGAAATCCCCTTGGAATTGTTTCGGTAGAAGCATTGCAGGATGTTTTTGTCCGCTACCAGATTGATGAAGCAAGAGATGCCAGTCCGCTTACCGGACTTCCCGGAAACATGGCCATTCGTCAGGCCATGGATGACTGTTACAGAATAGGGCATCCCATCAGTCTGATCTATGTGGACCTTGATCATTTCAAGGCTTATAATGATCAGTTCGGATTTGAAAAGGGAGACCGGGTGCTGCTTCAGCTCTCTCAAATTCTTTCCTGGGCGATCAGGCGAAAAGGAGGGCATGGCGATTTTCTGGGGCATATTGGAGGAGATGACTTTGTCATTATAACAAAACCCGAACACGCGGTTGGAATTTGTCAACTGGTGATCCGGTCTTTTTCAAGGATCACAAAAAGTCGGTATGATACAAAAGAGATCAAACAGGGGTATGTAATCGGTCTTGATCGGGAAAAAACAGAGACAAAAATACCCCTTGTCTCAGTTTCTCTTGCCATTGTGGATTGTAATCATCGCTCGGAAATCGCAGATCTTTCAGAACGGGCCGCAACCATGAAGCGCTATGCCAAAACGATTAGCGGAAACGCTTATGTTTTTGATCGTCGTAAAAAGCCTGATTAAGAAAACCCGTTTCCATTCTCGAATTCTCTATTTTGTTTCAGAAAAAGATGTGATAAGGCATTCCTACGGATTCATCAAGGTAGAGATGAATTTACAGCACTTATCAACGTAACGTTCCGATTTCCGGTTGCGCTATGGCGGTCAGGCAGCCTCTGCGTGAAGTCTATCGAGGCTGTTGGAGAAAAAGGAAGGAGCCATAAAAAATGAATCATAAACTGAAACCCGGGGACAATGCCCCGGATTTTCGCTTTGACTCTCCCTGGAAAAGTGGTCAGGCTTTTTATACAGCCAAAGCCAACAGATCAGCGGTAGTTGTTTTTTTGCGTTATCTCGGCTGCCCGGTATGCCGAATGGAGATGGCCGACCTGAAAAAAAAGATCGATCTCTTTAACCGGAAAAAAGCAGCCGTATTTGTCGTTTTGCAAAGTTCTCCTACCACCATAGCGTCCCTGAGCAAACAGGAAGACTGGCCTTTCACCATTGTATGCGATCCGGATGCCGAGGTTTTCAAACTGTATCATGTCGAGCCCGGCGGTATTGTTAAGTATCTGCATCCCGCTGGTTTGATTGCGGCGATTAAAGCCACCTTCCGGGGTTTTATGCACGGAAAATTCGAAGGCAGGGAAACACAGCTTCCTGCCGCTTTTGTTGTTGCCGCGGACAAGACCATTACATTTTCATATTACGGAAAAAATATCAGCGATACTCCTCAGCCGGAGACCCTGGCTGAGAATATCAGATAATTAAGACCCCTATTAGATTCTTTCAGAATTCGACATGGTTAGCTGAATGGATGATTTTTATATTTCGTGTATTGTTTGAATGCATTAGGGATCGTTAGAAAAAACAGATTACCGACAATGGCCTTCATATTTTGTAGACAATTCCATTTCATTTAAATGCTTTGTTATTGAATCATATCCTGTTTTTTTCTTATCGAGCCCTTTTGCATGAGTTTACACGATATATAAAAATTATCCATGAGGCGGTGTTTATTCTAAATTTCCAATCCCTACGATAATTATAAGATCAATGGGGGACCCTCATTCATATCTGTATAGAAGCTCATATTAAAAAAATAGAAATGCAGCTTAAACTCTTGGAAGAGTTGAAGAAAGATATGGAATTATTGATCCCACCCCCACTCCCGGAAATACTCTTTTTTCATTTCTTCTGCCTGCTCCAGGGTCATAGGTTCTCCGGTGAGATACTCTTTGAATCCGGCTTCTTTAAACCATTGTCGGGGAATGGCTTCCTTGGATTCATCCAATCCCTCCCGGATGTTCAGCTCACGCAACGTTCTCCATATCCGTTCTGCCCGCCGGCCAAGATCGTCCGTTCTCGTGGGTATTCCGGTTGCCGCCTCATATGCTTCCGCGCAGAGTTCGGCGTTGTAAAACCGGTTTACCTGGCCCCGGGCGCAGATGCCCAGCGATCCGAGTGTGGCAAACCAGCCGTGGGAATACCGCAGCAGACGCCCTACATTCAATTGATCCAGGCCGGGTCCGAGAATGCGGCTAACGGCTTCGTCCGGAACACCCATTCTTTTTAAATGCCCGGGAAAGGTTTCCAATGGACGCACTGCAAAATAGGTCGGTGATCCGCCGGACCCTACATGGGGGCCTCTGGGATCCAGCACCTGGCCCAGCTCCATGGTTCCAAACCGGTCCCAGGGGAGAGCTGCGCCGGGTCCGGCATAGGGCTGCATGCCCTTGATCAAAGGTGGAGCCACGGCTTTGGCATCCGGTCCGATGCGCTCCAGGGCCGCTGAAAAACCATCTGCCAAAAGTGCTCCGGTGCCCTGCCGGAAAGTGATTTTTTCAGCCCAGGCCCGCATGGATTCCAATGATTGAAAATCGATCTTCGGCTCATCATGTTCAAGCGAGATCACGCCGGAAGCCGACAGATCCCGGGCCAGTCCCATCAGGCCAAAAAATTCGAACATGTCCAGCCCAAAGTTATCCAGGTCGGTAATCAGCTTCACGGCCTCTCCGGGATCTTTCATCCCGTATATCATGGGAGTGAACAGGTTGATGGCTGAACTGGTGTGTTTGACCAGTCCGGCAAAAGGGCCGTCCGGAATGCGGATCACATCTTTGCATCCCACCGGGCAGGATACGCAGGCCGCCCGCCTGATTTTCATACGTTGATAAACATCTACGGGTACGATGGGAAAGGCCTTGAGCATCCCCATATCCTGCCATTCCTTGAGATAGGGGTATTCTTTAAAAGCGTTGAATACCGAGCGGCTGATTTTGTTAAAACGCTTCCGGTCTGCCGGGGATGCCGCACCCGTGCCCCGTACCCGGATGGCTTTCAGATTTTTGGATCCCATGACCGCCCCGAAGCCTCCACGTCCCAGAGTCGATATACGATCCACAAAGGCCATGGAAAAAGCCGATTTTCTTTCACCGGCCGGCCCGATGGCCAGCACGCCTGCCGGCTTATCCAGATTCCGGCAAATCGAATCACAGGTATCATCGACACCGAGCCCCCATAGATCGCCGGCATCCCGGATTTCAACCCGGTCATCTTCGATATGTAAATATACCGGTTTTTCGGACTTTCCGGAAACAATGATATGATCATATCCGGCGTATTTTAATTGCGCACCAAATGTAAAACCGCCCGCACCACACCAGCCAACCGTTCCGCTGGCCGGCAGCTTGGCCACGGCATACACCCGTGATGATGACGGCAGATCGGTACCTACCAGAGGCCCGATTCCAAGGACGAAAACACTTTCGGCTGACAGGGGCGGCACATTGACCGGAATCTGTTCGGAAGCCAGTTTGATGCAGATTCCCAGACCGCCCAGATATTGCCGGGCCATGGTTTCAGTAAGCGGAGTGGTCCACACCTGTTTTTTACTCAGGTTTACATTCAGAATTTTTCCGGCAAAACCTCCCATACTCATGTGGCCACCTCCTCGGGAAATTTGACAAGTGCTCCAAACAGGCAATTGTCAGCACAGAAACCGCACTTCACACAATCTTCAGTAAAAATCGTCCGATATTCTTCTCCCTGCGCGTCAATTTGTATGCGGGCCGAAGACGGCTGAAATCGCTTGACATAGGCTCGTGAGCATGCCAACTGACACCTGAGACATCCGGAACAGTTTTTTTGATCATAGGTTAAATGATACTTCATACCAGAAGGTCCTTTCAATTGAGTGCGCAATACCGACAGACCTTTTCTATGCCTGAAACCTTTGCCGAACCCGGGGTCCTGAAATGATGCAGGGCCTCCTTGATGAACAGATTTGTTGTGGAACGGGAAACCATTATACCACTACCTCATTCATGCGCTTTAAATCTTCTTTTTTGCCGATAACAACGATTACATCTCCGGCTTCCAGCTTTTCCGTAGGTACCGGGTTGAAAATCATTTCATTGGTGGGCTTTTTAATGGCAACGATAATAACCCCGAAATCCTGCCGGATATGACTGCTTATAAGCGTTTTTCCGATCAGGTTGGAGTTGGGGCCGACAACCGCTTCTTCCATTTTCAGGCCCAGCTTGCCGTTCATCATGGCAATATCGATAAAATCGACAACGGTTGGTTTTTTCAGTACCTGGGCCATCCTGCTGCCGCCGATAAGATAAGGGCAGACAACCCGGGTAGCCCCGGCTTTTAGAAGCTTGCTTTCGTTTTTGATATCCGAGGTCCTTGCAAGGATAAAAATATCAGACCGAATTCCTTTTGCGGTCAGTGTGATAAAAACATTGTCTGCATCTGAACTGACAGCCGTGACAATCCCTTTGGCCCTCTCCAATCCGGCTTTGATTAATGCCTCTTCAGATGTCGCGTCCATATTCAAATACAGAAAACGGTCATTCTCAAGTTTTTCAACTTTGCCCGGGTCCTGTTCAACGACGACAAAGGGAATATTTTCATATGCCAGCTCCTTGCTGATAATTCCCCCGATCCGTCCATAACCGCAAATAATGTAGTGGTTGTTTAATGTTGATATCTGTTTTTCCAACTTTCTCCTCCCAAATATTTTTCTCAACTCCCCTTCGACAAATATTTTTGCCACCTGGCCGAGCGTATAGGTTAATACACTGATGCCGGAGATGATGACGATGATGGTGATGATGCGGCCAGCCTGGGAAAGGGGTTTGATTTCCGAAAAGCCCACCGTGCTGATGGTGATGAGTGTCATATAGAAAGAATCAAAAAGCGGCATGCTTTCAAAGACAGTATATCCGACTGTTCCGAACAGGATAATTCCGAGCAGAAAAAGAAGTGAAACGAGCAGTCTGAAGTAATCCATAACCGATTCTGTTTCCTCGATAAGTCAATTTCATGGTAACAGAGGAGACCGTGTGAACACAACATGCATTGGAATTCAATATCACGAGGTTTCAAGAACTGCAATTCTTTCGTTACCAAAAATGTGTATTCCACATGCTCTTGAAAAGTAAATTCCTGACCTTATATTTGGGCTATCGATTGCCCAAACCGTTGGAAGGTTTCATACAGCAGCATATTTTTATTGATCAGGCGAGTGGTTCGTTGTATTTGAAGAGAGGGTAACGTGTAATTCATCTGAGATCTACCCGGTGTTCGAATGAAAATTGTTCGATTTTTTATGTGTCACCGCATGATCAATTCAGCCTTATAAATGAATCAAACACAAATTGGAGGGAAGTCCGATGTTGAAAAGGAAAGGGTTTGTTATCATTCTAATATTGCTTCAAATGCTCATGTTCGGATGCGCAACCAGCCACAAGCCGAGCCAGGCAGAGATTTTCAATCAATTTGAGCCCATCAGCCAGTTGGATAAAGAGATATTCCGGGCGCAAGATCTTGAAGTAGACAGCTATTCTCCCCAATTGTTTAAAAAATCCCAGGCGCTGCTGGAAGAGTCAATCCAGTTTGCCAGGGACGGGAAAAATGAGAACGCAGTCAGCACCGCCCAGGAAGGCATGAAATTAATCAGACGAGCGGAATACAATTCGGAAAAAGCCAAAAAGATCATGTGGGAAGTGACCGACTATAGAATAAAAGCGATTAAAGCCGGCGTTCCGGATTTATTTCCGGAAGAATTTGGCGATACGGAAGAACTGTTTCGCAATACCAATTCATTGATTGAAAATGGAGACACTGAAACAGCGCAAAAAAAACAATCGAACCTCATACAGCGTTACAGTGATCTGGAAAAAAATGCTTTGGAAAAGGGAATCATCGAACTGGCAAAACGGGCTTTTGAGCAGGCCAAGTCCGTTGAGGCGGATGAGTATGCCCCAAAATACTTTAACCGGGCTCAGAAAGAACTCAATCTTGCATTATCCGTCATTGAAACCGATCGTACGCGAACTGAAAAAGCAAATGAGCATGCGAAAAACGCCTCCAGCCTGGCAAAAAATGCGAGTCAAATTTCAGAACTGGTTAAAATGTTTAAAAACCGTGATTTTTCAGATGAAGATATCATCACATGGTACTGGCAGCAGCTCGAGATCATTAATGAGCCGCTGGAAGACCCGATTAATTTTCAACAGCCCAACTATAATGTGGTCAAAAACCTTCAAAAAAAGATCGCTGATCTGAAGCAATTGTATCTGACAACTCATAATGATTATAAAAAAGCTCAGGATGATATTAAAAAGCTGTCCTTGAAAGCGGAACAGGCAGAAAAAAAACAGAAGATGGAGCTTTCAGAGCAGCAGCGAATTCAGACGGAAAAAGAACGGATGGAGTGGGAATCCAAACAGAAGTTTGCGTTTATCCAGGCGATCTTTACACCCAATGAGGCACAGGTTTATCGCAAAATGGATAATGTGCTGATTTCCGCTCATGGGTTTTACTTTCCATCTGGAAAAGATGAAATTCAGTCCGTCAATTTTGGTTTAATGAATAAAATTCTAAGCGCAATCAACCAGTTCCCCAAGTCAAACATCAGTATTTCGGGCCATACCGATTCAGTGGGAACCGCGGAATTAAACCTGGCCCTGTCGGAAAAGCGGGCGGAAAATGTGGCCAACTTTATCATGAACATGGGACGGATATCGGCTGATCGAATTACCTATAAGGGATATGGCGACACCAAACCGATCGCCAGCAATAAAACAGAAGAAGGGCGAGCTCAAAATCGTCGCATTGAGCTGATGATCATCAACGAAGAGTAGCAACTGCGGTTACTCCAGTCTGAAAAGTTCGGCAGCGTTTTTCCAGGCAACCCTCTCAAGCTCTTTTTCGCTCAGCGCAAGCGAAAGCAGCCGGTTCGCGTCCTTTTCCGGATCAGACCAAGGCGCGTCACTCCCGAAGAGAACCCGCTCCGGACCGAAATCGCGGATGATTCTGCAAAAATCATCATCGGAAAGGGGCGTGTTTCTGAGAACAAACGATATATCCGTATACAGACCGGGGAATTTTCTGGAAAGTTCCAGCAGTGCATCGACATGGGGAAAAGCCAGATGTGCGACCACAAGCTTGAGTTTCGGAAAGTCTGTAAGGGCTTTTTCAAAATTTTCCGGTGAGCAAAGCTTCCCTTCCATGTCTTCACCGGATAGTCCGCCGTGGGAAATCACGACAAGGTTTCGATCCGATGCAATTTCAAATATATTACTGTATCCTTCTGCCGCGGGGGACAGACCGTTCACGGTCGGATGGATTTTAAGCGCTTTGATCTGGAACTCATCGATCCGGGACTGAATCTCTTCAGCCATATAATTTCTGTCTATTGTTGCGTCGGCAACGATGACCGGTTCAATGCGCCCGTCTTCCCGGGCGGTTCGGCACAGCCATTCATTGTAACTGGAAAGGCGTTTTTGCAACTTTTCTTCAAGTTCAAGACCAAGAGCTCTTTTTTCAGGAAAAGAAAGGTCCGGGGACCATTTGATCATTGCGGTATTCCGCATCGGAAATACGGGCAATACGGCCAGCCCCATGATTTTTCGGATTCTGCCCCGATCCAGAATCGGAAGCGCTTCTTCAAATATTCCCTTAAACCCGAGAAAGCTCTGCCCGCCCTGTGCCATGATTCCGGCCTGCTCACTTTTGTAGATATGGAAGTGACTGTCGATTAGTTTCACAAACCATCTCCTTTTGATCGTGTGTTTGTTATGAAAACGGCAGTTCAGCAGGCTGTTTTTTCAACCACCCTGTCATTCCGGAGAAAGGCAGCATCCCGTATTTTCAAGGTTTTTTAAGGATTCCGGTTCATTGATCCGCTGCGGCTGAGATACGGTTTTTTTAAAGCCTGCTTTGTTCGATTGCCCCTGCTCTTTAAAAGACAATTAGTATGGATGAGAACGATTGTCAAATTTCAATTTCCTGTTATCTCTTTTCCACCTGGAGCCCGGAATCGGATTTTTTATTTTTCGTGCTTTTTACTCATTACGGTGAAGTTGCCGAAGGGCTGGCCGCTTCCGGAGACTCGAACCTTGTCTGTTATGGGCACTCCCATACTTTCGCGGAGAAGCGGAAGGGAAACACCTTGCTGTTAAACCCCGGAGAGATTATGGGCAAGGAGGGATCCCCTGGATTCTGCCTGGTGGATACGGCAACGTCTATTGTAAAAAGAGTCGCGTTACCGGGGTTTTGCTGAAAGTCCGATCACGCGATAGTTAAATTCAAAGGAAAGGCTTCGGCTCCAGGTTGTATCGAACATGGTTTTGTAGCGTGTTCCGTCCTGTGGGCCTACCGGCTTGCCATAGGAGTAAAACCAGTTAACGATGGGGCTTCCGGTAAAGCCCAGTGCCGCCCAGTATCTTCCGGGAGAAAGTTTTATTTTCGTGTCCGGAAACGTAAAATCAATCCACGTGTAACCGGGTGTAAACGGCACTTCGCTAAGGATCAGGAAGTCGCTTGTGGCGATCAGTTGTCCGGGCATACCTTTCTTGTCTTTATACAGCTCAATCCAGAGTTGCCCTTCATTGCTGAATTTATGCAGGGCAAGGCCGATTTTTTGAAGTTTGATCGGTTTTCCCAGAATGAATGACTGCGCGTACTGCTGTCCCTTTGTGGTAACATATTCGGCGGTTTCCACGAGAAAATTTTTCCGTACGGTCATGGTGCCATCCGGGCTTTCCACAGCAGGCCCCCTTGCGGAAAGGAAATCAATGTTTTCCGGAAAATCAAGGTTGCCGAAGCGAAATGGAACAGAATAGGTCAGCTTTTCAAGATCTTTTTTCAGTATTTTAGGCGGAGGCGGCGGAAGAGGTTTTGTCTTGACACGCGAAAATGCCGTTTCCACAGGGGGGCAGAGAAGCAGTTCTCTTGGACCGTAATCTGTTTTTGTTGCCTCGAGCTGAATTTTGTCGGATTCAAAATCCGCGTCGATGCTTTCCACGAGAGAGGGCCTGCCGGAAGTTCCTTTCAATCTTGTCCAGCGAAGGAGGCCGTCTTTTTCCGTCTCGCGGTTATCGATACCCACCTCTACTCGGATAAAGCGGTTGCTTACAAAAAGTTCAGACCCCTGGGGATCAAAGGGAACCCATGAAAGACCCGGAAAATAGACCTCGATCCACGAGTGACGGGACTGGGCCATCTTCATGGTCAATATGGTATTGTTTCCGGTTTTGATGTCATAGGGCTGCTTCAGGGTTATGCCGTTGACAATACGCACCGGAATTCCCGCGGCCCGCATCAGTGCGGCGGAAAGATGGGAGTAGTTCTGGCAGTTTCCCCGTCCGCTCTCAAGAGAATATACCGCGTCGTAGCTTTGGGGGTTTACGATAAATCGCATGTGATCCACAACCCAGGTTAAAATTTTTTGAACCGCATCAAATTCGGTTTTGGCGGAAGATGTCAACTCGCGAGCCTTGGCGATGATTTTTCTGTTTTTGATGTTTACCTGCCGTGTGGATTGCAGATAGCTTCTGGCCTCTTCCGGCAGATCAACCAACGGAAAAGGGGCATCGGTTTTAATGAGATTCAGCGTAACGCTGTTCAGGGCTGTCAGGTTGATCGTCGTTGAGACCGGTTCGGATGGAGAATTCCAGGTGACTTCGATTATCTTGTTTCCTCTTTTATCAATAAGTTGTGCCCGATCATTCGGTTCGGGAGAAAAGCGGATATCAAATTGTTCAATTTTCTGGCGATAGGTGGGTGAATCAAAGGATTCCGGTACAACGTAATTCAGAATCAGTTTGCGGGTAGAGGATGAAGGCTTAACCTGCTGAATCATTTCATATTGAATTTTGGATTCCTGTCCGCCGTTTAACAGATAGTTTTCAGCGCTGCAGGGTGTTGCAAACAAAAGGGCGAGAAATAGAAATAGAGATAGAATTTTTTTCATAACTGCGTTTTCCCCTTTACGGCAATAGCGAAGCCAAAACATGATCATTTACCTTTTGCCATAGATCTGTTGGATGGGCAAGGAGTTTTCGGTCAAGAGAAAGAACCGGAACCACCCCCATAAGAGAGTTGGTAATCCAGACCTGGTCTGCTGAATAAAGATCTTCGAGCAGCACTTTTTGTGATTTGATTTTAAAACCGGAGTGGTTAAGATGCCGGATAACAGCCTTTGCCATGATTCCCGGCAGAACAGCCCGGGAAACAGGCGTGATGGCTGTGTTTCTGTTTATCAGTATAAGGCTGGCGGTGTTGGTTTCCGATGCGGTTCCATCCGGATTCAGGATCAGGGCTTCATCGCCATGGTTTTTTTTTGCCCAGTTTCCGGCCAGATAATAGTAGAGGTAATTTAAGGTCTTGTGGTCTGCAAGGGGCGTCTGCCTCGGCTCCGGATAGGTAACAAGGTGCAGGCCGGGCTCACTTTTCCCGGAAAGGCGATGGGTGTAAGACCTTGCCGTGACGATAAAGGAACGGTTGCAGGCGGGTTCTTCAGCGCTTCCAAAGGTGGCCATGATTTTTACTGCCGCAATTTTTTCCTGAAGCCCGTTTGCCTGGATAACCTGTCGGATGATATCATCCCATGTCAGATCAGGAGGCGGGCTGTCCATAAGCCTTATCCAGGAATTGTTGAACCGGATAAGGTGTTCTTCAAGATAGGCGGCAACACCATTTTCGACGCGGATGGTTTCAAAAAGACCGTATCCGTATTGCAGGCCCTGATCCGTGATCGATATTTTTGCTTCCTCGATCGGCGTCAGGATGCCGTTTATCCATGCAACGATGCTTTCATCCGATGAGATGCCGCTTCCTTTTAGAATTTCCATAAGTGTTTTTCCTTTGTGCAGTGTTTCTTCATATTCATCAGCCGGATCCGAATCATAAACGATTCCGCCGCCCGCAGAAAAGAATACCCGGCTTTTGCTGACGGTTGCGGTCCGGATGGCAATGGAAAGGTCCATGGTATCGTGAAAGCTGATATAGCCGATGGAGCCTGTGTAAATATGGCGTCTGCTCGGCTCAAGTTCATCAATGATTTCCATGGATCGTATCTTGGGGCAGCCGGTAATGGAACCCCCGGGAAAGGCAGCCGTAATCAGATCCACCGAATCCTTGTCCGGCAAAAGGTCGCCCTCTACCACCGACACCAGATGAAACACGTTTTCATAGGCTTCAAGCCTTTTGTGCTGTGAGACCCTTACAGAGCCCCCGCAGCAGACTTTTCCGATATCGTTTCGAAGAAGATCAACGATCATGGAAAGCTCGGCATCGTCTTTTTTGGATTCTGAAAGTTCTCTGCCCAGTTTTCCATCTTCCTCAGGGGTTTTTCCACGGGGTCTTGTTCCTTTGATGGGCCGGGTTTCGACATGGCGTCCGGTCTGCCGGATAAACCGCTCCGGTGAGGTGGAAACAATCTGGTGGTCGCCTGCTTCGATATAGGAGAAAAACGGAGCCGGATTGGATTTGTAGAGAGATTTAAACAGGCTGAACGTGCTGCCGGAAAAGTCCATCTCAAACCGTTGGGACATGTTCACCTGGTATACATGGCCTGATGCAATATATTCCCGGATTTTCCGGATGGAGTCCATATAGGCATCCCGTGTAAAATTGGATCGAAACCGGTTCGGGTTACAGTGAAATCCCGGATCATCCGGAAGATCTGCTGCAAGGATTCTGTGGAATGCCGATCGATCCTGCTGGGTGGTTTCATGCCCCTTTTCTATCCGCCTTGGAACATAAAGGGTTGTTTTTCCGGTATTTTTTTCATGAACCAGAATGATGGACGGGGCAAAGAGGCAGATCTGCGGAAGCGTAAAATCATCCACGGAAGTCCGGGGCAGGTTCTCCAGGTGATCTTTCAGGTCATAGGCAAGGTAGCCGAAAAGACCGGCTACGGCCGGCACAGACGGGTTTGGAAGAACCTGTTTGAATTTTTCGAGTAGCATGCGCAGGGTATGAAACGGGTCTGCCTCGAACCGGAGATCCTGTCCGCTGGTTACAATCCGAATGTTTCGGCCATACCCTGTAAATGAAAGCCAGGGGTTTGCCGCCAGGATGTGGTATCGGGCGCAGTCAAGCCTCCCGCCGCTCATTAAAAGAACCGTTCCCGGCATTCCGGAAAACTTTTCCGCGGTTTGAAGAAAAGGGCCGGGAAGTTCGATCTCCTCTGTATGCACCCCGATCAGCTCAACATCGATTTTTCGGTTCTCATCCATGTCCGGTTTCCTTTTCAGGGGCTTTAAGCGGGCCGAGCTTTAGAAAATTTTCAATCAGCGTAAATCCATGTTCGGTCAGAAAGCTTTCCGGATGAAACTGAACTCCGTGAAGGGGAAATTCGGAGTGAGAAAGCCCCATGATGACCCCGTCATCGCTCTTTGCCGTGATTTCAAGCCGGCAGTTTTCAAATTGAGTCATCAGCGAATGGTATCTCGCGGCTGTAAAAGGAGAGGGAATTCCGGCAAAAAGATGACGGCTTTCATGATACACCCCGCTGGTTTTTCCGTGTTTTGGAATGGTCGCCCGCACGGTTTTTCCGCCGAACACCTCATTGATGCACTGCATTCCAAGGCAGACGCCCAGGATCGGAACCCGCTTAAAAAACGATTGGATCAGCGGCATGGAAATGCCGGTATGGGAGGGGTCTTTCGGACCCGGACTGATTAAAATATAATCCGGATTCAGCACTTCAATCTCTTCAAGGGTGATTTTGTCGCTCCGGAACACATGAATATCGAGCGGGTACTGCATAAACATCTGCACCAGATTAAAGGTGAAGGAATCGTAGTTGTCGATGGCGAGCAGTTTCAATGGTTGTCTTTTTTATGGCTCTTAAAAAAGAAAAAGCCACCCTTTCTGAGTCTGGGTGGCCTGGCCTGTTTCATAACTCGTTATTTCAGCGGGTTTTCAAACAAGGAACTCTTTTAGAAAAACCCTCATATGATGGGTGTATCCCTTACCGGAAACGCCAGCAGGGGTCAAGCAAAAATTATCATACACCAACAATATGATAACGTTAACCGTTTATTTCCTTTTTGCCTGTATCTTTCTCGGTGATTTATACACAAACCAGTCTTCTTTGGTTATTTCATGAAAATAATCTGCTTCATCAATCAATATCCTGGCAGCGGTTTGTCTTACCGCGGCAATTTCCACCCGCACCCCTTCCCCTTTCAGATGGGTAACCAGATCCACAAAATCCGAATCCCCTGACATGATGATAATGGTGTCGACCTTTGAAGAGAGTTGTGTCGCTTTGATGGAGAGTGGAATATCGGCGGATTTATGACACGGAACAACAGAGCCATAATAGTTTTCATGCAATCTTTCAGCGAATTTTGAGGAGATGGACTTGCCTTCCCGGAAATAAAGCAGCCGGTTTAATCCTCTGTCATTCAGCAATTTCGGGATCAGCATGTCAAAATTGATCATCGCGTTTTTTGTTTTAGAGAGTTCATGGATACTTCGTTCAATATTGTTCCCGTCGCACAGGATGGCTACCGATTGATTGATTAATATGTTTCCCATAATTTTTTTTCCCTTAAATTGATGAGCAGTCTGCTCTCCGGCGTAAAGAGGAGCGTCCGGTGCGGCAGTTTGTTCGCTTTTCAACCTGTTGTAATACGTTGGACCGATTCTTGTCAAAAAGGATCTCCAAATACCCCGTAAAGAATTCTGCCGAGGATGGTCCAGCCTGGATCACCCTTGACCGTTTTTCCTTGCGCAATCTCTATCCCTTTGAAAATTTCATCCCATTCATGGATCTCATCAGGATCTTTATAGAAAAGATACAGGTTTATTTCAACACGCTTTTCAGATGGTAATCCCCGGAAATTTTATCATGCCTCTCTCTACAGCATTACGTGAAAAAGGGATAATCTGTATAGCCTGTTGCGTCGCCGCCGTAAAAAGTGGCTTCATCCGGAGTGTTGAGGGGAGCCTTTTTTTTGAAACGGTCCACCAGATCCGGGTTTGCCAGGAACAGCTTGCCGATGGATATCAGGTCAGCATCCTTGTTTTCAAGACTTTTCCGGGCCCGGTCAAGATCATATCCGCCATTGGCCATATAGGGTCCTCCAAAAATGGTTTTCAGCTCATGGTAGTTCAACAGACGTTTGCCGGTGACAAAATCCCCTTCCACCGCATGCAGGAAGGCGAGTCCATAGGAGCTGAGCATCTGGGCAGCCTCATTAAATGTGGCCTGGGGATTGCTGTCCTTCATGTCGTTGAAGGTGTTTTCCGGTGAGATGCGGACCCCGACCCTGTCAGCCCCGATGGCCGCGGTCACCGCTTCGGTGACTTCTTTTAAAAGCTTCAGACGATTCTCTATGCTTCCCCCGTATTGATCCTTTCGTTTATTGCTTCCATCCCGGATAAACTGGTCGATAAGATAACCGTTTGCCGCATGGATTTCCACTCCGTCAAACCCGGCATCCATGGCAAGTTTTGCAGCGCGGGCATACTGGGCAACGATTTCCGGGATTTCTTCTGTTTTAAGAGCGCGGGGCGTTTCAAAGGGCACCAGACCCTTTAAAGTAAATGCATTGCCCGCTGGTTTGATTGCAGATGGCGCAACCGGCTGTGCCCCATCCGGCTGAAGACTGGGATGGGAGATGCGGCCCACATGCCAGAGCTGGATGAAGATCAGTCCTCCTTTTTCGTGCACGGCATGGGTGATCTTTTTCCAGCCCTCGACCTGTTCTTTGGTATGGATTCCCGGTGTTCCGGGATAGCCCACCCCCTGGGGTGAAATCTGGCTGGCCTCCGTGATGAGAAGGCCTGCACCTGCTCTCTGGGCATAATAGGTTGCATTCAGATCCTGCGGTACATTGCCTTCTCCGGCACGATTCCGGGTCATTGGCGCCATGACCAGGCGGTTTTTAAGACTCAGCGATCCGATCTTGACAGGCGAAAACATATCGTATGATTTCATGGCCTTGCTCCTTTCCTGATCATAACTGACAGATGAGGGTTTTAAAAAGGATGAGAATGATCTTTTCCCTTAGAAATGGTTCTATTGATTTCTGACCTTCAATATAAGCCTTTAATTTGGATTCGCAATATCCGGATCATGATCTTGAAACGACCTTACAAAGAGGAGATGTGGCCTCCTTTTTAAATCGAAAGCCAAGTTTTCACGCCAAGACGCGAAGGCGCAACAAAAATATATAAATTATTCATACTCATCATCAGAGTAGTTATCATATTCTGGATACTGTGGTGGGGATTCTCCTGCCATTTTAATAAGCTTTATGCTCTTACGCTTATCTTTTTTTTCTTTTATTGAAAGAACACGCAGGCGATGCCACCAATCATCACCAAAATCGAATAAGTAGTAAAACACATCTTTTTCATTTAACCTTGCATAACCTATTTTTGTTTTGGCGGTAGACATTTTCTTTTTGCCGGAACCCATAAAATCTTCGGTGTTTTGTGGGTGAGTTATTTCAGGAGCATTCCATATTGTTCGAAGATTTTTTGTGTCTGTTTTGGTTATGAAAAACGAATATAGATGCGGGTCAAATCGATCAAATGCATTAAAAATTGCTTCATGCAGATCATCAAAAGTACAGTTCTCGGTGGCTTCAATAATCCTGTAAAGTTTAGGTATTCCAATTATCGAAACTCTAAATTGATATACTTCCATTATAACCTTTCACGGAGATACCGCTGCTGTACCCGTCCACAAGGAATTAAAAGGTCCGATGCTCTGTCATCTCCCCAGTTTATGAGTAAGTTTAAGCTGTTTATTTAAAAACTCATCCGCCCAGATAGGCGCTTTTCACTTCCGGGTTTTCAAGCAGGTCTTTTGAATCTCCTTCCAGCATGAGGGTGCCGTTTGCCAGCACATATCCTCTTTGCGAAAACCGGAGCGCCAGCCGGGCGTTCTGTTCCACCAGGAGGATGGCGGTTCCTTCTTCCTGATTGATTTCCCGAAGCGCTTCAAAGACATTCATCATCAAAAGCGGCGCAAGCCCCATGGAAGGCTCGTCCAGAAGCATGATCCTGCGGCCGCTCATAAAGGCGCGCCCGATGGCAAGCATCTGCTGCTCTCCTCCGCTCAGGGTTTCCGCTTTCTGGTCTTTTCTCTCTTCAAGCCGTGGAAATATAGCAAACATCTTCCGGTGATCCTTTTTGATCTGATCGATATCCTTCCGGGCAAAACATGCCAGCTTCAGGTTTTCCATCACCGTGAGATTGCCGAAAAGGCGACGGCCTTCCGGAACATGCGTGATGCCGAGTTCACTGACAACCCTGTCAGCGGAATAGTTCAGAAGATTCTTGCCCTTGTAGTGCATTCTGGTGCCGGGATCGACCGGGATAAGCCGGGACAACGCCCACAGGGTGGTGCTTTTCCCAGCGCCGTTCGCGCCGATGATGCATACAATTTCGCCTTCGTTGAGATGAAAATCGATCCCGTGAAGGGCTTTTATGTTTCCATAGGAAACCTGAAGGTTCTCAACAGTCAGCATTTAATGCAGCACCTCCTTGCCCAGATAGGCCTCGATGACCTTTGGATTGCTGCGAATCTCTTCGGGTGTTCCTTCTGCAATGACCTGGCCGAACACAAGGGTTTGAACCCTGTCGCACAGCGCCATGACCATCTTGAGCCGATGTTCGATCAGGAAAATGGCCAGATTCAGTTCCCTGTGGACGTTTCGGATAATTCCCATGGTCTGATCCAGCTCTTCCGGATTCATTCCGGCCGTGGGTTCATCCAGAAACAGCACTTTGGGTTCTGTGGCGAGCGCCCGCGCGATTTCCACTCTTCGCTGGGCACCGTAGGGCAGGTTGGTTACCACCTGACCGGCAAGATGCGCGATATCCAGGAGATCCAGCAGTGCATACGATTTTTTTTCAATTGCCGATTCCTCTTTTTTCCGTTTGCCGGTTCCGAAAAACGCACCGATCAGGCCGTATTGAATCCGGGAATAGCAGGCCATTTTTACATGCTCCAGCACGGTCATGTGCCGCCACAGGCACAGGTTTTGAAACGTTCTTCCAAGCCCTTGCGACGCGATCCGGCAGGGGGGCAGACCGGTAATGTCTTTTCCTTCGAGAAGAATGGCTCCCTCTCCCGGTGTGTGGATGCCGGTAATCAGATTGAAGACCGTGGTCTTGCCCGCGCCGTTGGGTCCGATCAGTCCGTGAATCTGTCCGGCCTCGATGGTCAGATGATAGTTGCTGACTGCCTGAAGGCCGCCGAAATAATGGGTCATGTTTTTAACCTGCAAAAGAGGCATTGGGCACCTGTTGTTATGTTTTCCGCCTGGGCTGGATTATCTGTTTAATGTTGAACTCCCTGAACGCAATCAGCCCGGTTGGACGATAAATCATGACCAGAATTAAAAGCAGCGGAATGATGATCCACTTGAAAAGCTCCAGGGGGCGCAATGCTTCACCCAGAAGGCTCAGGCTGACCGCGCCGACGATGGAGCCATAGACCGAGTTGAGTCCTCCGAAATATACCATGGCCAGCACTTCCGCTAGTTTCTGGATGCCGAACGTGCCGGGATTGACATACCGGATCACATGGGCAAAGAGTCCGCCTGCGACACCGGCCCAGAAAGCCGCAAACAGAAAAGCGACCATCTTGGTCTTTCGCGTATTGACGGTCATGGCCTCGGCCGCGAGTTCGTCGTCGCGGACGGCATTTAAGGCCTTTCCCAATGTGGAACGCACAAAATTGTTGATTATCCAGATTGAACCGACACACCAGATGAAAACCACGGGAAGGCTTGCAACATCCGGCTGGCCGCTCAGCCCGCGAGGGCCGCCCAGAAATTCCAAGTTTTCAAGCAGGCTTTTGACGATAAACAGAAAAGCCAGTGAGATAATCGCGAGATAATCACCCCGCGTCCTGAAAGAGGGAATGGCGATAACCAGCGCGCCAAGGGCGGCGACCACGCCTCCGAAAATCAGGGCCAGCGGAAACAGGAATGGACCGAGTGCGGGCGGCAGATGTGCCGGGCCGAAGAGCTTGTCGCTTACAAAAAGATTTACGGTAACCATCGAAGATGCATAGGCGCCAAGGGCCATGAATCCGGGGTGGGAGCACGAGAATTCTCCCATGTAGCCGTTAATGATATTCAGGCTCAGGGTGACGATGATGGCGATGAGGGTGAGCTTCAGGGTAAGCACGCGATAGGCGCTCACATCCGACCAGATGTGCAGGATAACAAAGAGCAGGACAAGGTGCAGGGTAACGGATACCCATATCGGATATCGAAGCAGGGCGGCTGCCAGACGATTGGCCTTTGATGCACTGAACCGAGCAATCATGGTGATGGGAAGAACATAAATCAGACCGAGATAGACAAGGATGCTGGGAATCAGAAACGGCTTTTTCAGCATGATCACACAGCCGAAAAGAACCGGAATTTTCGGAAGTCCCAGCATTTGGGCCGTGAGTGTGCCAAAGAGATGCTCCAGCACGACCGCGGCAAGGATGCCCAAAAGCCATCCCAGCGCAGGAGCAGGAGAAAAGGCGGCTCGAATCCTGCGAGTGAGGCTTTTTTCCCGGAAAACGGTTTCTTTTATCAAACCAGCCATATTGTAAATCCTGTCTCCTAAAGCCGCAGTTTTGCGCTGTGCGGTTCACCAAAAAAACCGTGCGGCCGAAACACCAGGATCACCAGAATGATCGAATAGGCGATCAGGTCGCGAAGTGTGGATGGAAAAATCATGGGAACGAAAATTTCGATAAACCCGAGCAGAAATCCGGCCAGGCAGGCGCCAAGAACAGATCCTCTTCCGCCCAGAATGGCGGCCACAAAGGCTTTCCATCCGAATACGATACCCATATACGGATCGAGCACCGGATAGGCGACCCCGAAGAGTATGCCGGCGGCCGCGGCCAGGGCTGATCCAATGGCAAAGGTCATGGCGGCAATCGTGTTCATGGGAACACCCATCAGGGGAATGACCACATAGTCAAAGGCCATGGCGCGCATGGCCATGCCCCATTTGGTCCGGCGGACAAACAGATTCAGGAGGAGCATGAGCGTAATCGATACGACCACGATCATGATTTTTTTGTTGGTAACATAAATCCCGCCGAAGTTGTAGGTGGCGGACTCGATCAGGGACGGAAAACTGACCCGTCTGGCACCCAGCAGGGCCAGATTGCCGGTTTCCAGAATAATGCCGATCATAAGACCCGTGATCGCGGCGGAAGCCCGGGGAGCTCCCCGCAACGGGCGATAGCCGATCCGTTCCACCAGAATGCCGACAAAAGAGGTCAGAAACATGGAAATCAGGATGGTCAAAACCAGAATCAGCCAGTTGGGAAGGAGGAGTGCGCCGGTTGCGGCCAGCGCGGTCAGACCAGTGGCAACACCGAATCCGATATAGGCTCCGACCATGAAAATATCGCCATGGGCGAAGTTGAAGAGCATCAGTACCCCGTATACCATGGAATACCCCAGCGCGATCAATGCGTAAAAACTTCCCCATTGAAGGGCATTAACCAGATTTTGCAAGAAAAACGCCATGAAAGGCTCTCCCTACGGGCAGACGGATCTGTAAAATTCATATTCGCCTGTATCGCTGATGCGGACGATGACGGCGCATTTGATCGGATCACCTTCTTCGGTGAACGTCATTTTTCCAGTGATGCCGTTGAACTCTGTGATCTTGGCCATGGCATCGCGAACGCACTTCCGGTCCTTCTCGATATTCCCGGTGAGTTTTCCGCACTGCTGGATGGCGGTCTGCACTATTCCAAGCGAATCCCAGGTAAGCGCGCCCACGTCATCCGGTTCATACCCGTATTTTTTTTTATACCGCTTGATAAACGCTCTTGTCGCGCCTGTGGCACCGGCAGCAGCGTAATGGGTGCTGAAAAAAAGACCGTGGCAATCTTTTCCGCACAATTTGACGGTTTCCGCAGAACCCCAGCTGTCACTTCCGACAATGGGGCCTTTCCAGCCAAGCTCACGGGCCTGCTGTACGATCAGGGCTACCTCATTGTAATACTGCGGTATAAAAAGGACCTCGGCACCTGATTTGATGATGGTTGTCAACTGGGAGCTGAAGTCCGCGTCTTTTGTGGTAAAGCTTTCGAACGCGACCACAGATCCTTTGCCCTGAAGTTGTTCCCAGGCTTGTTTGAAAAATTCGGCCAGGCCTTTTGGATAGTCACTGGCAACATCATACAGGACAGCGGCTTTCGTAAAACCGAACTCTTCCCGGATGAAACTGGCCAGAACCGGTCCCTGAAAGGGATCGAGGAAACAGCCGCGGAACACGTATGGTCTGCTTTTTGTTGTATCCGGGTTGGTTGACCAGGGGCTGATCATGGGAGTCTTGTAGTTGTTGGCGACATCTCCTGCCGGAACCGCCTGTTTGGACGACTGGGGGCCGACAATGGCGAGCACTTCATCTTCGGTGATCATTTTTGTGGCGGCTTGAACAGCCGATTCGGCTTTTGATTCGTTGTCTTCGATGATCAGTTCCACCGGGTATTTTTGTTCACCGATCCGGATACCGCCTTCGGCATTGATATCTTCCAGCCACATCTGTGCCGCATATTTGGTTCCCTCTCCCACCTTTGGAATATCCCCGGTAATGGGTGCGTTAATGCCGATTTTGACGGATCCGGCTTTTTTCCAGGGCCACTTGACACCAAAGGCACTGGATGAAAAACAGATCATGATGAACAGAATGAAACCTGTCAGAAACACTCGCTTTCGCATCATTTCCTCCTTTTTCTGTTGTGAATGGAAGTCTATTTGCGATAATACCAAATAATGCCACTGTTCAATACAGATTCGGAGGGAATACCATGGGAAAGAAAACTTTTCAACGTTGATGACTTCGTAAAAGAGTGCATCAATTTTCGGAGCATGATAACCCAATGACAGATCAGCCTTCCAAACGACTGCTTCGGGGCCTGCCCGTTGCCATCATTCTTCCGGTGATCCTTACGGCAATCCTGTTTGGAATGACGATTTTTCTTCTGATTCTTCCTTCTCTGGAGTCGGCTTTGATATCTCAGCGGCGGGCGCTTATCCATGAGCTGACAGAGGTGGCATGGAGTACACTCAGCCTGTTTGAAGAAAAAGAAAAAGCCGGCATTGTCACCCGAAAGCAGGCTCAGTATCTTGCGGTGAACCATCTGCGACAGCTGCGATACGGGGTCGACTTGAAAGATTATTTCTGGATCAACGATATGGTTCCCAGAATCATCATGCATCCGTATCGCACGGATCTTGAAGGAAAGGATGTTTCTGATTTTACGGATCCGGACGGCAAACGGCTTTTTAAGGAGTTTGTCAGGACGGTTAACGAAAAGGGAGCCGGATATGTTGACTACAAGTGGCAATGGATGGATGATCCCGGGAGAATCGTTTCGAAAATTTCATTTGTGAAGGCCTTCAAACCCTGGGGCTGGGTGGTGGGCACCGGGATGTATATAGATGATATTGAAGCGGAAATCGCTTCCATGACGAAAAAGCTCACCCTGATCTGCATCGGGATACTGGGTTTTGTTTTTCTGTTGTCTTTTTTTATCATCTGGCAGGGCATCCGGGTTGAAAAGGAGCGTCAGCGGGTTCAGGAACAGAGCTGGTCACAGCAGGAACAGTTGTTTCAGGCCTCCAAAATGGCCTCTGTCGGAACCCTTGTTTCCGGGGTTGCCCATGAAATCAACAACCCGAACACCGCCATCCTGTTAAATGCCACGGCGCTTAAAAAAATCTGGCGCAGTCTCGTGCCGATTATGGAAGAGCACTTCCAGGCAAAAGGAGATTCTCGAATCAGCGGGATGAAATTTTCCGAACTCCAGGAGCGAATTCCCCTGCTTCTGGATCATATCGAGGACGGCTCTGAACGTATCCGGGATATCGTTTCAGAGCTGAAGGATTTTTCAAGGATAAAACCTCCGGAATTGAATGATGAAGTGAATATTAACCTTGCAGTTGAAAAAGCCGGGGGGCTTGTGGCCAACCTGGTTCATAAAGCAACCAGTCATTTTTCAGTGGATCTTCAAGCGAATATTCCCCGATTCAGAGGTAATATCCAAAAAATCGAACAAGTTATCATCAATCTTCTGATTAATTCCTGTCAGGCGCTTGAAAGCAAAAAGCAGAAAATAGAGGTCCGTACCGGGTATGATCCGGTTTTGGATTGTGTAACGGTTGAGGTCCGGGATACCGGTTCCGGAATACCGGTTGATCTGCTGGACAGGATCAAGGATCCGTTTTTTACAACCAAGCAGGACAGCGGCAGTACCGGGCTGGGACTTGCGATATCCGACCGGATCGTTAAAGATCATGGTGGGAGAATGGATATTTTCAGCTCTCCGGGAAAGGGAACGAGCGTTAAACTCAGCTTCCCGGTTCAACCCGGTGAACCGGAAAAGGAAAACAGATGAAAGAAAACAGATGAAAGAAAACAGCCGGCCTGATTATCCTGTTCTGATTGTTGATGACGAAGAATCGATACTTCTTTCCGTGGATACAACCCTTCGAATGGCGGGTTTTGAAAACATCATCACCTGTCAGGACAGCAGACAGGTGATGGATCTGATCCTCGCGCATCATGCAGAGGTCATTCTTCTGGATTTGAACATGCCGCATATCAGCGGCCAGAATCTTTTGATGAATATTACCGCTGATTTTCCCGATATTCCGGTGATTATCGTTACAGGAGCGGCTGACGTTGATATGGCTGTTCACTGTATCAAAAAGGGGGCGTTTGATTATCTTGTCAAGCCGGTGGACGCGGAGCGTCTGCTCACTTCCGTTCAGCAGGCACGTTCGTTTAATGAATTGCAGCGGGAGAATATTTCTCTTAAGAATCATATTCTGACCGATGAGATTGAAAACCGGGAAGCCTTTTCCGAGATCATTACCGGGAATCGGAAAATGCTTTCCATATTCAAATATATCGAATCGATTGCCGGGACATCCCAGGCGGTTCTGATTACCGGAGAGACAGGCGTGGGCAAGGAATTGATATCAAAAGCACTTCATAAGCTCAGCGGTCTTCGCGGCCCTTTTGTCACGGTGAATGTGGCCGGTCTGGATGATAATATTTTTTCCGATACGCTTTTCGGCCATGTAAAAGGCGCTTTTACCGGCGCGGAAACACACCGCAAAGGATTGATCGACCAGGCGTCCGGTGGTACGCTTTTGCTGGATGAAATCGGTGATTTGAGCATTACTTCCCAGGTAAAGCTGCTTCGGCTTCTTCAGGAAGGCGAATACCGCAGCCTGGGAATGGACGAGACGCGAAGCGCCAATGTCCGTATCGTGGCTTCGACGAATAAAGATTTGGTATCACTTCAAAACCTTGGAACTTTTCGCAAGGATCTTCTGTTCCGGCTCAAAATTCATCATGTCCATATTCCTCCCCTCCGGAAGCGGCTGGATGATATTCCGCTTCTGCTGGATCATTTTCTGGACGAAGCGGCCCGTGAATTTGGGGTGCAACAATTCGTCTGGCCGAGAGAGCTTCCCCTGCTGCTGCAAACCTATTCCTTTCCAGGAAACATCCGGGAAATGCAGGCCATGATTTATGATGCCGTGAGCAGGCATAAATCCAAGATGCTTTCCATGGCCGTGTTTGAAAAATATATTACCAGACAGCGAAAGGATAAGAATATCGAGGCGCTGCCTGCAGCCTCGAACCGGATTATTTTTCCATTTACCCTTCCGACCATTGAGGAGGCAACGGAAAAACTGGTTGCCGAGGCTATGAAACGGGCGGAAGGAAACCAGTCCATGGCTGCCAGAATGCTGGGTATTTCCCAGCAGGCGGTGAATAAGCGCCTGCAGAAAATGAAAGAAAACAGCGGAAAAAGCTGATTCAACGAAATACTCCTACAACCCCGGTTGTATCTACAACCAGGGCCGATTATCTGCAAGCCATTCTTATATAACGCTTTTCAGTAAATCCATCTTTTTTTCTACAACCTGAGTTGTAGGGGGTTACATTGTTCCGCCGGCCGACAACTATTGCTATAACCTTATAAATAAATTCGAAATAATATTAACCTGCCAGGTTGTTTAATCGGATGGTATGCATTTTGCTCAACTATATAGGTACCTGAGCAACAATTCTTATCTTCACTCTTTCGACGATTCTGGTTCGATGACGGAAAATATCCTTACGGTTAAGGATGGGGGCTTTTTAACATGGCGGAAATCAAGAACAAGGGGTGGACGGTCACACTGGCAGGTCTGGGCATTAACCTGGCCCTTGGGATTCTCTATGCCTGGAGTATTTTCAAGCTGAACATAGAAGAGTCGATTGTTGCAGGAGATGGGCGATACAACTGGGATCTTGCGTCGCTGAATGATCCCTATGCGGTTTGCTGTCTGGTGTTTGCCTTTACGATGATTTTGGCCGGACGCCTGCAGGACAGATTCAGCCCCAGGGTAACCACCATGATCGGCGGGCTGTTGACAGGGGCCGGCCTGATCCTTATTTCACAGTCAAATACCCTTTCCAACTGGATCATCGGCTTTGGTGTCCTGACCGGTATGGGAATCGGGTTTGCCTATGCCTCTGCAACACCGCCTGCCATTAAATGGTTTCCTTCTTCAAAAACCGGGATGATCGCCGGGATCGTTGTGGCGGGTTTCGGGCTCGCGTCGGTGTATATCGCTCCCCTTGCAAATTTTTTGATCGCCGAATTTGATCTCAGCCAATCCATGATGATTTTTGGCATATCCTTTCTGGTGACGGTCTGCACGCTCTCCTTTTTCCTGGTCAATCCGCCCGAAGGGTATGTTCCAGCGGAGTATGACGCTGAAAAAAAACAGATTGCACCTTCTTCCGCGGGCAGCGTGGATATCCCCCCGGGACAAATGTTGAAAACCGCTTCCTTTTATAAGCTGTGGTTTATGTTTTTTGTCGGTTCCGGAGCAGGGCTTTTTATTATAGGCGGTGTGGCGCTGCTTGCCAGACAGAGTATGGGGGAACTGGCCTGGCTGGTTGTCGCGCTTCTTGCAATCGGAAATGCGGGCGGGCGAATTATTGCCGGAATTCTGTCAGACAGGATCGGACGGAGTGCCACCCTTTCCATCATGATGGCCTGTCAGGCCTTGATTATTTTCTCCCTGCTTTTTATCAGCCGGAACAGCGCGCTCCTGATCGTTGTCGCTGCCATGTGGATCGGTTTTAATTATGGTACCAACCTTTCCCTTTTTCCCTCTCTGACCAAGGACCAGTTTGGCCTGAAAAATTTCGGCGGCAACTACGGCCTTGTTTTTTCAGCCTGGGGAGTCGGCGGCTTTATCTTTCCGAGGGGCGCCCAAATGCTGGTTGCCCAAACCGGATCACTCGATGCCGCTTATATGATGACCTCGGTCCTGTTAATGGGCTGTGCGGTCATGGCGGTCTTTATCCAGGTGCCCGGTGAAAAAACCGGACGAGCCATCCTTTTTTCCGGATGGAGAAAAAGAAGCTTTGCAGGAGCTCTTTCCGGCAATGTGGCTGCCGTACCGGCAGTGAGCCGTGAAATAAAAAAATAACCCTGGCCTGGGGAGTGATTCACAGGCCTTATGTGGAAAACATGAACAACCAGACAACCAATTGGAAAGGAGAAGATATGAGCGACTTCAAATTTCGTGCACCCGACCTTCATCGTCAAAACGCATGGGTAAAAAGCATGGATGAATATAAATTTCTCTACCAGAGTTCCATTGATGACCCGGAAGGATTCTGGTCCGATATGGCGGAAGGGTTTTACTGGAAGAAAAAATGGGACAAGGTAAGGGAATATAATTATACATTATCCAAAGGGCCGATCCAGATCGAATGGTTCAGGGGCGCACAGACAAACATTACATTCAATTGTCTTGACCGTCATCTGGATACCCGAAGGGATCAGGTCGCAATTATCTGGGAAGGAAACGAACCCGGAGAACACCTCACACTTACTTACGGCGAACTCCATGAGAAGGTCTGCCGGTTTGCCAATACACTGAAAGCTCAGGGTGTCGAGAAGGGCGATCGTGTCGCGCTGTATATGCCCATGATTCCGGAGCTGGCCATTGCCATGCTGGCTGCAACACGAATCGGGGCGATTCACAGTATTGTTTTCGGGGGATTTTCTTCCGAAGCCCTTGCCGATCGAATCCTGGACAGCCGATGCAGGGTGCTGGTCACTTCTGATGGCGTCATGCGCGGGGCAAAGGCCATACCGCTTAAAGGAAATGCAGACCAGGCCATGGATCTTTGCAGCCAGAGAGGACATGAGGTTGAAAGCTGTTTTGTGGTGAAGCGCACCGGTCTGGATGTGAACATGATGAAACCCCGGGATAAATGGTGGCACGAGGCAATGGAGTCCGCAGAGGCCGATTGCCCGGTTAGCTGGATGGATGCCGAAGATCCGCTCTTTATCCTTTATACTTCCGGATCTACGGGAAAGCCCAAAGGCGTTCAGCATAATGTGGGCGGGTATATGGTATATACGGGCGTCACATTCAAATATGTTTTTGATTATCATGACGGCGACATCTACTGGTGCACCGCGGATATCGGCTGGGTCACCGGACACAGCTATATCGTTTACGGTCCGCTTTCGCAGGGAGCGACAACGCTGATGTTCGAAGGTGTGCCGAATTATCCGGATCCTGGAAGGTTCTGGGAGGTCATTGACAAATGGAAGGTCACCCAGTTTTATACAGCACCCACCGCGATTCGTGCGCTTATGGCGCAAGGCGAGGAATGGGTTCAGAAATATGATCTGTCCAGCCTTCGGATACTTGGCAGCGTTGGAGAACCCATCAACCCTGAAGCCTGGAAATGGTACTTCAAGCATGTGGGCAAAGAAAGATGTCCGGTTGTGGATACATGGTGGCAGACCGAGACCGGCGGCATCATGATAACCGCTCTTCCGTATGCGGTTGATCAGAAACCAGGATCAGC
The DNA here is from genome assembly GCA_046484745.1 of Desulfobacterales bacterium. GTDB lineage: Bacteria > Desulfobacterota > Desulfobacteria > Desulfobacterales > SURF-7 > JAQYVL01. The sequence goes on along the minus strand of JAWOIJ010000070.1, from coordinate 85,190 downwards.
CTCTCTTCCGTTCTTCGGGGTGAAACCGGAAATGTTGGATGAAAAAGGGGAGGTCATTGTCGGAGAGGGCAGCGGTATTCTGGTGATCAAAGAACCCTGGCCCGGACAAATGCGTACGATTTTCGGCGATCATATCCGGTTCGGGGAAACCTATTTCCAGATGTTCGACGGGTATTACTTTGCCGGTGACGGCTGCTCCCGGGATAAAGACGGTTATTACTGGATCACGGGCCGGGTGGATGATGTCATCAATGTTTCAGGTCATCGCATGGGGACCGCTGAGATTGAAAGCGCCATTGTCAGCTATCCGTCTGCCGCGGAAGCCGCGGTGATCGGCTATCCCCATGCGATTAAGGGGCAGGGTATCTATGCCTATGTGACCCTGAATGTGGGCGTCTCAAACAATAAAGAGTTGATTCAGGAGATTATCGCTCATGTCCGGAAAGAGATCGGGCCGATTGCCACTCCGGATATCATCCATTTCGCCCCGGCGCTGCCCAAAACCCGTTCCGGGAAAATCATGCGTCGTATTCTGCGGAAAATTGCGGCAAATGAATATGACAGCATCGGTGATGTTTCAACCCTGGCGGATCCGGCTGTTGTGGGGGATATCATCAGTCAGCATCAGATTTTGACAAAACAGCCAACCGGTTAGGGGCGTTTAGGGAATGTTTTGTAAAATGGGAAGTGCGGAAAGGATGGTTTTCTTTCGGGCGCTTCCCATTTTAAGGGTAATACCGCCATCACCCGGATTGGAAAGGCTGGAGGCAATCCCTTTCAGAGGATTTTTCTCCTCAATTCTTTTAGCTGGCCCCTTTTAACCTTGCGGTCCATACGCCTTTTCCGGGCGTTTCGGTTCGGCGTGGTCGCTTTCCGCTTTTTATGAGAAACGGTCGCGCGGATGATGAGTTCCCGGAGCCTGTTTAATGCATCTTCCCGGTTTTTTTCCTGGCTTCGATACTGCTGTGCCTTGATAATGATGACGCCTTCCCGGGTGAGGCGCTGATCCCGGATCTGCTGCAGCCGCTTTTTGGTATACTCGGGCAGCGAGGATCTCTGTACGTCAAACCGAAGATGAACAGCGGTGGAGACTTTGTTTACATTCTGCCCGCCCGCACCCTGCGCGCGGATAGCGTTCATCTCGATCTCCCGCAGCGGGATAGCAATCTGTTTGCTAATTTTCAGCATTTTTCGTAACGATCCCCAATTCATTTGGACTATCTGTTTTTAATAAAACATATGTCCCTGACATGCAACAAGGCGAAATGGATTGTTGAATATCCGTCAGGGTTCACGCATGCGCGGGTTTTGGAAAACATGCAACATGCTATTCTCTTGACAAAAACCCTCATTTATACAATTAAGTACGCTGGCTTCCGCTTCCTGCAACCATGCAAGAAAAAAACAATTTATACAACAATTTGGAGGGACTATGCGTAACATGTCACGCTTGTTGGTGCTTGGCGTTTTTTTGATTTTAACGGGTTGTGTTTCAACTTACGGCATCATAAAGGAGAGCAAACCGTCCGGCGCTCTCAACACCTATGATGTTATCCATGTGGGGTGGCTTGATCTAGGTGAAGACAGATGGAATGAATATGGATATGAAGAAAAAGATAAAGACACCTGGATCACGATGATCAACCACATGAACCGAAAAGCGCTGCCGGACTATTTGAAGGAAGCGATCCCGAATAAAAAAGTGTCTGTGTCGGACAGTAAAAATGCGAAGCTGCCCAAAGAGGGTCTTGTAATAAAATTTACCAATGTCAATTATGTTCAGCGCACCAGTACAGGCGCAAAGGTAATGTTTGGATCGTTTGCCGGATCAGACACCCTGGATCTTACCCTGCATTTTATCGATGGAAAAACCCAAAAAGAATTGTATACTGTAGAAACAAGCATATATTCGAATTCAGCGTTCGATGCTGCCGGATGGGGATTTGATGGCCGCATCAACAACTGTGTTTACAATCTGGCTTATTTCATTCAAGAAAAGATCCAATAGACAACCAAAACCCGGACGGCAGATGGCATGAATCGCCTCTGGTTGAGGTGTTAAGCCCCATGAATTGCGCGTGGGGCTTTCAACTTTCGAATTTATGCGGCTCATCTACAAGACCGCTGGATTTGAAAAACAGGTTTCACAATCTTTGATCGGATCGAAACTCATTCTTTAAATTCGCCTCAGGATAAGGACTCTCTGATTCTGGTCATTGCTTCCGTAACATTTTCAAAGCTGTTAAAAGCGCTTATCCGGATAAATCCTTCACCGCACTTTCCAAACCCGGCCCCGGGTGTACAGACGACACCGGCCTTGTTCAGCAGCAGATCAAAAAAGTTCCAGGAATCGATCTTTCCATCTATCCAGATATAGGGAGAATTATCGCCTCCCACGCAGCAATACCCAAGATCGGTCATCTCTTTTCGGATTACTGCCGCGTTTTTCAGGTAATAATCGATGAGCGACTTTATCTGAGTTTGACCTTCCTCACTGTAAACCGCTTCGGCTGCCTTTTGAACCGGATAGGAAACTCCGTTAAATTTTGTAGAGTGTCTCCGATTCCACATTGCATGAAGAAGATGTTTTTCACCCAGACCATCATAGGCGGTGCATGTTGTTGGCACTACGGTATAGGCACAGCGGGTTCCGGTAAAACCAGCGGTTTTGGAAAAACTTCTGAATTCAATCGCAACTTCCCGGGCTCCCTCGATTTCATAAATGGACCGGGGTATGGTTTTATCTCGGATAAACGCCTCATACGCGGCATCATAGAGTATCAGTGAATGGTTCTCTGTCGCATAATCCACCCAGGCCTTCAGAACTTCTCTTGTAGCCACGGCTCCGGTAGGATTGTTTGGAAAACAGAGATAAATCAGGTCAACCGGACTTTCAGGAATATCCGGTATAAATCCATTTTCTGTTGTGCAGTCCAGATAAACAACATTCTGATACCGGCCGTTTTCAAACGAACCGGTGCGGCCTGCCATGACATTGGTGTCGAGATAAACCGGGTAAACCGGATCCGGAATTGCGATCCGGATATCTGTTGCAAATATTTCCTGTATGTTTCCGGTATCACACTTTGCACCATCACTTACAAAAATTTCCTGGGGTGAAATATCCGCTCCGCGTGCCCTGAAATCATTTTCTGCGATCTTTTCCCGCAAAAAAGCATAACCCTGTTCCGGCCCGTATCCCTTAAAGGATCGCTCTTCGGCCATTTCATCAACAGCAGAATGAAATGCCTTGATGCACGAAGGAGGCAAAGCAAGGGTTACATCTCCGATGCCGAGCTTGATAATTTTTCTTTGCGGCTGACTTTCCTGAAAGGCGGATACGCGCTGCGCGATGTTAGAAAAAAGATAGGATGCCTGTAGTTTAAGATAATTTTCATTAATTCGAATCATGGTTAACCCTTTATGCTTTTCCTTGACCATCCGGTTCAGATGGCTTCATATCTGGTTCAGACACAACCAATAAAAGTCTATTGGCTTGAAATAATAACACTTAAATGGACATTAAAATAGATACTAATCGAGAGCAAGTCAAATCTTCCGGATCCGCAGTTCTTTTCCTTGCGGCTTTCTTCCTTCTAAAAAACGTCTCTGACCCAAAGGCTTTCCAGGTTGGGATGCTGCTTCAACAGATTCTGTATGGGCAGAAATGATGGCTCTGGAAGGCGGCCTGGCTCAAACCATCCCCATTTTTCACAGTTGTCCGGCTCCCGAACTTCTGCTTCGCCGACATCATGATCGGCAATCACAAACAGGGTGATGTAGTGCCTGTTCTCTGCCTCGAACATATCGTTTGTATAAGGTCCAAGGCGGATATTTTTGATGTGGATACCGGTTTCCTCCAGCACTTCCCTGGCTGCACAGGCTTTGATCTCTTCCTTAAACTCAAGATGGCCGCCCGGAAACTGCCAGGAACCGGACCCGTGACTGTTTTTTCGTTTACCCAGAAGCACTTTTTGATCTCTGACGACAATTGCCGCCACACCGACATAAGGCCTTTTGTTCATTTTTGATACCATCCGCAATTCATTTTGTACAAATTTCAGAGAAACGAAAATCCGGACCGTTCATCAGCTTGATCTGTCCGGCCAAAACAACACAGCGTTTTCCATAAAAAGTTTATAAAAATATCGGGTTGTACTTTTATTGTTCTTCAAAGTGCGGTATTTGATTTTCAGCGGATGTTCAAGAATAAAATGAAATGTAACCAGGAAACACGAATGAAACTGAATCTGGTCAGCCTTGGCTGTGCCCGAAATCTTGTTGACAGCGAAACCATGCTTGGCCGGCTCGTAAAAAGCGGCTGGAGCATCACCCAGGAGGCGGCTGATGCAGATGTCATCATTGTCAACACCTGCAGCTTCATATCGGATGCGGTTGATGAATCGATTGATACGATTCTTGAACTGGCAAAATTTAAAAAACCCGGTAACTGTAAACGACTTCTGGTTACAGGGTGCCTGCCGGAACGTTTTCGGGAAGCGCTTGCGAAATCTTTGCCGGAGGTCGATATTTTTCTGGGAACCGGCGCATATGACCGGGTTGCCGAGGTTCTTTCGGAAAGTCTGAAAAACCAATCGAAAACCTGCCTGCTTCCGGATCCGGACAGCGTCTCATTTCACAAATCAGACATACCGAGAATCCACACATCTGGCACCTATGCCTATCTGAAAATTGCCGAAGGGTGCAGCAAACACTGCACCTACTGCATCATCCCGAAACTGCGTGGAAAACACCGAAGCAGGGCGATGGATGATATCCTGGATGAAGCGAAGCATTTAATTCGATCCGGCGCGAAAGAGCTGACCCTTGTGGCACAGGATACAACTTTTTATGGAAAAGATCTCCATCCACAGACAAGCCTTGCGACGCTTCTTGAAAAACTTTCTTTGATTTCCGAAGATATCTGGATCCGGTTCCTGTATGCGCATCCGGAAAGCATGGATCTCCATCTCATGAAAATCGTTGCCGCTCATAAAAACATCTGTTCCTATTTTGATATTCCCATTCAGCATGCAAGCGATAAGATACTGAAAAAAATGGGACGAGGCTATACCCGCGATGAAATCAGAAGGCTGTTTGACCGGATTCGCGCTACCATACCGGATGCCGCCTTACGAACAACAATCATTACGGGTTTTCCAGGAGAAACGGAAAAAGAGTTTGAACTCCTTCTTAATTTTATAGAAGAAATCCGTTTTGATCACCTGGGGGTGTTTACCTATTCAGATTCCGAAGATCTTCCTTCACACACCCTTGCCAAACCTGTCAGCCAGGATACAGCAAACAAACGGCAGGACATTCTGATGAACCGGCAGGCGGATATATCCAGAGCCATAAACAGGAAGCACATTGGAAAAACCTATCCGGTTCTAGTTGAAAAAGGACCGGAAGAGGGGAGCGTGATCGGCAGAACCTTTTTCCAGGCCCCGGAGGTGGATGGCATCACATTCATTTCAGGAGGGAAGCTTCAAGTTGGCGATTTTACTCCGATAAAAATTACAAACGCGTTTGAGTACGATCTTGCGGGAGAAACAGTATGAATGATTTGAAAAAAAAGATTTTTGACCTGGCTGCTTCAGATCTTGCAAAAATTGAAATCGCTCTGAAAGACAACCTGAAGACCCATCTTGAAATTATATCAAAAGCCGCCGGACATATCCTTTTCAGCGGTGGAAAACGGTTCAGACCGCTTTTGATGGTTCTTTCAGCAAGGATTTGCGGTTACGACGGCGCCTATGATAAAACATTTTCGGTAATTTTTGAATACCTTCACGCGGCAACCTTATTGCATGATGATATTGTGGATGAAGCGATCATTCGCCGCGGCCAGCCGGTGGCAAACTCCATATACGGAAGCGCAACCGCTATTCTTGTCGGAGATTTCCTGCTTGCGCGCTCCCTTTCCATTGCAGCGAATACCGGCAGTATTGAAGTAATCCGGGCAATCGGCGATGTAACCGAAAATATGGCCCAGGGAGAGATTCATCAGTTAATCAAAAAAGGCAGTCTGGATCTTACCGAAAAGGAATATATGGAAGTTATACAGCGAAAAACAGCCTCTCTCATGCAGGGGGCCTGCCTTACCGGTGCGCTGATTGCAGATGCGCAGGAAAAAGAAAAAAAAGCGCTGTCCGATTTTGGACTGAATCTGGGATTCGCTTTTCAGATGGCGGACGATCTGCTGGATTACACATCCGATACCGCTGTTCTCGGAAAAACCGTTGGCGCTGATCTCCGGGAAGGCAAAATGACGCTTCCCTTGATTTATGCCCTGAAACATGCTGCGCCGGATGATCGGGTGAAAATGGAGGCCATTATATCCGATACAAAGTTTTCGGATTCAGACTTTAACAAGCTGAAAATGCTCCTTGATACTTATGGCGGAATTCGTTATACAACTGAACTTGCAGCCGAACATGTGCAAAAAGCCAAAAATGCGTTGTCTGTCTTTGATCCTTCTCAAACCAGGGACCTGCTCAGTATGCTGGCTGACTACACGATAAGCAGAAGCCTTTAGGGTGCACTTTTTTTGCAAATTGCTTCTGATTGACCACGTAAACACGCGCCGGAAAGACCTGATGGGCTGTCTATGAGCCGGACCCAATCGGATCTTCCATACGGAGGTAATGTAACAGGATGCCTATCATCTGGAAAAAATTCAATATGATTTTGTTTACCGCAATTTTCATGATGCTGTTTCTCTTTCAAAGCGTCAGGGCGGAAGAAAAGTCAACGAATTCCAAAACCATGGTCGTCATCGGAACGGGCATTATAAAAGAAAATAATGTTGCAGGTGCAAGAGAACAAGCCATCTCCGAAAGTCTGGTTACCGCTGTCGGCGTCGTCATGGCGGATGTGGTGCCTCTCGAAGTTTTTGTGCCCAATTTCGAGGCCTTGAATGAAATCATCTATAAGAATACCGAAAACTTTATCAGCGGATATCGAGTGCTGGCAGAAACAAAACATAAAAACCTGTATCGGGTTGTTGTGCAGGCCGGGGTTTCCGTTGTTAAAATCAAACAACAGATGTTCAAAATCGGGATCATGATCGGAGAAAAGGTGAAACCCAGGATTCTTTTACTGGTCGCAGAACAGAATGTTGGAGATCTCGTACCCGGTTACTGGTGGCGAAAAGATGCATCGGAAAAAAAAAATATAGCTGAAACCATTCTTGCAAAAATTTTTATGAGCAAGGGGTTTATGGTTATGGAGCATGTAACCCCTCATGATTTTACAGAAAACAGCACTCTTTTTCTTGAAACTCCCGACCCGGAGCTCAAAGCGGTGATGGCACTGGCAAGGCACTTTCAGGCGGATATGGTTGTCATGGGCCATGCCTCTGCGGAACAGACACCTAACACCATGGGAGAAAATCTCAGATCTTTTAAGGGATCGGTTCTGATCAAAGCAATTCGCACATCCAAACAGGAAGAGATCGGAAAATCATTTCAATCCGTCATTACGGTTAATTCAGATGAAGTAGCAGGAGGGGTTGAGGCGATCTCTCAGGCCGCGTCTCTTGCAGGAAAAGATCTGGCGATTCAGATTACCTCCTCTTTCAAAAGAAAAAAAGATGAGACGGTAAAAATAAAGGTTATTGTGGAAGGCACCCGGGTGCTAACAAATTTTGTCAAATTCCGTAATGTCCTGAGCAGTCTCAACAATGTCAAAGAAATACAAAGTTCTGAAATGAAAGCAGACAGGGCAACGGTTATTGTCGAATATAATGGTGACGCCAATACCCTTGCCGAAATGCTCATGTCGAAATCATTTGAAACATTTGGAATCAACATCTCCGAAGTTTTACCGGATCAGCTGAAAGTTGTTCTGGTGCCGGTCGGTAAAATCAAGAAACCCGGATTGCCGGCAACAAAACTCGAGCCAGGAGCGTTGAAAAAGTAAAATCCTTTTCTGGGACGGCGTCAGTGTCTGTAAATTTACCGAACACCATAACTGTAATCAGAATTCTGCTGGTTCCTCTTTTTGTAATTTATTTACAGAAACATCTGTTTATGCTTTCTCTTGTCGTTTTTACCGTTGCCGCGATCAGCGATGGACTGGACGGCATGTTTGCACGCTTATTCGACCAGCGAACCTCTCTGGGGGCCTATCTGGATCCGATAGCCGATAAAATGCTTTTGATTTCGGCATTCATAACCCTCTCTATTCAGGGAATTGTTCCATTCTGGCTTTCCGTGATTGTAATCAGCCGGGACATACTGATCCTGACAGGCATTTTAATATGTGCCATATCCGACATTAAAGTAACGATACAGCCGAGCATCATCAGCAAATGTACCACCGTTTTCCAGCTTGTGACCGTCTTCATCTCTCTTCTTTATCAGGTAATCTCTGCAGAGCCATCAACACACTGGATGCATACTCTTTATGGCATTACCGCAATGCTTACCATAACTTCCGGTCTGCATTATATTCATAAAGGCCTTAATATCCATCAAAACGGTTCGGAAAACCGGTAGGTAATCGGTAATCATGGAATCTATCCATTCATCAGCCACTGTAATTCCGATCCGGGAGGCTGGAAAAAACATTGAGACGCTCCTGCTCAGGCGAAACCCCGAGCTTGATTTTCATGGCGGTGCATGGGTTTTTCCAGGAGGAAGGGTTGATTCCGAAGATTATCGAAAAGCCCGGAACGAAAATTCCATGGCAGCGGCCCGACATGCTGCCGTACGCGAGGCACAAGAAGAGGCTGGTCTTAAACTATCACCCGATTCTCTCGTGGCGATTTCACACTGGACAACCCCCGCTGGATTGCCCAAGCGATTTAAAACATGGTTTTTTATTGCCGATGCAAAAAATGAAACCGTCTGTATTGACGGCGGAGAGATACACGCTTTCCAGTGGATAAAACCTTCTGAGGCCCTCGATAAAAGAGAAAAAGGGGAAATTGTTTTGCCGCCGCCCACATTTGTAACCCTTGAAATGCTTTCAGAATATAAAAGCGTGAAATCGGTAATGTCGAATTTTTCAAAAAGGAAGCCCCTGATTTATCTTCCCAAACTGGTTGAGGTTCCAGGTGGTTTCTGCTCCCTCTATCAAGGAGATGCCGCTTACAGAAACAACGATGTTGACAAGCCGGGCCCCCGACATCGATTGTGGATACTGGAAAAAAAATGGCAGTATGAAAAATCCGGATGATTTTATAATGGAAAGATCTCCGAAATACCGGAAATGAATTGCCCTGTAAGAGTTTCCGAAACAAGATGATCAAAAACCTCGCCTGTGGGTTTTACGCCCCTTATTCTGCCGTCATTGAAAAACCATGCCAGAAGCAACAGGCCATTTTCCTTCCTTTGGTCTGCATCCAGAAAAGCCTTTCCATGATATGGAAGCGGTGAGGGCAGGGCGGCACCGCTTTTTTTTATGCTTTTTATAAAATTCAGAATCCTTCCAAGCCTCAGAAGCGTAGCCGCCTCCACCCGATTTGTGGAATGGGAGATCGGAAATGCAGATGACCGCATCAGAGAAAATTTTTCAGGAAGAATTCCGCTTTTCCGGCATTTTTCAAAATCCGGGCTTCCGGGTGAAGGATAAAAAATTGAAACGCCTGCTATCGGTTTCCTTTTCGCAAGATACAGAAGGTCTAGAACGGTTTCGGACGGTATCTGTCCCGGAGCTCCTGCAATAATATAACAGACCGATTCAAGACCGATTCGCTCTGCAACCGAGACAGCCTGTTCAAGAGAATCTCTTACATCCGGCCTTGAAAAACGCTCCAGCTGCGCGATTGAAGTGGATCCAAGAGAAAGGTTCAATGTTTTAAAGCCGGATGCTTTCATCTTATAAATCATCTCTTCATCCAGAGAAGGAGGAAACATTCCGTTCATGGCGCGCAGTTCAACACGATGGTTTCCGAGTCTTTTTTCAATTTCGGAGAGAAGGTGTAAAAACCATTTTTTTTCAAGACAAAGGTTCTCGTCTTCAAAATCAACAAACCGGACATGGTGTTTTACCACGGCTGTTTCTATCTCGTTGACAACCGAATCCACACCTCTTCGCCGGTATGGCAGTCCGGATGCACCGACCGAACAGTAAGAGCATTTCATGGGGCACCCGCGACTGGTAACAATCACACTGCTACCCGACTTTTTCCTCTGATAAAACGACTGCTTCACAAAACGCATCGAGGGAAGGGGATACCCGTCCAGATCCGCCATTACCGCCGGAGGACTGACATGAAGCGAACCATCTCTGCGGCGAAATACAATTCCGGGAATATCGTTCAACTCCTTTTTTTTCCGGATTGCTTCCGCAAGTGCCGGCATGGAGACTTCTCCTTCTCCTCTTATCAAAAAGTCAACCGCTCCGGTTTTCATTGTTTCGTAAGGCATTGCGGTTGGATGATGTCCTCCAAGGACAATTTTACAGTCTGGATGAAATGCTTTAACGGTTTCAGCGGTTTTGACCGCTGTATCACTGTACGCGGTGAACAGGGAAGAGATTCCCACAAGATATGCGCCTGAATCCCGGGCCATTTTTCCGATGGTTTCAAAACTGTAGCCAAAGTGCCGAAAATGATGGAACAGAGAGAATGGAGAAAGATCGGGCTTTCCGTAAAAACGCTTCAGGTATTCCATCTCTTCCGGAAATTCCAGAATACGCGATTTTCCCGTTGCAAGACCGTCAAAAAGGTCGACGGAAAAGCCGTTTTGGATCAGCACGGACGCAATCGATGAAAGCCCGTAGGGGATGGTTCTCTTTGCGGTTAGATAAAAATCTCTGATCGGTGGCTGTATGAGAAGAATATCGGTCATACACATCTGGCCGGATACGGCTTCAAAACCTTTCTTTTGGAGGGTTAAAATATCCGTATTGAACATCCGGGAAACGGGAACGGATTTCCGCAAGAAGTTTCCCCATACCGATCGACACACCCAGATTTACGGCCTCAGACATTATTGTCCAGTACCGGTAAGGATCAAAATTCAGGTTTCTCCACTGAATGAGATTCACCGGATGCCTTGCTAAAAAAGTCTTCAATGCCGCTGCTTCTTCCGGAGAATCACTCACGCCTGGACAGTTGAGATAGTTTATGGCCACAAACTTGCCTCTTTGAAGCGCAAGATCGATGCTTTTTTCAACATCCTCAAACCGGTATCCGTTGGGCCTGAAATAGGCTGTGTAACATTCCTTTCTGGCGCTGTTCAAGCTTACCCGGATACTGTCCAGACCGGAGTTAAAAAGTTCTTCCAGGATATCGGGCCGGCTTCCGTTGGTGTTCATGTTGATGGTGCCCCTGTCTGTTTTCAGTCGAATCCGTTGTATCGCGGGGTTTATTGCAGAGAAAGCCATTAGCGGATCCCCTTCACACCCCTGGCCGAAACTGACAACGCTTTGCTCAACTTTTCGAATGTGAAAAAGAGCTACTTCAACAATCTCTTTCGGATCGGGTGTGAACGCGATACGGTTCTGGGGGCTTGAAATGTCAAGATCTTTTTGCAGTGAAATGCATCCGATGCATCGTGCATTGCATTTCCGGGAAGTTGGAAGCGGTGCTTCACACCTTCCAATAAAAAAATTTTTTGCCGCGGGACAGCCATACAAAAGGGCGCACTTTTCCAGATGATCCCTCAACCGGTTATCAGGCATCTTGAGTTTGGTTGCCCGAACGCCCGCATGAACCTTTTCCATCTGCATCAGTCTCAAGTCCTGACGTCTTTCCATGTCTACCTGTATCGCCGCTGATCGAAAACCGCCTCCATGCCATCCGACTGCGCCATAGGAAAACAGGGGAAGATATTTCGCATCCACACCTTCCTCATACGCGCATGCAAATGAATTTACATAACCGGGAGAATTAAACGCCGACACCGGATGCAGGGGTTCTCCGGGGCTGTATGGATTCTCGTAAAGGGTTTCAAACTGTCTCGTATCCAGATTATAAAGAACCGGCATTCTGTCCGGGAGATACATCAGCTCTGTTCCATGCGGAATCTCGATGGTTTCATCCTCGGTCAACATCTCAAAAAAGCTGCCCGCCATACCTGCCGCCGCATACCCTTGAAGATCAAAAATTTCGCCGGCGGCGTTCGCCACAACTGCGGTTAAAGGCTTTTTCCCTGATTTTTGTTTTCGTTCCATGATCTCTATGTATCGCCTGCCCGGGCATTTCACAAGCCTGATTTACAGGTTTATTCCAGAACGATACACGGCTCCCCTTCACACGGATTTACCTCTATGGTAATGTGGGAAAGTTCCCGGAATTCAGCCAACAGTTTTTTATAGTAGGCAGAGGGTCTGGGATAGTGTGTAACCACCGAAACGATAACGGCATAATGATCCGGGCTGACCTTCCATACATGAAGGTCTGAAATACGAGTATCTGCGTCTCCTTCGATCTTTTGCCTGACGCTCAATCGATACGCTTCCTCGATTCCGCTGTCCAGTAAAATCGGCCCGGTATCTTTCAGCAACCCATAGGACCAGCGCATGATTACGGCAGAACCCACGATTCCAATGATGGAGTCAAGCCGGTCCCATCCGAATATTTTTCCGGAAAATAAGGCAACAATCGCTAAAATTGAGGTCAGCGCATCCGCAAGCACATGAAGATAGGCTGCTCGAAGATTGTGGTCATGATGATCATGGTGATGACCACGCAGAAGAAATGCGCACAGAAGGTTTATCAGCAACCCAAAGATGGCCACACCGATCGCTTCATCAAAATGTATGACCTGAGGATTTACCAACCGCTGTATGGATTCAATGGCCATAAACAGGGCCACCACCGCAAGCGCGATGGCGCTTGCAAACCCCCCTAAAACACCCACCTTGCCGGTTCCAAATGTAAACTTCGGACTGTCCGCGTTTCTACGGGCATACCGATAGGCAAAAATCGTGATCAAAAACGCGGCAACATGGGTCCCCATATGCCAGCCATCTGCAAAAAGGGCCATGGATCCGAACGCGACCCCTGCAAAAATCTCAACTGCCATGGTAAGCGCCGTGAGAACCAGAACGGCAATGGTGCGCCTTTCACCATGTTCGGAAATGACGGAAAAATCATGGTGATGCAGCCACTTTTTAAGGGTTTTTATATGCATTTGCTTCTCCAGATAAAAAACTTTCCGATTATGGCGATTGTCAGTGTGATCATAACGAATCGTGCTGCTGCAAGTATAAGGAAATCAGAGAAAAGACTCAATGAAAAACAGTTTGAATCATTGTAGATACATGTGGTAAGGCCTTGTTAAGCCTTTTTTAAAAAAACCTTAATACGATGGGTTTTAAAAAACATGAAAACCAAAACATTCCGACGGCTTTGTTTCCGGCCTTATTTTTTAAGCTTTATCCTGTTTCTCTTTCTGACATCGGGCTGTGAGAATTCAATGCCGCCTGCCAGGATGCCTGGACAGCCAAAGCCTTACAAGGTGCTTGGAAAATGGTATCAGCCCATCCCGCATGCAAAAGATTTCCGTCAGGACGGAGTCGCTTCATGGTATGGAGAACAATTTCATGGCCGAAAAACAGCCAACGGTGAAATCTATGACATGCATGCGATGACCGCGGCCCATAAAACCCTGCCTCTCGGAACATATGTCCTGGTACAGAACAAAAACAACAATAAAGAGGTTGTTCTCCGGATCAATGACCGCGGCCCCTTTGCAAAAAACAGAATCATCGATCTTTCCTATACTGCGGCAAAAAAACTGGATGCGGTCGGACCGGGAACGATTCCGGTCAGCGTCACCGCGCTGGGCGCTGCCGAAGGTTCTTCCGGCACAACAGGAACACCGGATTCTTTTGTACCGGTCGATTACGACTCCGGCACGTTCACCTTTCAAGTGGGCGCTTTCAAGGATAAGGGAAACGCGGAAAGGCTTGTGAAAAAGCTGAACGAAAAAATTGATAATGCCCATATTTCCGTATTTAACAGCGGCCCGGAAATTTTCTATCGGGTGCGGGTCGGCAGATATTCATCCCTCCATCAGATTATAAAGGATGAAAAAACTCTCCAGGACATTGGATTTCAGGATGCGTTTATCGTAGCCGAATAGAATGGGCCATGAAAAAAAAACTGAATAAAACCATCTTTCTGGATCGGGACGGCGTGATCAATGTGGACTCTTCTTATTATATCAAAAGCTGGGATGAATTTTCGTTTATCCCGGGAAGCCTTGAAGCCTTGAGAATGCTTCATGAAAAAGCGTTCGATGTGATCCTGATTACCAACCAGTCCATTATAAACCGGGGAATGATTCTTCAAAAGGTTCTCGATCATATTTTTTTAATGATGCAATCGGAAATCGAATCAACCGGCGGAAAGATCACCGATATTTTCTTTTGTCCGCACACGCCGGAAGAAGGATGCGCCTGCCGCAAGCCTCTTCCGGGACTGATTCGGAAGGCGCAGGAAAAATATGAAATCGACATCCCCGAATCAATCATGGTGGGGGATAGCGCAAAAGACATTCAATGCGCAAGAAATGCGGGATGCGGAACCGCAATTCTCGTAAAAACCGGTAACGAGGCTGAAGCCCGGGAAACACTCTTACAGGAAAATGTTTTTCCCGATCATGTTGCGGATAATCTGCTGAGCGCGGTAAAATGGATTCTGAAAAAAAAACACCTGTTGTAAGCGGGGGATCATCCTGACTCACAAAATGATATATTGCTGCCTGATATGATTAAAATAGAAGGACATCTGGAACGGATTACCTATCAGAACGAAGAAAACCACTATACCATTGCGCGCCTTTCCACCGGAAAACCAAAAAACATGATCACGGTTGTGGGATTCATGGCCGGCATCTCACCCGGTCAAACCCTCAGGCTCAGCGGCAGCTGGGAAACCCACCCCAGGTATGGCCAGCAGTTTAAAATAACCACCTTTGAGGTGACCCTTCCGGACACGGTTGAAGGGATAAAAAAATACCTTGAAACCGGCATCATCAAAGGAATCGGACCCCTGATCGCCGGCCGTCTCGTCAGCCAATTTGGCTCGGAGACTCTTGAAATTATAGAAAAAAAAGCGGAAAGGCTCACGGAAGTCAATGGAATCGGAAAAGCAAAAGCGGAACGTATCGAAGCGGCCTGGAAAGATCATCATGTGATCCGGGAACTGATGCAGTTTCTGCAGTCAAGAGGCATCAAAGGTTCTTACAGCGGCCGAATTCTGAAAGAATACGGAGAATCGGCCATTGAAATCCTGAAGACCGATCCCTTCCGTATTGCCGAAGACATTCCAGGTATCGGATTTATTATCGCCGATACCATCACCCAGCAGGATGGCGTCTCCCCGGATGACCCGAAAAGAGTAAGGGCCTGCATTAACCACCTTATCGAACAGGCTGCAAACGAAGGGCATACCTTTATCCCGGAGAAGGTCATTCTGGATCAGTGCCATCAGGCTTTCAGAATTGACGCGGAAGACACGAGAACCGCGATCGATATCCTCGAAAAACAGGGTATCATTGCAGCCGAAAAAGCTGGAGAAGATGAACAGGGAAGGGCGGTGTACTCAAAAGAGCTGTTTCTGGCTGAAAAAGGAATCGCGGACCGTTTCCAGACGCTCCTGTCGGTTCCGGCCATATCTCCTGAATTGAACCCGGAACAGCTCACACAGGAAATTCTAAAAAAACTGGCCCTGAAGCTTTCATCTGAACAGCTTGATGTGCTTGAGCGGATTCTGGCTTTTCGAGCTGCCGTAATCACAGGAGGGCCGGGCACCGGCAAGACCACCCTGATCCAATCGGTTAACGCTATTTTTGAAGCCATGGGCAGGGTGGTGGCACTGGCCGCCCCCACCGGCCGTGCGGCTAAACGTCTTTCCGAAGTTGTGCGGCGGGATGCAAAAACGATTCATCGCCTGTTGAAATTCAATTTCAAGGAATCCTGTTTTGAAGTAAACCGAAACAACCCCATCGATGCGGATGTGATTATCATTGATGAAGCATCCATGGTGGATACGGTCCTGATGTTTCACCTTCTGAATGCTGTTCCCGCAACATCCAAACTGATCCTGGTCGGTGATGTTTTCCAGCTTCCATCGGTTGGGCCTGGAAATGTTCTGAGCGATATCATCCGGTCGGAAGCGATCCCGGTTTTTTACCTTACGGAGATCTTTCGGCAGGCGCGGAAAAGCCCCATTATCATGAACGCTCACCGGGTCAGGCGGGGAGAGTCACCCGAATTGAATTCCATCAATACCGATAACGAGCTTAAAGAGTTTTATTTCATCAACCAGAATGATCCAAACACGGTTGTTGAAACCATTGTAAAGCTTTGCTCCGAATCCATACCGAATCGTTTTTCACTGGATCCGGTCAGGGATATTCAGGTGCTGACCCCGATGCACAAGGGTGTTGCCGGCACAATCAACCTGAACCAGGTGCTTCAGAAGGCATTGAATCAAAATACGGATCAGGCTGAAATCATGGGAGGCATCTATAAAACCGGAGATAAGGTCATGCACCTTAAAAACAACTACCTGAAAGATGTTTTTAACGGCGATATCGGGACGATTTCCGGAGTTGACCGGGAAACCAGCCAGGTGGAGGTTGACTATGAGGGGAGGGTCGTGGTGTATGAACCGGAAGAAATGCACGAACTTTCCCTTGCCTATGCCATATCCGTCCATAAATCCCAGGGGTCGGAATACCCGGCCATTATCGTTCCGCTGTTGACCCAGCATTACATCATGCTTCAGCGAAACCTGCTGTATACGGCCATGACAAGAGGAAAAAAGCTTGTGATACTCATCGGCACCCGAAAAGCGTTCACGACAGCCCTGAACAATGACAAGCCGCGAAAACGATTTTCCGGGCTTATGAAAAAAATAAAAGAAAACCAATTGGTTCTATGAAATATGGTTGCTGTTATATCATGCGATCTTTTTTACATTTTGTAATGGAGATAACCGGTTAACGCAAAAAAGAGGTGACATCATGGGAGTACTGCAGATCGATCAAAACAAATGCAAAAAGGATGGAATTTGCGCGGGTGAGTGTCCGCTGTCTATCATTCACCTGGGTACGGAAAACGGATTCCCGGAAATCGCTGCCGGCGCTGAAGAGGCTTGCCTGATATGCGGGCATTGTGTTGCGGTATGCCCGCATGGAGCGCTGAGTCATGAAAGCATCCCTGCCGGGGATTGCCCGGAGATTCGAAAGGATCTGGTAATCAATGCGGAGCAGGCTATTCAATTTCTGCGGTCACGACGTTCCATCCGGTTTTTTAAAGATCAGCCCATAAAACAGGAAACCATTCAAAAGCTGATCGAGGTTGCCCGGTATGCGCCAACAGGGAGCAACAGCCAGAGCGTCGAATGGACTGTTTTTACGGATAAGGATAAGATCAAAAAGCTTGCCGGGCATACCATCGACATGATGAAGGAGATACAGAAAAAGGCGCCTGAAAAGGCTGCCCGTCTTCCGTATATCCCCCTTATTGTTGCCGCGTGGGATATCGGTTTTGATGCCGTGCTCCGGGACGCTCCGGCTCTAATTATAGCGTCAGCTCCCCAAAAATCGGGCACCGGAATGGTGGATCTTGCCCTGGCGCTTTCCTATCTGGAGCTGTTCGCCCAGACATCTGATTTGGGGACCTGCTGGGCTGGGCTGCTTCAGGAAGCTCTCCTTTCATGGGAGCCTCTGAAAAAAGCGGTCGGACTTCCTGAAGATCACGTTAACCATTATCCGATGATGCTGGGCTATACCAAGGCTAAGTATTTCAGACTGCCGGAACGCAAAGCACCCAAAATTGCCTGGAAATAAGCGACAAGGGGTCAGGTCTTGAATCTTGACAATAGCCACTAGATGTTAACCTGTCAAGATTCAAGACCTGACCCCTCATTTTTCAGAAAATCAGTAGTTTTAATATTCACAATCGTATTCAATTCAACAAAACGCCTCTTTCCCAGGGGCTTTAAAGATCGACCTGGCTTTTGCCATCACCAGACAAATTCTATTGACAGGAGGTTGTTTTCAGTCGTAACTGTATACAACCAACTACAAGCGGGTCCCTGAATTCAAACCGATTGGATTCATGGCTACCCGCTATCAATGAAATCCATCAAATCGCTCCGGTCTCTCTTCTGCAAAAGCCGGAAATGGGGGGCAACGTGGATAAAATGAAAAGACGGACCTTTTTGAAGGGTGTCGGCTATACAGCGGCCCTGGTGGCAGGAGAAACCGCAGCCGGAAAACTGACCCAGACCGGAAACGCCTATGCCAGCGCAGGAAAAAACCCGGAAATTTACAGCACGGTTAAAGAGGCGGATATCGACCGTGCCGGCTTTGATTTCTATACAGATCACAAAAGCCGTCTGGTGGCGGCAGGTCCGGGAGATTCGGATCGGAAAGCGGTGTTTGAGATATCCGTAAACCCCATCTCGGTTTCAGACAAACCGATTCAGCTTACAGCCGCCCAGCAGAGCGGCCCACCGGGATTCACCATTGAACTGAACCGGAACCAGGTCTTGCTGAAAAAAAACGGCAAGGAGATCGAATGCCGGATCACTGCTCCGAAAGGAGTAAAAGAAAACACCGAAGCGCTTTTCAAGGTTTCCGGCCAGCGGGATCAGGAAACCCAGGAGCTTCTCCTCATGGTAAAGGTTTTAACAGCCGCGCCCCACTGGAAAATGGGCCAGTCCAAAACCATGGTTTACGACCAGCCCCAAAAAATATCTGTCGGACAAACCATCCGGTATCATCTGTCCCTTGGAAATCGCGGCCACCTGTCAGACCGCTTTGCCGTCAGTGTGGTAAAACCGGAAAGCTGGTCTGCAAAACTTTTGGACGAAAAGGGAAGGGAAATCTCCGAGGTACAGGTCGGCCCGGTAAGCGGAATGTTTCAATGGGAATATCCGGAAACCCTCTGGCTGGAGGCCACCCCCGGGAAAGACGCTGAAAAAAAACAAAACGTCCCCTTGACGGTCCATGCCAGATCATCCGCAACCGGATTTACGGAAGCGTTTACAGTCAACGCTTTTTATTCCGACCCGCTGTTTTCACTGAACGATCTGGACGGGTTTGATCCCCGAAGGCACTACATAAGGCCCGGCGCCATGACCAGCTATATTCTCCATTTACATAATCAGGAAGCAAACGAACAGGCGTTTCACCTGCAGGCAGAAGCACTTCCTTCCGGCTGGAAGGCCGAGCTTCCCCGTAAGCCGGTCATGGTGAAAGCAACAGGTCATGAGGAAATCCCTCTGAAGATCACAGCACCGGCCAGGGCCCAAACCGGAGAAACCTGTGTTTTCCGCGTCACCGCCAGGGCAGAAAACGGCAATCCGCTGGGATCGGTTCGATTGCAGGCAGAGGTGACGGACATTCCCAAGATCTACATGCTGGTCATTGATTCACTGGATTACAACTACCTGAACCTGAATCGCAAGGGAGACGGAAAGGGAAGGGAAGGGGACTGGCTGTGCCCCAATATCAGAAAACAGTTAAAAAGGGGCGTTTCGTTTACCCGGGCTCACTGTGGAATGCCCGCGGCAACGGACATGAACCATACCACGATCGTTTCCGGTGCAACGACCGGAACGCTGGGTGCCTACTGGGTATCGGGCTACTATGCCGGACTGGATGAGGTGGGAGACATAAAAATCATCCGGCCCAACCCGGACGTGCTGCGCTACGGGCCCGAGGGTAAAAGACTCCTGCGTATCTTTGACCTTGTCAAACAGCGCTATCCGGACGCCCGCTCTGCGATGATCAGCAACAAACCGTGGGTCAGCCACCTGCACGAAGACGATGATGCCGTGAAATGGGGGATTACCGGAAGTCATTTTCCGATTTATGCCTCACCGCCCCCTGAATACGTTCTGGGAGATCCGCCTACGGACTCCGATCCCAAAGACCGCAAACCCATCAAACCCACCGAGATGATCGTAAACGGAAACCCCCTTGAGCTGCTGCCCCAGGTTCTGAGCGGAGATTTCCATTTATTAAAAGCCGCATTCCAGGATATCGGCGAATTTATCGGCAGTAAACCAGGTGCCTTTCCTGATGATCGCTGGATTGCCGATACAGCCTGCCAGGTGATCCGGGAAGAAGATCCGGAGGTACTCTACGTGAATCTGGCGGCAACAGATGAAGCCGGACACGTATTCGGGGCCGCATGGGATCCGGACGAATGGCGGAAAGCAAAAGGGCTTCTTTTTGGTTCGCACTGGGTAAGCAAATACTCGGAGCAGGCCCGGCGGGAGGAAATTCTGGATGTTGTTCGGGAAGCGGACTTCCGCCTGGGTCAACTCATCGATGAAATTCAAAACCGGGGAATGCTGGATCACTCCCTGATCGTTTTTACCGCTGATCACAGCATGATAACCGAAGGATACCGCAACCAGGGATATGCCGCAATCGATATCAAAGACTATCTGCGCTCCCAAGGGATCATTGCGCCGAAACACTATGGAACGGCATGGGCGCTGAACCACTGGGCTGCCATTTTTGATGCCCGGGATGATGCCACCCGGGAAGAGATCCGCAGGTTGATCCAGGGAATGGCCGTGAACGACCCCGCTGAGGGACCGGATTTCCATCCCTGCATCGTACTGGGAGATGAAGGAATGAAAACCGGTATTGACGCTGACAATCCGTTTCTCCCGGAAAAGGAAAAACAGATTACCGAGCCGGATGAACTCTACTCGGAATATTATATCCATCATGCCATAGACAGTATCCGCTGGCCGGAAATCTCTATCTTTTTCCGCCATCACTACCAGGCTGCAACCCCCGGAGATGCAATGATCCGAGGAGTCAATGGCATGGGCGAGGCGGTTTCCCTGCTTCCCAAATCCAGCCTTCGCCTGGTGGGCATCCACGGCTCACGGTTGACGACACACGTGCCATTGGTGTTTTCCGGTCCCGGGGTGCGTACCGGTCAGAAAATTAAAAGCACGGCTAGGCTGCATGATATTCTGCCAACCCTCTGTCATCTTCTGGGATGGGAAATTCCGGAAACAGCCGCCGGAGAAATTCGCAAAGAGATAATCGAAGTATAATCCGGTTAAAGCGGCCGTCATTCCCGGATCAACTTCCCTGCTGAAGGGTTTGATCCGGAAGGGTAACGAGATCCGGCATAATTCCATGAAAAAACAAGCCGTTAATTGATTTTTGAATACTACCCAATCTGTCTAAGAATTTTCTACGCAAAAAAACAGCATTTACTCTTTGGATAAAACCTGCTTAACTGTTGCCATTCTCGCGCAGGACAAAAGAACCGCCCAGAAGGTTAGAGTTGATATCATAATTATATTCAACGGGTTGAAAAAATGATACTCGCATCTAAACTCGAATATCCCATCTTTACGTTTGATCAGCGGGAACTGCTTTCGGCGGGAGCCCGTTTGTCCCTGGACGTTGTGACCGAACTGATTGAAGGAAACAACATTGTCGAGACGACTTACCCGCTATTCACCTATGGCAGGGCCAAAAAGGATCTTCTCCATTTTATTTCGCAGCCTCCCTATGAAACGATCTTTGCCGATCAAAAATTAAACCATCTTGTCCTGAACGATCTGGAGCGGGTGATATTGCCGCTGCCTATCCTCGATGCGCTCTATCATTTTCACCGAATGGATTTTTATACCTATCGCCATATTCTCATGGTTTCCGCGCTCTCCACCCTTCTTGCGGAACAGCTGATATCTGACCAGCAGGAGATGGGCAAGGAGCTGATTGCAGGTTCGACCCATGACATTGGAAAGCTGTGTGTACCGTTTGATGTTTTAAAAAAAGAAACTCCTTTGACCGCTGCGGAACGGGAAGCGCTGAAACACCACACCCTGGCCGGCTATGTTCTGCTCAGCTACTATTTTCAAGATGCCCGGCACTTCGCGGCACGGGTGGCCCGGGATCACCATGAAAGAAAAGATGGGAGCGGATACCCAAGAGGTATACGGTTACAGGATCCTATGATCGATATCATAACCGTAAGCGACATCTATGACGCGCTCATATCAAAGCGGCCCTACAGACCCGAAACCTTTGAAAACCGAACCGCCCTGGAAGAGATCACCTGGCAGGCCACCGCTGGAAAAATCAGCATCAAAGTGGTACAGGCCCTGATCGCCGTCAACCGCATCAACAAACCTCATTACAGTGAATGTAAAATTTCAGGTGAACGGCGCGGCTGTGTTCCGACCCAAAATGTGTATGGAATTACGGATCCGGGAACTCAGGAACGATAAACGCGACCCCTTGCAGTTGCTGCTTGAAAAACAGACCATGACATGCCCCTCTTCAATGCTTTTGGATTGACATTGGAAGGTGCAGTTGATAGGTTGGATACGATCGTATCTGCTGCTGTTTTCAAAAATAATTCTATACCTTTCGGTACCGGATATCGCACACGGATTCTCTTCAGGGAGAAAATCCGGTGTCACAGGTTAAAAAGGAGGTAAAAATAGCATGAAAACGAGATGTCTGTTGAAAATCGCCATGATCTTTATTGTCGCTGTCTGTATTGCCGGAGCCGGCGGACTGTATGCAGGCACCACGGTTCAGGATGTAATTAAAATGGAAAATAAAGCCTATGCCAAACACAAAAAAAGCATTGTCGAGTTTTCCCATAAAAAGCATGCCACGGATTATAAGGCCGGATGCGGCGAATGCCACCATGATGATAAAAACAAACCCTTAAATGATTTGAAAGAAGGGGATGCTGTTCAAAACTGTATTGAGTGCCACAGCAAACCCGGTTTGAAACCCAAAGGAAAAGATGCCAAGAAGCTCTCCAAAAAAGAAGCACTGGAGTATCATGCAGAAGCAATTCATCAAAACTGCCAGGGGTGTCATAAGGATTTCAACAAGAAAAACAAGGCCGACAAGAGCAAATCCGCTCCGACCAAATGCAAAGAGTGCCATCCCGCAAAAACAAAATAGCCTTTTGGAAGCACTATAACAGCGGGCGGATATTCGTGAGTATGGGTATCCGTCCTCTGTTTCTTCAACAAACTACTGCCGGTTGCAAACTTCCGTTCGTGCACACAGAATCCCCATATTCATGCCTGTGCGTGTTTTAGAAAATGACTGTAAATACAGATCCGGGGTGTTGAAAATAATGTAAATTCCTGGAGCGTGTGAACGCCTGTCGAAGAATGTCGTTCGGGCCGATACCGGAAAACCTACCCTATTTGCATCTTCTTCTTCTGGTATAATAAGGCGTTTCTTACAAACGAAGGCGCCCAGTCGGGGGTACCCAGGGCGTGAAGGTGGGTGTAGCTGGCAAGGACACTTTTATACCGGATTCCGTCTCTTTTGTTGTGAAGCCCGGTGCCCCTGACGGTTGAAAATACCATGTCGCTGTCAACGCCTCGCCATTCCCGTATTGTTGAATAGCGAAACTCGTGTCCTCTGATTTCCGTTCCTTTTGTAAAAAACGGATTTTCGCGGTCAACCCGGATGATCGTGTATCCATGCCCCTGGGGTCTTTTGGAAAGTCCAAATACAATCGGAAAAATACCGGTCATGGTATAACACCGTCCATCCATATCAAGCCTTTCTCCGAGATAGATCAAACCACCGCATTCCGCATACACCGGCATTCCGCCATCTGCCAGCGATTTAATTTCCTCTCTGAACCGGACGTTTTTCGAAAGCTCATCCGCATGGGTCTCCGGAAACCCCCCCCCGATATACAGGGCATCCACTGACGGAAGAGACTCATCTGTAATCGGACTTGCAAAGACCAGCTCTGCACCGGCGGATTCAAGGGCTTCCAGATTGTCCTGATAATAAAACTGAAATGCTGAATCCCGTAATACACCGATTTTGGGGACGAAATCTCCGTCCTGTTTTGTCAAAACACTCTTGGCTCCATCGAAAATTTCTGTATGGGCTTCCTTTTCCAAAGCGATCCGACCGGCATCGTCTTCCGCAATCTGGTAAAGTGCGTCCAGATCAATATTGCTTTTTATCACTTTCGCCGCAGCGGCAACTGATCGGGCAGCCCACTCGTGTTCCGGCGTGGGAACCAGTCCCATGTGCCGCTCGGGAAAATCATGCGTTCCAAGCTTTGGAATCGCTCCGAGAACCGGTATACCGCAATGATATTCCAGATTCTTTCTGATAATACTTTCATGCCTTGAACCGGCAACACGGTTTAAAACAACCCCTTTCAGTTTAACATCCGGATCAAACCACATGCATCCGAATATGGCTGCCGCCATTGTCCGGGTCGTCTTTGTGCAGTCGACACACATCACAACCGGCAGGTCTAAAAGCTTTGCGATTTCCGCCGTGCTGGTGGTGCCTTCAACATCAATGCCGTCAAACAGCCCGCGGTTTCCTTCAACAACAGCGATATCGTTTTGGTTGGAATGAGTTCGGTAGGAGTGTATAACCGAATTGCTGCCGGTCATAAAAAGGTCAAGGTTATAGCAGGGCCGGCCGGCAGCAAGCGCCAGCCAGCCAGCATCAATATAGTCAGGACCTTTTTTGAAAGGAGCGACGGTTTTTCCGGTGTCCCGGAAGGCAGCCGCAATTCCGATGGAAAGGATGGATTTGCCGGCTCCTCCGCGCAGGGCAGAGATAATGATTCCCGGAACAATCGCCTCTCCCTGTCGCATAGTCTTCTTTCTCGAGATTGAAAGTGGCTCGCCTGAAAAGCGCCCTTTTAGTCTTCGTGTTCAGCCCCAGCCTGTTTACCGGTGTGGGGAAGACCGTACATGGAGGTGCTTCCGCTTGACCAGTATTCCAGTACGCCGTTTTCAACCATTTTGTTTATTAATTTTTTGGCCTCTCTAGGCTTCATTTCAAGAATACCGGAAAGGTCGTTGAAATAAAACTTGGATTTTGTTTTGAGTTTCTTGGTTAGAGCCTCTACAATTTTTTTCTCGGCTTCTGCTTGGTCCATAATAAGCTCCTTGCTTAAAATACGCGGGGAACACCCGTGTCATGTGTTCCCCGCGCAAAGTGTATTCTAACTAGAATTTGAACTGCGTTGTCTGACGCCATGTATAATATGCCGGATCACGGAAATCATCAATCAGATGATGGGTGAAATCAAGTTCACATACATCGAAAAATCTTTCCCATCCGATTCTTTCCGCCCATTCACCAAGACGCTCATACTTGTTTGCGCTCTTTGCATAGGCTTCCACCATCTTCTGTATAACCTCAGTGGTTTTCGGCCATCTTGGCGGTTCATTGGGAATAAATGCAACAACTACCTTGGAAAACTTGGGTGCGCTGATTCTGTTGGACACCTTACCTCCGGCCATGATTACAATACCGTCGCCTTCCTTGTCAGCCAGGGGCATGGAAGGACACATGGTATAACAGTTTCCGCAGAACATGCATCTGCTGTTGTTTACAGCAACACTCTTTAGTTCTGTACCTTTAAAATCAACCTTTGAAGGCTTGATGGCAGCAGTCGGACATGCTGCAATGGCCAGAGGAATTTCACACATCTTGTCAAGGTATTCATGATCCAGAAGCGGCGGTTTTCTGTGATATCCGAGAATCGCGATGTCAGAGCAGTGTACAGCACCGCACATGTTCAGACAACAAGCCAGGGATACCCGAAGGTGTGCCGGAAGGCGCATGTTCTGGAAGTCTTCAAACAGAACATCCATGGTAGCCTTTACCGGTCCGGATGCATCGGTAGCCGGCGTGTGGCAGTGAATCCATCCCTGGGTATGAACGATATTGGTAATACCCGCGCCGGTTCCGCCAATAGGGAACTTAAAACTGCCACCGGCGAACTTGCGGCTCTGGAGATCCTGCTTCAGTGGTGCAACCTTGTCTTCACTGTCCACCATAAACTCAATATTGTTACGGGTCGTGAAGCGTACCTTGCCGTCACAGTGTTTGTCGGCAATGTCGCAAATCTCTTCAATAAGGCTTGTACTCATAAGGCGCGCGCCTCCACACCTTATGGTATAAATCTTGTCTCCGGATTCAGCCACATGAACCAGAATTCCCGGCTCCAGAATTTCATGATACAGCCATTTCCCCTTGTTCTTTTTGATGACTTCGGGGTAAAATTCATCATATTTCCTGGGCCCGATATCAGATATTCTGTTTTCCATCGGTTTGTCAGGATTATAACCTGAAGATACAAATGCCATTTTATTTACCCCCTTATCTCTGATGATCTTTTCTGAATTTATCGATATCGCGCTCCCATCCACCATCAACCTCTTCCTCTTTCCAGAAGATATATGGATTGGAACGAGGTTCTTTAACATGCTGCGGCATCGCTTCGATTCCAACTGCTTCCAACAGCTTCTGGAAGCCCTGACGCTTTATCAGTTCACCAAGACGCTCCCGGTTTTTACCTTCTTCCATCCACCAGTCCCAAATCGATTCAACAACATCCTTGATTGCCTGATAATCGTCTTCCGGATTAACCTCGACAAAAGGAACCAGAAGAGAACCCATCTGAGCACCGTCCAGGATCGGAGCCTTTGCGCCAACCAGGATGGAACATCCTCTGTCATTACCGATTCTCAATGCGCGCGGCATAACATTGATGCAGTGCATGCAGCGGGTACACTCCCTGTTGTTGATGGAGAGCTTACCATTCTCGTATTTCATACAGCCTGTGGGGCAAAGGTCGACAACCTCTTTCTGGATATCAAATGCACCCCAGTCACGACCGGCATGTGCGCCACCATTGGGTTTGACTTCTCCGCCGACATATGCGTTGACCGCTTCTGCATCGATCCGGATATCATCTTTCCATGTTCCGATAAAAGACATGTCCGAACGGGCAATGGATGCTACGCAGCAGTTGGGACAGCCATCAAACTTGAATTTGAATTTGTACGGGAACGCCGGGCGATGAAGCTCATCCTGATATTCCAATGTAAGATCGTGGCAGAGGGCCTGCGTATCATAACATGCGTATTCGCATCGGGCCTGACCAATACAGTCAGCCGGTGTACGAAGGTTGGAACCGGAACCACCCAGATCCTGGTTCATGTTATGAGTCATTTCAAAAAAAACTTCTTCAAGCTGTTTGGTTGTTGTACCGATCAGAATGATGTCGCCGGTAGAACCGTGCATGTTGGTAACACCACTGCCGCGGAAATCCCACAGGTTGCAAAGCTGCCTCAGGTATTCGGTAGAATAGAATTTACCGGCTGGCTGGGCTACACGAATCGTATGAAAATGTGCAACACCCGGGAACATCTGGGGCTGGTCACAGTACCGCCCGATAACACCGCCGCCATAACCGAAAACACCAACGATTCCGCCATGTTTCCAATGGGTCACTCCATGTTTGTAGGAAAGCTCCAGAACACCCAACAGGTCTTCTACAACGTCAACAGGAATCTGAAGTTCCAGGCCTTTCTCGTTTTTTGCCCTTTTTTCGGCTTCCTGCTTGAGGTCGGACACAAAACTCGGCCACGGTCCTGATTCAAGCTGATCCAACAAAGGGGTTTCATGCTTTGCCATTTCTAACCTCCATTAAGTAAGAATTTTTTCAACCTTGACTATAAAAACTTTTCTAACCATTTTCTGGGATCGTCAAAGCAGCACTATAACTAAACCATCTATAATCATAACAAACGAAATGACACCCGCCTAGTATGATTTGAATCCAAAACCTAAGTTAACAGATATAAAATCAAACACAGGGCTTGTCAATAAAAAAGGTATGTTTCTATAAACATGAACGATTTATCCGCAAAACACTTCTTCCAAACAATTCTTCATATGGGGCTTTTAAAAATAACACTGCATTATATGTTGTGGTATGGGTGTGAGCAGGATGTCTAACCCTGTCTTTCAATGATTGCCTGTTTCAGGTTCTCGATGTGTCTTTTCAGGTTTTTCTGAATGATCGAAAATTCCGGCGCAGGGGGGTTCAGGGTGCTTGAAATGTCCAATGCCAACTTCTCTAACTCCTTTTCCGGCCGGGAAAAAAAATAATATTCAAAACACTCCGCAAGAGGAATGCCCATTGTTTCTGTCTGAGGTTTTTTCTCCAGACCGTGAAAAAACCCATTTACAATTTCCGGAACGAAGAGATCATCAGACCATACGATTTCTCCGACACCATCCAGTCTGTCGATCCGCATTTGAATTGAAAGATTCAAAAAAAACAACAAGATCGCCTCCATTGTGGAGCCCAGATCCTGATCCTCATTTTTTTGAACCAGCGAAAGATAGTTTCTTGCGGTTATCAGCTTTAAGTCAACAAGCTCATTTTCCAGTTTTAAAATGAAATCTCCGGCTGCGTGATGCCACGGATAGATCTGCTCATAGGTTTTCGGGTTGTAATACGCTGTGAGAATTTCAGTTGCCTGCCGGTAAACATTTTTTGCCTGCTCTGTTGTCAAATGCCAGGGGCCTTTCAAGGGATCCCAGACAGCAATCTTTCTTTTCCCCGAGAGGGTTTCGGTTACATGGAATTCGCAATATCCCTCAAACCAGTATCCCAGAAACATATCGATTTGAAACGCGTTGACAAACACTTTTCCCAGACCATAAACCCTGGGCGTATAAAAAAACCCGTTCTCCAGTTTTTGCAGCACCGCATATTCTGTTGCGATATTCTTTTTTCCTGCATCCGACACCGCAACGTTTACAACAAACGAAATTTTTTGATTTCCGGCAACGACCTCTACTCTTGCCGGGTGATAAAATTCACCATGTTTTTCAAGATAAATATTAATTTTATTTAACCGCTCGAGGGCTATGGGTTGTTTTAAGCGGACAGAAACAGCGTTTAAAAGAACTTTACAGCGATTCTCTTCAAGAAAGGATTGAACCGCATAAAAATAATTACCATAGCGAATAAAAAGTTTATTGTCCGCTTTCCGGTTCTTCCGGTTCAGCGGCAGAGGATCGTTCCAGACCTCCATATGTTTTGAAACCGGATTTTTTTTATCTGACAAAAAAAAGAAAAAAGCGGGCAGGGTCAGGTTACCGGTGTTCATTTACTTCCTTTAAAATTTTTGGGTCTACCGCATATCCGAGTTCAACGGCACGGTCACAGTGCTCGATGGCTTTATCGTAGTTTTCCTGCTCCAGATAGCAAATAACCAGGTTGTTGTGAACCACCGGAAAGTTCGGTTCTATATCCAGAACCTTTAGATTGGCCCGAATGCTCTCGTCCAAAAGGCCGGACATCAGATACGCATTTGCAAGGGTTGTATAGGCTTGAATAAACCGCGAATTGTATGTTATCGCCTTTTTTAAAGCCCGTATCGCCTCATCGACATTACCTTTCTGAAGTTCAACAAAGCCGATATTGCCCCATCCTTCGGCAAAGGCCGCCCTTGAGTTAACCGCCTGTCTGTTATAATTCAGACAGCCTTCCAGGTCTCCCCGCTGCAGACATATTCCCCCCAGCTGGACATAGGCTTCGGCAAGAGTGGGACTGCAGTTCACCGCTTCGATGAGCTCTTTTTCCGCTTCATCATATTTTTTCTGACCCAAAAGGGCGACTGCAAGATTATAATGAGATGTTCCGCACTCGGGGTTTGCTGCCAGAGCCGCCCGCTGTCTTGCAATGTATTCTTCTACATTTCTTGATTTTTCCATGATATTTTCCTCTTTCTGTAAACCATGTTACAATCGCTGAAATTCAACGGACACAAAACATTTCGGTTTACTTTGCTTTCAATACATAATAATTTAATTTTTACACTGGCAAAGCGTTGCTGGTTAGTATGATCATCACTGTATTGTCAAGAAAAAACACTTTTTTGAAAGATGCTGATTCCAAACCAATCATGACCAATTTTCTTTCAAATCACAAGTGGTTTATGGTTTTCAAGAATCATCATCGCTGAAAATACAACTGCCGTTTCCAATACCCCCGTTTTTCCACCGGGGTTTATAAGGAGGGAAAATGATTACGGGCTCTTTTACCGCACTGATAACCCCTTTTCAAAACAATACGATTGACTATGAGGGACTGGACAAACTTGTTGATTTTCAGATCCAAAATGGCATCTCAGGAATTCTGGCCGTGGGAACAACCGGTGAAAGTCCGACACTTGCCTGGGATGAACACAACCGTGTTATTGAAAAAATCGCTCAAAAAACAAAGGGAAAATGCCTCTGTATTGCGGGAACCGGGAGCAACAACACGTCTGAAGCCCTGGCCGCAACCGCACGGGCTGCAAAAGAAGGTGTTGACGCGGTGTTACTGGTAGACCCCTATTATAACGGCCCAAGCTCTCTTGAAATACGCAGGGAATATATTGAGCCGGTTGCCAGAGCTTTTCCGGAGCTGGATATTATCCCCTATATCATTCCGGGCAGAACCGGGGCCCAGATGTTTCCCGAAGATCTCGCCCTCCTTTTTAAAACCTTTAAAAATGTAAGAACCGTTAAAGAGGCGACTGGCAATATAGAAAATATGAGAAAAACCAGAAAATGCTGCGGCCCGGAGTTCTCTATCCTTTCAGGCGATGACGGGATGACAGTCCAGATAATGAGAGATCCGGATATCAACGCAGCAGGGGTGATATCGGTTGTTTCAAACATTGCCCCCAAGGCTGTGGCGGAAATGGTCAATCGTCTTAACAATAATAATCCGGATGGAGCACAAGAGATCAACGCGGCGCTTGATCCCCTTTATAACCTTATAACCGTCAAAACAAAAGAGACAACAGTCTACGGAGAGGTGGAAGTCAGGGCCAGAAATCCCCTTGCCATCAAAACACTGATGTCAATTCTGGGTCTGCCATCCGGCGCATGCAGGCAGCCGCTTGGGAGGATGACCCAAAAAGGCCTTGACTATGTATTGGAGACCGCCTGGAAAATCCAGGAAAAAACTCCTGAAATATTCAAGCCGGCTGCAGAATTTTTTAATCTTGATTTCGAAGCCAGGCTGAATTCAGCCGGCCGTATGGATGAATTGACCTATTCTTCCTACTGAAGAAATGAAAAATCGAACCGTTCTTTTTTACAGGCCGCGATTCCGGAGTCATAAAATGCCCGTGAACTCCCGTTTATGGTTCTTTTTTCTGTCTCCGGCCGGCTGCTTCCTGGTTGATTTTAAAATCTCCGATTTTATACAAAACCCATTTCAACCAGCGGAATCCAAACATCAGAAGGGCAACCTCATCCTGCTTTATTTTATTTACGGTTTCATCATCTATTTGATACAGGCTTAAAAAAGAACTTTCAAAAACAAATTTTCTGAACTGATCAATATCATAACAGGTTGTGAAAAACATTTTCTTGGTTTCTTCCGTTAGTTTGATGTTGGCAGGGAATGACCGTTTTCGTACGATGAGGTCGGTCCAGTCGGAATTAATCTCATCGTGAACATCAACCCCCTGGTCTTTTCGCCATTGTGCGACAGTCCATTTTGTATCTTCTTCAAACCCCAAACAATGGGGTTCATTCACAAAAAAATAAAACCCTTCTTCTTCAACATTGTCCTGATGACTGAGAGATGCCACACCCAGCGGGTAATACCGGCAGGTTGTGGGTCGGTCCTTATATACAATACAGCCATCATCCCTGACAAACGGACACGAGGTTAACTCATCATCCATAAGCTTCAGGGTTACCACCGGAAGGTCTGTTTTTTCCAGAATTCGAGGAACGGTATAGATGGCCAGAAATTCACCGGAAGATAACCCCAGACAATTTTTAAGCCTTACAATATCATACGGAGTAAGAATAATATTGATCCCACGACAGCATTTGGTAAAACATCCCACGCCCTTATGACATTTAAAGACAAACGTGCTGTTTATTGTAAACTTTACCGGCTCGATGCCCGGCACACTTTCCGGAATTTCCATAGCAATCATCCTTTACCAAAACAGTTGAAAATCACCCTTATTTATATCATACCTTGTCTGCAATGACAAAACAGGGAAAGGGTCTTTCTTATACAAGCGGAATTCTTATGTCAAACATTTCGTTTATACCGCATGATTGTAAAAAACAAGATTTCTGCAGATGAAATCCGATCCAGATAGAATATGTTTCTTTTCGTGACACTTGACTACCTCTTTAATTTGATTTATGAATCATTCTATTTTGTATATGCTTTTAATATAGGGAGATTTTCTGTGAACATTACGATTAAAAAATCGGAAAAATTGAAACCGCATCCAAAAGATTCGGAGCTCGGATTCGGAAACATATTTACCGATCACATGTTTAACATGGATTACGATCCTGAAAACGGCTGGCACAATCCGAGAGTTGAGCCTTACCATCCCATCAACATGGATCCGTCAACCATGGTTCTTCATTACGGACAGGCGATATTTGAAGGACTCAAAGCGTTCCGGACAGAAACAGGAGGGATACAACTCTTCAGACCGAAGGATAATTTCTCTCGCATGAACCTATCCGCCCGCACGATGTGTATTCCGGAGTTTGACGAGGATCTTGCCCTTAACGGACTGAAGGAGTTGATTAAAATAGAAAAAGACTGGGTGCCTGAAGCGCGCGGCACCTCCCTATATATCAGACCAACCATTGTTGCCATGGATCCCTTTTTAGGGGTACGGGCTTCTAACACATATCGTTTTTTTATTATCCTGTCGCCTGTGGGTGCCTACTATGCGGAGGGATTTAATCCTGTTAAGATCTGGGTTGCCCAAAACCATGTTCGAGCTGTCAGAGGGGGGGTTGGTTTTGTAAAAACCGCGGGCAATTATGCGGCAAGCCTTTATGCCGGTGAAGAGGCTCATAAAAAAGGATTTACACAGGTTTTGTGGCTTGACGGGGTTGAGCGGAAATATGTCGAAGAGGTTGGATCCATGAACATCTTTTTTGTTATCGATAACGAATTGGTGACCCCGGAACTGAATGGAAGCATCCTTTCCGGAATCACACGAAATTCCGTTATTTTTTTGGCGAAAAAGCAAAACATGAAGGTTGCGGAGAGAAGAATAAGCATTGAAGAAGTTTTTGAAGCCTATGCCTCTGGAAAACTGCAGGAGGTTTTCGGCTCCGGTACCGCTGCCGCCATTTCACCAGTCGGTTTGATACAATACGGCGATCGAACCATTCAAATCGGTGAGGGAAAGGTTGGGCCCGTGTCAGAACAATTTTTTAAAGACCTGACCGACATACAGTACGGAAAGGTCAACGCACCCGAAGGATGGATTGAAAAGGTTGTTGTTTAACCAGCAGGAAATTGAGGGACCGGAAATATCCCCCTCAGTTTCCCGGCTCATTGTTTTCGTTTTTTATTAATATTTCAATAATTTTAGGTATATAAAAGTCTGCCTTGCTTATGTGAAAGCTGCACGCTCCCGCCCCTCGATGCCCACCCCCTTCAAAATCTGAAAGCATAAGCCCAATGTTTACATTGCAGTTTCTGTTAAAGATGCTGTGCCCGACACTTACAATCACCATTTCCCGGTCAAAATCATCAAATCGAATTTTAGCACTCACGACAGCTTCCGGAAACAGGGAATACACGAGAAACCGATTGCCGGTCGGTGCTCTTTTAAATGAACGAAAATCGGTAATCGAAACATGTTGTTTCAGTTTGGTGTTTTGGATTAAATGTTTTTTAAAATCAAGGTTTTGTTGGACAACAGC
Organism: Desulfobacterales bacterium; assembly: GCA_046484745.1. GTDB lineage: Bacteria > Desulfobacterota > Desulfobacteria > Desulfobacterales > SURF-7 > JAQYVL01. The sequence goes on along the minus strand of JAWOIJ010000070.1, from coordinate 51,711 downwards.
CTCGCACCTTTTCTGGACATCCCTGTCGTTTAAAACCGTTAAAATATCCTCTTTTCTCAACAACCCCACAAGCCTGTTCCAATATAAATCATCTTTGCTTTTTGGGTTTGATATGGTCATGGATAATAATACAAAGGGATATTTTTCAGGGTGAACAACCTCTTCAAGAGAAAGGTCGGCTGAGTCGATCTTGTCTGTTTCGCGGACAAGCTGATGATAATCGCGTTTCAGCCGGTCCTGATAATACCGGTAAACAACGCCTGCCGCAGAAGGCGCTATCTCAAAAGCGCCTTCAAATGGCTTGTCAATCCGGTTGGAAACATGGTGATCAAACCATTGCAGACAGTTTTCATGATAGGGCAGATTTGCAAGGATATCTTCACTGTATATCTTCACCTGGTTTTTCTGGATTTCGGCGGGTTCCACCCACCTTACCGGTTTTGTAATATCAAGAGCCTCGACTAAAATTACCGCGCAGACAATACCATCAAAATCAGGCCGTGTAACAATTCTCATATTTTCACCAAAAAAGTAAGGAATAATCGCGCTATCTGTTTATTTCAAAAATTTTTTATCGGGCCCCGGATAGCTGGTTATAAAACATCATAACCCGTTTAACATAATTTTCCGTTTCCGTGTAGGGAGGTATTCTGCGGTATCTGTCAACAACGCTTGGTCCGGCATTGTATGCCGCCAAAGCCAGAGGCAGTTTTCCATCAAACCGTTTCATCAGGATTTTTAAATACCTCGTTCCCCCAAGTATGTTTTCCTGTGGGTTAAAAGGATCATTGATTTTCAATTCATTAAAATTATCCGGCATAATCTGCATCAATCCCATGGCCCCTTTTCCGGATACCGCCCACGGATCAAAATTGGACTCGGCTTTAATCATGGCTTTCACCAATAAAAAATCAATACCGTATTTTTCTGATGCAAGCTGGATAATCGGGTCATATTGATCCTGGACCTCGGGATTTGAATCCGTTTCAGGGGTTTCTTTTATATACAACTGATATCCCGATGATATCGGCATATTGGTAAAATGGAGTACGCCGTTGCTGTCAATATACTTATAAATATCCGCGTGTAAAATCGAAATCGATAAAAACACCGCTATGATTGTGGCTATGACGACCCTGAATTTTGAAATCATATCGTATCCAGGCGTTTTAATCCGGTTTTGGCCGATTCCGGTCAACACCGTTCGCTTCAAAAAAGGTTGAGTTGAATTTGTTTTTTTTCGATATCTTTTGTCTTTTTTTTCGGTTTAGGAGTCTCGTGGCTCATCAGTATATTTTCAATATCCGCTACAAACGGCGACAACTCTCTTTCCAAAACCCGGCCATAGATTCGCCTTTTTTTAACATGCGTAAAATACAAATGTTCTTTTGCTCGTGTCATGGCAACATAAAACAGTCTTTTTTCTTCATCCACATCCGGTGCCTCTTTATCGGGTCTATGGTATGGAATATATCCGTTTTCACAACCAACAATAAAAACAACCGGAAATTCAAGGCCTTTTGCCGCATGCATTGTCAGTAAAGCAACCTTTTCGCTCTCAAATTCATAAATATCCGTGTCGGTTTGGAGCGACAGGGTTGTAAAAAAATCGCCGGGTCTGTTTTGATATCCTTCTGCCTGCCTGCATATTGCTGAAAACGCCTCCTCTGTAACCTGATTTGACGTTATGGCAAGGTCAATCTGATTTGTTTTTTTTCTAAGATAATGAAGTTGTTCAACGAGTTGAATAGCCGCCATCTCTTTTCTGTATTCATCAAACCGGCTGATCATAGACTTGATTTTTAACTGGTTTGAAGCGTTCATCCCCCTGACTGGAAACCTTCCGATGTTAACCAGTGCCTCTTGTAGTGTAAACGTGTTCTGAAAACACCATTTTTTAAAAAGGGTATATGTTTTGACCCCGATACCACCCCCAGCGAAAAGCATAATTCTCTCAAGGTCTGCATACGAACCAAATCCGGATAAAATTTTCAGGTAAGATAAAAGCTCTTTTATTCCCTTTCTTGAATATGCATTTTCCCGACTCACCATTTGATACGGGATTCCAGCGCTTTCAAATGTTTTCGCCAATATTTTCCCCTGAAACCCCGTTCGGTAAAGAACCGCAAAATCTGAAAAAGACATTTCACGATTCTGCGTAACCCCATCTACCTTTCCAAAATCAATGGAATACATTCCCAGACCACCGATCATCTTTTCAATAATTTTTCCAACAGCCACCGCTTCTGATTTATCTGTTTCATGCTGCAGCACGCTAATTGTTTTTTTTCCACTGATTTCAGAATATATTCTTGAACCGGAAACGGTTACATGCTGATCCCGGATTACATGATAAGATGCTTCCAGGATGGTTTCTGTAGAGCGATAGTTGCGTGTAAGGTTGATTACCTCCGCTTCCGGATAATCCTCAATAAATTTTTTAAAATATTTGACGTCTGAGCCCCTAAATCCGTATATGGACTGATCGGGGTCTCCGATGGCAAAAATATTTTTATCTTTTGGCGCAAGAGCCCTGATAATTCTATACTGTCCCTGGTTTAGATCCTGATACTCATCGACAAAAACATGCCTATATCGCTCCTGATATTTTCGACAAATGTTTTTCCCGGTTTCAAAAAGCTTAACCACCTTAAATATCAGGTCTTCGTAATCATACACCCCCTGAACCGAAAGAATATTCTGATATGCGCTGTAAACCCGGCTCAATGTTTCTGATTCACAGCCATATCCTTTTGCCACCACAGACAGGTCGTCTGGGGGATCAAGAATTTTCTGCTTTGCCGAAACAATCATTTCAATAAACGCCCTTGCCGGAAGCGGTGTTTGCAGCCCGCTTTCTTGGGTAAGAGAAAACGCTTCTTGGATCAGGTGGTTTCGATCTTCTTCGTCGATTATGGTGTACCGGTTCTTGTTTTTTAACTCCTTTAATATGTGGAAGCAAAGGGCATGAAACGTGGCGACAAAGGGTTGAGACCCTTTTCCCTTCAGGAGCCGCATCAGCCGCCCTTTCATTTCCTGAGAGGCTTTATTTGTAAAGGTTACGGCTAGAATATGGTCTGCAGGCACCCCCTTTTCAAGAATACAGTATGCTATTTTGTGAGTAAGGGTAAGCGTTTTCCCGGTACCGGGTCCAGCGACAATCAGAAGAGGAGAACCCTCATGTTTAACCGCTTTTCTTTGTTGTTCGTTCAGATCTTCCAACCCCGCAAGTTTTTTTACGGTTTGGAGGGTTTGGACATAACCATTTGTTTTTAATTCTTTTTCCCTGTATCTTCGCGTGTTGTTGGAAGCGGTATCAAGGGGTGTTTTCTCTTGTTTACTCTCGGACAGCTGCGGGGGGATAAACAGGTGTTTTTGAACCTGATTTTCTTCTCTTTCCGTTTCACTAAAAATCCGTACCCGGCCAAACTCCCCATCAAACCCCGGAATCAACCCTATGTCTCTATTACGTATTTTTTTAATTGCCTTACCAAGTAGGGGAATTCCAGCGAGTTCAATTTTATCTATTGAAAGGTTTTGTAGAATATTAAATTCAGGTCCCAATGCCCGGAGAACAGCCCCATAGCTTTTTAACACTTTTTGAGACTGCGGTCCTACCCTGTATATTTCGGAAAGAATTTCCACCAGGGGTACAATTGTAAAAAACGGCTTGTATTTTTCCGGTTTTTTACCATACCTCCGGTCGGCAAGCTCTTCGACCCGATATAATACCCCAAGGGTTAACGGTTTTCCACACACCGTGCAAATGCCCTTGTTTTTCTTTGATTCCTGCGGCCACGAACAGACACCGCACTTTCTATGTCCATCCAGGTGATACTTACCTTCTTCCGGATAAAACTCAAAAGTTCCAAGAAATTTCCGGGGATCACCGGACGCCATTGCACTTCGTATATGAAAAAAATCAAGTTCCGTATCAAACAGATTGGCCTCTCGACCCAGTTTTGAGGGAGAGTGAGCATCGGAATTTGAAATGAGCGTCAGATTATCAAGGTTGGTTACCCGCCAGTTCATTGCAGGATCTGATGAAAGGCCTGTTTCTGCGGCAAAGATGTGGGGCGTTAACTCTTCAAAACACTCTTCAATGGAATCAAACCCTGATTTTGAACCCAACAGTGAAAACCATGGTGTCCAGATGTGTGCCGGAACAAGATATGCTTCATCGGTTACATCGAGAACGATTTCAAGTAGGTGCTTTGCATCCAATCCCAGAATCGGCCGACCGTCAGATTTTATGTTTCCAATGCCGTCAAGTTTTTTATTGAAACGATCCGCTTTTTCAAGACTTTGAAAAAATACAAGATTGTGGTTTTTTCGGGTTTTGCCGTTTTTTTTATAAATATTGCTGATTTCAGACTCAAGTATAAATCGCACCGGCGCTCTGCATGAATCCGGTATTGTTTTATCACACGCTTCTGCAAGGTCGTCCCTTAACCTGAAGAGACCTGGTTCTGCGGGGATTAGCTTATCCCTGATCTCGGCAAACCACCCCGGATGAGTAAAGTCACCCGTTCCAACAACCGTTATGCCTTTAAGTTGAGCGGAAACATAAATATTTTCAAGGTCGAGGTTTTTTGCGGTTGCTCTTGAATATTTGGAGTGAATATGAAGATCGGCAATAAATTTCATTTTTTTCTGAGCATTTGGTTTTTATGGGTCTTGAACAGGGGCCGAAGGCCGCTGTTTTCATGCAAAACTTCCAACCAAAAACATCTTGTATCCTTTTTCCAATCAAGCTATATGCATATTTCGTTTCCGTCAACCATAACTGTTTTTTAACCGTAAACTCGGAGTTTAATTTTATGGGAATGTTATCATCATCGGTATCGATTACAAGATATTTGGTAAAAGGAAAAATTAAAGGAGATCTTATCACAACCATTGTGGGAGGACTTAAAAAGAACACCGTTATGGAAATTGATACCGAGCCGATTCAAAAAACCGCCGGGTGGGCTTCTTTTAGCAACCCATATCTCCCTGATTTTGAAAGCTCATCGTGCATTATCGGCACCTATTTTGTTTTTTCACTGCGAATAGACAAAAAAAACATTCCAGCAAAAATTATAAAAAAACACTATACCCTTGAGATGGCAAAAAAATTAAACGAAAGTCAAAAAGAATATCTTTCAACAAACGAAAAAAAAGCGTTAAAGGAAAATGTGACCAACACCCTTTCCCTGAGGGTTCCTGCAACACCAAATATTTACGATGTGTTATGGAATTATGAGGGGTCTTTGTTATGGTTTTTTTCCAACCAGAAAAAAGCCAACGAAGAACTTGAAACACTCTTTTCCAAATCGTTTAATTTAACCCTTATACGGCTCTTTCCATATACCATGGCGGATATAGCAATGAATTTAACAGATAAAGAGCGCGACCTGCTACCAACCCTTTCTCCAACAAACTTTGTGGGGTAAATCATGTTAGATGTTTCTGTCTCGTATAATCGCTATAAATTTCTCGGATATGAATTTTTAACGTGGCTGTGGTTTATTTTGGATGAGGGAAAAAATCAGCCCATTAAAATTCAAAACGATCCGGTGTTGCTCGAGGTGGATAACCGTATCGTTCTTGAAAACAGTCTCAACAACATGACTGAAAGCGTTACCATAAAAGGTGATGGGGCGGGCCTTGAAGAAGCAAAGCTTTCTCTTCAGAAAGGGGGGGTGGTTACGGAGTGCAGTTTTTTATTAAAAACAGCCGGCCAGGAGTGGCGATTTTGTATTAAAGGAGAAAACCTTACGATTTCATCTTTAAAACCACCTGAAACCGGTCGGATTGAAAAAAAGGATGATGAAGAGGGGTGTGTTCTAGAAAAATATTATCTGTACGAAAAAGTAGTTGTGGTTGTAGAAAGTTTATATAACCGATTTATTAAATTGAGAATTTCAAAAAACTGGGAAACAGATACGGTTCCGCGCTTAAAAAAATGGATCAAATCCTGATCTTTTTTTCAACCAATTGGTTTTTTTGTCTTTACTCTCCTATCATTTATTGTAAAAGAAACAGTAACTTTGTTTTTTTATACTATATTATCATCTCTGCTGCACGTTAGAATTTTTATTTTTTTATTAAACAAATCAATGTGATAAGGAGAGAATCCTATGAAAAAGGTTGGTTTGAAAAAATTGTTTTTTGTTTTGATTTCCGGAGCGGTTTTTTTTCTGATTCTCATCCATACGGCGGATGCTGAAAATTTTTTACAACCAAAAACGACGTTGTTTAAAACAACCAATGAAACATTGGATAAAGTAAAAGCAGTAAAAGCCGATATTCTTGTTCCAAAAACATTCCGGGAGGGGATGCGTTTTTATCGTGAAGCCGAAGAGATGTATCAGGACAATGAAGAACAGGATGAAATTAAAAAATATATCAAAAAAGCCAGACAAAAATTTCAAAAAGCGATAGATGATTCCACGGTTGCCGCTGTTCTTTTTACCGAAACCATGCTCGCCCGGGAGGATACAATTAAAGTTAACGGCCATAAAATTGATATTGAAAACTGGAACAGGGCCGAAGAAACATTTAGAGATGCGGCGGCGGAGCTGGAAGAAGGAGATTCCGATGATGCCAAATCTTTGGGTAAGGATTCGGAATTATTATATAGAAATGCAGAATTAAAAGCCATACAAACAAAATTTTTAAAGGAAACCTGGTCTCTTTTAAAATATGCAGACAATATGGAGGTTGAACAATATACGCCCATAACAATCAAAAAGGCAAAAGATCTTGCAAAAAAATCCGCATCTCTGTTGCACCTGCACCGTTATGACCAAAAAGAAGCGGAACAGTTGGCGCTTCAGGCGGAATATGAGGTAAAACATGCGATTTATATGACTAAAATAATAAAACCGCTGCAAGACAACAACCTTTCATTTGAATCTGTTTTTTTGCATTCAGAAGAACCGGTTCAAAAGATCGCTTCTTCTCTTTCAATGACTGTAAAATTTGATAACGGTTTTGATGTTCCGGTTCAAAATATCACGGAAACAATAAACAAGTTAAAAGAAGAAAATATCCAGCTTGCAAAAATATTAAAAAAAGACAAATCTGAATTGTCTGATATTATTAATCAAAAAAACATCGAACTCTCAAGTCTTCAGGAAAAAGCAACGTATCTGGAAAGCCGCCTGAATCGACTAGCCAGTTCTGAAGAAAAACTTAAATTTGAAATTGAACAGGAAAAAATCAGAAAAGAAAAAATAAAACGTATTCGTGCATCGTTTTCTACCAGCGAAGGAAAAGCCCTTATAGATGGTAAAAACGTTATTTTAAGACTATATGGTCTTAATTTTCCACCCGGAAAATCCGTTATAGAACCTCAATTTTTCAGTTTGTTATCAAAGGTTAAAAGTGCGTTTTCGGAATTTCCCGGTTGTTTTATTACAATTGAGGGTCATACCGATTCAACTGGAAGTGATCTAATCAATCAGAGGTTATCAGAAGAAAGGGCTGAGGCTGTCAGACAGTATATTATCGCCAACTCAACTATTTCATGGGACAGGATAAGCTCTGTTGGTTATGGTGAAACAAATCCGGTTGCAAGCAATGAAACACCTGAAGGCCAAACAAAAAACAGAAGGATAGATGTTGTTATTCAACCGGTTGCCAATTAAAAAGAAGTATCAACAACACCTCTTTGATAATTAACCGATAGGTTGTTTATAAAAAAAGAATTATCAACAGTTTTGTTTTTGCTGTTAAAAAACAGCTTTCTTTTTATCTGTTTTTTATATTTTTTAATAAAATATTTTTAGTTTTTTTATATAAGTATGAATAGGTTATATAATTATTATATTTATTGACAACCTATATGATGAATATGAAATTTAAAATAAAAAAATAATAGAATATAAATAATTTATAATGAATTTTGATGTTGATATTTTATCAATATACGACTATTTATAAAGATTCAAACCAGCATCTTTTCTGTGATAAGGAAAAATCAATCTATTCAATCAACTTTTATTAAAAAATGCAGGATAGATAATGAAATTTACAATTAAAAAAAATGATATTATTGGTGTATTATCCAGAGTACAGGGAATTACTGGCAGAAAAAGCAATCTTGCCATTACTGAGAATGTTTTAATCCAGGCCAACAGGGATAAAATTTTCATCGCCGCAACGGACCTTGAAACCGGTTTTGAAGGAACCTATCCTTCAAAAATAGAATCCGATGGTATTGTAACCATTAATTCAAAAAAATTATATGAAATCGTAAAAAATTTTCCGCTTGATGATATTGGTTTTGAAGAGGTCGAAAACAGGTGGTTAAAGATTGGAAATGAAAATGTTTTATATAATATCGTCGGTATGAATTCAGATGATTTTCCGGAAATACCGCATATTGATGAGATCAGCTTTTTAGATATCAATTCATATGATTTTAAAAAAATGATTGAAAAAACAGTTATGATTAACGCATCGACAGAAGAGAAAAGAGCACATATTCTCGGAATAAAATTTGAATGTGTTGAGGATGAGGGAGAAGCCATATTAAGAATGATTTCAACAGATGGTAAAAGACTTTCAAAAACCGATTATTTTAATATAGAAAAAAAAGCAGCGTTTTTCGAAAAAGAAACGGTAATTATTCCCAAAAAAGGCCTGCATGAGGTTGGAAAATTTTTAGATCATGAGGGAACAATAAAAATTGGAATAAAAGACAATAATTTTATTGTAAAAAAAGAAAACGAAACAATCATTATTAATCTTCTGGAAGGAGAATTTCCGGAATATGGTGATGTTATATCGGTCGGAGATGTTAACATTGTTGAGGTTGATAAAAATTCTTTTAGAATGATGTTAAAGAGAATGTCTATATTAACCTCCGAAGATTATAAGGGAGTTATTTTTAGATTTGAAAAAGACAGGCTTGTGATAAGAGCTGCGAATCCCGATATCGGTGAGTCAAAAGAAAATATGAATATTGATTATACAGGCGACCCGATTGAAGTGGCTTTTAATCCCCAGTTTTTTATTGATACATTAAGTTTTATTGACAGTGATCAGATTTTTTTAAGAATAAAAGATGATGAACACCCCTGTTTTATTCAGGGAAAAAACGATAAATCCTTTTTAAGCGTAATTATGCCGATGAAAATATAATGGAAAATATTTATAACGAAAACAGTATAGATGTACTTGAGGGTCTCGAAGCGGTGCGACTCAGACCTTCCATGTATATTGGAAATGTTGATATCGAGGGGCTTCATCATCTTGTTTATGAGGTTGTAGACAATAGTATTGATGAAGCCATGGCAGGATATTGTGATACCATCAAGGTAAATATCCGTACGGATAAAAGCGTAAGTGTGGAGGATAATGGAAGAGGAATTCCGGTAGGTATTCATGAAAAGGAAAAAATTCCAGCAGTTGAAGTTGTGATGACCAAGCTTCACGCAGGGGGAAAATTTGATAACGACTCCTATAAAGTTTCGGGTGGTCTGCATGGTGTTGGAATTTCAGTTGTAAATGCACTTTCAGAACATCTTGAAGTTGAAATATATTCCGGCGGTAAAATTTATTATCAGACCTATGCAAGAGGTAAAAAAGCATCTGATTTAAAAATAATTGGCGAGACGGAAAAAAGGGGGACTAAAATTCTTTTTAAGCCTGATTTTGAAATCATGAATAACAATGATTTCAGTTTTGATATTTTAAGAAGACGCCTTAGAGAACTCGCTTTTTTAAACAAGGGTGTAATTATAATTATTGAGGATGAAAGAACAGATGAAATTAATAAGTTTTGTTATGAGGGGGGTATTGCTTCTTTTGTAGCTTATTTAAACAAATCTAATACACCCCTACATGATCCGATCATCATTGCTGGTGAAAAAAATGATGTTCACATAGAAGTGGCCATTCAATATAATAATACATTTACAGAAAGAATTTTTTCTTTTGCCAACAATATCAATACTGCTGAAGGGGGCTTCCATCTTATAGGATTCAAGGCTGCGCTGACCAGGACAATGAACCAATATACAACCAATGGTAATGTTTCTAAAAACTTAAAAGTAAAAATCAGTGGAGAAGATATACGAGAAGGCCTTACCGCAATTATAAGTATTAAAATAAAAAATCCTCAATTTGAAGGCCAAACCAAAACAAAATTGGGAAACAGTGAAGTAAAAGGATTAGTTGAATCCCTGGTACATGAAAATTTAAGCCTATTTCTCGAAGAAAATCCAGTTGTTGCAAAAAAAATCATTGAAAAGGCTGTTGAAGCTGCACGGGCCAGGGATGCTGCAAAACGAGCAAGAGATTTAGCCAGAAGCAAAGGCTCTCTGATGGATTCAAGTCTTCCGGGTAAACTGGCAGAGTGTCAATATTCTGATCCTGCTGAAAGAGAACTGTTTTTGGTTGAGGGTGACTCTGCAGGCGGTTCAGCAAAACAGGGCAGAGACAGAAGATTTCAGGCGATTCTTCCCCTTAAAGGAAAAATATTAAATGTGGAAAAAGCCCGTTTTGATAAAATTTTGAGAAGTGATGAAATTAAAAACATGATCACGGCACTCGGAACAGGTGTCGGATCCGAAGAATATCGAATTGATAAAATACGATATCATAAAGTGGTTATTATGACCGATGCGGATGTTGATGGATCCCACATACGAACGCTTCTGTTAACATTTTTTTACAGACAGATGCCGGAACTGATTGAAAATGGATATTTATATATTGCCCAACCCCCCCTTTACCGGATCGGTAAGGGCAAAAAGGGTATCTATCTGAAGGACGAGATGGAACACCAGGAATATATTCTCAAAAGAATATGTGAAAAAAAATCAGTACAAACATCCAGTCAAGAGGAAGCCATACCGGAACACGAATTGTATGTTTTAATTGGAAATATTTATGAATATTTAGAGGCCCTTGCCAGACACAAAACAAGGGGTGTTCCTCCGGATATTGTTGAGGTCCTGATAAAAGAAGGAATACGGCATAAAAAGTTTTTTCAGGATGAAGAAAAAATTAATAGGATTAATAAAATTTTATCTGAAAAAGGATATAAAGTAGAAGACCCTGTCTGGAATGAAGAAAGAAATGTTTTTGAGCTGAAGGTTGGCGTGAAGGAAAAAGAAGGATTGAGTAAAGAAAAATCCGATTTTCAGACAATAAAAATAGGGAGAGGTTTTATTCATTCCAAACTTTATCAGAAGTGTCTGGTGTTGAATGATCGAATTTCTAAATTGGATCATCCCCCGTTTAAGGTGTTCAACAGGGAGACGGGCGATGAAAGCAGGGTTTTTAATAACAAAGAAGAACTTTACTTTTACATGATGGAAGAGGGAAAAAAAGGAATTTCCATCCAGCGCTATAAGGGGCTCGGAGAAATGAACCCGGATCAGTTGTGGGAAACCACCATGGATCCGGCAAAACGAAATATGCTTCAGGTAAGAATAGAAGACGTTGCCGAAACAGATGAAACATTTACACTTCTTATGGGCGATGAAGTTGAGCCAAGAAGAAATTTTATCACCCAGAATGCGCTGGAAGTAAGCTCTCTTGATATTTAACATGTTTATTTTTAAATAAAATTATATTTTTCAGGATAAAAGACCAAAATAAAAAATTCATTTTGGTCTTTTCTTTTTTGTGTTTTTGATAAAAAGTGAAACAGATCCTATACGCTGTAAAAAAATATGTTGTGAAGCCCTTTTTCAGGCTAATTTTTAAGTGAGATTATAAAAATGGATTATCGAGTCGCGATAAATGGATATGGAAGAATCGGCAGGTCTATTCTCCGTGCTTTATATGAATCCAGCCGCCATAAGAACATTAAAATTGTGGCGATTAATGAGTTGTCAGACTTAAAAACAATCGCCCATTTAACCAAATATGATACAACACACGGTCGTTTTCCAGGTTTTATTGAAACAAGAGACAGGGGTCTTTATATAAACAACGACTACATCGATGTTTCATTTTTTAAGGAAATCGATGATCTTCCCTGGGCAGATCTGGATATCGATGTTGTTTATGAATGCACGGGTTCATTTACAACCAGAATCAAAGCAGAACAACATATCAAGAGAGGGGCAAAAAAAGTAATTTTTTCCAGTCCGGCTGAAAAGGATGTAGATGCAACCGTTGTTTTTGGGATAAATGAAGATAAAATCAAGGCTGACCATAAAATTATTTCAAATGCATCCTGTACAACCAACTGTGTTGTTCCTGTTTTAAAAATAATCCATGATGCGTTTGGTGTTGAACGCGGAATCATAACAACCATTCATTCCATGATGAACGATCAACCGGTAATAGATGCATATCACAACCGGGATTTAAGATTAACCCGGTGTGCAGGCCAGTCCATTATTCCTGTTGAAACAGAGCTTGCAAAGGGAATAGATCGAATTTTACCCGAATTGACCGGCCGCCTTGAAGCGGTTTCCATGCGGGTGCCGACAATAAATGTATCTGCAATGGATATAACGCTTGTCGTCAAAAAAAATACCAGCGCCAACCAGATCAACCAGGCATTAAGAAAGGCAACAGGAGGAAGGCTGTCGGATGTTTTAGGGTATACGGAAGAACCCCTTGCATCATGTGACTTTAACCATGACAGCCGGTCTTCGATTGTTGATGGAAATCAGACCCGGGTGAGTGGTTCCAGGCTTGTAAAGGTCCTTGCGTGGTTTGATAATGAATGGGGATATGCCAACAGAATGCTGGACACAACAGCAGCACTCATGAAAGCGAATCAAGCCAACGTGAAATCCATGCGTACAGAAAAAACAAACCCGGGTTTGTAGGGGGTTTTTCCCGGAAGGTTTTTTATAAAGTCACCGATATATAATAACCGCGGCCACCCCTGACCAGAAGGATTACAATCGATGTTTTTTGACGGATTTTGATGATCGCTTTTCGAAAATCTTCCATGTTGTTAATGGTTTGATCGTCGATTTGACGGATGACATCACCTGGAGCGACCCCGATACGAGACAGATAGGAATTGGGGTTGAGCTTTTCGATCTCAACACCTTTTTGTGCGGAAGCCGGAAGATCTTTAACGCGTATCCCCATAAGTTGATATGCAAGGGGTGTCGCATTTTCAACTGGATAAACCTCCGTTTTAATTTTAAATAATTTCTTTTTCCCATCCCTCCAGATTATCATTTCCAAAACATGCCCTGCGGAAATCTCTTTCAGGATTGCCGCATACTCATCAAGCGAACCAATCGGATTTTTATTCAAGGAAAGAATGATGTCTCCTTCCGCAATACCGGTTTTTTCAGCTGGACTCAGCCGCTCGATCCCCCTGACCACAACCCCCTTCTTTCCGGGAACCTGAAGATAATGAGCCAGTTTGGCATCAATGTTTTGCAATACAATACCTGTCCAGGCTGGGACAACCTCTCCATATTTAATTAAATCAGACAAAATTCTTTTTGCTTTATTGATTGGAATGGCAAATCCAATTCCCTGGGCATTGGCGTATATGGCTGTATTGATTCCAATAAGCTTTCCATTAATATCCAGAAGGGGGCCACCGCTGTTCCCGGGATTAATCGAGGCATCTGTTTGAATAAAACGACGAAAAACCCTTTCCTCTGTTTTGATGCTTCGATTTAACGCGCTGATTACACCCGTTGTAACGGTATTTGAAAAGCCAAAGGGGTTTCCAATTGCAATGACCGTTTCCCCAATCATCAGATCATCCGAATTTCCCATAGAGATGTCCGGCAGGCGGGTATCTGTTTTTATTTTCAACACGGCCAGATCCGAATCCAGGTCGGCGCCAACTACAAGGGCCTTGAATTCACGCTCATCTTTTAGCGTTATCGTAATATCTCCAGACCTGGTTATCACATGAGCGTTTGTGAGGACAAACCCCCCTTCTCCATCAATAATCACCCCTGAACCAAGGTTGCTTCGCTTGATGTTTCGCTGGTAATCAGGATCAAAAAAATCCCTGAAAAAGGAATCCATGTGTGGGGTTACACCAAAACCCGAAAAGGGATTGGTATGTATGCGAACCTGATATTCCGAACTTATATTTACAACAGCGGGGCTTACAGCCTGAACAGCCTCCACCACGGCATTTTTTCTGGAGTGTTCAGCGCACAGGTTGTTTGGTATCAGGAAAGTAGAAAAAAGTGTGAAAAAGACCACTCGTGTCAAATAAAAAAATCTTGTATTGTTAAACAGGGTAAAATTTGCCATGGTATTACGCTCTTTTGTTAACAGATTTATTGGTTTTGCATACAAAATTGGACAATAATTACCATGAGAAAAGATTTGGTTCAAGATATCTTGCCGCTTGTTGAAAAGCCCAGTCGTTATCTGGGAACGGAAACAAATACCATAAAAAAGAATTTCGATAAGGTTGAGGTGAAAATGTGTCTCGCCTTTCCCGATCTATACGAAATCGGCACATCCCATTTCGGGTTACAGATTCTTTATCACATTTTAAACCAGCATGGGCAGATTTCCGCTGAAAGAGTGTTTGCTCCTGCAAAAGATATGGAATCTCAGCTCCGGAAAACCAAAACACCACTGTTTTCATTAGAGTCAAGAACCCCCTTGCAAAAAATGGATATCATCGGGTTCAGCTTGCTGTACGAGCTGAATTATACAAACATACTTACAATATTAGAGCTGTCGGGAATTCCTTTTTTGGCCGGCGAAAGGGATGAGTCTTATCCATTGTTAATTGCGGGGGGGCCCTGCATGTGCAACCCTGAACCGGTGGCTGACTTTTTTGATGCGGTTGTCGTAGGTGATGGGGAAGTCGTAATCATTCAAATGGCGGAAGCGTGGATTGAGTGGAACACCTCTCCTAAGAGGGATAAACAGGTTTTGTTACAGAACTGGTCAAGAATAGAGGGTGTTTATATTCCATCTTTTTTTCAAGCAACGGTTGACAGTTCGGGGTTTCAATCGGTTAGGTCGGTTTATTCCGAATATATTGGTGTGAATCGTACGATTATAGGGGATCTGGAAAACGCCCTGTTTCCGGATAAGCCCGTTATTCCCTATGGACGCCCGATCCATGACCGGCTTCGTCTAGAGGTGGCGAGAGGGTGTACGAGAGGTTGCCGGTTCTGTCAGGCAGGAATGATATATCGACCTGTTCGGGAGCGTTCAGCCTCAACACTTCTTTCCATAGCTGAAAAAGCGATTTCAGAAACCGGATATGAGGATATTTCACTGCTCTCTTTAAGCACGGGGGATTATACGTGTCTGTCTTTGTTGATGCAGGAGTTGATGGCAAAATACTCTTCCAAACATATAGCGATTTCATTGCCTTCCTTAAGGGCGGGAACCCTCACGACAGAGTTGATGAATCTAATTAAAAAGGTCAGAAAAACCGGTTTTACAATCGCTCCGGAAGCAGGAACCCAGCGTCTTAGAGATGTAATCAATAAAAATTTAACGGAAAACGATATATTTGAAACGGTTTCTCTTGCCTTTGAGATGGGGTGGCAGATCATCAAGCTTTATTTTATGACGGGTCTCCCAACCGAAACAGAGGAAGACTTAACCGGCATTACAGATCTTGTCTGGCGTCTTAAAAAGGAAAAAGCAGGAACAAGAAGATTTCGGAAAATAAATGTAAGTGTAACCACCTTTATTCCTAAACCCAACACCCCGTTTCAGTGGACCGGTCAGATATCCCTGGCTGAATCAAAAGAAAACATTCAAAAACTCAAAAAACGATTAAAGCTGCCGGCTGGTTTTTTTAAATGGCAAAATCCGGAGGCAAGCCTTCTTGAGGGGCTTTTCGCCAGGGGTGACAGAAGCCTGAGCAGCCTTTTGGTTGCGGCATATAAAAAAGGTTGTCGATTTGACGGGTGGACGGATTTTTTCAACTTCAAGCTGTGGAGCGAAGCGATTGAAGAGGTGGGGGTTGATGTGGACTTTTACACAACACGGCGAAGAGATATAAATGAACCGCTGCCATGGGACCACATTCAATCCGGCATTTCAAAAGAGTATTTCAAAGGTGAGTGGGAAAAGGCTTTACAGGGCAAAACCACAGGGGATTGCAGAACCGGAAAATGCAATCAATGTGGTGTTTGTGATTTTAAGAAGGTGGAGCCAAAAATTTACACCCTGGAAAACCAAAGGGATATGAGGATATCTCCTTTTTTGGAAGAATCGGAATGTGACCCCACGGTTTATAAAATTACCTATACAAAAAAGAAACAGGCCAGATATTTCGGGCATCTTGAATTTGTCAGTATCATACTGAGGGCGATCAGGCGTGCCGGGATAGCTGTTCGTTATTCAGGGGGGTATCATCCAAAACCCAAAATAGCTTTCAATGATCCACTTCCCCTGGGAATTGAAAGCAACAGGGAGTTTTTTACGGTAACGGCAAATCGGGCCCAAAATCCTGAAGATATAATAAACAATTTAAACAGGCAGTTGCCGGAAGGAATAACCATTCTGGATTGTACGGCCATAACAAGCCCGAAACAATCGGAACCAAAGGGTGAAACCTGTTTTGAGGTTTTTTTAAAACAGGGCTGTTTTGATCAAAATAAGATTACTGAATTTTTTGCCTCCAAGACCATTTTGTTGGAGCGCAGGAATCGAAAAGGAAAGTTGAAAAAAATTGATCTTAAGTATATGATAAAAAAGCTTCACCTGTCGGACCCAAGCAGGCTGGAACTCATCATTCTCAGTGACACGGGAAAAACGTTAAGGCCCTTTGAGGTTCTTGTCGAGATATTTGCCTTGTCTGAAAAGGAAGCCCGGCAGGCGCAAATTGTTAAAACAGGTTGAAATACATTAATTTTCAGGAAAATATTGTTTTCTTCAGCGATAATTGTTCCGGCTTTGCCGGGTTAGGTATAGAAACAAAGATGTATAAAGAGCTTATAATCAATACAACGGAACACGAAACCAGGGTGGCTCTGTTAGAGGATGGAACCCTTGTCGAGCTTTTTATTGACAGGGACGATGATTCGAATATTGCTGGTAATATTCACAAAGGCAGGGTTCAGAGAGTGCTTCCCGGAATGCAGGCTGCTTTTGTTGATATCGGGCTGCAGCAGGCCGCGTTTATTTATGTGGACGATGTCCTGGGCGAGGTTTATGGCGAGATAGAAGATTTTTTCTTACAGCAGAGCACGCATGAGGTGAATGAAGAGGTGGTTCTCGCCGCAGAACACGAAAAATCGATTGTTCCTATCGAGGAGCTTCTTTCCGAAGGCCAGGAGATACTGGTTCAGGTTGCAAAATCTCCCATCGGAAGCAAGGGGGCAAGGATCACCTCACATATTTCCCTTCCGGGTCGTTTCCTGGTGCTTATGCCGACGGTTAATCATGTCGGAATATCAAGAAGAATTGAGGATGAGGATGAGCGTATCAGACTCAAGGATATGATTTTTGATTTGAGAGAGAAAGAATATGGTTATATTGTAAGAACAGCAGGAGAAGGTGTCAGCAGGGATAAATTTGAAAAAGAAATGCATTTTCTAATTAATCTCTGGAACAAGATACAGAAAAAATACCAGGCAGCCTCGGCACCCGCGCTGCTACACAAGGAGCTCACGATTACACTTCGCGCCGTTCGCGATCTGTTAACCGATGAAGCGGACAAGCTTGTTGTGGACTCCCTGGAGGCCTACCAGTCTGTTCAGTCTTTTCTTCAGGAATTTATGCCGGGCTTAAAAGATTCAGTTGAATTATATAAAGGACAGGAGCCCATATTTGATGCATATAATCTTGAAGTGGATATTTCTCGCGCGTTGAAGAAAAAGGTTTGGCTTAAATCCGGTGGGTATATTGTAATAGAGCATACCGAAGCCCTGATCGCCATCGATGTGAACACCGGCCGTTATGTGGGCAAACACAACTTTGAAGAAACGATCTTAAAAACAAACCTGGAGGCTGTAAAAGAGATTGCGTACCAGATCAGGCTTCGAAACCTTGGTGGAATTATAATCATTGATTTTATTGACATGGAAAAACCGGCAGACCGCGAAAAGGTTTTTGGTGCGCTAAAAGATGCCCTTAAAAAGGATAAGAGCAAAACCAATGTATTGCCCATGTCGGAGATGGGGTTGATCCAGATGACTCGAAAACGCGTTAGAAAGTCATTGTCCAGAATATTATGTGAACCGTGTTTTTACTGTGATGGTGATGGGTATCTTATTTCAAAGCAGTCAATCTGTTACAATATTTTTAGGGAAATTTTACGAGAGGCGCAGGATATGGTTGGAAATCGGTTTACATTGAGGGTGAATCCCGAAATCGCTGATTATCTGCATGGAGAGGAAAATCACCTTATTTCTTCTTTGGAAAAAGCGCTTAATAAACAAATTGTTATCTATCCAAATCCGAGGTTCCATGTTGAAGAGTTTGATGTTTTCGAAATAATTAAAAATTGAAGATGTTTGGAGGGTCTCGGCTGAAGATTCAGGATAAACAATAAAGATGCAAAGGATTCTTGACATAAATTTATAATTATGATTTGTAGTGCAGGTTAAACTTTTTGAATTTAACCAGCAGGCTCCGGTCTTCAGGGTTTGCCGATTAAAATTTCAACCGATTCGGTTCTATTGGAACTATTTGATAGTTAGGGGTTATTATTATGAAAAGGACATATCAGCCAAGTAGAATTAAACGCGCAAGGACACATGGTTTTAGAAAAAGAATGTCAACCAAACAGGGAAGAAGGGTAATAAACAGGCGAAGAGCAAAGGGGAGAAAAAGATTATCCGCTTAATCAGAACTGAAAGCGTTTTGCAAAAATCAGAATACAGTGGTTGTCTGCACGCAGGGCCGATATTTTCATCCTAAGATGGATAATCCGGTTTGTATTCGGAAAGTTAACAAGCATTAAAGCGGTCTCGGGAAATTTAATTGAACAGGTACCAGTTTAAAAAAGCGGAAAGAATTCTCAAACGGACCGAGTTTGTCAACCTATCTAAAAACGGCCAAAAGCTCAAAAACGAGCACTTTATCGCAGCGGTCGGACCCGGAGGGTCGGAGACAACAAGACTCGGCATCACAGTCACAAAAAAAATAGGATGTGCCGTCATCCGAAACAGGATTAAACGTTTTATCCGGGAATACTTTCGGCTCAACAGACATCGTATCTCGGGTAAATGGGATATTAACATTATTGCCAGGAAGAGGGTTTTTGCGATATCTTCAAAACAGGCATTTTTCTCGCTGGAAAAAATATTTGATGATTTGGCAAAAAAAAATGATCATTAAACAAACCGTATTGTTTTTTATCAAACTTTATCAGGTTGTATTATCTCCGATCCTGGGACCTGCATGTCGTTTTTATCCATCCTGTTCTTCATATGCCTACCAGGCTGTTTCTCGACATGGCGTCATTAAGGGAGCATTTCTGTTCTGGAAAAGGTTTTTGCGGTGTCATCCCTTTAACCCGGGTGGATTTGATCCCGTACCTTGAGTGCATGTGAAGTCTATCGTTACTGTCAACCCCCTGAGACCCGCCCGATATAAACTCAACCCGGATGTATCGCTGTTAGACTGTTAATGAAGTAGAGGCATGGCTGTCAAAAAGGAATTTAGCGCAGCGAAAACCGCAACGATTATATACCGATAGCGGTATATGAAAAGGGCGTTTACGTTAATATTTAGGAGATTATAATGGAACAGGGTCGAATGTTTCTGGCCATCGCACTGTCTTTTCTGGTTTTTTTTGTCTGGAATTATTTTTTCGTAGAAAAACAGGAAGTGAATCCTCCCGAGCAAAGCATTCCAGTAAACAAGCAGCAGCCGGAGCCGGTTCAAAAGCCGATCGTTCAAACCGAAAAACCGGAACAGCAGGATCTCGTTGAGGAAATTTTGAAGCAATCGGAAAAAGAACCCCGTATGATTACGGTGGCTACGCCCTATTATACGGTTCAGCTTTCAGAAAAGCGGGCTTGTTTTAAAAGTTTTATCTTACAACACTATCGAGAGCAGGTATCACAAAGCTCCGACCTTAAAGAGTTGATCTCAAAAGAGAATGCCACTGGAACACTTATTGAGAGTTTTGCCGCCAACAGTGTCGAGGATTTAAGTGGCGCTGTCTTTACCGCATCGGAATTATCAGACCGGATTCGCGTTGATGGATCTCCAAAAAAACTGACGTTTTCCTGGGTGTCAAAGAAGGGAATTGTATTTGAAAAAACATACACCTTTTATCCGGACAGATATTTAATTGATATAGATCTTTCCATTTGGAACAAATCAGATATCACCATCAATGATAATTTGGAAATCTCTCTGTTGGATAAAGTTTCTGAAAAGGCCGAAAGCTATGGGTTTGCAGGCCCAAGCGCCCTTGTCAATGGTAACTTTGAAAAGGTTGAACTGGATGACATTGATGAAAAAAACAGTCTGACCGGCAGCATTAAATGGGTGTCGGTTCAGGACCGCTATTTTATTTCAAGCCTGATCTCAAGGCAGAAAAATGAGGCTGAAATGAAATTACACCTTGACGAAAACAATATATTGAAAACAACATACCGGTTTCCGGCGCTATCTCTTCACCCAGGAGGGGTTCAACGAATTGGTCTTCAGATCTTCATGGGGCCAAAAAGTGTTTCCATTTTAAAGTCGGCCAATGCGGATCTGGACATGGCCGTCAATTTCGGTTTTTTTGACTTTATCGCAAAACCATGCCTTTGGTTTATGAATTTTCTCCACAGCTATATACCGAATTATGGAATATCCATAATCGTCATTACCATTCTGATAAAAATTCTTTTCTGGCCGCTTGGTTCAAAAAGTTACAAATCTATGAATGAAATGAAAAAACTGCAGCCCCTGATGGCAGAGATACGGGAAAAATATAAAGATGATAAAAAACGAATGAATGAAGAGGTTATGGGATTGTATAAGACGTATAAAATAAACCCCCTGGGTGGATGTCTGCCGATGGTGGCCCAAATACCTGTGTTTTTTGCTCTTTATCAGATGCTGTATGGTGCGATTGAGCTGAGACATGCGCCTTTTTTTGGTTGGATTAACGACCTGTCCGCTCCTGACCGCCTTTTTGAGTTTGGGTTTAGTATTCCATTTATGGAGCCGCCTTATGGGATTCCGGTGCTTACCATTATTATGGGTGCTACAATGCTGATTCAGCAGAAACTGCAACCACCTGCCGGCGATCCCATGCAAGCGAAAATGATGATGATGATGCCGATTGTATTCACCGTTATTTTTATTAATTTTTCATCAGGGCTCGTCCTGTATTGGCTCGTCAATAATATTCTATCGATCGCCCAGCAGTATTATGTATCAAAAACAAAAGCATGATTAACGGAGGGTTTTCATGAAGCCTGATTTAGAGTTTGTAGGCAAAAATGTAAAAGAGGCTGTCGAAAAAGCCTCTGACGAACTTAAAATTCCGAGGGGTAAAATTAAATATGATGTAATATCAAATGGTTCAAGTGGAATTTTTGGCCTCGTCGGTGTAAAGAAAGCAAAAATCCGTGTCTCGCTTCCCGGCTCTGAGTGTACAACAGCTAAAACGTTAAAAACCGGTACTGATGGAAAGGAAAGATATCGAGAAGAAAGTGTAAAGTCTCTTGTTGATGAAGCGTTTAACGGCACGGGTTATACCAGGGAAAGTGATGGCCCGAAAGCGCCTGAAAGCGCATCAAAACCGGATGATTCATCAAAACCGGATAATACAGACATCGATCTATCTTCTGAGCAGATTCAAACCGGAATCGATGCACTCCAAAAGATTATCGATTTAATCACTACAGATGCCAGGGTGTCTGTTGAAAAAGAACAGAATCGAGTCGTATTTAATGTCATAGGCGGAAATCCCGGCGTGCTGATCGGCAAAAGAGGGCAGAACCTTGAAGCAATTCAATACCTGATCGATAAAATGGTTAACAAACAAAGTGAAAAAAGAATCAGACTGCAGGTGGATGTTGAAGGGTATTTAAAAACAAGAAGAGAAAACCTGACCCGGCTTGCAGAAAAACTGGCGGAAAAAACAAAAAAAACCGGCAGGCCCTCAACAATCGGGCAAATAAGCGCTCAAGACAGAAGAACCGTTCACCTTACGTTAAAATCAGACAAAGAAGTAAGAACGCAAAGCATCGGGGATGGATATTATCGAAAGCTTGTTATTTTTCCGCGAAAAAGCAATTACAAACGAAAAAGATATCATGATAAAGTATCGGCAAACCGATAGCGTAGAAATACGGTTACAATATGAAAAGGCGAATTGATGGGGTCGCCTTACATCTGGTTAGCTGCAGGTTTTATCGTGCGGCGATACCGTTAAACCATAAACAGATAGTTAGTGTCCATCCGGAAATCGGGTGAAATAGCCGTTTGTAGATGGACACTGGTTAATACAAGAGCGGGCAACGATGAGCCACTCTACAATCACCGCAATAGCAACGCCTCCCGGACAAGGTGGAATCGGTATCATTCGAATTTCCGGTCCGGAAGCATTTTCAATCGGGGCCTCTATTTTTCAGCGAGCCGGAAATCAGGATAACAACTCGGGTTTTCTTGAAAAGATTCAAACAAACCATTTTTACTATGGTTATGTTCGATCTCACGTTGACAATAAAATTATCGACGAGGTTCTCGTCAATTTTATGAAAGCGCCTCACACCTATACAAGGGAAGATGTGGTTGAAATACAAGGTCATTCCGGGATTCAAACTCTCAAAGCAATTTTGGATAACGTAATTCAAAAGGGCGCGGAACTGGCTCATCCCGGAGAGTTTACCAAAAGAGCGTTCCTGAACGGAAGAATCGACCTTACACAGGCGGAAGCGGTTGTCGACCTGATCAATGCGAGATCCAGCCTTTCTCTTGAAATCGCGGTCTCTCAAATATCGGGTGGTTTAAAAAAAACAATCTCTGATATCAGAACGGTTTTTTTGGAAATTTTTTCTCAAATCGAAGGGGGGATAGATTTTCCGGAAGATGTCGAGGACGATTCTTATCGGAAGGACATGATTTTCCGCTTACAGCATCAGGCAATCAAACCGATTCAAAAATTGATCACGAATCACAAGAACTCGTTTCCGCTAAAAAAAGGAATTAGGGCGATCATTGTCGGTGCGCCCAACGTCGGCAAATCCAGCATAATGAATCGTCTCTCCCAAAAAGAAAAATCAATCGTCACACCCTATCCCGGCACCACGCGTGATCTCATCGAAGAACATGTCGATTTTTTTGGTGTTCCCATGGTTTTGACCGATTCAGCCGGTCTTCACGCTTCAGACGATCCGATTGAAAAAATGGGCATTGAGAAAGCCGCCAGACAAATAGAAGCGTCAGACCTTGTTTTGTTTGTTATTGTTGCGGGCGAGAAACCAACCCAAAACGAGCTACGTATATTCAAAAAGATACGAGACAAACAGGTTATCCTTGTTCAGAACAAATTCGATTTGGTGTCGGGCGCCAATCCAGAGGAGATGCCCGAAGCGTTTAAATCCATATCCAATGCATCTGTTTCAGCCCTTCATAATACCGGCTTCAGCCGATTAAGAAATGAAATTGAGAAAAAAATTAACGAAAAGATTAATCGTTTTGTCGATCCGATCGTTCCTAATTTGCGCCATATGAAAGCGCTGGAAGAGTCACTGGTCTCGGCTGAATCGGCTTATGATGGAATGGTTAACGGTTTATCTGGAGACCTTCTGGCTATTGACCTTCGGGAATCCATCCGGTCCCTGAGCGATATTACAGGTGAAAATCCAGTTCCGAATATTTTGGATCGTATTTTTAGTGAGTTTTGTATTGGAAAATAATGTTTCACGTGAAACAATTGCACCGTAAGAATATTGTATAATAAGATGGAGGTACAGGATGACATCGCTTAAGATCGATTTGAAGCCTTTTTTTAAAAAATATGAAGACCTCGTTGAGGTAATCGATAATATATTTGGCCGGGTCAAAAAGGAGTGCGGAGATCTGGTTAGCTGCAAAACCGGTTGTTCAGACTGCTGCAACGCATTGTTTGATTTAACGCTGATAGAGGCGATGTACATCAACCACTGTTTTAACGGAAAAATCACCAGTAAAGCGCGCGAAGAAATCATTGAAAAAGCGAACAGGGCGGATCGAAAAACGTATAAGATTAAAAGAGAGGCCTATAAAATGCATGAAAAGGGTGAAAACGAAGTGAAGATTCTTGCATCTGTCGGGGCCGAGCGTGTCAGGTGCCCTCTTTTAAACAGGGAAGAATTGTGCGACCTGTATTTCTGTCGGCCGATTACCTGCCGGCTTTATGGAATACCCACAGCGATTCATGGGATGGGGCATACCTGCGGGAAGTCGGGTTTTCAAGAAGGGGTTCAGTATTCAACGGTGAATATGGATAAAATTTATGAAAAGCTACATGAACTTTCAGCGGAGCTGGCGGCGTCAATTAAAACCAGGCATTTGAAGTTAGCTGACATGCTGATGCCGGTTTCAATGGCGCTGCTGACAGATTTCAGCGATGAGTATTTGGGGATAATTGAAGAGGATGAAAAACAGGAGTCTTAAAATGGTTAAACTGTCTCCAGAAAATGATAAACGAAAAAAGGCGGTCTTCGATTGCATGTCACCAAAGCGACAGAAGCATATTCTTAAAAAAGGTTATGATCAGTGGGATCCTTTTGAAGAGCCAAAGGACCCTATTGATATGCGTAAAGACAAGACAAGGAGAACGAGTCAAGCTCTTATCAGGGAGTTTCTTCAAAGCATACCCATCGCGAATTACAGCAATGATTTTGGAAAAGGTGCCTTTGATATCTGCCTTGGGATAATAAACAAAGAGGAAAAATACCTGGGGATGTATGAGTTTTCCTGCTGGTATCATGAGCTGTTAAAAAATGAAGGATATGAGTAGACTGCCCGAGAAGTAGCTTTTCTATGTCTGGGTTTCCATGTTGAGTCATTTGCTGTGAACCGTTTTCGGGTTACACCCTATCCACGCAATGTAAGACATTTTCGTATATTCCCGTCGCTAAAATTTTTTGAACCCCTATTCGGAAAAATTCATGAACGATTCAATTCTGGAAGATATAAAAAAAAAAGTAATTGAGATTCTTTCCGTATCCCACGAAAAGGTTACTCCAATTAGAATAAAAAAAGAGCTGATAAAAACGTTTGCGGATAAAAAGGTTGTTGAAAAAGCGTTGCGGGAGCTGGTTTTACAGGGCGAAATTTTTTATACCTATATTTACGGCATCTCCTTTATCGAAAGGTCAATCAACAAACCCGTGTGTGTTTCGAATCGTGTCGTCCTTGTTCCCGCTGGAATGCATGCAGCGTGTGATCCCGGAAAAGCGACGATAAGTATTATTCAGGGCGGATCTTTTGGAAACGGTCAGCATCCAACGACGAGGATTTCACTCAGAGGAATCGATTTTGTTTTGCAAAGAAAGGTATTCACGGAGCAGGAACTCAAAAGGGGAGCGCTTGACATCGGAACAGGATCAGGAGTTCTTGCCATCGCCGCTGTAAAGCTTGGGATGAAAAAAGCGATCGGCATTGATATTGATCCCATTGCCGGAAAAGAGGCCCTGGAAAATGTCGGGGTTAACGGATTGATGGATCAAATAGAGATCGTTGATACGGCGATCGATATGATTTCGGGAAGGTTTGCCCTGATAACCGCAAACTTGAGATCTCCCACTTTAAAACAATTGGTTCCGCATGTTGTCAGGATGCTGATATCAAGGGGTGTTTTTGTGGTTTCCGGAATCAGGGAGGAGGAGCTTTCATCCATTCGTAATGTATATGAAAAGGAAGGTTTTTATTGTATATGGGAGGAAAATGAAACAGGGTGGTCCGGCCTTGTTTTTGAAAGAAGTAATTGTTTGATGTCGCACCCCGCTCACGGCGTTGGATTGTAAGCCTGAGAAAATTCATACGCTGTTTTTATTCAGAAGGCTTCCTGCAGACTGAGACCGTTCGTTATGTGACCCGCAGTTCAATCGTGATTTTTGATCCATAAAACAAAACGAAAAATAGTTTTAATTTACAAAACACCCCAGTGTCTCTTGACGCGCCCTGTGGTCCGACTTGAAAAAAATACATGGTTTGGTATTGGTTGGCTGAAAAAAACGCAACATGTGGGATTTGAGAGGGCCGAATTTTTTTGGAGCTTCGGAAAGTTTTATTCAATTCGAGTCATTTTTTTAAAACATGCCCTGTTCGATATTCCTGTTTTTGAGATGGCTCATCTGTGTTTGGTTTTACAAAAACGACAAAATTGTCAAAAGATATATAATATTATCACAAAAACGTAATAATATTATGGGGGGTTGAAATGTATTTCAGGTGGGTTGTCGAAAATAAACAATAAAGTTTGGTAGTTGAATGATTTGTTCACGGTGTGTCTTTTTGTGGCATGTGACTTGCTGATGAACAATACAACCTGTTGGACGAATTTATTTTGTTTTTTTCAAAAACGGCAGCAGAGGAAGGCCAGGTGAAAGATGTTTGGACATACCCGGCTGATGCAGGGGTAAAATCGATTCGGATAAAAATTTTTAGAACTGAAAACGAGAGTCACAGGCATTTTGTGAAAACTGAAACGATAAACAATTTATGATGGGAGAAAAAAAATGAAAATCAAGAGCTTTTTTTCAGCATGTATGTTGGCATTTGTCCCGTTTGCAAATGCCTTCGCAGGGGAAGATGTCTTGAATTCCGGAGATACAGCCTGGATCATTGTCGCAACTGCGCTGGTAATGGTGATGACGCCGGCAGGGCTTGCTCTGTTTTATGGCGGAATGTCAAGGTCGAAAAATCTTTTAAACACCTTTGCAATGACTTTTGTCTCATACTGTATCGGAAGTGTTGTCTGGATGCTTTGGGGTTATTCGCTTGCTTTTGGTCCGGACAAGGCGGGGATCATCGGAGGGTTGGATCATGTTTTCATGCGGGGCATTGGAGTTGACAGTCTTACAGGTACCATTCCAACTTATATCTTCGCTCTCTTTCAGATGACCTTCGCCGGAATAACCGTGGCTCTTGTTTTGGGGTCCATCGTTGACAGAATGAAATTTTCTTCGTGGATTGTTTTCAGCATCCTGTGGGTAACGTTTATCTATTGTCCGATTGCCCACTGGGTCTGGGGTGGTGGATGGATGGCTGAAATGGGAGCGCTTGATTTTGCCGGAGGAAATGTTGTGCATATAAACGCAGGTGTCGCAGGTCTGGTTTTGGCCCTTGTGGTTGGAAAGAGAAGGGGGTATGGAAGAGAAGTGATGTTTCCTTCAAGTGTGACCTTGACTGCATTGGGTGCGGCTCTTTTGTGGTTTGGCTGGTTTGGATTCAATGCAGGCAGTGCGCTTGCAGCCGACGGTATTGCCGCATCCGCCTTTATGGTCACCAACACTTCTGCCGCAATGGCTGCACTTTCCTGGATGTTTGCCGAATGGTATTTCAGCAAAAAGCCTACCGTTCTGGGACTGGCTTCCGGAGCAGTGGCGGGACTTGTTTCCATAACCCCGGCTGCGGGATTTGTAAATCTGCCGGCCTCGATGATTATCGGCCTTGTTGCAGGCGTATTCGGATTTTACAGTGTAACCATATTGAAACATAAATTGGGCTACGATGATTCACTGGATGCTTTTGGTGTGCATGGAATGTGCGGTTTGTGGGGAGCGCTTGCCACAGGTCTTTTTGCAACCCCCGTTATCACGGAAGGAGCAAAAGGATTGTTTTTCGGAAACCCGAAGCAGCTCTGGATTCAGACGGTATCCATTGTTGCCACAGCAGTATTTACCGCCATTGGAACACTATCCATTGTTTATGTCACAAAAATGGTTACAGGGGGGCTGCGTGTTGGAGAGAACGAAGAAATCGAGGGTCTTGATAATGCGATCCACGGTGAAAGAGCGTTCGAGCTGGATTAATTTTTTGAATATCATCGCTTCTGCCGCAGCTTGCACAAACAAATACTTCATGATAATAGGGTATAAAAACCAAACGTTGTCAACAAGAAAACGATATTAACCGTTGAGTTTGACTATGTTTTCAGGAGAAGGGGAGAAATAGCTATGAAAAAAATTGAGGCCGTCATCAAACCGTTTAAATTGGATGATGTAAAAGAAGCCTTGAATGAAATCGGCATCCAGGGAATGACCATTGCGGAAGTAAAGGGATATGGTCGCCAGAAAGGCCATAAAGAAATATACCGCGGTGCGGAATATGTTGTAGACTTCATACCGAAAATCAAGATCGAAATCGTTGTTGCGGCCGAGATGGCTGAAAAGGTTACACAGGTCATCATGAACGCTGCAAATACCGGCAAAATCGGTGATGGTAAGATTTTTGTTTTACCGGTGGAAGAAGCGATACGGGTTCGGACAGGTGAAAAAGGAAATGATGCGATTTAAAATTGTTTCGCCTTATTTTTTGCTTCGATATAAAATTCAGCTTTACAGAAGAAACCGGGCATCAGCCCGGTTTCTTCGTTCGTTGATTGCGGCATTTGATCAAATGGCCTCCGCACGGACTTTACTCCGGGGCCACTTGATCGCAATCGTGTATACGAAAATCGGAACGCTGACGTGACCGGTGCGATAAGCTACCGAGGAATATATTTCATTGTGTTTTCCATATAAAAAGCTGCATCTGAAAATTCATCCACTTCTGTATAAAAATACATGTTGGCATCGATTCCTCTTTCATCGATGCATTCGGCGATCGGAGTTAAGTGGATTGTTTTTTCCAGCCCGGGGCCGATATAAAACATAAAAAACCATATCGCCAAAATACATGAAAACAGGTAGGCCAGCCGCTTGAAAAAAATCAGGTTCCGTTGTTTTGATAAATTAATGAACAAACGTTTTGAAAGAAGAGATTGTATCATCATTAAATCTTTGCCGTGATTTCCGGGAAAACCTTATAAAACATGATATAGGCCATCAACAGGGTTAATATCAGGTTAAGTGATTGCCCGCAAACATAGAGAATAAGAGGTTTTCCACCTTTAAAATGTTCTTTCAGCTCGCTGAAATTGGTTGCCAGACCAATGCTGGCAAAGGCCAGACAGAAGAACCAGCCTCTGAAAATTTTGGACAACCCTTGAATAGCACCATGATCGATGAGTGCATATCCGACATCTTTTCCCAAAACTTCATAAAGCAGTGAAAAAATAATTGAGGCGGAGATAAAACCGATTACAAACTTTGGAAAACGATGCCAGATCTCAATGGCTGGAACTTTTTGGCCGGGTAAGCACTCGACGCGCGCGCACCAATACAGTGCCACGAAAAAGGCGATAACACCGATCAATATATTTTGAATCATTTTAATGGTGGCGGCAACATACAGGGCACGGTCACTTAAGAAAGCTCCGGCAGCCGCAACCGCTCCGGTTGCATCAATGGTTCCTCCCATCCATGCACCACCTAAAACATACGGCATGTCAACGGCTTTGATAAAAGCAGGCATGACAATCATCATGATCGAGGTAAATACAAGGGAAAGTCCAACCGCAAGGGTTAGTTCTTCCTTTTTCGCACGGCAGGCTGACGCGGTGGCAATGGCCGCAGAAACACCGCACACGGACATGTCTGCAGAAATAGTCATGTTTAGTGTTTTAGAAGGAATCTTAATTACTTTTTGTCCAAAGATATAGGTGGTTACCAAAACAATCGGCGTCACGATCCAGGCAACAAAAATTCCCGGAATACCAATGGACAGGATTTTTCCAAATAGAATTTCCGCGCCCAGAAGCACCAGACCGGTTTTGATATAGTATTCCGTTTGCACGGCCTCCATTACCCATTTTGGTGTTCCAACGGTGTTACTGATGATTAGACCCAACAGAATTGCCCATGCGGCATAACCGATTCCATAATGTTTCATTGTTGTTTGAGCAGAAGCGGCATATGCAAGCAGGGCGATTAAAAAAACAAAACAAAAGCCGAGCATAAATCTGGGTATTGATTTCCCCATGAAAGCCATGCCGATGCCGAAAAAAAGGGCCAGGAATATCATAAGAGCGAGAAGATAAAAAATCTGGTTATAGGGTTGAGCCGCACTGACTTTTTTTTTCAGGGTTGAAACGGTTGCATGAGCTAATCGCCACGTGTCAATCGCATCACTTGCTTTGCTGTTCAGGTTGTCTGATTTGAATCGATTTGCCGCCGCGGCTGCTTCAGCGATCCTGGCAGTCGTCAGCTCCCTGTCTTCTTCTTCTTTGGCTTTTTCATATTTTACAAGGGCGCTCTTTTTTTTGGCTTCCGCTGTTTCATCATCCATCCAAAATGCTTGAACTGGATTCGTCTCCCAGCCATATGGAGTAGTAGTAATTTTTTTTATGGTTTTTCCAATCGATGAATCCGCTGCCTTCAGTTTGCTTTTGGCATCCAAGGCCTGATACCAGGAGACGGTTTTAAAAGGAGCCCGATCCGACTCTGCTTTTAATACTTCATTTGACTGCTCGATTTTGTCATTCATACCTTCCGGTGGATTGTTAAAAAAGATAACAAGACCCAGTAACAACAGTAAAAAACCCAGCCAGATCGACCAGTAATCTTCTTTTTTCCACAAATCAGACCAGTTGGAAGTGGCACGGTCAAAGACAAACTGTTCACCATCATTTGATTTCTGGTTCTTTTCAGTCATCCTTTATCTCCTCTCCTAAATGGTTTGAAAAGAGAAAAAAATCGAAACGATTGAAAGCCTTTCCTTGAAAAACCAAATATTTTTAGCTGAAGCGATATAGCGCTTTTCAATTGTTAAAACTGTTTCCGTGTAAACTGAAAAAATTTGGGAAATATTGCTGTTGAATTTTGAATTCAGCAGCAAAAAAGGCTTTTAGATGTATCGAACACTATTCTGAAAATCACTATAAATGTTGGAAAAAAATGTTGAGATGTTCCTTATCACCTGATCCGAAGAAAATCAATTGAGGAATCAGTAGAAAACATTCAGTTATCGAAAAATTACGATAAAATTGCGATGTTTTTTACATTATTGTAAAGAATTGAGCATAAAATTTTCAAAAACGTATCTTGCCTGCTCGAGTTTTGAAGGATCATATGAACAGAATTGGATTTTTTGTGTTATCTCAACACGATATAATTTGTATGGAGTTGGTGGCATATGGGTTGCATAGAATCTTTGATCGGGTCTGAACAGCGCTTGTAACATTATGGAAGGGGGATCTTGTATGGTATCATTCTCAAGGGTAATCCGAATTGCAACCGTGTTTTTGATAATTCTGCCTCAAGTTGTTTTTGCTGCTGAAAATGGCGGTGTTGATTCCGGCGCAACCGCATGGATGCTTACATCAACCGCATTGGTTTTATTAATGGTTCCGGGGCTGGCAATGTTTTATGGCGGACTGGTCAGAACAAAAAATGTTTTAGGGACCATGATGCACAGCTTTGTGGCGATGGCTGTTATTGGGGTTCTGTGGGTTGTTTGTGGCTATTCCCTTGCTTTTGGGAAAAATATTCTCGGCGGATGGGTGGGGTGGAACAGCGACTATTTTTTTCTGAAGGGAATTGATGACCGGATAACAGATGGAATACCGGAATATGTACTGGCAATGTTTCAGGGAAAATTTGCGATTATTACACCAGCCTTGATCAGCGGGGCTCTTGCCGAGAGGGTTTATTTTAAAGGGTATACATTGTTTATAGCGCTTTGGTTTTTATTAGTTTATTGCCCGCTGTGCCATTGGGTTTGGGCTTCGGATGGCTGGTTGTTTAATTCAGGGGCCGCAGGTGTTATCGATCTGGCCGGAGGGCTTGTGATTCATGTTTCCGCTGGAATCAGTGCTCTGGTTATCGCTTTGCTTCTCGGAACTCGAAAAGGATATCCGAAGACAACCATGCATCCGAACAATCTTGTTATGACCATGATGGGTGCCGGGCTTTTATGGGTCGGTTGGTTTGGTTTTAACGCCGGTTCAACAGTTCAAAGTGGACTTGATACTGCCAGAGCGCTCACCATGACACAGGTATCTGCAGCAAGCGGGGCGCTGACATGGCTTTGCATTGAGGCGATCATGTTTCGCAAGGCAACTTCGCTGGGTTTTGTATCCGGCATACTTGCGGGGCTGGTGGTGATAACGCCTGCCGCAGGTGTTGTAAAACCTTTTGGTGCAATTGTTCTCGGGACCCTTTCCGCAGCAGCTTGCTATTATGCGCTTCAGGCCAAAGCCCGGCTTGGTTATGACGACAGTCTTGACTGTTTTGGAATTCACGGGGTGGGGAGCGGCCTTGGGGTTCTTCTTCTTTGCTTTTTTATCCGAGAAAGCTGGATGACAAGTGCTGCGGCTTCGGCCGGAGGGAACTGGACGTTGTGGAACCAGTTGTTTGTGCAAATAAGGGGATTGGGGGCCACCATCGCCCTTGCGGCTTCAGGCACGTTCATTATTTATTTTCTTGTTGAAAAAACAGTTGGTTTTCGAATTAGTGAAGAGGGTGAACAGGAGGGGCTTGACAGGTCTCTTCACGGCGAACATGGATATGGACTTGTTAACTCGGATATCGTGTGATAACGTAAAGTTTTTATTGACAGATTCCAAATGGAAGGCCTCAACAACTCTCTTGTGCAGCAGAACGGCCAATGGTTAGCTTTGTCGGATCTGTATTCGGGAATTCATACGCTCACCTTCCCCGGGGGCAAGTGAAACCATGGTGATCATTTCGGAAAAGCCCTGATTGTTTTTTAAATATTCCATAACAAGTAATTTTATTACAATAATGTAGTTTTTCTTCTTTTTTTTATTCAAAAATGTAAGCGCAAACGGCTTGCGCGGTTTTAAGTTTTATTTTTATTTTATTATAATAGATAGTTATGTATTTGCCTCCTTGTTGGAACAGCTCTTGCAATAATTGAATTTCAGGTTAACACAATGAAGTTGATCAAGGGTGATGGAAGGAAATACCCGTTCCGACCGGAATCGTTTTTTACATAACCATTCAATCTGTCTACCTAAATAAAATGATGGAGGATAGTATTATGAAACCCAAAGAAGTTTTAGAGATGGCAAAAGAAAATGGAGCAAGGGTCGTTGATATACGCTTTATGGATTTTCCAGGCGTATGGCAACATTTTTCCGTACCTATCAGCGAGCTTGAGGAATCAAGCTTTGATGATGGATATGGATTTGATGGTTCAAGCATAAGAGGTTGGCAGCCCATCCATGCCAGCGATATGCTAGTTGTACCGGATCCGGTTACAGCAAAGATGGATCCATTCTTTGAAGTTCCAACCCTGGTTCTGATCGGAAATATTGTCGATCCGATCACCCGTGAGGCATACACCAGAGATCCGAGAAATATTGCTTTGAAAGCAGAAGCCTATTTAGCCGGCAGCGGTATAGGAGATACCGCTTATTTTGGTCCGGAAGCGGAGTTTTTTATTTTTGACAGCATCCGGTTTGAATCATCCAGACATGTTTCGTATTATGAAGTCGATTCTGTGGAAGGTATCTGGAACTCGTCACGGGAAGAGTCGCCTAGCCTCGGATACAAACCAAGACACAAGGAAGGATATTTCCCGGTTCCTCCGATGGATAAATTTCAGGATATTCGAACTAAAATGATGCTGACCCTTGAAGATCTCGGTATTGATGTAGAATGCCAGCATCATGAAGTTGCCACAGCAGGTCAGGCTGAAATCGATATGCGGTTCAAACCTCTGGTTCAGATGGGGGATCAGCTTGCGTGGTTCAAATATGTTCTGAAAAATGTGGCCTATCGTCATGGACACACCGTAACCTTCATGCCAAAACCACTTTTTGAAGACAATGGTTCTGGAATGCATACCCATATCAGCATCTGGAAAGACGGAAATCCGCTTTTTGCCGGTGATAAATATGCAGGTGTTTCTCAGGAAGCTCTCTACGCGATTGGGGGAATCATAAAACACTGTAAGGCGATTTGTGCTTTTTCCAACCCGACCACCAACTCCTACAAGAGGCTGGTACCGGGATTTGAGGCGCCCGTAAATCTTGCCTATTCAAGCCGCAACAGGAGTGCCGCGGTGCGCATCCCCATGTATTCGGCTTCGCCGAAAGCAAAGCGGATTGAGTTCCGAACACCGGATCCATCCTGCAACGGCTATATGGCTTTCTCTGCCATGTTAATGGCGGTGATCGATGGTATTGAGAACAAGATTGATCCGGGTGATCCCCTTGACAAAAATATTTATGACCTCCCGCCGGAAGAACTTTCCAGCATCGAATCCGCACCGGGTTCTCTTGATGAAGCGCTGGCGGCACTTGAAGCCGACCATGCATTTCTGCTCAAAGGGGATGTCTTCACGAAAGATGTCATTGATATGTGGATTGATTATAAAACGAAAAACGAGGTCAATGCCGTAAAGCTTCGTCCGCATCCGCATGAATTTTATCTTTACTATGACATATGATGTTTACGATAAAAAGCCGGACCCTGTTTTCAAGACAGGGGGCCGGCTTTTTATTGGAATAAATCGCCATCATCCTCAAACGAGAGACATGGATACCATCAGGACAGGTATTGTGTCCATATTTCTGTAACTTTCCTGCCAAGCTCCAGAAACTCCTTTTCAGGCGTGATAGACGGCTTGTTCTGCAGGTTCAGTCTGTGAACCCGGGAGCGAAAGGTCAGGTAAGCTTCTTTTAAAAACAGAGCGGCTTCCCTTTCAATGATGCCGGAGTCAGAAAGAGCTTCAAGCTGGCGAACATTGTCCGACCACGTTACGAGATCGGGATGGTGAAAAGCGTTTGCCAGTATCAAATACTGAACCAGAAACTCGATGTCTACGATTCCTCCGAACCCCTGTTTCAAGTTGAACGTTTCCGGTCTTTCATCAAGATGGTTCCGCCGCATTTTATCCCGCATATCGAGGATATCCTGCAGAAGTTTTGACTGATCTCTGGGTATTGTGAGAACTGTTTTTCGAATTTCCTCAAACCGCCGGGTGATTGCCGGGTCTCCACAGATCGGCCTGGCTCTTACCACAGCCTGATGTTCAAAGGTCCAGGCTTTTTCTTTCTGATATTCCATAAAGGTTTTCATGTGGCTCACAAGGGGACCGGAGCTTCCGCTTGGTCGAAGCCGCATATCGATTTCATAAAGTTTTCCAGCCCGTGTATGGGTTGTCAGGGTATGAATAATTCGTTGTCCCAGGCGGGTAAAGAACTGGCTGTTTGCGATCGGCGGACTGCTTCCTCCTTGCGTGTCTCCTTCCATTGCGGCATGAAGAAATACCAGGTCGAGATCAGATCCATATCCGAGCTCGATGCCTCCCAGTTTTCCATACGCAATAATTGCAAATCCTTTTTTACAATCAACCTTTTCAAGGTAACATTTCGGAGCCCCATATTTCATAGCCAGATGCGTATGGGAAAAATTCAATATTTTTTCAAGAATGAGTTCTGCAATATCGGAGAGATGATCACTTACCCGCATGAGGGGATAAGATGCCGTTATGTCCGCCGCCGCCACCCTGAGCGTGTTTATCTGTTTAAAGATACAAAGCAGTTCAATCTGTTGCTCCAGATCATTGGGGGTCACCTGTAAGAGTTTTTTCTGCAGCTCTTCCGAAAGCTGATCCCGGGAAGGCGGACTGTAAAGCAGTCGCGCATCCAGAAGCTCATCCAGAAGAACCGGATGGCGCGTCAAAAAAGAAATAATCCATGGACTGACAAGTGACAGGTTGATAAGTTGTGTGAGGACGGATGGATTCTCCAGCAGCAAAGAAATATAATTTGTTCGCTGTTCAACGGTTTTTATGAGTTCTATGATCCGGGTAAACGAGAGGAGAGGATTCTTGGATTTTGCTGTTGTTTCAATTACACGGGGAATGAGCTTGTTAAGACGCCTGCGACCTTCTCGACTAAGAGATCTTGTTGTCGGATCATGTTGCAGTAAATTCAACTGTCGAATAATTTCATCCGGCCTGTCAAATCCGGAGGCACGAAGTATTCTTTCTGCTTCTTTGCTGTCAATCGGATTGCCCCAGACAGTTTCAAATTGATTCTCGTGATCATTGCTTTTTGTGGTCTCGGAAGAAAGAACCTGGTTGAAATGACGGTGAACCGTATCCATGTGAAGCTTAAGCTGTGTAAGGAAGGCATCGCTCTTTTCAAAACCCATGGATAAGGCGAGACGGAAAATTTCGATGCTGTCTTTCGGCAGGGTGTGTGTCTGTCTGTCATCAAACTCCTGAAGCCGATGCTCTGTGTTGCGTAAAAACACATAGGCGTTTATTAATTCATCGCATATCGCCTGCTGAATATAACCTTCCTTTGCCAGAATCCGTAAAACTTTTACAATACTCGGTTCCTGAAGTTTTACTTCAACCCCGCCTCGAATCAGCTGAAAGACCTGTCCAAAAAATTCAATCTCTCGAATACCGCCGGCTCCCAGTTTGATGTTATCCTGAAGACCTTTGCGCCTGACTTCAAAATTTATGCTCTTTTTCATATCCCGTAAGGATTCAAATGAGCTGTAATCAAGATATCTTCGGTAAATGAATGGATTGAGACGGCTTAAAAGTTCACGACCTGCCTTTCTGTCGCCTGCCACCACTCTTGCCTTAATCAGGGCGTATCTTTCCCATTCCCTTCCTTGCGCTTCGTAATATTCCTCCATTGAATTGAAACTGAGAACAATTGGACCATTTTCACCATAAGGCCTGAGTCTCAGATCAACCCTGAAGAGGAGACCCGAGGGCGTTGATTCTGAAAAAATTTTCAGGAACGAACGGGTGAGGCGCGAAAAAAAAACTTCGTTTGGTATCGAATCGTTGTTGTTGTCTGTTACACCGGCTTTCGGAAAAGTAAACACAAGGTCAATGTCTGACGAGAAGTTGAGTTCGCCCGCACCGAGTTTTCCAAGGCCCAGGACAACGATTTTTTGTTTTCTTCCATCAGGACTGCAGGGCGTTCCAAATTTTTCTACCATCCAGGTATACAGCGCTGCGAAGGTTTGTTCGACGCATGCTTCCGCCAGGAGAGAAAGATCCGCCATGGTTTCGAAAAGATCCGCCAGGCCGGCAAGATCACGAAATGCAATTCGAATCATTTCGCGATACCTGAAGAGATGAAGTTGGGTCGAAAGTGAATTCTCTTCAGATATTTTTTTCAGCAGCAGGGAAAGCTTTTGTGTGTATTCGTTTGCCGGATAGGATCGGCAAAGGTCATTGTTTTTCAACAGATCAAACAGAATGTTCGGTCTACGGGTCAGGGTCTTTGAGACAAACTCACTAAAAAGAAATGCTTTTTGTAACAATTCTAAGATATTTTCAGGAACATTCTCGAGGGAATCTGTTTTTTGGAGAGCCTGGCAAAAGGCTTCCCATCTGATTTGCAATGATCCGGCAAGCGTTTCCGGAAGATTTTTTAGCATCTTGATTCTGTATTTTCCCTGTTTGCGGTTTATTTAAACAAGACCCTGATCAAGCATTGCAGTGAAGATCTGTATAACGGCTTTTTCTGTTTTTGAACCAACAAAAAGCTGAATGCTTCGGAATGAACGCTATGACATTATAAACAATATCCTCTGTTTTGTCACGACATCAAAATCGAAAATAAAATCTCCGGCTTTCAAAAAGAAAACACATATGGTATAGCTGATGCTCTCCCTTTTCAGGCTGTTGAAGGGGGGCGGTTTTTACATTTTTGTAAAAGATTCCGGGGGATTTATTACAAAACAGTATTAAATTTCCCGAAAATGTGTTCCTGTTACGCCGGGCCAGGTGAATTTGTGTTCATGATCAAATCGGCAGCTTGGCTTTATTTTTAAGTCCAGTTCAGATTTTTTGATTAAAAAAAATGTATATAGTCATGCAG
The DNA here is from genome assembly GCA_046484745.1 of Desulfobacterales bacterium. GTDB lineage: Bacteria > Desulfobacterota > Desulfobacteria > Desulfobacterales > SURF-7 > JAQYVL01. Next base: position 13,976 of record JAWOIJ010000070.1, on the reverse strand, counting down.
TTGGAGTTTTCTTCTCTCCCGAACCTGAATCGACTTTTTCCATGAACAAGCGTTTTTATTTTTAAGCAGATAACCAATAGCGTGCTGTTTGTCACTTTACAGTTTTTGGCATGCCCGTTGCTTTATTGAAGGATGTTCATCCATAAAAAGCCCTTTTTTTGCCGGTTGGATAAGAATTAACACCATTGAAGTGTAAGCGGCGAAATCAGCAGGGCTGAAATTTCGGTTAAAGACGAATCACAAGGAGAGAAGCATGTGTCGTTTATTTGCATTAACCAGCGAAACGCCACAATCACCCATGACAGCTCTGGAGGCGCTTGATGTTATGCGGGAAGGCCATGACGGTTCAGGCGTCGGCCTTTTTTTGCGAGACCTTGGAGGGCCTTTTGAAGAGATCAAAGAATCACCCATCCTGTCCGGTATTTTTACAAACGATGGTTTGAAGCGTCTTGACAGATTCATGATGGATCTTGGGTTCATGACCAAATATAAAATTTCGATCCGGGTGCCCAATAAACCTGCTAAAGGAGTTCCGGAAAGAGATTTTTATCTGGTAAGGGCCTATGAATATCCCAAAGAGTGGGAAGGCAGAAGCGCGAAGGAAATTGGAGAACAATTAATGCTGATTCGCCTTGAATTGCGCAAAATGGGTGAAGAGAAGAACGACATGATTGTTTTTTCTTTTTGGCCGGATGTGATTATGATCAAGGAGATAGGAGATCCTCTGACTGTGGGACACTATCTACAGCTTGATCGAAACGATTTGAAAGCAAGGGTAATTATGGCCCAGGGAAGACAGAATACCAATTATGCCATCAATCTGTATGCCTGCCATCCCTTTTTTGTAGAAGGGTATTCAACCATGACAAACGGCGAGAATACAGCATTTATTCCGATCAAAGAATACCTGATGTCGCGCGGATTCCCCGGATATACGGGATTTCAATCCGATTCCGAGGTGTTCACCCATATTTTGCACTATACAATATCAAAGCTTGGATTAGGTATTGATGCCTATAAACATATTATCACCCCGCTTCAGGAGGAGGATCTTGCAAAACACCCAAGCGCTGATTTTTTGAGACATTTGAAGCGCACCTGCAGAAGGATGATCATTGACGGGCCAAACTGTGTCATAGGATGTTTGCCGGATCATTCTCTTTTTATGGCCCAGGACAGGAAGAAGCTTCGGCCGGGAGTTGTTGGCGGCCGTCCGGGGATCTATGCGTTTTCTTCCGAACTATGCGGATTGGATGCTGTAATTCCAGACCGGGACAAAACAAAAGATTTTCAACCTATGCATCTGGATACCGTACTTGTAGGGCCGGATCGTCAGGAGGTTAAGATATGTCAGCAAACAGACCCGTTACACCTTCTACACTAAACATCAAGGATCTGCCCTGGCAGATCCTGTGGGATAAGGAAAAGTGCACCCTCTGCGGACGCTGCACAGCGATTTGTCCTGTTCAATCACTGGAACTGGGGGTTTTCAGAAAAAGAAGCATCGCAACCAATCTTGCGGAGATCCAGTCTTCATCCAGTGTTTTTAATGTTTTTCATGGCATTCGTCAGAAAACCGATCCTCAGCATGCCTGTGTCGGGTGCGCCATGTGCGCCATGGTCTGTCCGAATGATGCCATTTTGCCCGCAAGGAGCGACGAGGCAGATAAGCTGGTTTTTCACAATAATCAGGGAGGACAGCCTCGGCGACGCGGTGGACGTCGAAATGTTCCAGGAACTTTTCTGGATCAGATAAAATTTATAAGAATTTCCATGCTGACAGACCCGGCTTTAGATGCCGGCCGTCATGAATTTGAGTTGCGAACGCTTTTGGGGCGGGTGCTTCCACCAGAAGAAAATTTAAAACATATCAGGGAAAACGGATGGATTCCACCGGTTCGCGAGATTTATCCCCTGATTATCGGCGGCATGTCCTTTGGCGCGCTCTCTCCCACCATGTGGGAGGGCTTGCAGATGGGGGTTGCGTACCTTAACGAAGAACTGCATATGCCGGTAAGAATGTGCACCGGTGAAGGCGGATGTCCTCCGAGAATTCTCAGAAGCCGGTTTTTGCAGTACGTTATTCTTCAGATTGCTTCCGGTTATTTTGGATGGGATGAAATCATCCATGCCATTCCGGATATGAAGGTCGATCCCTGTGCGGTTGAAATCAAATATGGTCAGGGTGCAAAACCGGGAGATGGTGGTCTGTTAATGTGGTATAAAGTGAATAAGTTGATCGCAGCAATTCGAGGGGTTCCTGCAGGGGTCAGCCTTCCCAGCCCTCCAACGCACCAGACTCAATATTCCATCGAAGAGGCTGTGGCAAAAATGACCCAGTCCATGTATATGGCGTGGGGATTCAGAGTTCCTGTATATCCTAAAATTTCAGCATCTTCCACCTCTCTTGCCGTATTGAACAACCTGACCAGAAATGCGTATGCAGCCGGCCTGGCCATCGATGGAGAAGATGGTGGTACCGGTGCGGCGTATAATGTTTCCATGAATACCATGGGGCAGCCCATCGCAAGCAATATCAGGGATAGTTATTTGAATCTGGTAGCCCTTGGCAAACAAAATGAAATTCCGCTGTTTGCAGGTGGAGGTATCGGAAAAACAGGCAATCTGGCTGCAAATGCTGCAGCTCTTATTATGCTGGGTGCAAGCGGTGTTCAAATCGGGAAATATATTATGCAGGCTGCCGCAGGCTGTCTTGGATCGGAAACAGACAGATGCAACATTTGTAATGTAGGCCTTTGTCCAAAAGGGATTACTTCCCAGAATCCAAGGCTCTACCGGCGGCTGAATTCCGAAGATGTGGCACAGCGTGTTGTGGATGTTTTCCTGAGTTTTGATACGGAATTGAAAAAGATCGTTGCACCTCTGGGACGTTCAACTTCATTGCCGATCGGCATGTCGGATGCGCTGGGGATTAATGATTATCATGCAGCTGAAAGGCTGAATATTAAATATGTGGTTTAGAAATTGAACGCGCTAAAAGGAATACCGAACTTTCGACTAGGATCTGTCTTTGCGGAGAAACGTCATGAATAATAAGGCATATTTTCAAATAGCCGGTAAAGAAGAGGGGGTTCGCATCGAATCCCGTATTCTCGAAGAAAGAATACAGAGCGCTGTTGAAAAAGGGGAAAGGCGAATTGAAATTCATGCCTTTGGCCAGCAGGGCATCGGCGGAAGGCTGTGGAAAGCCGGAGAGGAATCGATCCATGTGGTCATAAAAGGGCAAACCGGCCAGAGAGTCGGATCTCTTGGGTTTCCCAATACATTTATTGAAGTCATGGGGCCGGCTTCCGATGATGTGGGTTGGCTGAACGCCGGTTCGCAGATTGTGGTTCACGGTAATTCCGGTAATGGTCTTGCCAATGCCATGGCTCAGGGAAAAATTTTTGTAGCCGGCAATATCGGCGCACGCGGCATGACAATGACCAAAAGCAATCCCAGGTTCGCTCTTCCGGAAATCTGGGTTCTCGGATCGGTGGGAGATTATTTTGGTGAATTCATGGCCGGAGGGATTGCCGTAGTCTGCGGGGTTGAACCTCAAACCCCGGAAAACGTACTTGGATACAGACCGTTGGTTGGAATGGTGGGCGGTAAAATCTTTTTTCGAGGTCCACACAGCGGATACAGTGATGCCGATGCAAAGCAGGTTCCCATTTCAGATGAGGATTGGAACTGGTTTACTGAAAACTTGAAAACCTATTTGGGTCATATCCATCGCACGGAACTTTTTGAAACCATTTCGGCAAGAGAAGACTGGCAGCTGCTGGTTGCGCGCACCCCACAGGAGAAGGGAGGGGTTGAGAACCGAGCCATGTCTGCTTTTAAAGCCGATGTCTGGGAAAAGGAACTCGGTCAGGGAGGAATGATCGGGGATTTGACAGCAATGGATCGGAGTCCGATTCCATTGATCACAACGGGAGAACTGAGAAGATTTGTTCCGGTATGGGAAAATCAGAAGTATAAAGCGCCTTGTGAAGAAACCTGTCCGACAGGAATACCGGTTCATAAAAGATGGCGGCTGATCAGAGAGGGGCGAATCGATGAAGCGGTTGATCTGGCGCTTGAATATACACCGTTTCCGGCAACCATTTGCGGATATCTCTGTCCCAATCCCTGTATGCAGGCTTGCACGCGCCGGATCTCGTCCATGATACCGATTGACATCAAGAAACTGGGCAGGGCCAGCATCAATGCCGGAACTCCTGATTTTCCAGCCCAGAGCGGAAAAAAGATCGCGGTTATCGGCGGCGGTCCGGCAGGTATTTCCATTGCATGGCAGCTTCGCAAAGGAGGGCACGAAGCCGTAATTTATGACTCGGAAGAAACCCTTGGCGGGAAAATGGCATCCGTGATTCCGGAAAGCCGAATCCCCGGGGATATACTTGCGGCGGAGCTTGACAGAATATCCAGTGTGATTCCCCACGTGCATCTGAAGCAAAGACTGGAAAGGCAGGAAACGGAAAGACTGAAAGGGGATTATGACTTTCTGGTGATTGCAGCAGGAGCCCGGAAACCAAGAACGCTTCCTGTTCCGGGAAAAGAACGGATGATATCCTCCCTGGATTTTTTGATGAAGTCAAAAAAGGATGATATTGATCCGGGCAAAAAAATCGTAATTATTGGTGCCGGAAATGTGGGATGTGATGTTGCAACAGAAGCCGGAAGGCTCGGAGCAGAGCGCATCATCTTAATTGATGTTCAGGAGCCGGCATCATTCGGAAAAGAGAGAGAAGAAGCTGAATCGTATGGTGCGGTGTTTAAGTGGCCCTGCTTTACCCGGGAGATAACCGAAGAGGGTGTGGTTCTTCAAACCGGAGAATTGATTCCCGCGGATATGGTTGTAATTTCAATCGGTGATTTACCGGACATCGCGTTTCTTCCAAAAAGTGTTGAGGTAAAAGATGGATTTGTGCGGGTAGATGCGTTTTTTCGAACATCCGATCCAAAAATTTTTGCCATAGGAGATGTTGTCAGACCTGGAATCCTTTCAGATGCGATTGGAGCAGGCCGGAAAGCCGCGGAAGCCATCATGACGATTTTGAGAGGAGAAAAGCCTTTTACAGAATCGGTTGCCGTGATGGATACCGACAGGATTAAAATGGAATATTTTGATCCCCGAATTACCGGTTTTGATGGTATTGATCAGTGCGGTTCTCAGTGTGCTTCCTGCGGAACCTGCCGGGATTGCGGGATATGCGTTGCCATCTGCCCTCAGGCTGCGATCAGCAGAGAGGATATGGGCGACGGTGATTACCGATATCTTGTCGATGATTCACGCTGTATCGGATGCGGGTTCTGCGCCGGCGCGTGTCCCTGCGGCATATGGGATCTGATTGAAAATGAGCCGATGGGGTAGCGGGAGTGATATCAAGACGTGAGCCTTGAAGACAAAATGTATTTTTAGTATTGATTTGAAGACGAGATGTGGTATGGGGGTGTGGCTTTATTGACGAACGCAGTTCAGTAACCCCGTTTGAAAACCTGTAGGTTCAGGCAATCCGAAACAACAAGGTGTGAAAACAGTTTTTTTATGGAGCGAGTTCAAGCACTACTAGCCCTTGAAGACGGGCGTACCTTTCCGTGTAATAGTTTTACCGGAAAAGGAGAAACCGCAGGAGAGGTGGTTTTCAATACAAGCATGTCCGGATACCAGGAGGTGTTGACTGACCCGTCCTACCGAGGACAGATGGTGGCCATGACCTATCCGTTGATCGGCAATTATGGTGTCAATCCGGAAGATGTTGAATCAGACCGAATTCAGGTCGCCGCCTTTCTGGTAAAGGAATACCAGGAATTTCCGAGCAACTTCAGATCCACACAGTGTCTTGCAGCATATTTGATGCAACAGGGTGTTCTTGGAATCGAGGGGTTTGATACCCGTGCACTCACCCGCCACATCCGAAAAGCAGGCGCCATGCGGGCAGCGATTTCAACCCGGGATCTGGATCCGGCTTCCCTTGTGGAAAAAGCAAGAGCCATACCCGGCATGGCGGGCCGGGATCTTGTAAAGGAAGTTTCAACCACGGTTCCGTATTTATGGGAAAATGGAAAACCAGCTCCTGTCGGGAAAAATACGCTTGAATCCGGCTCGGGAATCTGGAAATCTAGAGGAAAGAAACATGCGGTTGTCGCTTTTGATTTTGGTATCAAATATTCTATTTTGAGATGCCTTGAAAATACGGGATGTGAAATACTGGTTGTTCCTGCGACCTTTTCACCGGAACAGGTAAAGTCTTATAAGCCGGATGGAATTTTTCTTTCAAACGGACCCGGAGACCCGGAACCGTTGATATATGCCATTGATACAATTAAAAAATTGATCGGATTTTGTCCCATTTTTGGTATCTGCCTGGGCAATCAGGTTTTAGGCCTAGCGTTGGGGGGAAAGACCTTTAAGCTGAAATTCGGGCACCGGGGCTCAAATCAGCCGGTTAAAAACCTGCTGACAGGCAAGGTTGAAATCACCGCTCAGAATCACGGATTTGCAGTCGACACCAACAGCATGGAAGGTAAAAACATTGAGGTTACCCATGTGAACCTGAATGATAATACGTTTGAGGGCTTTCAACATAGAGAATACCCGCTGTTTGCCGTACAGTATCATCCAGAAGCATCCCCGGGCCCGCATGATGCAAAATACCTTTTTAATACTTTCAAGGAGATGATGAACAAGCATCAGGCCTCCTTGTTGTTTTAGATGATTTTTTTCTACATAACGAATCGAAATTATGCCCAAAAGATCTGATATACACAAAATTCTAATCATCGGAGCCGGACCGATCATCATCAGCCAGGCCTGCGAATTTGACTATTCAGGGACACAGGCCTGTAAGGCCCTTAAAGAGGAAGGGTTTGAAGTCGTTCTGGTTAACAGCAACCCGGCTACCATTATGACCGATCCTGAAATGGCCGATGCCACCTATATTGAACCGGTGACCCCTGCGATCGTAGAAAAAATAATTGAAAAAGAACGCCCCGATGCCCTGCTGCCCACCCTTGGCGGTCAAACCGCTCTGAATACCGCTGTTGAACTGGCCAGAATGGGGGTGCTGGAAAAGTATGATGTCGAGATGATCGGTGCATCCATTCCATCCATAAATAAAGCGGAAGACAGAGATCTGTTCCGGAAGGCGATGCATAAAATCGGCCTCCGGATTCCGAAAAGCGGTATCGCGACGAGCATGAGCGCGGTGCAGGAGATCGCAGAAACCATCGGATTTCCGATTATCGTCCGACCCAGCTTTACACTGGGCGGAACCGGCGGTGGTGTGGCTTACAACAGGGAGGATCTTGAAATCATGGCCAAGGCCGGTCTTGATGCCAGCCTGATCAACCAGGTGATGCTGGAAGAGTCGGTGCTTGGGTGGAAGGAATTCGAACTTGAAGTCATGCGGGATCATCATGATAATGTCGTTATCATCTGTTCCATAGAAAACATGGATCCCATGGGGGTTCATACAGGAGATAGTATTACGGTGGCTCCGGCACAGACGCTTACGGATCGCGAATATCAGTCCATGAGAGATGCATCGATTGCCATAATTCGGGAAATCGGTGTTGATACAGGCGGATCAAACGTTCAGTTCGCCGTAAACCCTGGAACCGGTGAAATGATTGTTGTTGAAATGAATCCAAGGGTTTCCAGAAGCTCGGCTCTGGCATCCAAGGCAACAGGGTTTCCCATAGCAAAAATTGCAGCAAAACTTGCCGTTGGGTATACACTGGATGAGATCCCGAACGATATTACCGGTGAAACGCTTGCCAGCTTTGAACCGACTCTTGATTATTGTGTCGTCAAGATTCCCAGGTGGACATTTGAAAAATTTCCCGAAACCGAGGATTACCTGACAACCTCCATGAAATCTGTTGGGGAAACCATGGCTATCGGCAGAACGTTTAAAGAAGCCTTTCAAAAAGGGATCCGCTCTCTTGAAATCGGTCGCTATGGTTTTGGTGCGGATGGGAAGGCTCTTGTGGAGGGTACGGAAACATCTCCTTCCGAGTCCGAGATCATGAAAAAGCTCGCAACCCCAAACTCTCAGCGCATTTTCTATCTGCGGGAAGCCCTGTTAAAAGGGTTCTCAATTGAGACAATCTATGAGCAAACCATGATTGATCCATGGTTCCTTCACCAGATCAATCAGATCGTTGATCTGGAGAAACTCCTGTCCCGATGCCATGCAGAAAAAGCCATTTCCAGAGAACTGCTTTTCAAAGCAAAATCATATGGGTTTTCCGATATTCAGCTTGCCTTTCTGACCGGCATGGATGAGGAAAAGATCAAGCGTCAGAGAACGGAAGCCGGAATCCGCCCGGTTTACAAGCTGGTTGATACCTGTGCCGCTGAATTCAAAGCTTCAACTCCTTATTACTATTCCACCTACGAGACAGAGTGCGAAGCCAGGGTATCGGACCGGAAAAAAGTGATGATTTTAGGAGGCGGTCCGAACAGGATCGGTCAGGGCATCGAGTTTGACTACTGTTGTGTTCACGCTTCGTTTGCACTTCGTGAAGAGGCGGTGGAAAGCATTATGGTGAACAGCAATCCGGAAACGGTGAGCACGGACTATGACACGTCTGACAAACTGTATTTTGAACCCCTGACCCGGGAAGATGTTCTGCACATTATCGAGAAGGAAAAACCGGATGGTGTTATTATCCAGTTTGGAGGTCAGACCCCCTTAAACCTTTCGGTTCAGCTTCATGCGGCAGGTGTCCCCATTCTGGGAACACAGCCGGAAAGTATTGACAGGGCCGAAGACAGAAAGTTGTTTCAGACCATGCTGAAAAAGCTGGGACTGGTTCAACCGGAAAACGGCACGGCAACAGATGTGGATGGTGCTTCCGCCGTGGCCGAAGAGATCGGCTATCCGGTAATTGTTCGTCCTTCTTATGTGCTTGGCGGCAGAGCCATGAAAATCGTTTACAAACGAGAAGAGCTTGAAAACTTTACCAGGCTGGCCATTGATGCTTCTCCCGGACATCCGATTCTGATTGACCGATTCCTCGAGGATGCCGTGGAACTGGATGTGGATGCCATCTCGGATGGAACAATAACCATCATCGGCGGCATTATGGAGCATATCGAAGAAGCGGGCATACACTCTGGAGATTCAGCCTGTGTTCTGCCGCCTGTAAATGTTGATCGGAAAGCAATTGATGAAATTGTCGCTGCAACAAAGGCCATGGCGGCAGAGCTGAATGTGATCGGGCTGATGAATGTTCAGTATGCGTTAAAAGAGGGCAGGCTTTATGTGATTGAAGTCAATCCAAGAGCTTCCAGAACCATTCCATTTGTAAGCAAGGCTACAGGCGTTCCCCTTGCCAAGCTCGCAACCAGGGTAATGCTCGGAAGAACACTTTCGGAACTGGGATTTACAAAAGAAATCATGCCCTCCCATGTCTCCGTCAAGGAGGCTGTCCTTCCGTTTGATCGGTTTCCGAATGTAGATACGCTGTTGGGCCCTGAAATGAAATCAACGGGCGAGGTTATGGGCATTGACAGGGATTTCGGCTCTGCCTTCGCAAAGGCACAGCTTGCCGCAGGACAGAACCTTCCGCTGGAGGGGGCTGTTTTTATCAGTGTGCAGGACGATGATAAAAATGCGGTTTTATCGGTTGCACGGCAGTTTTACAGCCTCGGATTCAGGATCGTCGCAACCCCGGGCACTTCCCGGTTTTTCGAGAAAATCGGGATTCAAAACATGAAAATCAACAAGGTTTCCAGCGGAAGACCGCATGTTGTCGATGCAATCAAGAACAATGAAATACAATTGATTATTAATACAGGAAAAGGGGATGAACCCAGGCGGGATGGATATATGATCCGGCGGGCGGCTTTAAAGTATTTGATCCCTTACACCACCACCATCGCCGGATCCCTTGCGATCTGCCGGGCGATTACTGCGATGAAGAAGATGGAAATGACCGTAAAATCCATCCAGGAGTTTCATGTTTAAAATGAATTATTCGAAGAAGCCTCGTGAAGCCTGTGGAATATTTGGAATATATGAACACCCGGAAGCCGCAAAGCTGACCTATTTTGGACTCTATGCCCTTCAGCATAGAGGGCAGGAAAGCGCAGGAATAGCCGTTGCCAGGGATAAAACAATCACAGCACATAAAGGCATGGGACTCGTTCCGGATGTCTTTGATATGAACCATATAGAGCAGCTTCAAGGTGGTTCCGCAATCGGACATGTCAGATACTCAACCACCGGAAGCTCGATTCTGTCAAACGCCCAGCCGTTTGTCGTTCATCACGGGGGAAAATCATATGCAGTGGCGCATAATGGCAATCTTGTAAATGCCCATATTCTGAAAAGCAGGTTTGAGAAAGAAGGCTCTATTTTTCAAACAACGATGGACAGTGAAGTGGCAATACATGTTTTCATTAAAAATTTGAAGTTTGGACTCGAAGGCGCGCTGCTTAAAACAGTTGAAATCCTGAAGGGAGCGTATTCTTTTGTGGTGCTTACCGGGAAGGGGGAGCTTATCGGCATCAAGGATCCGAATGGGTTCAGGCCGCTTTGCCTGGGCAGGCTGAATGGCCACTACATCCTTGCATCCGAAAGCTGCGCGCTTGATCTTCTTCAGGCCGAATTGATCAGAGAGCTTGATCCGGGTGAAATTGTAATTATTTACAAAGACGGGGTGAGGAGCATAAAACCAGCCATCTCCCGGAAACGTTCTTTTTGTATTTTCGAATATATCTATTTTGCACGGCCGGACAGCACCTTCTTTGGTAAAAATGTTTATATGACGCGAAAAGAAAATGGAAGACAGCTGGCCAAAGAGGCATCCGTTGATGCGGATCTGGTGATGCCGTTTCCGGATTCCGGCAACTATGCCGCACTCGGGTATTCCGAGGAATCGGGCATACCCTTTGAAATGGGGATGATCCGAAATCACTATGTAGGAAGAACCTTTATTCAGCCCACACAAAACATGCGGAATTTCGGGGTTCGTGTCAAACTGAATCCCGTGAAGGAACTTTTAAACGGAAAAGATATTATTATTATTGAGGATTCTATAATCAGGGGAACCACCGCCAAGACCAGGGTGAAAGCGCTTCGCGAGCTTGGCGTCAAAAAAGTACACATGCGCATTGCCTGTCCCCCCCACCGATATCCCTGCCATTATGGGATTGATTTTTCCACAAGAGGGGAGTTGATTGCTGCAAAAAAATCGATAGACGAACTCAGGAGTTTTCTCGGACTTGACACACTTCATTATCTGACACTTGAAGGACTCCTTGAATCCATGCATTCAGATGATCCGGAAAACAGCTTCTGCAAAGCCTGTTTTGACGGGTGCTATCCGGTAGATTTTGACGGCAGTCTTTCCAAGGATTGTCTGGAACAGGTCTATTGATTCACATATCCTCCGGTATTGAATCGGAACACAACGACGACACCCGGCACAGAGCGAAAAACAGCTCTTTTTGCCCGGTTGCGTTCTTTTATTGTCAATTGACATTTGACTTTTTATAAAACCGCAAATATATAGTATATACAGCATAAAACGATTACCCATCGGAGGTTGAGATGATTGAATCAAAATACTTGAAAGATAATATGCAGAATATTCAACGGCTTCTGGACATTCCAGCATTAAAGCATTTTGAAATTAAAAATCTGGCCAAGCTTCTGAGGTTGAGCAAGATAAGGGAGTACAATGATGGAGAAAGCATCATAAAAGAAGGGGATCGGGATCCATGGCTTTATTTTATTCTCAAGGGCAAGGTCATCATCAAAAAAGAAGGACATGAAATTGTTACAATTGACAAAAAGGGTGAAATTTTTGGTGAAATGAGAATTATTGACAGCCTTAGCCGTTCCGCATCGGTTTTTGCTGACGGGCAAACCGTGTGTCTTGCAGTGGATACATCGGCACAGGAGAAATTATCCTCGGATGATAAAAAGCTTGATTTTATTCTTCTGTTGTACAGAATTTTTGCTGAATACATGTCTCTTCGACTGCGTCTCACCAACGATGAACTTATCCAGGCAAAGGCAGAGATAAAAAGACTTACGAGCCTTAAAGAAAAAGATGGAAAAACAAAAATTCTTACCCGCACGATTATAAAGTAGCTTGTCTTCACTATGAAAAAGAAAACCGTATCTTTTTCAAAAAAATCCGTTAATGTTTTTTTTCACATTCTGACACGCTGTAATCTCAAATGCCGGCACTGTTATATCAATCCCAAAGCCCACGGAAAGAAGACCCTCCCGATAGATGTAATTGAAGAATGGCTTTCAGCACTTTTAAAGAAGAAGCGGTCTGCAAATGTCATTTTTCTCGGCGGAGAGCCCACCCTGCATCCGGAGCTGCCCAGAGCCATAAAAAAAGCTGGATCCCTTGGATATAAATCGATAACCGTTGATACAAACGGTTATCTTTTTAATGATATTCTTAAAAAGATCAGCCCGAATGAACTTAATTTTTTGAGCTTCAGCATGGATGGCGCAACAAAACAGACAAATGACAGGATTCGCGGTCATGGTTCTTTTGATGCCTGTATGAAAGGAATCAGGCAGGCTGTTTCAATTGGATTCAACACCAGTTTGATTTTTACGGTAAGCAGCGAAAACATTCATGAGCTTGCCATGATGCCTCCACTTCTTGAGGATCTTGGAGTCGACAGATTTTTTATCCAGGTAATTGGATTGCGTGGAAATTCTGCCGGACCGGTACCCGGTACAACAAAACGGAAGAATCTTCAGGTTTCGAAAAAAAGATGGCTTGATCTGATTCCGGAAGTAGCAAAAAATGCAGCCGGTCGAGGAATCATCACCACCTATCCGAAAGTCTATCTGCGTCCTGAAGAACGGTTTGAATGCGCGGGTCTTGTCGCGGATAATTATTTTATTTTTCCGAACGGAAGGGTTTACCGATGCCCTCTATGTGAGGATTTCCCGATTCACAGCCTGGTGTTTGAAGATAACAGGCTCAAACGTACTCCCGGAATTAATGAAGCAGACCTCTTTCAACTGGATATTCCGGAAGGGTGTGTGATGAACCGGCTGATTCAGCCGGAAAATCTGGAGTACACGGCAGAAGGAAAGCCAAAGCATAAAATTGCGTGCTGCCTGCTGAAAGAAGAAGTATATTAAAATTGTTCATCAAAACCCCATGCAACATGCCGGACTGCCAAACTTTTTTTTCATAGGGTTTGCCGCACATTTCCAATGGTTCATGTTCAGGCGAAAATTATTATCTCTATACCGTTAAAGGTGGCGCTATTATTGTTCCATCACAGTAGTATAGTCGATCAATAAAGAGAAAAGAATGATTACGCTTTTTTCCCGATCGTTTGATCTTAAAAAAATGGAAAAGGGGTACCTAAAGCCTTTTTTTGCCAAACCGGTTTGATTTTATGCATTTTTTTTCATCTGTCTTCTACTATATGTGGTATTTATGAATATTTAAATACAATACAATGTAAATTATATATAATTATATAAAAATTACTTGACTTAATGATAGTCTTAGATAATTTATGCCAAAAAGAAATAAATAGACATTAATTAGATTACTTTTAATAACTTGATATTAAGGGGACAATCAAATTTTCAGAAAACCCTGCACATTGGGATGAAAATTTTTTGATCCAGAGTCTTCTTTTTAATTCAACTGATGATTCATTTAAAAGCACTTTTAAAAAATTCAATACCAAACCTGAATTCAATTTGCCGACGCTGGTGGGTTACAACTGAAACGATTTATTGCATTTCATCTTTTTGTTGTGGAGGGATTGTAAACTCTGTTCCGGGAAAAAGGATTCATACGCAAATTCAGCATTACTAAACAGGGAGGGTAGAAGATGAAAAACGCCTTTGTTTTAATTTTTTTAATGTTGGTTATGCTTTGCCTGACGAGTACAACCTCCTTTGCGGAAGTACTCATTATCGCGAACAACAATGTATCGGAAGATTCAATCAGCAAGGATGCGG
>JAWOIJ010000014.1:0-24339 GCA_046484745.1 Desulfobacterales bacterium | reverse complement strand
TTCAGTGACATGGCGGCAATGGGCATGATGGCGGCAACCGCCTTTTCCGGCGCAGTCGGTAAATATTTCTGGGGATTGCTGTGCGACCGGTTTGAAAGCAGAAAGATTGTCGCCATACTGGCGGCTGTCAACGGTCTTGGCCTTGGTCTGGCGCTTTGCCGGAACTCTTTGCCGGCTCTCTGGCTGTTTATTTTTATTTTCGGCTTTACCATGGGTGGCGTGATGTCGACCTACCCCATCATTATCGCCGACCTTTTCGGCCGTAAATCATTTCCATCTGTTATCCGGTTCGTATCCATGTTTCTGATTCTTCAGCTTTTTGGATACATTCTTGCCGGTCAGAGTTTTGACCGCATGGGTTCTTATGATCCAGCCTATATTCTGTTCATTGTTCTGGATTTTCTGGCCGCCGCTCTTTTATTTACCGTCAAACGGCCCGAGAAAAAAGGTCTTGACGGTCTGCTGCCCAAATAGCGCTTGATTCGGCGCTATCGCCATAACAGATCACCCGGACTTTAAACAACCCGACCTCGCCTGTTGAGCACATGCGTATAGATCTCAAGACTTCCCGGTACAAAAACAGCGATGCGTTAAACGCCTGGTTTTGAGTTGACGCAGCCACATTTCTATTCACAGCCAGGTGTGATAAATACCTATTTAAATTGAAATATATTTGTGATAGGGCTTCTATTAACCCATTCATATGAACATTGGTTCATATGGCTCGAAAATATCATAACGGAAAACGTGACGTTAAGAAAAAGATCGCGGGTTCTCCATTTTTCAGGGATTAGCCCGCCAATTTGCGTCATATGACCTGCTTGACACGCAAAACGGCTGTTTTATAAAGCGGCTATTCGTACGTATAATCATTGTTAGGCATATAATGATGAAAAAACCACAAATCACGATTGATACCTACCATGAATTCATGTGTGAAGCATTTTCTGCTCTCGATTCAGGCTTGTCTCTCCTAAAAGAGGCGGAAAATCGCGAGGAAGATGACGCCCATCACCATTGGTTGTATATAGAAGCAGGGATGCAGTGTCGATACGCCTTTCTTCTTGCAGCCAACGCTCTTGAATCCGCAGTCAATGCACTTCTTCTCGGATTGGAAACAAGTAACGCCCTTTATAATGATCTTGAGAAATTGTCCACACTGCTAAAGTTCGAGATCGTGTGCATTGCCCATGGCAAAAAGTTGGACCGGGGGAATGATCTATACGCTAAGATAAAGGAAGTGGTGAAGTGCCGGAACGAGTTTGTTCATCCAAAACCAAGAAAGGCAACAGGAAGTCTTACGCCTAATGGTAAAGATGTTGAGATCAATGTGGCAAGAACAAAATCGAGAATCTATCCAACATACTTCAGCATATTCGAACCTAAACACGCCCGACAGGCAATTGGTGATATTCTGTCATTTCTTTCATGGGTTGTTTTCGATATCTGCGATTATAGCATAAAAGATGGCGCTATGCGTCTTGGTTACGAATCGTTTGGGAGCAGTGGATCTGTAATACTTTTGGCCGATGAATATGGTTTTGACACAAGAACCTTTGGTGAGGAAAAGTGAGGATGCCGAACGGCAGTCCAGGTGACCGCCAGGGCCGGTGCGCTTTTAGTAGAATATTTAAAATTTGAAACTATTTTTACTTTATCAAAGTCAATGGTAGCCCTGGTGGTCACCTGACTTTTCCGTTAGCCATCCAAAAGAATTTGACAAGCCTTATCGATAGTGCTATCGTATTACAAAATAACATCGATGGAGGTTTTGTTATGCAAACCGTAACCGTATCACCGAAATTCCAAGTTGTTATACCAAAAGCAGTCAGGCAGGCACTGCAGATTCGTCCAGGCCAAAAAATGCAAGTAATAGAATACAATGGTCGAATTGAACTTATTCCAGAAAAAGACATTAAAGAACTGCGTGGGTTTATCAAGGGGATAAACACGGAATTCGAACGAGAGGAAGACAGAGTATGAATATTGTCGATTCTTCAGGTTGGCTTGCATATTTTGCTGATGAGCCAAACGCTAGACACTTTCTGCCCCCCTTAAAAGAAACGGCGTCACTTGTTGTCCCGACGGTCACTATTTATGAGGTCTTTAAGGTAGTCCTTCGAGAATCTGGAGAGAATGAAGCCTTACAGGCAGCCGTTGCGATGCGGAAAGGAACTGTCGTGGACCTGACGAGTTCATTGGCTATTGCAGCCTCAAAAATAAGCTTGGAGAATGGCATCCCGATGGCTGATAGCATTATCATTGCAACTGCAAAAGAATATGAAGCAACTATATGGACTCAAGATTCAGATTTCAAAAATTTGAACAAAGTAAAATATTTTCCAAAAAATAAGTAAATGGCTAACAAGTCGGAAAAATGAAAGTGACTGCCATGACCATAAGCAAAGTTATAAAAAAATATAAATTCAATGAACAGCCGAAGGATTTTGTTTTTTGGCAATCAAGACCATATGAAGAGCGGTTGGAGGCCTTAGAACAAATACGAAAAGAATATAACTCATGGAGATATGATGCTGAGCAAGGATTTCAAAGAGTTTATCGAATTATTAAACAGGCATAAAGTCAGATATTTGGTGGTTGGCGGGTATGCCGTCGCATTTCACGGATATCCGCGCTATACCAAAGATCTTGATGTATGGATTGAGCTCTCGCCGGACAACGCCAATAAAATAATCAATGGCCTTGAATTTCTGTCAATATTCAAGACCCCTATTCTAAAACTATTTTATTTTTTTCCCTCCATTTCGATTGAGCAGAACACACACATTCTTGTTTTTTTCGGTTTTATCGATCGCTTCAGAGTAGATCATCACGATATCGCTGTAAGGGTCATCGGATATGAACCCCGGCTTCACCTTGATCCCGTTCTGCGGTATTTTCACGGGAAAGACCACATCCGGATCTGATTTAAGGACTTCACTGTTTGGATTGAATACGATTACGATGGCTTCTTCTGCATCACCCATGTAGTCGGTTTTACCGTCCCCGTTGAAATCTCCTTCAAATTTACCCACCGGCAATTTGCGTCCTTTTCGGTCAATATGCAGGGTAAAACCGATCACCTGGTCCGGTTCCGGGTTGTAATCCCCCTTGTTTGTCGCCTTGTAGACATGCAGATCAACCTCGGCCTTCCCGGATAACAGGATGCGGATGATCTTAAAAAAACCAAGTTCGATGGAAGGAATCAACAAGTCCATTTTATGATCATTATTCACATCCAGGATTGCACCCCGTCCCGGGAATCCTGTCGTCACAATCGTATTGTCCGGCTTGCTGTTGAAAACAGGTCCTTTTGACGGATCTTCACCGGCCATCCGGCCAAAATAGATTTTCAGGGTTTTTGTGGGGGTGAATGCGCTTTTGGCATCGGAATAGGTTTCGGTAATCACATCCATGATCCCGTCATGATTCAAGTCCTGAATCGTCTTGATTCCGGTTTTGTTTTTATACCGGTCTCTCTGCTGGATATTTCTGTCCCGTATCCGCAATGCATACGTTTTGGTCAGACTTTCCTCCAACTCGACATGTGCGGAAGCATCATCTGAAAAGGTTCCGTCGCTGTTTTGAAAATAAATGAGCAGGCTGTTTTCCAGAACGAAAATGAGATCCTTTTTTATATCGCCATTGTAATCGGCAATGATGATATTGGGGATAATGTAGGACGCGACAATGTATTTACCGGCTTCTTTCGCGGAAATGATTCTGGATAACAAGTCCACACGAAGAATTGATTTTTTTGTGTAGGCTCCCGCAGCATCCGGATGATGGATGACAACGTGATGAAAATCCGGGACAATGATTTCATCCATTCCATCCTCGTTTAGATCCGCCGCAAAGTTATAGTATTCCAGAAAAGATCCATCCGGAATCTTGAACATGGAATCCGTTTCCATCAACATCTTCGGCTGTGGATTGAACTTTCCCGACTCATTGAAATAGTAGAACAATCCTTTTTTTGTAAAGAACAGGATCTCTTTTCCGGGGTTCCCGGCGATGTCCGACACACAGTAGACGACGGCATTTTTATCCACTTCAAAACGTTGATCCGCAATGGGAGGAAAACCGGTTTCTGTCTGATAGAAGACAGAAAAGATACGGGATTCCGAACCATTGTTTTTTACCATATGCAAAAACAGCAGGTCGTTTACGCCATCGCCATTCAAATCTTCAATCACATAATCGATTTCATTTCCTTCAACCGTTAATTCATAACGTTGAAAGAAATCGTCTTCCGCTCCTGCAGTACAGGGGAAACAGAAAATGAAGGACAGGACAAAGAGGATGAAAACAGATATGCTGATCCGCATTTTTTTTCTCCAATCTTGACGGCTTTGTAAAAAAGCCCGGTAACGGCGCTCGCCTTGAAATTAAACTGTTCAGGTTGTCATCGTATTTTTTTACCTATCATTAGAAAAAAATCACAGCAATTCATATTTTTTCATCTTCTGATAGAGTCCTGTCCTGTGGATACCCAACAATTTTGATGCATGTTATTTGCCTTTTCATGCAGAGAATATTATATATGTATAAAATTTGATTCAATTGAATTATTTCTTGTCATTTTACAGGATTAATTTATGATAACCCAATTTGGTGTATCGGAGCTTCATCATGATACAGCATTGTAACTGTTTTAATTGTTTCCCCGCAAACCGCGCAGCATAACAGAAAAATAATGATTTCAGTGAATCCGGCTTATAATGACCATACATCGATGAAGTTGGCAACCAATTTGCTATGAAATTTCATAAGGCCAACCGGTGCACGAATTGATCATCACGTTATGAGTACAAGGAGTAATCCATGGGAAATTTCAAAGTCAATCCGAAAGACATTTTTTTTATTTTAAAGGAACAACTGAATTACGGATCACTCTGTGACCTGGAACGGTACAGGGCTCTGAATGAAAAAACACTGGACATGCTGGTGAATGAAGCGATCAATTTTGCCAGGGGGGTTGTGGATCCTCTGCAGGAACTTGGCGAGGAACCCGGAGTGAGGTTTGAGAACGGAGAGGTAAGGGTGCCTCCTGAATTTAGAAAAGCCTTCAGGCAGTGCGGTGAAGACGGATGGATCGGCATGGATCTGGATGAAGAGTATGGCGGCCAGGCCTTTCCCAATCTGATGACCATTGTCAAAAATGATATGCTGTACGGCGCATGCCAGGGATTCAACATGGCCCCGGGGCTTACCAGAGGTGCCGCGCACCTGATAGAAAGTTTTGCAGACAAAGAACTGAAAGAACGGTATGTGCCGAAGATGCTCGATGGAACCTGGTCGGGAACCATGTGCCTGACCGAACCGGACGCAGGCTCCAACCTTGCGGAGATCACGACCACCGCACTTCGAGAGGGAGAGCACTTTAAAATAAAAGGCACCAAAATTTTTATTTCCTGGGGCGATCATGATATGACCGATAATATCATTCACCTGACGCTGGCGAGAATTGAGGGCGCCCCCCGAGGCGTCAAAGGCATTTCGCTTTTTATCGTTCCCAAAAACAGGGTAAATGCCGACGGCGTTGTGGAAGGATCCAATGACGTTGTTTGCGGCGGGATCGAGGAGAAACTCGGCATTCACGCGTCTCCCACCTGCACGCTTCATTTCGGAACCCGGGATGATTGTATCGGATATCTTTGCGGTCAGGAAAATATGGGACTTGCCCATATGTTCCAGATGATGAACGCGGCACGGATCAATACCGGTGTCGCCGGTCTTGGAACTGCTTCAACCGCGTACCGGAATGCGGTTTCCTATGCAAAGGAAAGAGTTCAGGGCAGGGATATCGCACGCAGAAAAGAGGGCAGCGTGCCCATTATCGACCATCCGGATGTACGCAGGATGCTTTTATGGATGAAGGCCACGGTGGATGGCATGCGATCCATGGTATATTCGGGTATGTACTGGGCGGATCTTGCCAAAGCGCTTCCGGAAGGAGAGGAAAAGGAACATTATCTCAACCTCACGGAATTCATGACGCCGATCATTAAAAGCTATTGCTCGGACATGGGCTTTAAAGTTTGTGAAACCGCAATGCAGTGTTACGGAGGGTATGGATTCTGCAAGGAATATCCCCAGGAACAGTATTTGCGGGATATTAAAATTCTCTCCCTGTATGAAGGCACGAACGGTATCCAGTCCACGGATCTCATGGGACGGAAAATGAACATGAAAGGGGGAGCGCCTTTTTATGCCTTCCGAAAAGAGATTACGGAATTCTGTGAAACGCACAAGGAGCATCCAAAACTTGGCGACAAGGTCCGCGCCTTGTCCGGAGTGATGAACAAGGTGTGTGAAGGCGCTCTGGAGCTTAAGTCTCTCATGGCTTCCGATCCCCTTCAGTGGGCTTCCTATACCTTTCCCGCCTTGATGGCTCTCAGTGAAATTATTATGGTGTGGCGGCTTGTGGACATGGCCGTGATCGCCTATGAACTATCCCTGAAAAGCGGAAAGAAGTATGACTTTTACCGGGGCAAGGTGATGCAGGCAACTTATTTTACGGATGTCACCCTCCCGCATGTTCTTTCGACCATTCAGTCTTGCCTGCGTCCGGGCCGCGAAATTGTGGACTTTCCGGATAGCGCATTCTAGGGGGTCTGCCGTTCGGTCTGCCGGCCCGCTGATAGGTTTGAAGGGTATCCGGCAGACATAACCGATTAGGGAGAAATTTATTATGAAAGAGGTCGTGATCATCAGCGCGGTTCGAACCCCTGTGGGGCGTTACATGGGGGCGTTAAAGACGATTGAGGCCTATGATCTGGGCGCCCTTGTGCTGGATCAGGCTGTCAGGAAGATCGATCTGTCTCCTGATCAGGTGGATGAAGTGATTATGGGGCAGTCCTATCAGAACGGTGAATACGTGAATATTGCCCGCATGTCGCTTTTAAAGGCCGGATGGCCGGAATCGATTCCCGGCATTACCATTGACAGAAGGTGCTGTACCGGTCTGGACGTGGTTCGGTTCGCAGCTTCCCTGGTGCAGACCGGGCAGGTTGAAGTTGTCGTTGCCGGCGGAGTGGAGAGTATGAGTAACGCGGAATTTTACCTTCCAGGCAACATTAAATGGGGGGTCGGCGGCAGCAGGGGCATGCCCCGCGGTCACGGGGATCTGAAAATATGGGGGATGCCTTTTTATGACCGCATCCAGCGCGCACGGGTCATGTCTCAGCCGGAAGACCGGTACGGCATACTTCCGGCCATGATGTCCTGGGCGGAAACCGCCGCAAAGGAAGAGAGCATTTCCCGCGAGGACTGTGACAGGTGGTCGGTGGGAAGCCATCAAAAGGCATGCGCCGCCATTGAAAAAGGAAAGTTCAGAGATGAAATCATTCCGGTTTCCGTACCTCAGGCAAAGGGTGATCCTGTCGTTGTCGACCAGGATGAAAATCCGCGCGCAGACACTTCCATTGAAAAACTGGCCCGCCTGAAACCGGTGCTGGGGGGTGTCTGCACGGCCGGGAATTCTTCTACGGAAAATGACGGCGCTGCCGCGGTCATTGTTACCTCGGCTGAAAAAGCGGCTGCGCTCGGCATATCCCCTTTTGCCGCATTTCGTTCCTGTGCGGTTGCGGGAGATGATCCAAGGCGCGCGTATATTACGGTTCCTCATGCTGTAAAGAAGGCGCTGGCCATGGCTGATCTGGATATTCAGCAGATGGATCTCATCGAGATTCAGGAGGCCTTTGCCGCCCAGGTTCTGGCGGACTTGAAGCACATGGGGGTCGGCCCTGACAGTTTTCATAAGGTCAACGTGAACGGTTCGGGAATCTCCCTTGGGCATCCCATCGCCTGCACCGGGACACGGGTACTGGTTACGCTGCTGCATGAGATGAAAAAAACCAATGCGCGGTACGGCCTTGAATGTATTTGCGGAGGCGGGGGACTGGGTATCGCGGCGGTCCTTGAAAATATATCTATTTTTTAGGACGATTGCCAAATGACCTCAATAGACTTCACTTAGAGGCCACTGGATCGCTTTATAGAACAGGAGAGTCGGAACATGTTACTTTGACAAATACGATTGAGTAACTACAGGAGAACTTACACATGTCAACAGCATCAAGTGAAGTCGTCGTCATCGATGCGGTTCGAACCGCTTTTGGACGCGCAGGGGAAAAAGGGATATTTTGGAAAACAAGGGCGGATGACCTTTGCATCCCTTTGTTAAACGCCCTTTTTGAACGCAATCCAAAGATCAAGCCGGATATGATTGATGACAGCATCTGGGGGTGTACGAATCAGCTTAAGGAAACCGGCGGAACCATCGGCCGGATGATTCCCATCCTTGCCTTGAAACAGGAGGGCTGGAAGATCCCCGGTGTTTCGGTTGACCGCATGTGCGCGGGCGGTCTGACAGCCATCGGATTCGGGATTTCCTTTATCGCAAGCGGTATGGCGGATTGCATCGTTGCAGGAGGTGTTGAGCATATGGGGCACCTGCCAATGGGGATCCTGAGAGAGCCGCATCCCGGAGCAATCGAAGCCATGGGAGATGAAACCGCTTTTAACATGGGGCAGACCGCTGAGAATATTCACGATCAATTCTCGGAATTTGCCAGGGAAATGGCGGATGCCTATGCTGTAAACAGTCAAAGAAAAGCAGACGAGGCGATCAGGGCGGGCAAGATGAAAAACATGATCGTTCCGCTTGAAGTAGAACTTGAAGATGGGACCCGGTTGCTCGCGGACAAAGATCAGGGACCCCGTCCTGGTACCAGCATGGAGGGGCTTTCCAATCTGAAAACACCTTTTCGGGAAAAAAACGGCCGGGTAACACCGGGAAATGCATCCGGTCTGAATGATGGCGCAGGAGCCGTTCTTCTGATGAGCCGTAAAAAATCCGAGGAGTTGGGGGTGAGACCTTTAATGCGATGGGTTTCCACCGGAGTTGCAGCGGTTGACCCGAGAATCATGGGCATCGCTCCGGTTCCGGCAACCGAAAGAGCGCTGGAACGTGCCGGTTTAAGCATGAAGGATCTGGATATCATCGAGCTGAACGAGGCGTTTGCCGTTCAATGCCTTTACGATTTGGATCGCCTGGGCCTGAAGGCGGATGATCCGCGCGTGAACCGATGGGGAGGATCTCTTGCCTTTGGTCATCCGCTTGCCGCTTCCGGGCCGCGTCTGGTTGCTTTTCTCGCCGGACTTTTCAGGGAGGACCCCAAAGCCCGGTACGGACTGACAACCATGTGTGTGGGAAGAGGACAAGGATATTCCATAATCTGGGAAAGTTTGATATGAATCAGCCGGTGGGCAAACCGAACAACATGAAAGGAAAACAGACCAATGGATTTCAGCCTGTCCAAAGAACATGAAATGCTTCGAAAGGAAATTCGAAAATTCGCGTTGGAAAAGATCGCACCGTTTGCGGATGAGTGGGACGCAAACAACTATCTGCCAATCAAGGAAGTCATTCGGCCGCTGGGGGAGCTTGGTTTTTTCGGAGCGGTTATCCCGGAGGAATACGGGGGAGAGAACATGGGGTTTCTCGCGGCGGTAATCATCACAGAGGAGATCGCCAAGGCATCCAGCTCTCTGAGGGTGCAGTACAATCTTCTTGAACTTGGATGCGCCTATCCCATTTACTTATACGCGTCGGAAGAAGTCAAAAAGAAGTATGTGCCCAGACTTTGCAAAGCCGAGTACCTGGGAGGATTTGCCATTACCGAGCCGAATGCAGGGTCGGATGTGATGTCCATTGAAACAATTGCCGAAGACTGTGGAGACCACTGGCTGCTGAACGGCTCTAAAACATGGATCTCCAACGCGGATGTCGCGGATGTGATCATATGCTATGCATATACGGATCGTTCCAAAAGAGGGAAGGGGCTTTCTGCCTTTGTCGTGGAGCCCAAGAATTTTAACGGCATTAAAACCACCGCGCTTGAAAAGCTTGGCTCTCATTCATCCCCCACCGGAGAGATCTTTTTTAACAACACAAAGATTCCCAGGGAAAATATTCTTGGCCGGCCTGGAGACGGCGCCAAAATCGTTTTTAACTCTCTTAACCAGACCCGGCTTTCCGCAGCCGCGGGAGCGGTGGGATGTGCTCAGGCCTGCCTGGATACCGCTGTCCAGTACTGTAATGACCGGCAGCAGTTCGGTCAGGTCATTGGAAAATTTCAGATGAACCAGGATATGATCGCCCAGATGTCTTCCGAGGTCGAAGCGTCCAGGCTTCTGGTTTACAAAGCAGCGTGGCAGAAGGATCAGGGCTTTACCGGAAACGGACTGGAGGTTGCCCAGGCCAAGTACTTTGCCGGTGAAACCGCAATGAAGTGCGCCAACTATGCCATGCGGATCATGGGGGCGTATGGCTATTCCACTGAATACCGACTGGCCCGATATTACCGGGATATCCCGACATATGTCATTGTCGAAGGGTCGTCCAATATCTGCAAACAGATCATTGCTCTGGATCAGCTTGGTTTCAGAAAGGCCAACCGATAGCCAAAGGGGGAAGAATGACATTTTCAGAAATTCTGTTTGAGGTGGAACAGGGAATTGCAACCGTAACCCTGAACCGTCCGGAAACGAGAAATATCATCACAAGCGCTGAAATGATCGCTGAAATCGAAACCGTATGCAGACAGGTCAATGAAGATCTGGATATTCGGGTACTGATCATTACCGGAGCGGATCCTGCTTTTTCATCCGGAGGCAATGTCAAGGAGATGGCGGCAAAAACAGGAATGTTCCAGGGTTCTCCGGCAAAGCTTATGGAAAAATACAGAAAGAACGTCCAGAGAATTCCGATGGCGGTTCATCAGGTGGAAATACCGACGATTGCGGCTGTCAATGGAGCGGCCATCGGAGCCGGGTGTGACCTTGCGCTGATGTGTGATATGAGAATCGCGTCTGAAAAGGCAAAATTCGGCGAGACATTTTTAAATGTGGGTATTATCCCCGGAGACGGCGGCGCCTACTTCCTACCGAGAGTTGTGGGGATGGCAAAAGCCTGCGAGATGACGTTTACCGGAGATATCCTTTCCGGTAAAGATGCCCTTGAAATCGGGCTTGTCAATTATCTCACGAAGCATGAAGACCTGTTGCCCAGAACAAAAGAGCTTGCCCGGAAAATTGCAGCCAAACCACCGGAGGCGCTTCGGATGTCCAAACGGCTTCTCTACATGGGGCAGGTTCACACGCTTCGGCACCTTCTGGAGCAGTCGGCCGCCTTTCAGGCCATCTGCCACCACACCGAGGATCACAGGGAAGCGTTATCCGCCATGTTTGAAAAAAGAGAACCGGAATATAAAGGAGAATGAAAATGGTTGCGATTACGGAAACCGTTGAACTGGAGATACGAAACGAAATCGCGTTGCTGAGTGTCAATAACCCGCCTGTTAATGCGCTGGGGATCGATGTGCGAAAGGGAATTGCGGACGGTATCCAAAAAGCAGGGAAAGATTGCAATGTCCGGGCGATTGTGATTGTCTGCCAGGGAAGAACTTTTTTCGCCGGAGCCGATATCCGGGAATTCGGGAAGCCTCCTGAGGAGCCGATCCTGGCGCAGGTGCTGAATGTCATCGAGGCCTGTGCAAAACCGGTTGTTGCTGCCATTCACGGAACCGCTTTGGGCGGAGGGCTTGAGACAGCCCTGGCATGCCATTACAGGGTAGCCGTGCCTTCAGCCGGACTGGGATTGCCGGAAGTGAAACTCGGGCTGCTTCCGGGTGCCGGAGGAACCCAGCGGTTGCCGCGCCTGGTCGGTCCGGAAAAGGCGCTGAAAATGATCACATCCGGTGATTCGGTTATCGCCGGGGAAGCACTGCAGATCGGCCTGATCGATCAGGTGATCGAGGGGGATCTGCTGCAAGGAGCCATCGTTTTTACAGAAAAAGTGATTGCCGACGGGAGTCCTCTGCGGAAAGTCAGTGAGATGAATGACAAGATCGAGGCTGCCCGCGGCAAACCGGAAATATTCGGAGAGTTCCGCAAATCCATCGCCCGGAAAGCACGTGGTTTTGAAGCGCCGGAAGTCTGTATACAGGCTGTTGAAGCATCGGTCACCATGCCGTTTGATCAAGGCATGGCATTGGAACGGGATCTGTTCGTAAAACTGATGAGCGGGACGCAATCCGCGGCCCAGCGATATTATTTTTTTGCGGAACGGCAGGTAAAAAAGCTTCCGGACATCCCCAGCGATACACCGCACCTGGATATCAGAAAAGCAGCGGTTATCGGGGCTGGAACCATGGGCGGCGGTATCACCATGAATTTTGTAAATGCCGGTATTCCCGTAACACTGGTTGAAACCAGGCAGGAGTTTCTGGACCGCGGTCTGGGGGTGATCCGGAAAAATTATGAGATCACGGCTTCCAAGGGAAAAATGACCCGGGAGGATGTGGAAAAAAGAATGTCCCTGATCCGGGGAACGATTTCCCTGGAAGATGTCGCGGACGCGGATATCATTATCGAAGCGGTTTTTGAGAATATGGAACTCAAGAAGGACATTTTCAGCAGACTGGATACAATCTGTAAAAAAGATGCGATCATGGCCACAAACACTTCGTATCTGAATGTGAATGAAATTGCAGGCATGACCACCCGCCCGGAAAATGTTCTGGGGATGCATTTTTTCAGCCCAGCCAATGTGATGCGCCTGCTGGAAATTGTCCGCGCGGAAAAAACATCCAAAACGGTTTTGGCCACATCCCTTGCCCTTGCCTCGAAAATCAGGAAGGTAGCGGTTTTCGTGGGCGTATGCCATGGTTTTGCGGGAAACCGGATGTTCGCGCAGCGGGAACGTGAGGTGGGGAAATTGATCCTGGAGGGGGCCGCGCCCTCGCAGGTCGACAAGGTGATTTTCAATTTTGGTTTTCCAATGGGTCCTCTTGCTCTTCGGGATTTGATCGGTATTGATCTGGGCTGGAGCAGGGAGACTTCCACGAGTTCCACCATCAAGGAGGTCCTTTGCGAAATGGGAAGATTCGGTCTCAAATCCGGGGCAGGGTTTTATCGGTACGAGAAGGGAAGCCGCACACCGATTCCGGATCCCGAGATTGAGAGCCTGATCATCGATTTTTCGAAAAAGCAGCATATCCGGCGCAGAAAGATTTCCGATGAGGAGATTCTGCAGCGCTGCCTTTATCCCATTGTCAATGAAGGCGCAAAAATTCTGGAAGAAAAAATTGCCGTTCGTCCCAGCGACCTGGATGTCATCTGGGTGAACGGGTACGGATGGCCGGTGTATCTCGGCGGCCCCATGTTCTGGGCGGACATGGTGGGATTGGACATCATCCTTGCGGGATTGAAGAAGTTCCAGGAAAAATTCGGAGAGGTCTGGAAGCCGGCGCCGCTCATCGAAAAACTGGTTCGCGAGGGAAAGGGGTTTAAAAACCTTTCATAAAAAGATCAAAAGTAATATCGTTAACAAAGGCAATAACACATATGAATATGAGGTGAGGGTTCCGGTTGAATGAAAAGCTGTGTAAAATTTATTGTTTCCTGCCTGATGTTGCTGAACCTGTTTCTGATTCCTCGGCCGGTGTCAGCCGAAGATTCGCCTGATCGATATCCAGCGGAAAATTCTCCTGCCGGGGTATGGAAAAGAGCACAGCAGGTTGCCCGCAAAGGGGATTATCATCGTGCGTTGAAGCTGCTTGAACCGTTTGCCAGGCCTTCAGCGGAAAACGCCGCACTGTACTCGGATTATATTGTGTTCCACTTCTGGGCCGGAAACACCAAAAAAGCCATCGCGCTTTTTGAATCCATGCCTGAAACCGTCCCCCGGCGTCCGTATCTGATCCGGAATATGGCCAAGGCATATCATGATCAACATGATTTTCAAAAAGCGGAATATTATTACCGGCAGGCGGCAGAAGCCGATTCAACGGACCGGATCGCCAAAAAAGGTCTTATCGCAACTCTCTTTCAGCGGGAGCAGTACGCGGAAGCGGAATCATTGCTGGGGAAATGGCGGGAGTCGTATCCGGATGACGCAGACCTGATGGCGCTTTACGCTGAATCACGGTTTCATGCCGGGCATTATGCCGAAGCCTTTCAACTGCTCCATGCACTGGCCGAATCATCAAAGACTGAACAGGCCCGCATCGAGATGATTCGGGAATCACTGATCACGTCACTGGCACCGGAAAAGCAGGCGAATCTTGCCGCGGATTTGAAAACGGCGGCAGACGCAGGCGCACCCAACGCGGTTGCCGATTATCTGCTGGTGCTGATATTGCAGCGTCAATACAATCAGGCGATTGGATATCTGGAGAGGTCATCTGTTCCGGCTGATCTACTGCCGGACCAGTATCTGTACTGGACAGGCTGGGCCTGTTTCAAAGAAAGAAAATTATCCATGGCGGAAACCCTTTTCAATGCACTGGTCCAACGAAATGAATCCTATGAAAGGGGGTTTATCGGTCTGGCTCATGTGTATGCCGCCCAGGGGCGAACCGATCTCGCCGCGAAGGAATTGACCGGTTTGCAGGCCCGGCTGCAGGGTGACTCCCTGGAATTGCGGTACGCTTTTGCCTATGTCTATGAACAGTCGGACCGGTTTCTCGAAGCAATTGCGGTGTATGATTCGATCCTCGCGGATGATCCGGGCAACAGAACGGCGGCGAAGCTTCGACTCAATGCGCTGTCGGATATGGGCGCGGCATCCGAGGCCCTGAATCAGGCTTATGAAGCCTTTCCCGAAGAAAAGAGCCTGCATCTCAGTATTCAGGCAAGAAGGGCGGTTCACTATATCCAGTGGAAGGAGCCGGAAAAGGCGATTCAGTTCCTGGAGACGGAACTGGCAAAAGACCCGAATTCCAAATTGCGTTTTGCGTATATCGTCGCACTGGCGGATGCCGGCCGGCATGCGGAAGTATTGCCCGTCTATGAAGGACTCGAAGCAGAAGGAGAAACGATTCCCGCATGGGTTATGGAAAAGGCGGCATCCGCATACCTGGAAGAGCACCGTCCGGAAGAGGCGCTGGAAATATATGGGCAGGCGATCTCCCTGAACCCGGATTTCCGGGAAGCTCGCATGGGGAAGTTTTATGCGCTTCAGGATCTGCGAGAGTGGCGGGCTGCGGAAAATGAACTCGCGGCTATTGAAAACGATATAAAACCGGTTATCGGCAGCGGACGGCATCGGGAGTTCAACCCGGATCTGATGGAGATTCATGTTGCGCGGGGATGGCTTCTGGCAAGTGAAGAACGTCTCAAGGAAGCGGATGAATACTTTGCCGCCCTGCGAAAAACCGCCCCGGCTAATCTGGATATCCGGAATGGTCAGGCGCATGTCTTTTCATGGCGCGGATGGAAACGAAAAGCACTGGGTGAATTCAATATCATTGAAGCCATGGACCCGGAGTACGTCAGCGTTCAGCCCGGCAAAATTGCTGTGCTGGATGCTCTGGCCCATAAAGAGGAAGCACGCCGCAGGCTGTCGGAAAAAATGAATCAGTTTCCCCGGGACCGAAGATTCCAGAACGTCGACCGCTCCTTTCAGATCGACGGGATGCATGAACTTGCGGCAGAAATGGAATTCCAATGGGAAGATGACGGCACCAACGATCTTTTTCTGCAGGCAACCGAATCCACACCGTTTTCTCTGTATACACGACTTCATGCCTTTCAGTTGTGGCGAAAGACCTGGAACAGTGACCTGACGGAAGCGCAGAAAGCTGCGGGCGAGGATGAACCTGCCTATTTTCGCAGGGCAGGCCTTGGCCTGGATCATGTTTTCAACAGCACATGGACACTGCGGCAGCAGTTTTCGTTTGACTATGCAGAAGGCGGCGATTTCGGATCTTACACGCGCCTTCGCATTACACCGGATGATCACTGGCGCGTGGATGCCATCGTGGATACTTTTACCATCGATGTTCCGGCCCGAGCCAGAATACAGGATGTCACCGCCGTGAAAACGGTCATTGATACGGTTTACCGGGAGAGTGAATGGCGAGAATACTCACTTTTGATCGGGCGCCAGTGGTTCTCGGATGGAAATGACCGCGATGAACTCCTGGCCGGGATTTCCCAATACCTGTATGTGAAGAACGACTGGAAGATGAGGTTATCCGGTCATGCATATTACGGCATGAATTCACAATACGGTGATCCGGCGGTCATTTATTTTAATCCGAAGAATGGCTGGGGGCTTTCCGTAACGCACATGACCGAACAGATCATCCGGCAGCGCTATGAACGGTTTTTCATCCACCGGCTGTTTCTATCCGCCGGCAACTATAAACAGAGCGGCTATGGAAGCGCGTTTACGGGTTCGGTTCGATATGAACAGGATCATGCGTTCACGGATACGCACCATCTGATGGGGGCCATCCGGTTCGGGAGAAATGTATATGACGGTGATCCGGTGAATCATGGCGCGTTTGAACTGATGTTTCAATGGAGATTTTAATGAAAAACAGACTGGCTGTTTTATGCTGCATGCTGGCTGTCATGGGAATGTCTGTCGGGGCGCGTGGGTCGGACCTGCCGCAGACGGACATCCTTGTACTTTGCTACCACAGCGTTTTGCCGAGAGTTTTGTCCGGGGATGCCATGAGCGTGTCCCGGCGGCAACTCGGAATGCAGATGGAATATCTGAAGACACATGATTTTACTCCGGTCTCGGTGAATACAATCCTGGAGGCCATGAAGGGCAGGGCAAAACTGCCCCCCAATCCGGTGCTGCTGTCCTTTGACGATGCCTATCAATCCTTTTATCATGTGGTCTTTCCCATGCTGAGCAAGTATGGATTCCCGGCCATGCTGGCAGTGGTCGGCAGCTGGATCGAGGGAACCCCTCCGGAAGGTCTGGCTGAACCCTTGATGTCATGGGCTCAGATAAAAGAACTTTCGCAAAGCAATCTGGTTGAGGTGGCTTCCCACTCTTTTGACCTGCATCACGCTGTTCAATATAATCCGGCCGGCAACGTGGGGTCTGTCATGAGTGTCCCCGCGTATCTTTCGACGGAAGATCGCTATGAAACCGAAGCCGAGTACAGGCAGAAGATCGACCAGGACTTTCAGCGGCAGCACCGGCTTTTTCTGGAAAAGATCGGAATAGAACCCAGAGTCATGGTGTGGCCCTATGGGCGGTACAATGCAATCGGGATTGAACTGGCCGAGAAGCATGGATTCCGGCTGGGATTTTCTCTGGTTGACGGGATCGCCTCCATTGCAGAGCCGCAGCACATGAACCGGCTTCTGATGGGGAATAAGCCCATCGACCGTTTTATCGATCTGCTCAAACAGGCAAACCATCGTCCTTACCCCATTCGCGCCATGCAGGTTGATCTGGATCTGATCCATGATTCCGGATCCTATGAACAGACCGACAAAAATCTGGGAAAACTCATCGACCGTATGACAGCACTCAGGGTGAACACCGTCTATCTTCAGGCATTTTCCGACCGGGAGGGAACCGGCAATATCAGCCAGGTGTACTTTGACAACAATGTTCTTCCCGTAAAAGCCGATATTTTCAGTCATGCGGTTCATCAGATGATTATCCGGGGCTTTACGGTGTATGCCTGGATGCCGACCTTGAGCATCCGGTTTCCGGATGAAGCATTTACAGATCAATGGCGGGTTCGTTCCTACAAGAACGGGGAGGTCCGCATTGCCGGAAGCTGGTATAAGCGGCTGACCCCGTTCAGTCCGGAGGTTCGGGAAAGGATCGGAGATCTGTATGAATCGTTAAGCGCCCGTTCGCAGATCCACGGTATCCTGTTTCAGGATGATGCCTATCTTGCGGAGGAGGAGGATCACCATCCCGCAGCCCTTGCGGCTTTTTCCGAATTTATCGGGAAACCGGTAACATCGGAAGAGATTGCGGCAGACAGCCGGATGGCTGACCGATGGACGGCATTCAAGACAGAAAAGTTGATCGAGTGGACCGAAGCCCTTTCAGAACGAGTTCGAAAATACCGTCCGGAAGCTCTTTTTGCCAGAAATCTTTATGCCGGGGTATTGCGAAAGCCGCATGCTGAATTCTGGTTTGCCCAGAGTTATGACCAGTTTCTCGAAGCGTATGATCAGGTGGTGGTGATGGCTTATCCCCAGATGGAAAACGCGGGAAACCCGATAAAATGGCTCAGGGAGATGGCCGAAAAGGTGGCCGGGCATCCCAAGGGGCCGGACAAGACCGTCTTCAAGCTTCAGGCATATGACTGGCAGGAGCGGCAATGGGTTGATTCCGAACTGCTGCTTCGGGAGATGAAGGCATTGTTGTCTGCCGGTGGCCGACACCTGGCCTATTATCCGGACAATCTCTGGGAGAACAGGCCGCTGATCGATGTGATTCAATATGAAATGTCAACCCAAACCATGAAGGACGTGACAGGCAATTTCAATGGAACAGGCATTCCGTCATATTAATAATTTTGTTTATCTGTTTCCGCTGTTCATGAGTTTTGTTTGGATGGTGGGAGCACTGATTTTCTTTTACCGGCACGAAAAGAACAATACACAGCCGCAGGAACTGGCCGTCTATCCTTTTTTTTCCGTCCTGATTCCCTGTCACAATGAAGCGGCAAACATCACCGATACCGTGACCCAGCTTTTGAAGCTGGATTATCCGGACTATGAAATCATCGCCATTGATGACGGCAGCACCGATGATACCGGAGCCATATTGAAAGAGATGAGCGACCGGCATGAAAGACTTCGGGTAGTCTTTCTGCAGCAGAATCAGGGAAAGGCGGCCGGACTCAGCATCGGCGCTCTTGCCGCCCGGGGGGATCTCCTGCTGACCATCGATGCCGACGCCCTGGTGGAACCGGCTGTATTGAAGTGGATGGCCTGGCATTTTGAAAAATTCCCACGGGTCGGCGCGGTGACCGGCAATCCGCGGATATTGAACCGAACCAGTCTTCTGGCCAAAATTCAGACCGGTGAGTTTTCAACCATTATCGGGCTGATCAAGCGGACCCAACGAATCTTAGGCAAGGTTCTCACCGTTTCCGGCGTGATTGCAGCATTCCGGAAACAGGCCTTGCTGACCGTCGGTTTCTGGGACACGGACATGGTAACCGAGGATATTGATATTACCTGGAAGCTGGAAAAGCGGTTCTGGGATATCCGGTACGAGCCGCGGGCGATCTGCTGGATTCTGGTGCCGGAAACCCTGAAAGGACTGTGGCGGCAGCGGTTTCGATGGGCCCAGGGAGGGGTGGAAGTCCTGAGGAAACATATCAATATTTTTACGGACTGGCGGCAGCGAAGGCTCTGGCCGGTGTATATCGAAAGCGTGATCAGCCTGGTCTGGGCATACTGCTTCTGGGGCCTTGCATTCTTATGGCTGGTGACAACCGTTTTCAGTCTGTCGTTCCCGGTGCCCCTGGTAGCCCCCATTCCGCCGGAATTTACCGGAGCCATTCTGGCCTTTACCTGTGTGATCCAGTTTTCCGTCAGCCTGTTCGTGGACCGTCATTATGAGAAAAAAATGCTTCGGTATCTGTTCTGGGTAGTATGGTATCCGTTCGCGTATTGGATGATCAGCTCCCTGACCGTGATCTGGGCGGCTCCGCGCGCCCTGTTCAAGAAAAAGGGCGTACGGGCGGTCTGGACCAGTCCGGATCGGGGACTGGAGGATATATGACGGCATTGAAAAAGAAGGATATGGAAGAAAACGTCGAAGAAAAGGAACTGATCCGGATCATCGATAACCCGAGCCTTCGCAGTGTGCTTCGGAACATCGGCGAACTGACCTTCACCTCCGCCATGTGGGCGCTCTGGGTGTATCTGTTTTTCCCGATCATCAATATCATTCTCTGGGTTCTCGGCTTCGGCAGTTTTTACGAAAAGGTCATTGAACATTCCGATTATCT
This sequence comes from Desulfobacterales bacterium, assembly GCA_046484745.1. Taxonomy (GTDB): domain Bacteria; phylum Desulfobacterota; class Desulfobacteria; order Desulfobacterales; family SURF-7; genus JAQYVL01. The sequence goes on along the minus strand of JAWOIJ010000014.1, from coordinate 4,537 downwards.
CCGGCTGCTGGAACTTGTAAGGAACTGCGGCGGAGCGGTAGCAGGGATATTTCTGGTACTCTGGTTATGGGGTTTGTACAACTATCACCGGTTTGGAAAAAGAAACAGGAGGGTGGACAACAGACCGGTGGCACCGGAGGAGATGGCGGATTTTTTTGATGTGCCGCTGGATCAGGTGATCGAGATGAGACGGGAAAAGCAGATTTTATGGACATCTCTTTACATTTCCAAACAGGATCAGCCTGCGGATGATAAAAGGAAAGATTGACGACTGTCTTCCAAACATCCGGACGGCATCCTGTATTTTTATATTTACTTTTCGCATGAAAATGATAAACGTTATAAATCATAAGCAGCAAATGAGGTTCATCATCTTTGGCGCATCGAAACGGGATGTTTTTCTGACAACCGCTCTAAAATCTGATTCCGGCACAGAGATCCTGTAAAAGGATGACGCTGTTTATCTGCCCAACCCCTTCCCTGGATTGACATTTTTCCCAGGGCATCGGGGAATCCCTCTGCTTTGGAAAGGAGCGATCCTGTGAAACAAGAAAAAAATCATATCGAGACACTGGCACTGCATGCCGGACATACCCCTGACTCCGAAACCCTGTCAAGAGCGGTTCCCATCTATCAGACGACCAGCTATGTTTTCAAAAATACGGACCATGCGGCCGATCTTTTCGCATTGAGGGATTCCGGTTTTATTTACAGTCGAATCATGAATCCCACGACAGATGTTCTGGAAAAGCGGATGGCGGCTCTCCATGACGGCACCTCGGCAATCTGTACTTCTTCCGGGATGTCCGCGATTTTTTATGCGGTCGCGGCAATTACAAAAGCGGGACAGAACATCGTGACCGGCTCAAACCTGTATGGCGGGACGCATGTGCTTTTTGAAAACACCCTCAAACGGTTCGGCATCGAGGTGCGGTTTGTCGATTCTTCAGACAGCTCAAACTTCGAGGCAGCCATCGATGAAAACACCCGGCTGTTGTTTACCGAAAGCATCGGAAATCCAAGGTGCAATATCGATGACATGGAAGCCATTGCCGGGATCGCGCAAAAGCACATGATTCCGTTCATCATCGACAATACGGTTGCCCCGCCGCCTCTTTTCAATCCGTTTGAAATCGGCTGCGACATTGCCATTTACTCCCTGACGAAAATGATCGGAGGACATGGGAACAGCATCGGCGGTGCCGTTGTGGAGAAAGGAACCTTTGACTGGTACGGTTCCGGAAAATTTCCCGAAATTACCGAACCCGATCCCAGCTATCATGGCCTCAACTTATGGGAAGCCCTGTGCACCCTTGAGGGAACGCCATGCACGGCCTTTTGCACCAAGATCCGGACCGGTCTCATGCGGGACATTGGCGCGGCCCTGTCGCCCATGAACAGTTTTCTGATTCTCCAGGGGATGGAGACGCTGCCGCTCCGGGCAAGGGCGCATTGTGAAAATGCCCTCAAGGTTGCCGAGTTCCTGGAGAGCCATGACGCGGTAGTCTGGGTCAACTATGCCGGACTGGAAAGTCACCGGGACTATCAGCGCGCAAAGAAATATTTTGAAATGGCTCCGGGCGCTGTTTTCGGTTTTGGGTTGAAGGGCGGTCAGGAAGCCGGGCGGAAATTTATCGAGTCCGTCAAATTATGTTCGCACCTGGCAAATATTTTAGACGCCAAGACACTTGTCATCCATCCGGCTACAACGACCCATTCCCAGCTGTCGCCCGCGGATCAGCTCAAGGCCGGTGTCGAGCCCGAGATGGTCCGTATTTCGGTGGGGATTGAACATGTGGATGACATTATCCGGGACCTGGATCAGGCCCTTCGAATCTCTCAGAAATAGAAACGGAATAATTTATTTCAGGGATAGTTTATTATAATGAGTGCCTCATGGATAATTTTATTTTATATCGTGTCGAATTTTAGGATAAACTCCTCGGGACCTCGTTTCGGAACTGTTGGGTTGACTTTTTTTATGGTGGTAAGAAAAAATGAGGAAGAAATTATATCAGGAGCATGAACAGATACTAATATTGAACCGGTTTCAAAACAAGTGGGGGAATGATGGGCAACTTTAAAGAATATGATCACTATGACGGCCTTGGACTTGCGGAGCTGGTGCGAAAAAAGGAAATCTCCCCGGTCGAACTGTGCGAAGAGGCGATCAGAAGAATAGAAAGGATCAATCCTCGCCTGAATGCAGTGGTGACCACCATGTATGATTACGCGTTGAAAATTGTTCAGGAGCCTTTGCCTGACGGACCTTTTACGGGGGTGCCGTTTTTGCTGAAGGATCTTCTGGCGGCATTTGAAGGCGTTCCCATGACAGGAGGCTCCAAAGCCTTCAGAAATTATATCCCTGACCACGACAGTGAAATGGTGAAGCGGTTTAAAAAAGCAGGTTTGGTTATTCTCGGCAAAACCAATTGCCCGGAATTCGGCCTGCTCGGCATAACCGAACCGGAGCTGCATGGCCCCACCAGAAATCCCTGGAACACAGAGCATTCCACAGGCGGCTCAAGCGGAGGATCGGGCGCTGCCGTTGCAAGCGGTATCGTGCCGATGGCTTCGGCGGGTGACGGGGGCGGTTCCATTCGTATCCCTTCATCCTGCTGCGGTTTGTTCGGTTTAAAGGTAACCCGCGGTCGCAATCCTACCGGCCCTGATTACGGCCAGATCTGGCAGGGCGCTGTTGTGGAGCATATTCTCAGCAGGTCTGTTCGGGACAGCGCTGCCATGCTGGATGAGACGCAGGGCCCGGATGTCGGGGCGCCCTACGTGATCCCCCCTCCGGAGCGGCCATTTCTCGAGGAAACCTTAAAAGACCCGGGGACGCTCACCATCGCATTTACCACACGGTCACCGCTGGATACTCCGGTTCACCCGGAATGCATAAAGGCAGTTACGAATACCGCAAAACTGCTTGAAAAGCTCGGGCACAACGTGGAAGAAGCACAGCCGAATATCAACGGCAGGGCCATGGCAAACAGTTATTTCGCGATGTACTATGGTGAAGTGGCTGCGGATATCGAAGAACTGGAGTCTGTTCTGGGAAGAAAAGCGAAACCGGATGATGTGGAGCCTGAAACATGGGCCCTTGCGCTTCTCGGGCGGACCTTCTCAGCCGGCTATTTTGTCAGGGCATTGCGTGAATGGGGAATTCTGTCAAGAGAGATGGGAAGGTTTCATGAGAGGTATGATCTCTACCTGACGCCCACCATGGCTGTTCCCCCTTATAAAATTGGAGAACTTCAGCCCAGTCCTGTTGAGAAATTTGCGACCAGACTGATCAACACCCTTGGATTGGGACGGCTTTTGAAGTTTTCAGGGGCGTTTGAAAAAATCGCCATTCAAAGTCTTTCGAAAACGCCTTTTACACAGCTTGCAAACTTGACCGGTCAGCCGGCCATGTCCCTGCCGCTTTCCTGGACGGCAGACAACCTGCCATGCGGTGTGCAGGTGATTGGGAAGTTCGGGGATGAGGCCACGTTGATTCGGCTTGCGTCACAGCTTGAAAAAGAAATGCCGTGGTTTGATAAACGTCCGCCGGAAATTTTGTGAGAACCATGGCCAATGATTCTCAGAACACCGATTGAAACATCCAGATTGCGGTTACAAAGCGCGTCATGCCTGGATTTTGATCGTTTCTATTCCATGACAATCGATCCGGAAGTGATGCGGTACATCGGGGATGGAAGCGTTTATCACTGGACACGCGAAGTGGCTTCCGCAAAATACAGGGATGAAATGATCCGGCAGACAAAAGACCGCATGGGCAACCTTGCTGTCTATCGAAAGGATGAAAGTCTTTACATTGGATGGTGCGGTGTCACGTATTCGAAGTTCCTGGACCATATCGAACTGGGATATCGATATTGCCGTGATTCATGGAACAGAGGGTATGCAACCGAAGCCGGGAGGGCGGTTCTTGCAGGGGTCTATCAACAGACCGCTATCAATAAAATTCTTGCCTGTGTCCACCCGGAAAACAGTTCGAGCGTCAGGGTCCTCGAAAAATTGGGGTTTCACCTTTCTCATACAACGTTCAGCAATCCGATAAAGAGGGAGATGCCGGTATTTGGAATTGACCGGGCGTCTTTCGAACATGGCCGGGGATGAGAAAGGGTTGTGCCTTTAAGGCATAACCATCACTCTCTGATCCCTTCTTGTCATATAGCAAGCTTAACGAAGCGGAGCATTGAAATTAAAACTGTTTGAAGCCGCGCAGCGGCTGAGTTTTTTAATTTCAGCAAAGCGAGTTTAGAAAAGATCAACATTCGTAAACCAGCAAAGGAGGTTCATCATCTTCGGCGCATCGAAACGGAACGCTTTTCTGGCAACCGCTCTAATCCAACCCACTGCTCGGAGTTTCCGGTTCCGTCAACGCTTCCCGCATGGCAATCGCTATGTTTTCAAGGGTATACGGTTTCTTCAGGTATTTTTTGGCACCCAGTTTTTGGATTTTTTTGACACGGTCTGTTTCAGAAAACCCACTTGCAATGATCGCTTTTTGCATGGGGTTCAGCTCAAG
>JAWOIJ010000013.1:0-5702 GCA_046484745.1 Desulfobacterales bacterium | reverse complement strand
TTCTCAGACTGGCGCAGGGCTTCTTCGGCCTGCTTGCGCCCGGTGATCTCCCTCGCACTGAAAACGATTTTCCGAGGATTGTTGCTTTCATCGTTTATAACCTTTCCCACCGTTTCAAGCCACATGTAGGAGCCGTCCTTGCACCTGAATCGGCATTCGACCGTCTGGGGACCGCCTGCGGCCAATAATTTATTGAATTCTTCAAGCACATAGGGAAGATGTTCCGGATGTACAAAATCCAATACATTTTTCCCGATCAGAAAACCATCCTCATGACCGAATGTTTCATGGGCTTTGCCGACAAACGTGATGTTTCCTTCAAGGTCTGACAAAACGACCATGTCAAGCATGTTTTCGGTGATGGTCGTCAAAAGCTCAACTTGATCCTTTTGCATATCAAGGAAATTGCGCAACGCCTGATTTTCCGCTTTTAATTCGTTAAATATCCGCCGGGCTTCTTCATGCGTAATTTTCCCCAAGTCTATGTCACACATGGGGTTTGTCCTTTATACACTTACACACTGCTGTTCGGTTAAGCTCTCAAGAAATCAGCACAACGTACTATAATTACAGATAATTTATGGCAAATAAAGGTGTCCGCGATATGAAATCAGATCCCATTCGGCCTACACCCTTCACACAGGACCTAATTGTGCGAAAGGATGAAACCGTTTATGCTCTGGATGCCAGCATAATCGACCTGTGTCTTTCGGTCTTTCCATGGGCCACATTCAGGCGAACCAAAAGCGCTGTAAAACTAAACCTTGCTGGACTTGAAAGGAAGCATTCCATCTTTTTTTGATATTATAAACGGAAAGGTTCACGATGTCAATATCCTGGATGTGCTGTTTATGGAAGCCGGAGCCATTTACATCATGGACCGCGGATATTTGGATTTTCGCAATCTCTTTGGTATCGATCAATCTGGCGCCTTTTTTATCATTCGGGCGAAGAGAAAAACCAAGTTGCGTCGTCTATACTCCTGTGAAGTCGATAAACTCTGCGGTCTTCATTGCGATCAAATCGTTTTGCCAACTGGCTTTTACACGTAGAAGGAATATCAGGACGATTCAGGAATTACTCGGTCATAAAGATGTCAGCACTACAATGATTTATACCCATGTTTTAAACAAAGGGCGGCTCGGGGTTCGAAGTCCAGTGGAGATCTTTAACCGGTTTATACAGACCGTATAAACATTGTTCGGCGGATAAAAAACACCAATTGACATAGCATGGATGCCGTGTTACTGTGAATGCATGATACGATCGTTTAAAAATCAGGGTACTGAAGATATTTTCGATGGGAAAAACAGCAAAGCTGCCCGAAAGTTATGTCCACGAGATATATGGAAAATCGCAGCCCGAAAACTGGAGCAGATTGACTCTGCAAGAGACCTTGACGATTTAAAAGTTCCCCCGGGAAATCGATTGGAAGCACTGTCTGGAAATCGTGATGGACAGCATCGTATTCGGATCAATGATCAGTATCGAGTATGTTTTGAATGGAATCCTGGTAATGCAGACAATGTTGAAATTGTCGATTATCATTGATAATTTAGGAGAATATCATGGTTAGAATTCCAAAATTCAGGGAGCCGACGCATCCTGGAGAAATGTTAATGGAAGAATTTTTGATTCCAATGTCAATAACTCAGCGTGATTTGTCCAAAGCGATCCATGTTCCTTACCAGCGGATTAATGAAATTGTTAATGGACGAAGGGGCATTACGCCCAGTACCGCTTTACGTTTAGCTAAATTCTTCAATATGTCAGAAGATTTTTGGATGAATTTACAGCTTCGTTGGGATCTGTATCGTGCGAAGCGTTTAGAAGAAGGAAAATTACAAATGATAAGGCCTTACACATCTTCTGAATACACAGCTCATCTTTAAAAGGCCGCGCCGCTGATTAATTCGTTCATATTGTTATTCGCTCGAAAAGTATTTCAGGAAAGCACTGCTTCTTAACAAAGTGCTTACATCCTTCGTCAACCTTATGAGGCGGTATTTCTTTTACCGCCATAGTATATTTATTAAACCATCCAACCATCTTTTCACTTTCCTCCTACTCAATCGGTAACAACATTCGAACCATTCTCAGAACACAAATAAATCCGCTCCTCCGGTAACCGGGATCGACGCACCGGTTATATAGCTCGATGAATTGGATGCAAGAAAAACAACGACCGAGGCCACCTCTTCCAGGGTTCCCATGCGTTTCATGGCGATTCTGTCATGAATTCTTTTTAGCATATCCGGCTGATGCAGTTTAACTGCTTCGGTTTCGATGAATCCGGGCAGAACCGCATTTACGGTAATGTTATGTCGGGCGCCTTCCAGAGCCAGAGAGCGGGAAAGACCAATCAAACCGGCTTTTGAGGCACCATAGCCCGGCTGTGCAAAGGCGCCGCTTAAACCGGAAAATGAGGAGATATTAATGATCCGGCCCCATTTTTTTTCTTTCATCTGGGGCCAGACCGCCTGAATGCAGTTAAACGCCCCCGTCAAATTGACTCTCAGGTCCCGTTCAAACATCGTTAAACTTTGGTGTTCCATGGTTGCCATGTTGTCCATGACGCCGGCATTGTTCACCAGGATATCGACTTCGCCCAATTGATGAGAAATTTCCGCGACTGCTTTTTGAATTTGATCCGGGTTTGTCACATCCATTTTCAGAGCCAGACTTTTACGACCCATTTTCTCTATTTCTTCGGCTGTTGAAATTGTCCGGACATTTTCGCTGCCGGCAAAAAGCGCCGCAAGAATACTGTATTCCCCCAGTTTCTGTTTATCCGGTTTTTCTGACTCAACCAGCAGATCAGTGACCGCGACATTGGCGCCGGCCGCACCAAGGGCCAGGGCGATGGCCCTTCCCAATCCTCTTGAAGCGCCTGTCACCAGGGCTGTTTTTTCAGATAATGTTGTCATCAATTTCTCTTCCACAGTATGAAAAAAATGTTCGAGTATCTATGCGTTGGTTATTATCCTCAAATTTCTTGTTCAAGTCGCCTTTAGCCTCTCCAATTATTGTTCAGCTTTCCAGTAAATCCATTTCAGGCTTTTTTTTGGATGATTCAGAAATGATGGTATTTTATGCGATCTTGTATTGGATATATCAAAGGTGTTACCTTTTTGAGTCAAAACGAAATCAGGAAAGCAACACCCTTGAAAACCCTTATGAGTCGGAACTATCTTACCGAAAAACCTAAGGGGCGCATGGTCCGACACATGGGCCGTTAATATTGGTTGACGGTGCAGGGGGCAGATAAAAGGAATCGGCGTCTTTGACGATATCAATGGGTCCCGTATAAATCTCACTCATCCCCGCCATAAAGGCAGCCTCAAAATCAACACCCATAAACGTCTCCGGGATTGGAGGGATAATGTGGGTCAAGACGAGCCTGTTTACACCGGCCTGAGCTGCCACATCGGCCACCTCGATCGTGTCGATATGGTGTGAAATGGCCCGCCTGATTCTTAAGGCCAGACTCTGGCCCTGTGGTCCCAGCAAGGTTTCAGCCAGGCATGCCGCTCTTTCCGCCATGACATGATTGGTTGCTTCATGGATGAGCAGATCGGCGCCTGCTGAATTGTCAATGACGGACTGGCAATATATCGTATCGCCACTAATAACAACGACTCTTCCAGCATATTCGATGCGATAACCGACTGAGATTTCCACGTCATAGTGATCGTTTTTGAAGGCTTTGACCACCACGCCGTTTTCACTATAAATTTCTACAGGAGAGCCGTCTTCGGGATATATGAATTCATGGGGCACGCCAACCGCCAATTCAGGATCAAGCGTCTCCAATGCCCCCGCTCGGATGTCGATGTCCAGTTTTGCGGCTTCCGCAAAGCCTTTTGTCAGATCCTGGACATTTTCCGGCCCGTATACATGAATCGGCTGCTGCCGGCCATTGACCCAGGTGTGATTGATTAATTGCCCCAAATCGCTTGTGTGGTCGGAATGATAATGCGTCAAAAAGACATTGTCGATCAGGTTGATGGGCAGGTTCAGCTTGTCAAGGGTTTTGGTACAGCCGTCACCGGTGTCGAAAAGCAAAAATTTCCCCCCGGCAATGACGGCGATGGATTGCGGATTGCGGATCGAATCATACCAGGGCTGACCGGTTCCGGCCAGAATGACATGCATACCCGGACTGGTTTGCAGGAGCCCGATTCCCGGGACGGTCCGGGTTAAATACTGCATGGTATAAGCTTCAAGCGGCGTTGAAGGATAGCAGGGTTCGGCGCTGACGGAAATGGTCAATGGTCCGAGAATTACGATCATCATCGCAACGATGCAGATAATTCTTTTTGTACTGGTCATGGTCATTCTCCCTTTTTGGTTGTTGTTAATATGCGTTTACTTGGATCGACGTGTAATTTTTGCTCTGACAGATGATATAAAAAACGATCGCCTCCTTTTCAGCACGATACGGTCGGATTCCGTGAAAAAGACTATATTTGAGGAAATCCTTCCATTTTTTTAATCGCCCTGTTCAAGTGTTTCCCGAATTTAGTGTCGTTGAGCCACAGCTCCGGGAAATATTTTTCTCTGCCGGTTAATGGATTGACTGCGCAATCAAGAAAATGTTTGGCGCCGAATTCCACATAACATTGCTGACACCGGATGCATTTGATAATCTCTTTTTCTCTTCCGGTTTTGACTTTGACCGGCCAAAACGGGTCAGCCAGAGATTGTCGACCCAGTTCGATGATATCGACCGATTGCTCCTGGATCGCTTTTTCCGCGCAGGCGGGGGTTAGAAAGTTGGGAACCAAAATGGGCAACCCATTGGTTGCTTTTTTGAAACCGGCAGCCCATCGGGTAAAGTCTCCTTCTCCGTCCGGCGCAAATGCACTCCCCATGGCTTCGTAGCTTCCCTGGGAAACATTGATGGCATTGACACCGGCTTCTTTTGCCATGGCCGCCACCTGACACTGTTCATCGTGATGGATGCCGCCGGGCTGGAGTTCATCGCCGGAGAGCCGGCACCAGACCGGTTTGTCGGGACCAACTTTTTGTCTTATTTTTTTAATGATATTCATCAAAAATCGTGCCCGGTTTTCCAGACTTCCGCCATATTCATCTTTCCTCTTATTCATTTTGGGAGAAAGAAACTGATGAATCAGATACCCATGGGGGCTGTGGATTTCGACCGCGTCGAACTCCAGATTAAAGGCGTCCCTTGCCTGAACAGCCATGCGGTCTTCCAGGTCCTTGATTTCCGGAATTGTCAGTTCCCGCGGCACATCTCCCCAGATAAAATGATATATATCGGGGTCCATTTGAGAGAAGACGTCCTTTAAAAATTGTTGAAAGTTGTCTGAAAAATATTCTTCATCAGACATTTTAATGAGCCCCTGGATATCCAGACTTTGAAATGTTTCAGGTGGAACCTTTTTCTTTATCTGTTCAATGTTGCCTTTGCATTTTTTACAATAATCCCGGAGATCCGTGCAGAGGGGGACGCAGGAAGGCGCTCCGGCCGGCACATCCGGCCTGCCCACATTGGGGTGTCCCTGACGGCCCCAGCCGGGACTCAACTGAATAGCCATTTTACAATCGTAATAATGAATCGCTTTGACAATTTCACTCCAGAAACGATAATAGCGATAATCTGTAAATTTTAACGGGTTCATGCCTTCACACCCGGCCCAGTCATAGGGATTGACCATGGCCGCCGTGGTAATGAT
>JAWOIJ010000041.1:0-6721 GCA_046484745.1 Desulfobacterales bacterium | reverse complement strand
GACCGGGGGGCAGACCAGTACGGACCTTTTTGTCCCTGGCATCGGCCAGCTCCACTTTGTGGCAGCACCGACATCCGGAATATCCTACCGGAAGCCGGGATCCAGGTGGACCTTTGCGAACAAGATGCTGACACCCTTTATGGGGGCAGGTTCAACCGACTCAAAAGATCCCATGTGGTGGAATGCGGAATACTACTGGCTTCAAAACATGCGGTATATCAATCCCGGGTTTGCCTACCGGATCAATGACCAGCTCTCCGTAGGCATGACCGCATCTGCAGGCATGACGCTGTTCGGAATAAAAAAGCATGTGAGAAGCCCCAGCCATATGACGGCATTGACCAAAGTTCTTGGAAGGGCGACAAAAGACTTTCAAATCCCAATCTGGTCACAGGAGAATGTAGGCGGCCCTTTTTTCGGCGGCGGCATCAGCCCCTACGAGGAAGTCATGAGGCTGGATATGAGGCTCAATGATTACTTCAGCCCGGCATACAACCTCGGTATTTTATGGGAACCCTACAACTGGCTTTCCTTTGGAGGTGTTTACCAGAGTCCCTTTAAAAATCAGTTGTATGGTGATTACAAATTCACCTACAGCGACGCTTTTAGAAGCATGGTCGACTGGTATGGAAGCACCCCGCTACTGGTAACCCAGGCTGGCATTCTCAACCTTCCGACTGTATCGGTTCCCTATCAGTCCGGTAGAGCCCACATGCTTGATTTTGAATTTCCGCAGCGCGTTCAGCTTGGCATCATGGTTCGGCCTGTTCCGCGCATCAAATTGTTATGTGATCTTCACTGGGCCAACTGGTCGGTCTGGAAAGAGCAGCATATTGTTTTTGACCAGGATATTCATGCGCTTCAAATCGCGAAAATGTCTGGTCATACTCATGGGAACCGTGCTGTTTCCAATGAAACCGGCTTAGAAGATACCTTTCACTGGAGTTTTGGAACGGAAATCGCCCTGAAAAAATCATTATGCCTTCGGCTGGGTTATGAGTTCCGCAAAAGTTCTTTTCCAGACAAAACCATGTTTGGAGCCTCTTCACTGCCGGACTTGAAGAAGTACGGAGTCGGGCTTGGACTCAGTCTGCCAAAAGGAGTTAAAATTGATATCGCATATGGATATGCAACCGGCGATATCTTTATTCCGAACGACACCAGTGAAAACCTCAACTCGCTTGAATTCACAAAATCATCAACCAGCCCGTTTGCCGGACTGGATGTATACACAAAGTATCAAATGCATTTTGCCACTTTCAGCGTTACCAAACCGCTTCCCACCGAAATCGACAAAGCCCAGCGCAAAAAAGACAAATTCAAAAAGTTGAAAAAAAATATCAAGGCTTCTTTAAAGAAACTCAATCCGCTTAAATAAATAGTGATTGTTATAATTAATTTCAGCAAAGCGAGTTTAGAAACGATCAACATCCGTAAACCAGCAAATGGGGTTCATCATCTTCGGCGCATCGAAACGGAACGTTTTTCTGACAACCGCTCTAGAAAAAACAGAATGCTTATGGGCTTTTATTTTTTTGGATTGAACCCATCAACTCTTGAACACTTTCCATTGCATCTTTATTTTTTTGACAGGGCTTCCAGCCGCTGCTTTGCACGTTTCATGGCCGGATCGATGCTCAGGGCTTTCTGATACTCCTCGACTGCTCGATACCGTATCCCGACTTTAAGGTATAAATCTCCTGATCTGAGGCGAATCAGGGCATTTTCAGGAATCCGTTCTCTTGCCAGCCACATGAGCTTCAATGCTTTTTCCTCCCGGCCCTTTTGAATCAGATAATCGCAGATCTTTATAAAGTGCCATGCGTGAACATTTTCCTGTTTGGTCAGGAGGCGGGCTGCCGTGTCATAAGCGCTGTCAAGCGCTGTCAGGTTCTTTTTCCCGGCAAGATAATCGGCAAAAAAAAGATACGGTTCCGCACTCTCCGGCAACACTTTTTGCATTGACTTCTCTCCTGCTCCGACTTTTTCAAAAAAAGCGATGATATCATTAAAATTAGCTCTTCCCGGATCAAGAATCATGGCTTTTTTAAAGTAGGAAAAACTTTCAGTGCTCCTCCCCTGTGAAACCAGCCAGACGCCATAAAGCTTATATCTTTCCGCATTATGAACATCCATTTTGATTCCGGTTTTAAGAAGTTTCTCCGCGTCTTTTTTCTTGCCCGCCCATGATAGAAAAAGCCCCGCATGCTGAAGGTATTCGCCTTTTGCCGGATTAAAAAAAATGGAACCCCTGTAGCCGGATTCAATGAAATCCCGATTGAAAAGATGAAACTCGATATTGCCGATCCCGAAATAATATTGCGCGTTCAGCGGATCAAACAATGATGCCTTTTTTGCGATGGCATTCATCTTTTCAAGCTCTTCCCTGCTTATCGTTTTATCAAGATAAACATCCTTGATCATCGAAAAATAATATTTTCCGGCCACAGATCCGATGTTAACCATCAGGGAAGAAACCAGCAGGATGCCTGTTGAAAAAACGACAGCGCTGCCGAAAGGGACTTTCTTCCTTGGAGCAAGATACGTTCTTTCGTGCTTCACATGTATCCTGGTATGAGACGCGGCAACAGCGATTGACAGTAAAAAGAAAAAATACAAACCGTTCGCGCCGTTCTGAAGATTGAAATCCATTATACTGTGAAACAGTATCGACACAATACCGGCCATGCTGCAAAGCGTTATCAGTATGGAATAATACTCGCGCCTTTTTCGAAAAATGGTTATGGTTCTGGATAAGACGGAAACAAAAAACCAAAAGAAGAGGCCTGTTCCGATCAGACCGCCGTCTGTCAACAATTCGATATAATCATTGTGCGCGTGATCGAAAATCAGTTTTCCGGGCACCGTGCGATACCCCGGATAAATATCCAGAAATGTGCCGAAACCGGTGCCGGTTATCGGAAACCTGTTGATGATGCCCATTGCATCTCGCCAGAGCAGCAAACGATTGTCTTGAATAAATCCTTCCGCGCTTCTGATTTTCTCAAATCGTTCAAATATGAAATCCCACCCGAACCAGCCGACTGAAAAAAGAATCAGGACTAGAATAAACGGCAGAAGGTTGCGGTTTTCGCTTCTCGAAGATTTCAGGGCAAGCATGATTCCCAGAAAACTCATGGAAAGACAAAGGCTGATGATCCCTCCCCTGGAATAGCTCAAAAAAATGGAAACACCCACAATCACCGCGGCAAGCCCAAAAAGAAGATGCATGTTCCCTCGGGGATGGTTGAAAAATTCGATCGTCCTTTCCCGGAAAGTTCCATAAATCATCCGGGGTCTGGTATATAAAAAAAGAGCCAGCGAGAAAGGAAAAACCATCTCCATAAACCCGGCATAATGGTTATGGTAGATGTATGGTCCAAAGGGTGTGGCATTATCAGGAACGGTTCTGAACCAGTAAATTTTATTGTCTGAGAGGAAATACTGCAGGATGGCCAGAAATGCGATCATTGCGGAAAGGATAACAACATATTGAACGGTCTGCCTTAAAATTGTTTTCCTGGAAAGCAGCTGCACCGACAGAATATAAAAAACAGCATACGTGGAATACCGGAAGAATTCGGCAACGGTTGCTTTTTTGTTAATCGAAAGCGATGCCCACGATACCGGTTCTGTAACACCGATCGTTTCTTGGTATAATTTCATTGTTTCCGGTGATAAAAGTTCGATTATGGCGGCGGGAATCGGAATGATCTGGATGAATATCCAGACGATAAAAAGCATCAGGGGCACCACCCCGGGGACTTGATAGAAATCATCCCCCTTTCGGTTCGTCTCCGCGATAAACAACAAAAAACCTGAAAAAACGGAAGCGGAAATCAACATGAAAGACCATTCGGAGCGCCCTCCAAAGGAAAGTGGAGAAAAAATAAGCGTAAAAAAGAATAGGATGCGGATGATTTTAAGCATGGGTGACACGGGGAAAATATTCGCCATGAACAATCGCTTCAGGGTTCGTGGTCACGAGACTCATGGCCTTTTCCATCCCGATAATCCCCGCGGCGATCTTAAGGCCCCTGGAAAGGCCGGGGAGACGATCAGCCGATGAATGGGCATCCGAAGCAATCATGTCAACAGCATTCTTGTATAGAAGATGTTCGGCACATCGCTGAATATCCCTTCCGAACCTGCCGGTAAGGCTGTCTGCGGTTATCTGAACGCCGATATCGGAATCATGAAGGTCGACCAGCAGTTCCGGCTGTTTGATGATGTTCGGATGGCGTTCGGGATGCGCTATAACAGGTCGGTATCCTTTGATTTTCAACTGAAAAAGACTCTCTTTAAAATGATCCTGAAATTGGGTTGGGGGAATTTCGATCAGGATATAAGGGGTGTTGTTGATGGTATAATCGGTCATGCATAAAGGATCGAGCGATAAAGAAACTTCGGCGCCGGGGAGTATCGTTACCGGTATGTTCAATTGTTTCAGACAGGCATTTAATGCATGAACCGCCTCTTCGATGACTTCCGGCTTCAGGGAGCAATCCCGGATGTGCGGTGTTGCGACGATTGTTTGAATTCCATCGGAAGCGGCAAGCTGTGCCATGTGGACGGACATATCCGTATTGAAAGCCCCATCATCAAAACCGGCCAGAATATGACAGTGGGTGTCAATCACGGCAAATCCAATGCAAGCGAATTCGCTCTTTTTGAACTATGTCTGGTTGGAAGGATATCCGTCATAACCGTAATAATAGCCATATCCATCCTTTTTCGTATCCACTGCATTAATCACCATCCCAAGGATATGGGTATCAATATCGGTGAGTATTTTCAAACCCTTTCTTGCAACTTCATGTGTCGTCTGGCCGGATCGCGCCACGATAATGGTTCCATCGGAAACCTTGCTCAGTATCTGGCTGTCGGTAACAGACATGACAGGAGGGGAATCAAAAATAATATGATCGAATTTTGGACTGAGATTTTTAAGAAGGAGCTTCATCCTTGGTGAGTTCAACAGCTCGGAAGGCGTTGGCGGTATGGGTCCGGAAGTCATTACACTAAGATTTTCAATAGAACTTTTCTGCAGAATCTTTCCATCAGAATCGCCGGCCAGGAAAGTACTCAACCCTCTGGAATTATCCATTTGAAAAATTTTATGGAGTCTGGGACGCCGCAAATCACCGTCTGCCAGAAGAACGCTTTTTCCTGTCTTTGCAATTGCCGCGGCCAGATTCGCTGCCGTTGCCGTTTTCCCCTCTCCGGATGACATGCTTGTAACCAACAAAATTCTGGGAGGCCCGCCGGCTGAGGAGAGCATAACAGCTGATCGGACAGCGCGATAGTTCTCGGTCAGCACCGAAGAAGGTTCATCTGAAAACACCTTCTCAATATTCTTTGTTTTATCTTTTAAAAACGGTATAATTCCAAGAACGGAAATTTTCAGACTTTCTTCGGCATCCTCAGGAGATTTAATGGTATTGTCAAGGTACTCGATAAAAAAAGCGAGCCCGATACCGCCGAAGCACCCAAGAACAAGCCCCAGAAGGATATTGACCCTTTTCCTGGGTTTGGCTGGAGATTTCGGTGTTTCGGCAACATCAATAACCCATATATTTATCGTCTGGATCTGTTCCGTAATTCGCTGTTCTTTGATCTTCGTAATCAACGCAGTGTAAAGGTGACGATTGGTATCAACCTCTCGCTTCATAATGCCGTACTGAACAAATTTCTCGTTCAGATCAACCGCTTCCTGCTTGATTCTTTCAAGAAAATCATTCAGATCTTCTTCATTGGATTTGGCCAGCTCATAATCATTCAAGATCGATTTGATTATCCGGGTTATCTCCTGATCTTTTGACTGGTTCAAGCCCGTAAGCTCACCCCGGGCTCGTTTCATAACCGGATGTTTCTTCCCGTATTTTTTTGACAATTCCGCTATGTTCTGCTCCGACTTCAGTATCTGCTCCTGGATTGACTGAAACGTCGCGCTGGAAGAAATAACCGGTATGGTTTCCGCTTCGGATTTCGGCACGCTCAAAATTTTTTCATAAAGAATCTCGAGCTCCTTCCTTCGGGTTTGCGCCTTGGTCAATTGTGTACTGAGCTCAGCCATTTTCTGGGGTATTATCGCGACCCGGTCTTCGATTGTAACAATATCTTTTTCTCTGACATACTCCTGTAATGCTTTTTCGGATTGATCAAGCTTTTCTCTTTCCTCTTCCGCCTTCTTTGTCAGCCAGGACAACGCATATCCGGAGGCCCGCATCTTCATCTCCAAGAGCTCTTCAATATAAGCTTTTGCAACCGTATTCACAATCAGCTTCGCCAGAACCGGGTTTTCAGAAAGATAGCTGACCTCAACAACCCGGCTCTTTTTTACCGGTATTACGGAAATGGAATCACTGATAATCTGTGCAATTTCGTCAGCCGGTGACTGTTTTACATCTTTTTCACGATTTTCCGATTCGCTTAAATCCTGCTGCTCGATACCGGTGACTTTCATCGCCAGCGTGACAAGATCTGAAAACCAGTTTATCAGGCTGCCAACAACCGGAATGGACTTTTTTTCACGATGAAAATCGGAATAATAGGTGGTGTCTAAAGAAAGAATTTCCACAACACGCTTTGCGACCGCATAGCTTTTAATGATCTGAAACTGTGTTTCGAGAAACTCCGGATCCCATTCCTTCCAATAATCATTTACCAAAACCGGTTGTTGGTCGCTTTTCTCGATGAGCAGGCTGGTTTTTGCTTCGTA
>JAWOIJ010000054.1:0-23744 GCA_046484745.1 Desulfobacterales bacterium | reverse complement strand
CATTAAGTACAGCAAAACCTGTACCAATGCATTGCAATTTGAGGAACAAAATAAAGAAACAGCATAAAACCGTCTACTGCCCATCTGCCGCCCGCTTGACACATTGTATCATTTTGAGTATGGTTCGAACTGAAAAGGTATAGAAAAAAATGCCTTGGGCAGCCTTTTCCATTTCCGGTGTTTGTACTTATCTTAGCCAATGGCTTCACATTTATTCAACATGCCGCGCAAGCGCAAAGACAGTATACTATCCCTGCGGGAGTCTGAAAAAGGTTCTCGCGCAGAATCGCAAAGGCGCTAAGTCAGCTTATCGATATTAAGAGATACGGCATTTTTGAGATCGCCTTTGATGAAATTGAACGAGGAGCATCATGGGAAAGAAAAGATTCAGAGAAGAGAAAGATGCGCTTGGGACCGTTGAAGTTCCGGAAGATGCGTATTTCGGAGCAGGCACGCAGCGGGCGGTAGACAATTTCCCCATAAGCGGGCTGAACATGCCGATTCCAATGATACGGGCACTTGCCCTTGTCAAAAAAGGCGCATCGCGGGTAAATCAACGTCTGGGACTGCTGGAGGAGAAGATCGCCGGAGCCATCGCCGATGCCGCGCAGGAGGTCATGGAAGGACGATTTGACGACCAGTTTGTCGTGGATGTTTTTCAAACTGGTTCCGGCACATCCACGAATATGAACATGAATGAGGTCATTGCCTCCAGGGCGAACGAGACCCTTACAGGCAAAAAGGGCGGGAAAAGTCCTGTTCATCCCAATGATCATGTCAATCTGGGGCAGTCAAGCAATGATGTGATTCCATCGGTCATTCACATTTCAGCGCGGCAAATGATCCAGAATGATCTGCTGCCATCTCTCGCGCTTCTTCAACTTGCGCTCAACGATAAAGCCTCTCAATTTTCGAAGGTAAAAAAAATCGGACGGACCCATCTCCAGGATGCGGTTCCAATGTCGCTGGGACAGGAGTTTTCGGGATATTGCCGGCAGGTGGATCTTGGAATCAAAAGAATTGAGTCTGCATCGCGAGACCTTGAAGAACTGGCTTTGGGGGGTACAGCAGTCGGTACCGGTTTGAATGCACATCCGGAGTTTGCCGGAAATGTCATCGGCTATATCTCGGATCAGACTGGAATCAGGTTCCGGGAAGCGGAAAACCATTTTGAAGCTCAGGGTGCCAGAGACGCCGTGGTTTTTTTCAGCGGCGCCCTGAAAACCCTTGCGGTGAGTATGGTCAAAATAGCAAACGATATACGGTGGCTGGGATCCGGTCCAAGATGCGGACTGGGGGAGATCCTGCTTCCCTCTCTTCAGCCCGGGTCTTCCATCATGCCTGGAAAAATCAATCCGGTTATACCCGAAGCCGTTGTTCAAGTTGCAGCGCAGGTGATGGGAAACGATACAACCATCATGCTCGGAGGCCAGGGAGGGAATTTTGAACTGAACGCCATGCTGCCGGTTATCGCGCACAATCTGTTGCAGTCCATTCAACTGCTCTCTTCCGCTGCAACGGTTTTTGCCCAAAAGTGCATTCAGGGTTTAACGGCTGACGAGCGAACCTGTTCTGAAAATGTTGACAAAAGCCTTGCCCTTGCCACCTATCTGGTCCCGGATCTGGGATATGACCGGGCCTCTCAGATCGCTAAACAGGCTCATGAAACCGGCAGGACCGTAAAAGAGATCGCCGTGGAGGAAAACATTTTATCGGAAGCGGATTTTAACCAATTGTTGAAAGATCTTTAAAAACCGTTATCATTCAATTGCGGGGGCAACAAGACATGAAGATATTGATCACCGGGGGATCCGGTTTTGTGGGAACCGCTCTTTCCCGCCATTTTCTTGAAAAAGGCGCTGAGGTTTCGGCAACCGGGACATCCGCTGCTCATTCATTGAGCGACCGGGAAAATTTTACATATATCCAGGCGGACACCACCCGGCAGGGGGAATGGCAGGACGCGCTTCAACAGGTCGATCTCGTTATCAATCTTGCGGGAAGGAATATCTTCAAGCGCTGGACCCGATCTTATAAGAAGCAGATCTATGACAGCCGCATTCTGACAACAAGAAATCTTGTAAGCGCTTTTCCGGAGCGAAAAGAAATCGTGTTTTTTTCCGCTTCTGCCGCAGGATATTATGGTAACCGGGGAGATGAAATTCTTACGGAAGACACAACGTCCGGAAAGGGATTTTTGTCAACGGTTTGTGTGGACTGGGAAAAGGAGGCTTTCAAGGCAAAGGAAAAAGGAATCCGGGTAATTGCAGCGCGGTTGGGAGTGGTTCTGGGAAAAGATGGGGGGGCACTGGAAAAGATGATACCGGCATTCCGATTTTTTGTCGGGGGGCCGCTTGGGGATGGGAAACACTGGTTTCCATGGATTCACATTGATGACCTTTTCTCCGCGATTCTGTTTCTTCTGGAAAAGCCTGAGATTGATGGTCCGGTAAATTTCTGTTCCCCGGGATCGATCAGGTATGAAGAATTCGCAGGAGCCCTGGGAAGTGCCCTGAAAAGGCCGTCTTTTTTTAAGACTCCCGCGTTTGTCATCAAGACAATTATGGGAGAGCTTGGAGAAGCGCTGCTGGACAGCCAGCGGTCGGTTCCGGAAAAACTCCGCGCATCCGGTTTCCAATTCCAGTTTCCGGAGATTCAATCGGCCCTGTCCAGCATTTTGTAATTCGATGAACGAGGAGGCTCTTGGCCTATGTTCGATCTATAATTTATTTAATTGGTTAAATTCGAATTGTTAACACATCGCTTCATGGATAATTTTGTTTTATATCGTGTAAACTCATGCAAAAGGGCTCGATAAGAAAAAACAGGATCTGGTTCAATAACTAATTGTTTGAATGAAGGGAAATGGTTTACTAAATATGAAAGCCCATGCCGATAGTCTGTTTTTTCTAACGACCCCTAATGCATTCAAACAATACACGATATAAAAAAATCATCCATTCAGCTATCCGTGTCGAATTCTGATAGAAATTCCCCGGAGTATATAGTGTTTGTCATAGTAATTTTCCGATTCATGCGTTCTTTCAGAGATCAAGTCGCCTCTGAGTGAAGTCTATTGGGGTCATTTGAGAAACGTTCTTCATGAAGCGAAGCGTCAAATTTAAAACTGTTTGAGGGAGCTTGCGACCGAGTTTTTCAAATTTAGCGGAGCAAATGATAGAACGCCCCAAATGTCGAAATCAACGAACGAGGAGGCTCTTGACCTATGTTCGATCTATAATTTATTTAATTGGTTAGATTCGAATTGTTAACACATCGCTTCATGTATAATTTTGTTTTATATTGTGTAAACTCATGCAAAAGGGCTTTATTAAAACAATAAATCACCGGAAAAGATTCTGTGGGTTTCTCCGTTTTTGTCCTGCAGTATCAGAACGCCTTCATAATCCACATCCACAACCTTTCCGGAGATCTCTCCGGCGACTTTTCTAACCATAACCTTCTTCCCGATGATTTCGGTCAAGGCTTTCCATTTTGTTCTGACACCGGAAAAGCCTTCTTTTTTAAACGTTTCATAATGGACTTCAAACTTTTTCAGAAAAGCCTGAAGCATTGTGACGCGTGGAAAACGTTTTCCGGTTTCCGCATAGACAGAGGTTGCAATCTCTTTTATATCGGAAGGGAAGCCATCTGCCGGAGTGTTCACGTTCATTCCAAAACCCACAATGATGAAATCGACTGAATCCATTTCCGTACTGATTTCCGTTAATATCCCCGCAAGTTTTCGGTTTTTTACCATGATATCGTTGGGCCATTTGATTCGTGCCGGGATCCCGGTCAGGGCGATGACGGCTTCAACGGCCGCAACCGCGGTCATCAGGGTGATTCCCGGTGCTTCGGCAGGGGATATGGCAGGCCGAAGTATCAGCGACGAATAGATCCCGAGGCCCGGGGGCGAAAACCATGTTCTTCCTTTGCGGCCCCTGCCGGCATGCTGGTTTTCCGCGACAACCAGCGTACCTTCCGGCGCTCCCTCAGCCGCAAGGTTTTTAGCCTGAAGATTGGTTGAATCGGTTTCTTTTAAAACCAGAATATCGGTTTTTCCGAAAATCCGGGTATCCAGTCCTGCCTGGATTTCATCTGCCAGCAGCAGATCGTCAACGGTTTTGAGAAAATAGCCCTTTTTGGTTGAGGATTCAATGGGATATCCTTCCTGCCGAAGTTTTTTGATGTGTTTGTTGACAGCCGCCCGGCTGACATTCAGACGGCGGCTCAGGGTTTCTCCCGAGATCCAGGCCGATTTATTTTTTTTTAAATAAATTAAAAGATTATCTCTGGTTGTAATCGATTTCGCCATTTATTGTAAACCCATATATCTATTGCAGGTTGACAAAACTTCGGGTTTCTGGTTAAGAGCTACCTGGTTTCCCTGATACATGGTTAACCACAGAAAAAAAATTAAAACAATTGTTATAATGAAAAGGCGTTTTGCATCATGATAGACCCGGAACTTTGCAGCATCGCACAAGAGTTGATCAACAGGACAAGAAGTTCGATTACGCACCAGGAGGCATCCTGGTTGACGGATCTGCAGGGGGAGAGAATCTTTGATCTTTTGGCCTGCGCCGATAAAATCAGGCGCAATTTCAAGCAGGATGATGTCTTTACCTGTGTCATTGTCAATGCAAAATCCGGGCGATGCTCACAGGATTGCGCTTTTTGCGCCCAGTCCGCATATCACAAAACCGGAGTGGAGGTTTATCCTCTTCTGGATGAAAAAACACTCTTACAGCGCGCGCTTCTGGCTCAGGAGTCCGGTGCAACAAACTATTCAATGGTTACAAGCGGTCATATGCTTTCCGGAGAAGATATTGAAAGGGTCTGCCGGGCCGTAGAGCAGATCCGGAAAGAGACCGATTTGACCGTTTGCGCATCGCTGGGAGCATTGAACGGGGATGTGGCAATCCAGCTGAAGCAGAGCGGCATAACCAATTACCACCATAATCTTGAGACCGCCGCTAGCTATTTCCACAACATCTGTACGACCCACGAGTATGACGAGGATATCTTCACGCTTAAGCAGGCGGCGTTTTCCGGACTTCGGGTCTGCTCCGGCGGGATACTGGGACTCGGGGAAAGCTGGGCGCAGCGGGTAGAACTCGCCTTTACCCTGAAAGAGCTTGAAGTTGATTCCATACCGTTAAATTTTCTCAATCCCATACCGGGAACGAAACTTGAAAACCGGTCTGTAATGAGACCCCTGGATGCCCTGAAGTCCATAGCGATTTTCAGAATGATTAACCCGGAAAAAGATATAACCATCTGCGGCGGCCGGGAGGTCACCTTGAAAGATCTCCAGTCGTGGATCTTTACAGCAGGCGCAAACGGTTTGATGACAGGGAATTATCTCACCACTAGGGGAAGAAATATTGAGACCGATATGGAGATGATTGAGAGTCTGGGGCTGGTTCCTTTATAGCCTCTCATAGACATATGCCTACTGAAAGGTGATCAAGCGCCTCCTCGTTCGTTGATTGCGGTATTTGGAGCGTTCTATCATTTGTTCCGCTAAATTTGAAAAACTCGGTCGCAAGCTCCCTCAGACAATTTCAAATTTGACGCTACACTTCATGAAGAACGCTTTCCAAATAACCTCAATAGACTTCACTCAGAGGCCACTTGACCGTTGAGTTAAAACATGAATCGGAAAATTATTATGACAAACACGATAAGGTATGGGATCGTTTAAAGACAACCCGGATATAATGGAACCATTATTTGTCGTATCGGGATACCGAGAGATGATGCAATTGAAAAAGAAAACAGAAAATCATGTAAAACAGGTAAGCGGCGTTTTCTTTTTTGATCCTGAAGACAGGATCTACCAGAGCCATTTCCCCGGAAGGCCGGTTGTTCCCGGTTCTGTTATTCTCCATGCGTTTTTGGATGTTCTGCAGCAGGAAGGTATTTTTTCCGGAAAGATTGGAATCGAAAGGTTCCGATTTCATGACTTTGTCCCTCCAGGGCAATTTCCTTTTTCAGTGACGGTAGATGGGCGTCAGGCCTTGTGTGAGCTTTACGATGGGAAAAAACTGGTTGCAAAAGGAAAATTGTTGATATGAGGCTTTCTTTTTCAGGCCGCCGCATTCTTATACTGGGAGGAAGCTCAGACCTGGGTCTCGCGCTTGCGGAACGGATGATCCGGGAAGAGCTTTTCCCTTTCTTGACGTACCGGAACACGAAAGGGTTGAAGCGAATAACAGACCGGCTTGGAAAATTTGAAGGAAGCTACCGCACTGCCTGTTTCGATCTTGGCATGCCGGATTCCGTGGTTTCCCTGTTTGAGGATCTGAATCAGGATCTTGACTATATGGTTGATCTCGCTCAGGGTGATTTTGAGGGCCTTGTCAGCTCCGCGGGCAGTGGTGATGTAGAACAATATTTTTCAGAAAATATATCCGCTCGCGCCCGGGTGATCAAAATGGCGGGAAGGGTAATGCTTCGGCAGAAAAAGGGGCGCATCGTTTTTGTCTCATCCGCGGCTGCCGGAAAACCGAATGCAGGACAGGGGTTTTACGCCGCATCCAAGCTCGCATCAGAAGCGCTTTACCGGAATCTGGGCCTCGAGATGGAGAGCCGGGGGATAACAACCGTATCGCTGCGCCTCGGGTATGTTGATGCCGGACGCGGCAGGCGCTATTTGCAGGACCGGGGGGAGCGTTTTTCACGGAAAGAAACGGAGGTGCTGTCGGTGAAAGAAGCAGCGGCACACATCCTTTTTTTTCTGTCTGAAAGAGCAGCGGCCTTTAACGCAATCGAAATTTCAATGGGCAAAAGCCTGAGAAAGATGTTATCGGATTATCACTATGGATGCTTTTCATGAAATTAAAAATGTCATTATGGAGATTCTGGATGTCGAGGAAGATCAAATTTCGCCGGAAACCTATTTAATCAGGGAGCTGGGGGCGGAATCCATTGATCTTCTGGAACTCGCGGTTTCACTGAACACGGTTTTTAAAAAAGAGATCATCGATGACGATCTTTTTTTGAGAAAATTACGACTCTATCTGGATGAGGCAAACGAGGCCGGCCAGGATGAGTTGTCTTATCTTGCAAGAAAATATCCGTTTTTGGAGCACTCCAGAATCAGAGAGATCCGGGGAGAACTCGGTGGAGGACCTGTCCTGAAAGTGAAGGATCTGGTGAGCTATGTCCATTACGGGAAGTAAACGATATGAATTCATTTGATCAGCTTGTTGCAAAGAGAAGAAGTATACGAAAATACACTCCGGAAATTCCGCCGGAAGAGCTGATCTGTCAGATGATTGCGTGCGCGGGAATGGCGCCTTCTCCTTCCAACATTCAGCCGGTTCGTTTTATTCGAATACAATCCGGGAATGTGAAGAATCTTCTTCAGCAGCGTTTCACGTCGGGCAGTGAAAAACTTCTTGTACGCGCGAAAGCGCTGAAAAACGGCAAGCGGCTTCTGAATCTTGTCAATGCTTACAAGCGGTATTCAGCGTTCATGTTTTACGCTCCGGTTCTGTTTGCCGTGGGAGTGATCAAGGGTGGTTCCGGTTTTTCAAAAACACTTCTGGATGCCGGTCTTCTGAAGGAAGATCTTCGGGGAGAGACAGACCTGGATATCTCAATCGGCCTTGCGCTGAAAGGATTCATTTTAAAGGGGGAATCCATCGGTCTCGGATCCTGCATCCTGACAGCGCCCCTGGTGTTTATGGATGATATGGAAGCGATTATCGGGCTTCCCGATATATCTGTAAAATGTTTTATTACAACTGGTTATCCGGATGAGACTCCTTCCTGTATTGAGAAAAAAGCGGTAAAAGAGATTTACATGGAGATATAGTGGGCAGAAAAGTTGTCATCACATCCGTCGGTATTGTATCTTCTCTCGGAAATACAGAATCTGAAATCATGGATAGCCTGAAAGAGGGCAAGGCCGGCTTCACGCGGTCCGGTTTTGATGACGAGATTCTGGTTTGCCCGGTTCGGGATTTTAACTTGAAAGCGTTTACAGGCCGCTTGAAAAACGCGCGGTATCTGAATCGGGGCGCTGGTTTTTCGGTGGCCGCGGCAGCACTGGCGTTAAAAAAGGAGGACCGGGAGCGAGGGAGGTTTTCCCAATCCGGTCTGTTTGCCGGAACCGGCCCGAATCTTGATATCGGCGGAGAATGTTTTGCAGACCGTTTTGGAGAGATCGATTCAAAGCGTTTCCAGGCACTCTGGATGCTTCGTTTCCTCCCCAATACCGCTGCTTCGGTTATTTCAGAACTATTTGGTATTCATGGCGAAAATGCGACGATAACCACCGCATGCAGTGCTTCTCTCCAGGCATTGGGAGAGGCTTTCCGGAAGATAAAGGACGGATACCTGGATATGGCGCTGGCCGGCGGCGGAGACTCCCGATTGAGCACAGGAGGTATTCTCGCCTACCGGAAAGCACAGGCCCTTCATGTCGGGACAGAGGAGCCGGGAAAAGCCTATGCCCCTTTTGATCTCAAAAGGTCTGGGTTTGTTCCCGGTGAAGGAGGCGCGTTTTTCCTTCTGGAAGAACTTTCCCATGCAGAGAAACGCAACGCTCAAATTTACGGCGAGATATGCGGATTTGGATGCACCATGGACGGGTATACTATGACAGCACCCGATCCGGAAGGAAAAGAGGGAGAGAAAGCGGTCCGAAGTGCCCTGGATGAGGCGGATGTCCCTCCGGAGAAGATTAATCTGGTTTGCTCACACGGAACCGGGACGCTGTTAAACGATGAGATGGAAGCAAACCTGATATATCGAATCTTTCAAGGCAGCCGGCCTCCGGTGATCTCCCTGAAATCCTGGATCGGCCATCTCGCGGCTGCCTGTGGTGCCGTTGAAACGGCAATTACGCTTTTTTGCATGAGAGGCGGTCTTATTCCGGCGATCAGAAATCTTGAAAAACCTTGTCATGCAGGGATTAACCTTGTTGCCGGAAGTATCGAGGCCGAAGCGGACGCGGCGGTCGTTCAGAGTTTTGGTTTTGGGGGCCAGAACAGCGCACTTGTGATTCGAAAATGGAGACATTGACTATCCATACGGGCCTTGACCGCTTTCTTCTGCTTGATTCCATTTCCGGAATCGGGCAAAACAGCATCGAGGGCACTCTGTTTCTTTCCGGCGATCACCGGTATCTCGGTATTGAGTCGCTGGCGCAGCTCGGAGCCATGCATCTTCGTTTTATTACCGGCTTTTCCTGTCATGCCTTTTTGCTGAGCATCCGTACATGCAGCATACAGGACAAATTTGTTCCGAACAGCAACCTTCTTCTTTCCGGAAAACTTCTGAGCCGCAGCATCAGCGGGTTTTTATATGCACTGGATGCTGTCTCAGAAGGGAAAACGCTTATTGCCGGAGAATTCCTGTTTGCAACCATTCCCTATGATCAAAAATTTAAAAAGAGACGCCTCGAAAACCATTATCGGAAGGTTTTTTCATGTTTGAAAAACGGTTCTTAAAAAGGCTTGATATTCAGAAACAGGATGGATTGTATCGCAACCCTCTGGAAATCGAAAGCAGGGATGGCCGGTATATTGTTGCCGGGAAAAGAAAACTCCTGAATTTTTCGTCCAACGATTATCTCGGATTGAGCACCTCAACTGAATTTTCCAATAAAGTCGCCGATAACTTTCGGAAGTACGGGACGTCATCCGGATCGTCCAGGCTTGTATCCGGAAATCATTCAGCGATCCGGCAGGCGGAAGAGAGGTATGCTCAACACTTCGGGTATGAAGATGCCCTGTTTTTTCAAAGCGGATATCAGGCGAATATCGGGGTTATTTCCGCTTTTTTCGAGCCCGGCGATCGGTTGCTCTTTGACAAGCACATCCATGCAAGCAGTGTAAAGGGCATTCAACTCAGCAAGGCGGATTACAGGGGCTACAATCACAGCTCCCTGTCCCACCTTGAAAAAAGGCTGCAGACCGGGAAGAACCGTCCGGTTGCCGTAATCACGGAATCTCTTTTCAGCATGGATGGAGATTTGCTGAATGTTACGGATCTGGCTGGATTAAAAGAGAAGTACGGATTTCTGAGCATTGTGGACGAGGCCCATGCGTTCGGCGCCCTGGGAAAAAACGGCTGCGGAATTGCACGAAAAGCGGCGGATGTCGCCATTGGAACCTTCGGCAAAGCGTTCGGGTTCTTTGGAGCCTTTGTGCTTCTTCCCAGGAGTTTCAAGGAATTTCTTCTCAATTTTTCATCCCCGGTAATCTATTCAACCGCGCTGCCCCCTTCACATGCCGCCTCTGCCGTTGATCTTCTGGAGCTGGTTTCCCGAAGTGGTGAGCACAGGGAAAGGCTTGCAACGATCAGTATTTTTATGAGGAAGAGGTTGCTTGAAAACGGGTTCAGGGTAAAAGGAGACGCCCATATTCTGGGGGTGGAAATCGGGGATGAAAACACGGCGGTTATGCTCGCTGAAAAACTTTACCAGAAAGATATTTTTGTCTTTCCAGCACGGTATCCAACCGTACCCAGGGGAAGCGCGCTTCTTCGGATCAGCCTGACCGCGATGCATACGGAAAAGGATGCGGCATATTTTGTCGAGGCTTTGACAAGCGAAATAAAGAGGATTGAAAATGGATAATTTTTTTATCGCGGGAACAGATACCGGCGTCGGAAAAACCGTGCTGTCGCTTCTGCTGATGCGCTATTTTTATCGAAACGGGTACACCCCTTTTTATCTCAAGCCATTTCAGACAGGATGCAATGATCCGCGTGATGAAACGAGCGACGCGAAATTCATTTATTCCAACATCGATCAGTTGAAGGAAAGAGATCCTGCGGAATCGGTTGTCTACTGCTGCAACAATCCGAAAGCCCCCTGGTTTGCATGTCGGGATATGGGAAGCTATGCTGACCCGCTACAGGTTATGAAGGTGCTGGAGGAAAAAAGCCGCGGCTTTTGTCCCGTGATCATGGAGGCTGCAGGAGGGCTCCTTGTCCCGGTTACGAACAGTTTTCTTGTTATCGACATGATCAAACTGTCAGGAGCAAAGATTGTTCTCGCTGCAAGAAGCGGCCTCGGCACCATTAACCATACCCTTCTTTCCATTGAAGCCCTCAGAAAAAGAGGCATGATGCCAACAGGAATTGTATTCATGAATGCGGGTGATATAACCGATTCAGCAGAAGTGATTTCCGAAAACATGGAGGCGGTTCACCGGTTTTCCGGAATTCAGGTTGCAGGCATCATAAACAGGATGGATGATTTTTCAGGTCCTGAAGAACAGGTTGATATGATTTTTGACGGATTGTTGAAGCTGAAAGGAACGGTCTGAGAGGCATGGCAATGAATTTTGATCTGGAAAAAGATCTTCTTGCGTTTGACCGGAAGCATATGTGGCATCCCTATACCTCCATGTTCGACCCGCTTCCGGTATATCCTGTTGCATCCGCGTCGGGTGTTCGTCTTGTTCTTCAAAACGGAAAGGAACTGATCGACGGTATGTCTTCCTGGTGGGCCGCGATTCACGGGTATAATCATCCTGTTCTGAATGCTGCCGTTTCAAGGCAGATGGAAAAGATGGCCCATGTCATGTTCGGAGGAATTACCCACAGGCCGGCAATTGAGCTTGCGTCACTTCTGATTGGGCTGGTTCCGGAACCCCTGCAGAAGATTTTTTTCTGTGACTCCGGATCGGTGGCAGTTGAGGTTGCCATCAAAATGTCTCTTCAGTATTGGTTTTCAAAAGGATGCCCTCAAAAAAACAGACTTCTGACAATTCGCTTCGGATATCATGGCGACACCTTCGGAGCGATGGCGGTTTGCGATCCTGTAACCGGAATGCATGAGATGTTCAGGGGCATTTTGACGCGGCATTATTTTGCCGATGCCCCGGAAATCGGGTTTGATGATCCCTGGGATGAAACCGATATCCATGATTTTAAAAGCCTCCTTCGCGACCATCATGAAAAAACAGCGGCTGTAATCCTGGAGCCGATTGTTCAGGGCGCAGGGGGAATGCGATTTTATTCTCCGGAATATCTGAAAAAAGTTCGGGAATTGTGTGATGAATACAATGTTCTTCTGATTCTGGATGAAATCGCAACCGGTTTTGGAAGAACCGGGAAAATGTTCGCCTGTGAACATGCCGGCATTGCCCCGGATATCATGTGCCTGGGAAAAGCTCTGACAGGCGGCTACATGACACTGGCCGCTGCTTTGACCACAGAAAAAGTCAGCAACGGGATATCTTCCGGAAGGGCAGGGAATTTCATGCATGGCCCAACATTTATGGGGAACCCCCTGGCCTGTTCTGTGGCCTCTGCCAGCATCGGGTTGCTTCTGGGCATGTCCTGGCAGGACCGGATTGACAGAATCGAAAAACAGCTTGTACAAGGCCTGTCCCCCTGCCGGTCAATGCCCGGAGTGAGCGATGTCCGGGTTCTGGGCGCGATCGGTGTCGTTGAGATGTCTCAGCCTGTCAATATGGTTGAAATTCAAAAAAAGTTTGTTGAGAGGGGGGTCTGGATCAGGCCTTTTGGGAAGCTGATCTATGTGATGCCGCCTTACATCATTTCGGATCAGGAACTCGAACGTCTCACCAATGCAATCGCCGATGTGATTTCAGAAGATTGACAGTCCCCTTTCCATAAAATCATATTGAAATGAAAATCCGGTATTGACAACCCTTATAAAAAGCTATATATGAACATATGATCAAATATTAAATAACAAGGGGCGATCAATGACAGATACAAAGAGGGTTCGGAGCACGACCGTTATGGAGGCATGCGGTGTTCGCATCGTTCATCTGGACAAGGTTTCTCATGCAAAGGCAACAGAAATTCCTGAACCTGATCTGGAGCGCATGGCATCGACCTACAAAATGCTTGGTGATCCGACACGGCTCAGACTGCTGCTCGCTCTTTCAGAAAATGAAATGTGTGTATGCGATCTTGCCGCGTTTACCGGCCTGACGGAGTCGGCCATATCACATCAGTTAAGGCGCCTGAAAGACCTTTCTCTCGTAAAAAAGAGAAGGGATGGGCAGATTTTGTATTATTCTCTTGTTGACACCCATGTAACCGACCTGTTGAAGATCGGGCTGGCGCACCTATATGATTAAACGGCATTTCAAATCCCATGATGGGGTTTGATTCAGGAAAAATTCATGAACATACTGATCGATACAGTAAAAGAAATTTTGTTTTTTTATAATGAAATATCGGTTTATCTTTTATTCGGGTTTATCGTTGCGGGTCTTCTGCATATACTTTTCCCGGAATCCGTTGTGCGCAGACATCTTGGAAAAAATTCCTTTGGTTCGGTTTTGAAGTCAACCTTTTTCGGCATTCCGTTGCCTCTCTGCTCCTGCGGCGTTGTTCCAGTTGCCGCATCTTTAAGGAAAAACGGCGCTTCAAAAGGAGCAACCGTATCTTTTCTTATTTCAACCCCGGAAGTCGGTGTCGACAGTTTTCTGGTCACGTATTCACTTCTGGGATGGGTGTTCGGTCTGTTCCGAATTGCCGCATCTCTTTTGACCGCTCTTGTCGCAGGGATTGCGGTCAATATGCTTGCAGGAAAAAACAGTTCTGATTCAAAAGAATTGCCCATGAATAACAGCAATTCCGGAACGGCAATGGACAGGTTGAAAGCTTTTTTTCCGTATCTGGAATATGAACTTCTGGGCTCCATAGCAAACACACTGGTTGTGGGAATAATCATTGCCGGGATTATTTCCGCAGTCATTCCAGAGGGTTTTTTTGAGAGATACCTGGATTATCCCTTTTTGTCCCTTTTGGCGATGCTTGTTGTCGGAATTCCCATGTATGTCTGCGCCACCGCATCCACGCCGATTGCCGCTTCTTTGATCATGAAAGGAATATCCCCCGGTGCCGCGCTTGTTTTTCTGTTAACCGGACCGGCAACCAATGCGGTAACCATATCAACGGTTGTCAAAACACTTGGCAAACGATCAGCGGTGGTTTACCTGTCAGCCATCGGGATTGTCAGCCTGACTCTTGGTTATTTTCTGAATGTTGTAACGGCCAGATACGGTTACCAGAAAATTATCATGATGCATCAGTATGAAGTGATTCCGGATTGGCTCAAAATAGCCGGCACCGCGGTGCTTACGTTCATGCTCGGCTGGTATTATTTTAAAACCCGAATCGTGATGAAGCCAAAAAGAAACAGATCGGCATCGAACCGTGTAATACGGATCAATGTGAAGGGAATGACTTGCATGAGCTGTGCAGGCAGTGTGAGAAAGGCGGTGGAGGGCATTGAAGGGACATCGGATGTTTTTGTTGATACCGGCGGCAGATTCGTGGAATTCGAAACAAGCAACCCCGCTTCCATTGAAAAGATTAAATCCGCCATCATTTCGGCAGGCTTCGCACTGGCATGAGTGGATGCCTGATCCTCATGGAGAGGTTTGTCCGGCACAGGATTGCCGTTAAATGATCACCTGAGGCACATCCATTTCACCTCTTTCAAAAACTTTCAAAAAGGCTTTAACAACCCTGGGGTCAAATTGAGTCCCTGATCCTTTGATGATCTGATCTCTTGCCTCGTACGGAGGCATCGCTTTGCGGTAGGGCCGGTCGCTTGTAAGGGCATCATATACATCGGCAACGGAAATAACCTTTGCCTCAATTGGGATCTCATTGCCACTTTCTTGATAATAGCCGGTTCCGTCATGTTTTTCATGGTGACTCAGAATAATCGGAAGAATACGATTGAGCGGTGTGTCCGCCGTTTCCAGCATTTCCACCCCCCTGCCAACGTGTTTTTTCATGTCTTCGTATTCGGGGCTGGTAAGCTGAGACGCTTTGTGCAGAAGTTCCCGGCTGATGTCGAGTTTGCCGAGGTCATGCAGCAGTGCCGCGGACCGGATGTCTTCAATTTTTTGAGAGGAAAGTCCGAGATAGCCGGCGATTTTTGTTGCATATATTGAGACGCGATAGCAGTGGTTTTCCGTGTATTTGTCTTTGGAAATAAAATGTCTCAGAATAACAATCAGGCCGCGATAGGTTCCCCGGAGTTCATTGATTCTGGCCTCCACTTTTTCATAGAGGGTTCCCATGGCATAAGCGGTAATCAGCAGAATCAGACCCCAGGAGAGAATATCGTACCAGCGGCCCCCCACTGAGCCCATTTCTACTTTTTCGGTAAACAATTGGGGATTGTTATAGACGACAATGCTTACAAGCAGGATGCTGGCAAAAGCGGTAAGTGTGGCGTGAC
Source organism: Desulfobacterales bacterium (assembly GCA_046484745.1). Taxonomy (GTDB): domain Bacteria; phylum Desulfobacterota; class Desulfobacteria; order Desulfobacterales; family SURF-7; genus JAQYVL01. The sequence continues at coordinate 8,539 of JAWOIJ010000054.1, read as the reverse complement.
GGCGCCCGTATAGATAAGCTGAAATAATGGTTGGCAGGGTATATAGCCCCAGCATGATCCGGTGACCGACAACCAGGTAATTCATGATCCCGACAAGGACAAACAGGGACAGGATCAGCCATAATTCTTTGTTGACCGCCTCCAGCTGGCGTAACAATCGTTTTTTCCAGTTGGTTTCCAGCGGTCTGCTGTAAGCAAGTTTGGAGGTATTCACTTTTTGTTTCATCGGCTGCTCCTTTGGAATAATCGCTTATATGACGACCTCGTGGTTTTTTATACTTTTAAAACTATATTTCAAAATTGTAAATACTGAAAATTTTAGTATGAAATACTTATATGATTTAAGTATTTTTAGAGGGACGACAGATAGGTTCTGAGGTTGATGCGTTTTCCCTTGATTCCGATTTTTTTTCTGATGTTGAAGCGGTGTGTGTCGATGGTTCGTTGGGAAAGATCCAGCGATTTGGCGATCTCTTTTGTGGTTGCACCGTGCTTTAAGAAGTTTGCCACCTGAATTTCTGTCGGGGTAAGCTTCAGATAAGTCAATGACCGGCGGTTCAAAAAAGGGGAGATGATTTCATTTAAATTGGATTCCAGGATCTTGATTGTGGCTTTTTGCCTCCTGTCTGTCCTGCTGTTTTTTAATCGGGTTAAATTGGGTTCGATCAGCGTTTTAATGTTCGACATGATGGTTTCTTCGAGTTTTTTCTTATCTCGATCACGTTGACTCAATAAGACTTTTAAGGCGATATTTCTTTCCTCAAGCTCATCGGTTCGCTGCCTGATTTTTTTTTCCAGTTCATCCTTTGCCTGATAAAGTATCTCCTTTGCTTCTTTGTACAGGGTGATATCCGTAAATACTGCAAAACTGCCCTTATATTTTCCTTCTGAATCACACACATCCCGTGGAGAAAGGTTTACTGAAATTTTACTGCCATCTTTTCTGAGCAATTCAATCTCATAGGATTCGGCAGGAGCGCCTTGTCGGCGATTTGACATCTGGTCCTTCACAATTTGCCTGTTGCGGTCATCCAGAAAATCAACGATGGGTTTTCCAATTAGAGCATCGTGTCGATACCCCACTATTTCGCAGAATCTGTTGTTGACAAAAACAAGCTGTCCGTTCTCATTCTGAACCGCCAGGCCGTCGCTCATTTTTTCCACCAGATGACGGTATCTGTCCTCGCTTTTCCGTAACGCCTCCTCTGCCTCTCTACGTTTTGAAATATCACGGATGACGCAGAGAACACCTGTTATCTGGTTTTTATTGTCCCGGAGAAAACACGCCGAAACCTCCATCCAGGCAGTTGAATTGTCTTTGCACAGAACTTGCAGCTCCAGCCACTGAGCTTCGGCTTTTCCAAATTTATTCTTTTCAACTTCCTGGTTAAGTACCGTCATCATGAGATCAGCAGAGTGCGGCGTTAAAAGATTAAATGCGTTGATATTCGCAAGCTCCTCCTGAGTATAGCCAAAAACGGCTTCAGCAGAAGGACTGATATAGCTGAAAACGAATCGGTCCAGATCGACAACAGCGATGATATCTTTTACGTTTTCCGCCAGGAGCCGGTATTGTTCTTCTGACTTCCGTAGTGCCTCCTCTGCCTTTTTACGTTTTGTAATATCCTGGACAACGCAGAGAATACTTTTTACCTTTCTGCTATTGTCCCGGAGGAAACGCGCTGAGACCCCGATCCAGGTAGTTGAACCTTCTTTGTGCAGAATTTCCAATTCCAGCCGCTGCACTTCCGCTTTTCCGGATTTTTCCTTTTCCATTTCCTGTTTAAACACGGCCATCATGTGATTTGCGGAAGGAGGGGTTAAAAAATCAAAGGCATTGAGATTCGCAAGCTCCTCCTGGGTATAGCCGAAGACAGATTCAGCAGCAGGGGTATAACCAAAAACGGATTCAGCGGAAGGACTGATATAGCGGATAACGAATCGGTCCACATCGATGACAAGGATGACATCGATTATGTTGTCCGCCAGGAGTCGGTATTTTTCTTCCGATTTCCTTAGCGCCTCTTCAAGCTGTTTCCGCTGGGTGATATTGCGAAGCAGGCCGATTATATAAGCTGGATTTCCCTCTTCATTCCGGATAAGCGAATTATGCATCATCCCCGGGAATACCGAACCGTCGCGCCGGGCATGCCAGATTTCTCCTCTGAATTTACCTGTTTCCTTGGTTTGCCGGTTTGCCGCATCAACAAACGGAATTTGTTCCGGGGTATGAAAAATGGAAAGATGCTTTCCAATAAGCTCTGCAGGGGAATATCCGTGCATTCTTGCAAAGGCGTCATTCAGGTATTGCACATTGCCGTCCAGATCAACCATTGCGACACCTTCACTGCACTGCTCTATTGCGAGAGGAAGGAACCGAGCCTGCGCATTTGATGGTTTCTCGTTATCCGTACTGTTTTCTGTTTTTTCTTCCCCTTGCTCCGGTTTTTCAAGCATCTTTTAGCCTTTTTTGGAAATGCCTCCTGAGGCGGTTACGGTAACGATCCAGTTTCAAAAACAGATTTTTTTGATATTTCAATATGATAAAAAACAATCGGTGTCAACAGACAGTTCCGGTCCTTCGCTTTTGAAATGCGATTTCGTGGATGATACGCCCCTAAAAGATCCCACCCGTTTTGCCGGGATTCAACCCGTCATGAATCAACAGTCTTTGCAAAAATTTTTTTTTTAGAGTAGAGTTCGTGTCCATCGTAAAGATATCTTGAAGGGATTTAAATTTTTTACACCAGCAGGCGCTTGCCGCCGGCACTCCTGTAAACCGGTTGAATCATGAGGGGGCTTTGAATGCTGAGAAAAATCGATCCGTCAAAAACAAAAGCCTGGAAAAAGCTAACACGTCATTATGAAGAAATGAAATCGGTTCATATGAAAGACCTTTTCACAGAAGATAACGCACGTTCCTCACGATTTTCCATTCGCTTTAACGACATTTTTCTGGATTACTCCAAAAATATCATCACGGAAAAAACCTTGGATCTGCTGTTTGACCTGGCGGCGGAAATCGATCTGAAGGATGCCATTGCAAAGATGTTCAAAGGTGAAAAAATCAATGAAACCGAAGACAGAGCGGTTCTGCACACCGCCCTTCGAAACCTCTCCGATATTCCCGTGCTTGCAGACACTCGTGATGTAATGCCGGAAATAAGGGAAGTGCTTGAACAGATGAAACTTTTTTCCAAAAAAGTCAGGTCCGGTGTCTGGAAAGGGTATACCGGCAGATCGGTTTCCGATATTGTAAACATTGGAATCGGCGGCTCTGATCTGGGACCCTTTATGGTTACCGAAGCACTGAAATTTTATGGAAAAGACGATTTGAGGGTTCATTTTGTATCCAATGTTGACGGAACTCACATTGCAGAAACCTTTAAAAAAATCGATCCGGAAACAACCTTGTTTATCATTGCATCCAAAACCTTTACCACCCAGGAAACCATAACCAACGCGCAAACCGCGAAAAAATGGTTTTTGAACAGGGCAAAGGACAGCGGCTTTATCGCGAAACATTTTGTCGCGATTTCAACAAACCGGGAAGAGGTAATCAAATTCGGAATTGACCCGGTGAATATGTTTCGATTCTGGGATTATGTCGGGGGCCGTTATTCCCTGTGGTCTGCTATTGGATTATCCATCGCATGCCACATTGGCTTCGATCGTTTTGTCGATCTGCTCAAAGGCGCCCATGAAATGGATTGTCATTTTCGGAATGAGCCTTTTGGAAAAAATATTCCCGTAATACTCGCTTTGATCGGGATCTGGTATAATAATTTTTTTCAGGCAGAGACCGAAGCGGTGCTTCCGTATGATCAATACCTGCATGGATTGCCCGCCTACCTGCAGCAGGGAAACATGGAAAGCAATGGAAAGTCCGTTGACCGGAATGGATATGGGGTCGACTATCAGACCGGCCCCATCATCTGGGGTGAACCCGGAACGAACGGTCAGCATGCCTTTTACCAGCTCATTCATCAAGGGACAAAGCTTGTCCCGGCGGATTTTTTGGCTCCGGCTTTGCCGCTGCACGATATGGGAGTCCACCACAACATCCTGTTGTCCAACTTTTTTGCCCAGACAGAAGCGCTGATGAATGGGAAAACAGGAGATGACGTCTCCGAGGAGTTGAAAAAAAGTGGATACCGGGAAGATGAAACCACAAGATTGTTGCCGTACAGGATTTTTCAGGGGAATAAACCAACGAATTCAATATTATATAAAAAGCTTACACCGGAAAACCTCGGCAGCCTGATCGCCATGTATGAGCATAAAATATTTGTCCAGGGAATCATATGGAATATTTTCAGTTTTGACCAATGGGGAGTTGAGCTTGGAAAGCAGCTCGCAACGAAAATATACCCCGAACTGCAGCATGATACGGCAGTAAACTCTCATGACAGCTCAACAAATAACCTGATAAACATGGTTAAGCGAATGAAGAAGGAATAGCCGCTGGGGATCAGAACCGGGCTCTTTTTTAACCTATTGCGATCATATCATTTATTCTTCTTTCTCTCCGGAATTTTCACTGTAAAATTATAAGATTAGGCTTGACACTTAGACCGCTCTTATGAGATAAAAACTATTTGTTTTTTCGTCGATGTTGGAAAAGCGGTCATTTGCCCCCTTTTTTGGCTGAAAAAAATATATTGTTTTGTGTCGTTATATTCATTTTTTTAATTGGTTTTTATAAAGACGGGATGTTGTTATGAATCAGAAAAAAACAGCAGGGTCTGTATTAGTCATCGGCGGTGGAATCACCGGCATGCAGTCTGCTATTGATCTGGCGGAATCGGGATTTTACGTATACCTGGTTGAGGAGACTTCCGCTATCGGCGGGAAAATGGCTCAACTGGACAAGACTTTTCCCACCAATGACTGCGCAATGTGAATTATCTCTCCCAAACTGGTCGAGGTCGGCCGGCATTTGAACATTGAACTTCTTACGCTTTCAAAGGTGAACTCAATTGGAGGAGAGGAGGGGGATTTTACCGTTTCCATTACCAAATCGCCCCGATTTGTTGATATGGATAAATGTATTGCCTGTGGCGCATGCACCGAAAAATGTCCGGGCAAAACCCCTGATGAATTTAATGAAGGAATTACCAAACGAAAAGCGATCTATGTTCCCTATCCCCAGGCTGTTCCATTAAAGTACGCGATTGATCCTGAAATATGCATTTATCTGAAGAAAGGCAAATGCGGCAATTGCAAAAAAATATGCCCGACAGGCGCCATAAACTTCGATGATAAGGAAGAACAGATTACATTACACGTAGGATCCGTCATTGTCACGGCAGGATTTAAGGTATTCAATCCTTCAGGTCTTGATAATTTACAGCATGGGACACTTCCGAACGTGGTGACAAGCCTTGAATTCGAGCGTCTGCTTTCCGCGGGAGGGCCGACAATGGGGCATGTAAAGAGGCCCTCTGACGGGAAAGAACCTGCAAAAATCGCATGGCTCCAATGCGTCGGGTCCAGGGATGTAAACCGCTGCGGCAACGAATACTGTTCATCTGTCTGCTGCATGTATGCCATCAAGGAGTCGGTGATTGCCAAAGAACATCTGGGAAAGGGCTTTGAACCGGCCATTTTCTTCATGGATATTCGTTCTCACGGCAAGGAATTCGAAAAATATTATAACCGGGCCAAGACAGAAGGGGTCCGTTTTATCCGTTCAAGAGTGCATACCATTACCGAGATCGACGAATCCGGTACGCTTGACCTCAGGTATGTGACCGAGTCCGGTGAGATCATCAATGAAAAATTCGACATGGTGGTTCTTTCGGTTGGCATGGAGCCGGCGGAATCCGTGTCGGGTTTGTCTAAAACGCTTGGCATTGAGCTTAACCGCTACAATTTTGTCAATACCGATGACTTGACCCCGGTGGCCACTTCCAGACCCGGGATTTACGCAGCGGGTGCTGTTCAGGGGTGTAAGGACATCCCCCAGTCGGTAATGGAGGCCAGTGCTGCCGCGTGTTCGGTTGGCGTCAGTCTTTCCGGTTCACGGGGAACTCTTGTCAGAGATAAGGAATTCCCGGCGGAAAAAGATATCACCGGAGAAGAGCCGCGCATTGGTGTTTTTGTTTGCAACTGCGGTGTCAATATCGGAGGAATCGCGGATGTTCCGGCGGTTGTAGCGTATGCAAAGACACTCCCGGGTGTCACCTACGCCGAGGAGAATCTTTTTTCATGCAGCCAGGATACGCAGGATAAAATGGTTGAAGTGATTAAAGAGCAGAATCTGAATCGGGTTGTGGTGGCTGCCTGCACGCCGAGAACCCATGAACCCCTTTTCCAGGAGACCATTCGAAATTCGAATCTGAACCCTTATCTGTTTGAAATGGCGAATATTCGAAATCAGTGTACCTGGGTTCATTCTGAAAACAAAGAGATTGCAACCCGGAAGGCGAAGAATCTTGTCAAGATGAGTGTGGCCAGAGCCTCTCTCCTCGAAGCCGTTCCGGAGCTTTCTGTGGATGTTGAAAAGTCGGCTGTTGTCATCGGCGGCGGTGTTGCGGGGATGACGGCAGCGCTGAGTCTTGCGAATCAAGGATTTCCGGCAACCATCATTGAGCGCTCTCCCGAACTTGGCGGAGCAGCAAAGGATGTCCGCACGACATGGCAGGGCAATGATGTTCAGGCCTTTCTTTCAGACATGATTGCAAGGGTTGAAAAACATCCGGACATCCGTGTCATGCTGAATGCCGAGGTGGTTGCAGCCTCCGGTTTTGTCGGAAATTTTGAAACCGAAGTCGCTATCGACAATCAAGCTTCGACCATCAAGCATGGAGCTGCAATCATCGCAACCGGAGGCCGGGCAGCAGACTCGACAGAATACCTTTTCGGCAAAAATCCGAATGTCACACGCTGGCATGATCTTGAGAACGACCCGGACAAATTAAAGAACGCGAACAGTGTTGTTTTTATACAGTGTGTCGGCTCCAGAAACGATGAAAGACCTTATTGCTCCAGAATTTGCTGCACCGCATCCGTCAAGCAGGCGATAGCGATAAAAGATGAAAAGCCGGATGCGAGTGTTTTCATACTGTACCGGGATATCCGGACATTCGGAGAGCGGGAAAAATTATACAATGAAGCGCGGGACAAGGGGGTAATTTTTATTCGCTACTCCCTTGAGAACAAACCCATGGTGAAAGAGGTTGACGGGGGCCTTGAAGTCCTTGTTTTCGATCCTGTTCTCCAGCAAAAACTCGCGATACAGGCGGATATTGTAAATCTGGCTACCGCCATTGAGGCGACGGACAATGAAAAACTTTCGTCTCTTTATAAGATTCCATTGAGTGAAGACAGATTTTTCATGGAAGCGCACGCGAAACTGAGACCGGTTGATTTTGCGACAGACGGGCTTTATGTGTGCGGTCTTGCTCATTATCCAAAACCTCTTGAAGAGAGTATCGCGCAGGCAATGGCGGCTGCCGGACGTGCCGCCACCGTTCTTGCAAAATCTTCCATTCAGGTTTCGCCGCTGGTATCCAGGGTTGATGCTGAAAAATGCATCGGCTGCGGGCTTTGCGCTGAAGTTTGCGCCTTCGGCGCCATTATTCTGGAGGAAGTCGAAGGAAAAGGGAAGCGTGCAAAGAACGTGTCGGCTTCCTGCAAGGGATGCGGTCTTTGCGCGGCATCGTGTCCGCAGAAGGCAATCTCGATGCTTCACTATAAAGATGATCAGATTATCGCGACAATCTGCGCGGCAGCTTAGTGAAAGCGTTCCGGGTTGGAATTGTTGACCATCGATTCGCTGAAAGCGGAGAGGGTTTTATTTGCCCGGGCTGGCTCGGGTATGTTTATCAATTATGAAGGGTGGGAATATGGCAGAATTTGAGCCAAAAATTGTAGCGTTTCTCTGCAACTGGTGTGCTTATGCCGGAGCAGATCTGGCTGGAGTTTCAAGGATGCAGTATCCGTCCAACCTGCGAACCGTCCGCGTGATGTGTTCCGGGAGGGTTGATCCTGTCTTTGTGGTAAGAGCTTTGAAAGAAGGATGCGATGGCGTCCTGGTGGCGGGTTGACACTTCGGTGACTGTCATTACCTGGAAGGTAATGTAAATGCTGAAAAGAAAATTCAGATGACGCAGAGACTGCTCGCTCTTTCCGGTATCGGTAAAGAGAGGCTTCATCTTGAATGGCTGTCATCTGCAGAGGCCCAACGGTTTACAGAGATCGCAAAAAAGACGGTTGATTCCATTAAAGGAATCGGACCGCTTGATCAGGATGCGCTTTCGATGAAACTTACGGCAGCCGAATTAACGGTAGACGCTGAGTCTGTCCGCTGGCTGGTGGGCAAGGAGCTGTCGATAATTACCAAAGGAGATGTTTACGGACGCTCCTGGGATGTCACAAAATACGAGAAAATTCTTGATGACGCACTTGAACGGGAATATCACAACAACTTGATACTTCTCGCATTGAAGGACGGTGTTACTTCGGTCAGAGATATAAGCAAAAAAACCGGACTTGAAGTATTGCGGATTTCCTATCTTCTCGCGGATCTTGAGAG
>JAWOIJ010000044.1:0-58799 GCA_046484745.1 Desulfobacterales bacterium | reverse complement strand
AGTCAAAGTTCATCGGCTTGGATCTCACGATCCATCCAGTTAGGATGTCACTCGAGCAAGGTGCAGAACACGAAAATTATCCGGCAAGATATCTGTTATAATGAGATTGGACTGGAAACTGCCGCCAATCAAGCGCATGAGCTTCGGGCATGTTGTCCATTCTCGCTTTGGTAGTCTGGCTACAAAAATTTGCGAGATATTCAGATCTGCCCATGTGATTTCAGTTAGGCGACAAGCTGGCAATTTCCAGTCCAAAACCTCACTGGCAAAAGAATTGTTCCATATTGAATGTCTCTTTCTTTTTAAGAATGTAATATATGGCACGACCAAGTTTATGCGTCAGAATTCCCAACGCCTTTCCTTTGTTGTATTTCCGGGTCATTTTTGCCAGATAGGCTTTTGCCTGGTCAGACTCTCTCAGCAACAAGATAGTTGCTTCTTTGATAGCCCATTTAAGGTGATGATTTCCGATTTTTTTATTCGACTTGCCTGCCCATTTTCCATTAGATTCTTTTGTTGGTCGGATCAATCTCGCATAAGAGGAAAATTTTTGCACCGTAGGAAAACGTTTGATATCTTCCACCTCATATAAAATGACGAGCGCCAGAATTTGACCGACTCCGGGTATGGATCGAAGCCGAAGAAGAGTATTATAATCATGCTGCTTGGCGGTTTTCTCGATATGCCATTCAAGTTTTCTGAGAATTTCATTTAGCGCTTCAACCATCGCCAGGTCGACTTCGACACTTTTTCTGACAGCAGGATTTTCAAAACGCTCGATGACACCCTGGTGATTGTATTTGCGGGAGATCTTTTTGGCAAACGGTGGTAAATTATATTGGGTATTGGTATTTTGAATATGCACAACCAATTCTCCACAACGTCGGACAATGTAGGTTCTCCGACGCATCAGATCACGTGCAGCTCTCATTTTGGCCGGATACGGATAAGCAATGGGGAAATTGCCTCCACGGATCAGTGATGCGATTTTAAAGGAATCAATCTTATCGTTTTTGGTTTTTCCGCCGTGAATGGCTTTCATATACAAAGCATGCCCCAGGATAAAGGGTATGTTGTGATCGGCACACAGATCAGAGACCCAGTACCAGCAGAAAACACATTCAACGCCGATCACAATGTCTTCGATAAAAGGAAAGATGGTTTCGAACAGAAGTTCCGGATCGGTTTTTATATTTTTGTGCACGATGGTTTTGCCTTTTTGATCCAGGATGCAGACGTACATTTTTCTTGCATGCAGATCGATACCGCAATAATATTTGTGTTGTTGTTTGTAAAAGTTCATTTTTTTGCCTCCTTTTCCGTTAGGGTTAAAAGATAGGGGTATCTTTACTAAATATCCTTATCGGATTAAGGGGGCAACCAGCAGAATTATTTTCTGTGCGAGAATGGGTCTTTATTTTACTCGTCGGAGCACAGAAAATGATTCTGCGGATCAATTGGTAAATGCCCCACTTCGATGGAGGCCATAACTATTATCATCCCAATTAACCAGACCGGATAAAGCCCCGGCTGGTTATCGGGGTCGTTGGCTGGATAAATTTTCTTGACATGACCCTATAATGTGGATTATTATAGCTATAACAATCCACATTCTGGAGGTTTGATATGAGAACAATACAGATGACCCTTGATGACGATCTTGTCAGAACAGTCGACCGTATTTCGAAGCAACTTCACACAAACCGTTCGGCTTTCACACGGAAGGCGCTTCGTGATGCGATATCCCGTTATAGTCTCGAACAACTCGAGCGCAAACACCGTGAAGGCTATAAACGGTTTCCAACTGTTGCTGACGAATTTTCGGTTTGGGAGCAAGAACAAGCTTGGGGGGACGAGTGAAACACGGTGAAATACGATGGTATAAATTTGTTAAGCCGGATAAAAAACGACCGGTTCTCATCCTTACGCGTAACTCTGTCCTAGAATATCTTGGTGAAGTAACAGTCGCCCCTATAACGAGTACGGTCCGAAATATACCATCAGAAGTGCCTCTTTCGAAGGCCGATGGTATGCCCCGAGATTGCGCTGTAGACTGTGATCATTTGCAGACTGTTTCGAAAGGGAAAATTGGATCACTGATCACATCCTTGCCCCCGTCAAAAATGACTGATGTCGGCTGCGCCATTCACTTTGCACTTGATCTTTAATATATGACATCAATAGCAGCGAGCCCATAACCTCATCATGCAGGGGATTTGCAGGAACAGGCCGCTGTGGCCCATGTGTAGTTTGGTGTTAACGTGCATTTGGCAAAGTCATCTTACCCTGCTCATGGGTGTTGGGCACTTTGATCGCCATTTATATGTCAGAACAGGAGTTGATCTATGAGACTTTCCGCAATTTTGGTTCTTCTTTTTTCTTTTATGATTATCATTTCGTGTTCTTTGGGAAAATTAAAACAATCAGAAGTTGATACTTGGCTTAACGCAATATCAGGAAGCGAATCACCTGCATTGGATATTTCTGGTAACTGGTATGATGCGAAAGAAAAGTACCTATTCGGGTGGGGCGAAGGATATTTACAGCAAGACCACAACAAGGTGAGGGGAGCAATCGGCAGTTACAATATCAAAGGTATTGTTTCCGGGAAGAAGGTTTATCTCGTATTTATTTCCGGAGGAACCGTTTATTATATGGCTTATCTGGAAATGTTAGAAGATGGTTTGCTTGTAGGGAACTACTTTGAAGCCGATGACAAGGAACTGGAAAGGGGTTATCCAACATCCTTGCAAAAGCGGTAACGGCTCATTAAAACAGAATAAAAATGGGGTCACCGCTTGACCTTTATTGATTTATACCTCAGCGAAACGATATGCCGCAGCCATTAGGAAGAATGATTTTGGGGTCCGACCCCGAAAACAAGATCAGGTGAATGGAACAACGCATGAAGTGCATCACATACAAGGGCGGTTACAAGTATCAGCTAAAGCAGGATTACACGCTCGATATTCCGATTAAGCCCCGTGCGGATCTGAAACCGGATCATGGCTTCATCATTTTAAGCAGAAACGGCAGCCTGTTTATAAAGAACGGTTACGCATGGGATGGCCCATCCGGCCCGGCATTGGACACGCAAAACTTTATGCGCGGTTCTCTGGTGCATGACGCCTTATACCAGTTGATGCGCGAAGGATATCTGGATCACAGAATCTACAGAGAAAAAGCGGATCGCCTGCTGCAGCAGCACTGCAAAGAAGACGGCATGATATCGATACGTGCATGGTGGGTATATCAAGGCGTACGATTCGGCGGCGGCCTCGCTGCCGACCCGGATCTAAACAGGCCGATAAGACACGCACCAAAAGGGTGCCTGTGATTGCCCCGACACAATTTTTAAAAAGAAAAAAACGATGGCTGAACCGGCAGTCCTAGATATATGGAAATAAATTAAAGGCTGCCTGCCGCGTCCATGGGATGCCGGGTTCAACGGGGAGAATGAGGAAGGAAATTATGTCATCAACAATTTTTATGATTCATGGCATGTGGGGCGGGGCATGGCAGTGGACAGCGTGGAGGAAGTTTTTCGAGGCAAAAGGATTTCAATGCGAAACACCCACGCTGCGGCACCACGATGTAGATCCGAAAGCAAAGCCGCCTGCGGGACTGGGCTTTACAGGTTTAAACGATTATGCGGCAGACCTGGAGGAAAGAATTAAAAAGGAAAAGGAAAAACCGATCATAATCGGGCATTCAATGGGCGGGTTGCTGGCACTCAAGTTGTCTGCAAAAAACCTTGCCAGTGCGGCCGTTATGATCACACCAGCGCCGCCCGCCGGAATTAATGCGTTTAAATTTTCAGTCCTGAAGAGCTTTGCGGGTCCAATGCTGAAATTGAAATGGCTGGGGTTTCCGCATCGATTGTCTTTCAAAGCCGCCGTTTACGGCATGATGAATCGGCTGTCCGGGGATGAGCAACAATATGTTTATGAACGGATGGTGGCTGAATCCGGAAGGGCGGCCCGCGAAATAGGCTTCTGGTGGGCTGACTGGAGAATGGCAGCCAGGGTCAAGCCGGCAAGCGTCAATAAGCCGCTGCTGTTCATCAGCGCTTCCGAAGATCGTTTGACGCCGGCAGATATGATTGAAAAGGTAGCGGATAAATACGCTCACGTCGCGAAGCATCTGACTTATTCCGGTCATGCTCATTTTATCATCCGAGAACCAGGATGGGAAAATGTGGCCGAAGATATTTTTAAGTGGATTTCAGAACTGAAGTAAACACACGGGCGAGAGATAAAAACTTTTCATTCCCGGCAGTTTTACCCAAATTGACTGACCATGACCTTGCAGCGGTGCCCAAGCAGCCGCGTCCGCTGATGATTGCCGTTGAGATCTATTCAAAATGGAGGTAACATGATTGCACAGGGCAGGTATGAGTCGATTTGAAGTACAAGCCAAAGCTGTGTTAGACAAAAAAACCGGTTTAATATGGACGAAGAATGCTTCCCTGTCGAATTTTCCAATGACCTGGGATGAAGCATTGTCTTTTGTCAAGGAGTTGAATCACTCAGAACTGCATGGTTTCAGTGATTGGAGATTGCCGAATCGCAGGGAATTATTCAGCATCGTAAGCCATGAAAAAATCAACCCGAGTTTACCTCCGGGGCACCCTTTTGATAATGTATTCAGCAGTTACTACTGGACTTCGACCAGTTGCGTCAGACAGCCGGACCAGGCCTGGTATATACATCTGGGGGGAGCAAGGTTGTTTAAGGGGATGAAACATGGCTCATACATGGTCTGGCCTGTTCGGACTTCCGAAAATTATAAAATCAGTCCATTGTTTCAGACCGGACAGCAGAACTGTTTTAATGAAACCGGCGATATGATCGATTGTCATCACACCGGGCAAGACGGTGAATTCCAGTCTGGCCTGCATTTCAATAAAAATCGCTTCACAGAAAATTCAGACTGTATCGTTGATAACGCGACCGGCTTGTCCTGGTTGAAGAACGCGAATCTTTACCGGGAGGCGATGGACTGGAAGACGGCTTGTGATTTGATATCACAGATGAACCGAGAACGGAAATATGGCCATATGGATTGGCGCGTTCCAACGATTGCTGAATTGGAAGGTTTGACGGATATGGGCTGCCATTCGCCGGCGTTGCCGGCTGATCATCTGTTCGCCGATGTACAGGACTTTTACTGGTCTTCAACAACCAGCATGTATGATACGAGTTATGCCTGGGTACTCTATATGATCGATGGCGCGGTTGGCGTCGGGTATAAACCATTACCCGAGTTCTATCTTTGGCCTGTGAGATAAAGGATCTCCTCATAAAATACAAGGTCCGGGCGTGCTGTCACGCCCGGACCCGCGAATCATCCTTCCGAATGAATCAGCTGTGTATCGTATGGTGCGCCCTGAATGGTCCTTGAAGGTTTTCCCGCCTGTGATGCGGAAGCGCAAAGACCGTTAAAACATGTAGACGCAGCCGAACAGGAGTTCATATTCAGGAGCGCCGTCATCCAGGCCGATGCCCAATCCGCCGCGCAGGGACAGATCCTGCTGGAGTTTGTATTCCACACCGCCGGTGAGCTCAATGTCGTTGTCAAAATCGTCATAGGGCTCTGTCGCGATATTCAGTTCTCCCAGAAGATTCAACTGTGAGGATGCTTCGTAGATGACGCCGCCGCCGATCTCCATCTGCATTTCCCCATCGATTTCAGTTTTGACCCTGTTGATTTTGATGTCGGTATCGGAATTTTTTCTTAAGCCGCAATGGGCCACAATCGCCAGTTGCGGCGAGGCATTGAAACGGCCGGCAGCGAAAAACTCTATATTAACGGCGCCGGAGGATCGGGGATGAATAATGGAGTCGGAACCGGTGGGCAGGGTCAGCAAGGCACCAAGAGACAGCATGTATCTGGTATCTTTGAGAATCTGATATTTGCCCCATACATCCACGTCGCTGATACCGTTTTCGGTTTCGCCATAGTCCGGGTCGAAACTCATGAGGTTCAGGCGACCACCCAGCTCCAGGCTGCGCAAGTTGGGCAGGGAGGTGATGAAGGTCGGTCCGAGACTCCAGACGTTGGCATCGCTATCGCCATCGCCATGATCCCACTTCTGGAATCGCAACTCCCCCTGGACCCAATTTTTTTGCACGACGGCGCCGTCCCATTCGGGACGTTGCAGAAGGCGATCATTCTGGGTGATTTCCGACCACGCGGAAAGCGGACAGAGCATCAACAGACTCCACACACAACAGATTATAAAGCGTTTCATTGCGCAATATCTCCTTTTGGGGTTGAATTCATATTAAAAGTAATTTCATGTTCTTGAAGATTTGAACCTATATGGTGGCAAGTTTTGATTTTAGATCAATATGCCAAAAATCGGTTTCATCGTCAAGAGGGAAACCAACAAGGGGGGGTCTCCTCTTGATTTTTTTGATTTGCATGGCAGCAAAACGACATGTCATGGCCATTAAAAAAGGAACATCCGGATGCTAGTCACCTGTCATGCACCGTGCGGGAGCATAACTATTTTACGGTTTGAATTGAATGCGTTATGGGTAGAGATGTAGTTTTTGCCTACCAATATCCACGATATCTTTCAGGATTGAAAAATCGGCTGTAGTTGTAATCTTTTCATTCAGGATACGGGTCGGTTGTTCGTGATCTAAAATATTCAATAAGGAAATGAAAAAAAATGAATGATAACAATTTGATGGCAGATGTTGAATTCCGACTGAAATGGAAGAGCAGCCAGATATCCCATACAGACAGCTACTATGGATGGAATCTGAATTTCTGGAGAGATTGTTTTCCTTCTCGGCTGTATGAAACCCTCCTGAAGCAGTCCAAAGGGGATAAAACGGAACTGTTAATCCGTCCGGGCGAGTTCATCGATCCATATCAGGAAAAAAAAGTTTTTACGATAAAGCAGAATCAGTTTGGGAGGCGATTGAAAAACGGTTCAACCATTGCGCCTCAGGCCGGACGTTTCTATCCAAAAGGAATGCTGAAAGATATCAGCGGGATATTGCCGCAGAATATAGAACCGTTTCGATGTCTTACGGTTTTAAATGATCGCATGAAGGTGGACTTCAATCATCCTCTCTCAATATATGAAATGAAACTGGAGATTCTGATGAAGGATATCCGGGATAAGGATCGTGAAAAGGGGGGAACCTGTAAGGATTGGGCCGAAACCATCACAACCGGACCGGGGATGCAGGCTCGTTCCAATGGATTACAGACAGATTTTACAATGATGGATGCGTTTTCGAGGGAGGATGAAACCCCGGATACGCTTTTTTATAAAAATCCAAGGATGGTTTATCATATCGATGCATCCGCAAGAGGCGTGGTCCGAGAGTTGTATTCGAAGATTATAAAACCGGACATGCGTGTGCTGGATCTGATGGCGAGCTGGGAGTCCCATATTGACGAGGCAGCTTCGCTGAAGGAATTGACCGGCCTTGGTCTCAACCAGC
Source organism: Desulfobacterales bacterium (assembly GCA_046484745.1). Lineage (GTDB taxonomy): Bacteria > Desulfobacterota > Desulfobacteria > Desulfobacterales > SURF-7 > JAQYVL01. The sequence continues at coordinate 51,333 of JAWOIJ010000044.1, read as the reverse complement.
ATGAACTGGAAGCGAATAAACGGTTAACGTCATTTCATCTCTTTGATCTGAATCATTCAGGCGCGCTGCCTTTTGAAAGAGATTCGTTTGATGCGGTTATCTGCACAAGCTCCGTGGAATATCTTACAGACCCATTTGGTGTTTTTCAGGAGGTTTCAAGAATTTTAAGTCCGGGCGGGATGTTTGTCCTGGCTTTTTCGAATCGATGGTTTCCGCCCAAGGTTGTTAAAATCTGGAAAGAAATTCATGAATTCGAAAGAGTCGGTCTGGTTTCCGAATACTTTTTTCAGAATGGATCATTTGAAAAGATTGAAACATTTTCAATGCGAGGACTTCCCCGTCCATCGGATGATAAGTATTATCCCGAATTTCCATTGTCAGATCCTGTCTTTGCGGTCTGGGCGAGAAAAAAATAGGATGAAAGTGAGCCGGTTATGATACGATTCGGTCTATGTTGCATTTTCCATGATGAACCTGTAAAATTTCGTCGAACCACGGCAAAATATCTTTCAGGCATGGCCGAATCAAAACGCATGGAACATCTGTCTCGCCTGTGTATGCACAATGCAGGAAGTTTGATGGAAGCCCTGGAATACTGCAGGCATAACAAAATAGATGATTTTCGGTTGAACAGTCAGATTCTGCCCTTAAAAACACATCCGGAATTCGGATATGAGATTGAGGAGCTTCCGGATCACTCGGAGATTGTGAAACGGTTCGAAGCTTGCGGCGATTTTATCAAAAAAAACGATATGCGCACAACGTTTCACCCGGATCAGTTTATCGTTCTTTCCTCTCCGAAAGAAGAGGTTGTTCAGAATTCGATTCGAGAGTTATGTTATCAAGCGGAAGTGGCCGGCTGGGTTCAGGCCGATGTGATCAATATCCATGCGGGAGGAGCATACAATGATAAAAAGAACGCGATTAAACGGCTGAAAAACAATATCCGCAGGCTCCCCGGACAGGTACAAAAACGATTGACACTGGAGAACGACGATCGTGTATATACTCCCAGAGAGTTACTTCCTGTATGCCGGGAGATCAATATACCGTTTGTGTATGATGTCCACCATCATCGCTGTCTTCCGGATGGAATGGATGAAGAGGAAGTTACGGAACTCGCGGTCGGAACCTGGAATCGGGAGCCCCTTTTTCATGTTTCAAGCCCAATAGAGGGGTGGCAGGGCCGCAACCCGCGAAAACATCATGATTGTATTGCCATCAGCGACTTCCCGAAATTCTGGTTGAATTTTGATCTGACCGTGGAGGTTGAAGCCAAGGCAAAAGAGAAAGCGGTTTTGAAGTTAAAGAATGAACTTGGGCGTTATGTACACAATCAAACACCTTGAGGCAGAGATGATAGCGGTAGATTTTTGCTGCTGTTATCATACGATCATGCAACGATTGAAAAATCGCCATGGATGGTAACTTTTTTAATAAGGGGGAAGTGATGAACTATAGAGAATATTTCGAAAATACAAAGGGAACGGGGACCGGAGTGCTGTCCACAGCATCCCGGGACGGCAGGGTTGACAGTGCGCTTTACAGCCGTCCGCATGTGATGGAGGACGGCTCTTTTGCATTCATTATGCATGACAGGCTGACCCATAGCAATCTTCAGGAAAATCCATATGCTGTGTATCTGTATATTGAAGAAGGTTCCGGGTTCAGCGGAAAACGCCTGTATCTGAAAAAGTTGAAGGAAACGTCGGATCCGGAACGGATCGCTGCGCTGCGTCGCAGAACTTCTCGAGAAGAAAAGAAAGAAGATACGCTTTATCTGGTGTATTTCAGCCTGGAAAGAGAATTGCCCCTGATCGGCGCGGGAGAGCAGAATGAATGAAACGCTGCTCAAATCAGGCAATCTGATGACCTGGTTCCGGGTCAGGGAGGTGGTGATATGAAGAATCGATTGAATACGGTGTTACGCAACCTTGGTGAAGAATATAAGGACAACATTTTATCCACATCCCGGTTCTATCGGGAAGTCGATATCGGAAGGCAGGCGGAAAAACTGGGATTTCATGATCTGTATCAGGATTATCGTGATGTATACGCGATTGTACCCCTGAAAGAAGCGGTTCAGGGAATGAAGGTCCGCATAGATGGAAGGACTTTTGTGAATTACGCGCAATTTGATTCCGGAATTGCAGTTCCGGGCTATGTCGCGAGCAAAACCAGGCTGCCGTATAAAGCCTATGTGCCCAACGACAGTATGATCCTGAATTGCGGATAAATTTTTGCCGGCAGGAAAAAGAGTTCTTCCTTCAAACCGGAACAGGTGAGCGCTATCGGAAACGAACGGAAATATTCCATTCTTTCATGAACCGGGAGACAACCTCTGGAACGAGGTGTTCCCAGGGCTCGCCTTTTTCGATCCGGTCTCTGATCTCACTTGAACTGATTCCTTTTTCCTCGTACGGGACCTCCCGGAGAATATGGATTTTAAGACCCAGGGTGCTAAAATACCGCTGTTTCTGCCTGCCCCAATCATCGTAGATGGTAAGAAAGAAGACCGCATCCATCGGGACGTAGTATTGATACAGCTCAGGCATGTTGATCGGAAACGGCACTACAGAGAATTCATCATGATCCAGCCCGGATTTTTTAAGGGCGGCGTTCAGAACTGTGTATCGCTCATAGTAGGTGAGCGGATTTGAAAATCGGTCATCCCGTTTGGGGTCCGAGGATTCTTTTCGGGTCAGGGTTGGATCCGGATTGGTGATGCCGATGACAAGATGATCGCAGCGCGCTTTTCCGGAAAGAATGTATTTCATGTGGTCATTGTGCAGAATCTGGAACCGTCCGTGAATGACACCTGTCTTCGCAGGCAGATCTGCAGGGCCATTTTTTTCGTTTTGATTCATTTTTTTTATTTCAGCTTCAATGTTTCATATTCCCCGGGCCAGTATGGTTGATCAACCGGAGTATCCATGATCCCGAAAAGTTTTGAACGGTCCAGATGGTTCAGAATCATATAGATGAGTTCTCTGCCGCGCATATTTCCCAATGCCCCGGGTGAAGCGCTTACCTCGTCAAACCGGCGCACAGAATCTTTTCTTACACCCCTGCCGTAAAACAGGATCGGTACGCTTTCACCCGAGTGAACCAGAGGGCCGGAGCTGGGCGTCGAGTGGTCGGCCGTTACAACAATCAGGATTTCCGGATTGTTCATCAAGGGGTCAATTGCCTCAGCAATACCCCTGTCAAGAGACTCAATAACCGATTTTTTGAGCTGGGAGTCCTTGTTATGCCCGGCCTCATCCGGTGCCTTGGTGTGTATATGAATAAAATCATAGTCATTCAGAGCATCACAGGCTAGCTGTATCCGTCTGGACATATCTCTGCCCGGATTTTTTGTATCCTGAACTTTTTGAACATCAAGTCCGAGATATTTGCCCAGCCCCCAATACACATTGCCTGATGCGATGGTCAGTCCGCGCAGGCCATATTTTTCGGTAAAGGGTGTCGGCTTTTTCAGTTGCCCTGAACGTTGTGTAACCAGGCCGTTTAAAGGAAGATGCCCATTTTTTATCCTGGAGCGATTGATCCGGTGCGCGTTCAGTTTTTTATACGAGTGGAGCAGATATGTTTTCAGGGCGTTTGCCGTACGGACCGATGCCCGGTCATTTCGATATTCATCCCACGGGAGTATGTTTATCAGAGGCCTGCCGTTAATAAACGGATCAGAGTCTGTGATGAACCGGGATACATCCCCCTGAAGCGTGACGATACCGCGAATTCCGCCTGCCGGGACAAAACGAATTTTCAGGCCCTGGATTTGAAATCGATCAATTTCCGCGGTAAGTTCCGCAATCTCTTTATCCTGGGCAGATGGCTTTCCATCTTCTAAGATCAGGGTATTTTCAGACTCCCGGATACTCACAAAATGAGACAGAACCGCGACTTCCTCCTTGCTCAGTTCCATATCCATACCCAGTGCTTCGAGTGCGCCTCTACCGGGAAATTCCGAAATATCATACCCGAACATGATAAAGTGGGCATTTTCACTGGGTAGGGCCTGTCCCGGCAATGCAGCATGGTACAATCCATTTGAACCCTTCTCGGACAGTTTGTCCAGCGCAGGGGTTCTGGCAGCCTGGAGAGGGGTTTTGCCCTTGAGCTTCTCGCAGGCTCGATCTCCAATACCATCCAGAAGAATCAGAATACATTTTGTCGGCATGTCGCCCCTGTTTTTTGAGAGATTGAATTTATTTCATCGTAGCAGAGATGGTTTAAAAAAACAAAGATGGAATGGTTTTTGTTCAATAACGGTTTTCTCAAGTGCAGCTCTTTTCCATACAACTATCTGCTTGAGATGGATAAGGTTTTCCTGTATGATATGTTCAAATCAAAAGATGATTTCCCGGGGGATATTGAAGATTTTGCAGGATGTTCTCCGAACGATCAGCCGGCCGCAGACCAGACCGGCGGCGTTTATGCTCAACATGGTGATACCAGACAGGTGGCGGAGTGATAACCGATATGGAATCGAAAGATGATAAATGGATCTGGGTCGTTATTGAGAATCCGGAGAAAAATGAGAAAATCGTGGGGCAGCAGGAGAAAAAAAGCAATATTGCGTTCATCCCGGCGTATACAAGCAAGGAGGAAGCACTGCAGTGCATGAATCTTCTGGCGCGTGATCCCGGTAGCCTATATGAAGCCCATGCAATATTATATGAAGATCTGGCCCGGTACGCAGCGGATAATGGATTTATGATTTTTATGCTGGACGGATTTGGAACGGTTACCGAGAAAATAAAATTATAGCAACTCGTTGATTTCCAAAGATCGACAATTACCTGATTCATCCTTGACACATTTTCAGGATTCATCTAATATGCATAACACGATTGATACAAGCCGTATCATTTAATTCCATTTAGAATTATTTCCAGATGATAACCCCACCATGATATCATGCTATGGAGAAAACAATTCAAAGAAATACATTAGTATTACAGATAGTTGAAGATCAGAACCCAGTGCGTTTCTAATCATCAGGGAAGGGTGAAAAACAGATTTTCAAATTGTTTTCATACTGCCCTCGCAACCATTGTTTTTTTTTATTGAAAAGTTGAATATGAGTCTTTCCGTCAAAAACGCTTCATGGGTAACTCAGGAGCCCAGACCGGGCAGTGATTTCCTCATGTTCCGGGGTGATATGTTTTCGTTTACGCTCTCTTTGAGTCAAAAGGAGGAGGGGAGGGCATGGCTTAGAACAAATATCGGGAACGCTTCTGCGATACGGGAGGAGATCATCCGGGAGGTCGATCATGAAACCCCAAGGCTGGGAAGAGCATGGTTTGATATTCCCATGGTCCGGGTGGATGATTGGAATTTTCGGGTTACCCTCCCCCTGTGTGAGGTCGGGCATTTTGAGTCCAAATGTTTCTTTTTGAAAAACGGTACCAATGTGCCGGTCTGGCCTCAGGGGGGGAATGTAAAGATTAATGTGTCTTCCTCAGGGGTTTGCTGTGCCAATATTATTTACAATACCTTTGTGAGACAGTTCGGTCCCAACAAGATAAAGGCGCAGCCCCTTTCGGAGTCTACAAAAAATTGCATCACCTCAATGGATCAGGCCGGGTGGTCCGTGATTCCACCCTCGGGACGGTTTCGGGATCTTATCGCCGAGCTTGATTTCATCATTGAAAAGCTGGGATGTCGTTTTCTGCAGCTTTTACCGATCCATCCGACTCCAACGACCTATGCCCGCATGGGCAGGTTCGGCAGCCCCTATGCGGCCTTGAGCTTTACAGCGGTGGATCCGTCGCTTGCCCAATTTGATCCGGCTGCAACACCTCTGGAGCAGTTTGTCGAGCTTGTGGATGCGGTCCATGCGCGGAACGCAGGCATCATTCTTGATATTGCCATCAATCACACAGGATGGGCGGCAAGTCTTCACGGTTCTCATCCGCACTGGCTTGTGCGGGATCAGAAGGGTCGGATAGAGGTTCCGGGAGCCTGGGGAGTATCATGGGCGGATCTGACCCGCCTTGATTATTCTCATAAAGATTTATGGAAATATATGGCCGAAGTTTTTTTAATATGGTGCCAACGAGGAGTCGATGGGTTTCGCTGTGACGCCGGGTATATGATTCCGGTGCAGGCATGGCAGTATATTACATCACTTGTTCGTGAACAGTTTCCGGATACGATCTTTTTTCTCGAAGGGCTTGGAGGGAAGATATCGGTAACCCGGGATATTTTGGATAGTGCCGGATTTGACTGGACATACTCGGAGCTTTTTCAGAATTATGACCGAAAGGAGATTGAAACATACCTTCCGGAGGCGATTGAGATATCACGGGGACAGGGGATAACGGTTCATTTCGCTGAAACCCATGACAATCAAAGGCTCGCTGCAAAATCAATCCAATGGGCCCGGATGAGAACTGCACTTTGCGCTCTTTTTTCAGTCAACGGCGGTTTTGCTTTTGCAGGGGGAGTGGAATGGTATGCCACGGAGAAAATCAATGTCCATGAAGCGGTTTCCCTGAACTGGGGTTCGGCTGAAAATCAGGTGGATTTGATCAGACGGCTGAACGCTTTATTGAGAGTGCATCCTGCTTTTCACGATCAGGTGGCGCTCACGCTTCTTCATCAGAAGGGGAGCAGGCAGGTCGCGCTTTATCGGCATCATCCGGCAACCAATAAAAAATTGATCGTCATGGCAAATCTGGATGAGGCGGAGCCTTGTGAAATCTGTTGGGATCCGGTTTTGGTGAATCTGGATTACAGTGAACCGGTTGATCTTATAAGCGCATCCAATGTCAATTGTTTTGAATCCAATGGTTTTATGGGGTGTCGGCTTGAACCGGCCCAGGTCATCTGCCTTTCGGAAGATAAAAAAGACCTTGATCTTGTTGAGAATGCGCTGACAGATGGCGGAACCCTGCCGGACCGGATAAAACAACAGATGCTGCGGGCCAAGGTGCTTGAGATATTTTGTTTCTACAATGGGATTCGGGATCTGGGCGACCTTGATCCTGACCTTGAAAGTAAAAAACTTGCTAAAAATCCAGCGGCTTATTTTCGAGGATTGAATACGGTCACAGAGGAACTAGGCGTTGTTGTCTGGAAATATCCGGTTGATCTTCGGCGGGAGGTCATGATTCCTCCGGGTCATTTCCTGATGATCTGTGCGGACAGAAGTTTCAGGGTATCCATTGGAAATCCGGAGAAAAGGATATCCGTGGAGAAAAGCCTTATGGCGGATGATGGGAGTTTTTTTGCAATTTTTTCGCCTCGAACCACCCCTGAATCTTTTTTGTCCTGCAAACTTAACATTTCTATTTTTAACCGGAAGGGGTGTGAACATAAAGAGGCGCCGCTTCTTTTTCTGCCAAAGGGAGAAAAAAATTATGTACAGACCGTCTATAGCCGCCATGAGCTTCTTTCGCACGAGCTCCTTTTTTTAGGAACCAACGGAATTGGCGGAATGATGCGCGCCAATATTTTTTGGGAGCAGCTGAGAAGCCGGTATGATGCACTTCTGGCGGCGAATTTAAATCTTGAAATACCGGAAGATCGCTGGATTATGCTTACCCGGTGCCGCATGTGGGTGGTATTCCAGGGGTATTCTCAGGAGATCTGCAGTGATTGCCTCGATTCTTTTCGGTTTGGCTACCACTCAAGCGCGGCATGGCAATACCGGATACCGACAGGACAGGGAGAGCATGTCCGGATTGATATCCGGATGGAGATGGTAAAGGGAGACAATAAAATCGTTCTCACGTTTTTTCGGCATCTATCCGGCGGGCATCATCGAGTTCTGGCTGATGAAAAACCGGTAAGACTGATTATTCGTCCTGACATCGAGGATCGAAATTTTCATGAATCAACAAAGGCCTTTAAAGGGCCTGAATACTCTTGGCCTTCAGTGGTGAAGCCGGCGGCGGATGGATTTACCTTTTCACCGCACCCGGACAGAGTACTGGGCATGAGGGTTTTAACCGGAAATTTTGTCTGGGAACCGGAATGGAAATATATGGTGAATCGAATTCTGGATAAGGAGCGGGGACATGATCCCGACTCCGATCTTTTCAGTCCGGGATATTTTTATTTTGACCTGGGAGGCGGAGAATCACGAAATCTGACCGCACAGGTTTCATCACAATCTGAAATCAAAAAGAGTGCCTTGGAAGACAATGGTGAAGATATGGGCCTTGACTCCTGTGAGTTTTTAAATCCGGCAGAAGCCCTGTCAGCCTCCCTGGATTATTTTCTGGTGAAAAGGAAGGAGTTGAAATCGGTTATAGCCGGGTATCCGTGGTTTTTAGACTGGGGGCGGGATTCACTGATTTTTTCACGGGGACTTATTGCGGCAGGAAAGATTCGGGAGGCACAGGCTGTATTGGAACAGTTCGGCAGATTTGAAGAACAGGGAACGCTGCCCAACATGATTCACGGAGAAAATGCGGGAAACCGTGATACGTCGGATGCACCATTCTGGTTTTTTGTGGCCTGCTCCGATCTGGCCCGGCTGGATCATACCCATTCTTTTTTTGACCGGCAATGCGGCACCAGAACGTTTCGCCAGGTGCTGCTGTCAATAGGGAATTCGGTAATTTCGGGTACTCCCAATAAAATTCGAATGGATGCTGAATCCGGTCTTGTTTTCAGCCCTTCGCATTTTACCTGGATGGATACCAACCATCCTGCAGGAACGCCAAGGGAGGGATTTCCGATCGAAATACAGGCGCTGTGGTATCATTCACTTCTTGTGCTGTCGCGTATTGATACCCGCCGGGGGAAAAAATGGGAGGAGATTGCTGGAAGGGTAAAACATTCAATATCCGATCTTTTTTTTCTGAAAAACGAAGGGTACCTTTCAGACTGCCTCTATTGCAAGCCGGAGACTCCGGCTCGTCAGGCTGAACCGGATGATTCCCTGCGCCCGAATCAGCTTTTCGCGGTCACTTTTGATGCGATCGATGACGGGAATATCTCACGGAAAGTCGTTGAAGCCTGTCAGGAGCTGATCATCCCGGGCGCAATCCGCAGCCTTGCGGATCGGGCTGTCAAAAGACCCCTTGAGATTATCGATAACGGGATTCTGCTGAATGATCCCTGCCATCCGTATAAGGGGAAATATACAGGGGATGAAAACAGCAGCAGAAAACCGGCTTATCACAATGGAACAGCATGGACCTGGATATTTCCTTCTTTCTGTGAAGCCTGGGTAAAGGTTTTTGGGCGGGAAAGCGTCGATACCGCTCTCGCCTGGCTTGGCAGCAGCATGCGGTTGATTAACAAAGGCTGCGTAGGCCATGTACCTGAGGTTCTGGATGGCGATTATCCCCACATGCAGCGAGGCTGTGATGCTCAGGCCTGGGGAGCAAGCGAGTTGCTGAGGGTATGGAAACTACTGTCATCGGAGGAATATGGAAACAAAGAACAGGGAGGGTATTATGAGTATCAAAAAACAGTATCTGAAAAGCAAACCAAAGTGTAAAGTTACCTTCACGCTTCCCTCAAAGGTGGCCAAAGATGCGAAAATCGTTACCATCGTTGGTGAATTCAACAACTGGCGTGAGGACGCAACTCCCATGAAACGGCTGAAAAATGGAAATTATGTAACGACATTGGAACTGGAACCTGGCCGCGAGTATCAGTACCGGTATTTAATTGACCATCGTGAATGGGAAAATGACTGGCACGCGGATAAATATGTTCCTTCCTTTTTTGGAGGGTGTGAAAATTCTGTGATTGTAGTATGATCGGCATTGTTTACTATCATAACCGTTTGGCTGTATGAGAGGATAAAAAAATGAGTTACCTTCAGACTTTCCAGGTTTTTCCCAATGTTCCGCAACAACTTGCGCCGACACAGAAAATTACACGAAACCTCTGGTGGTGCTGGCATCTTGACGCAATTGAGCTTTTTCGAAGACTGAATCCCGGGATCTGGAGAGATTCCGGGCAGAATCCGATTCTTTTTGCCAGCATGATTTCTCAGGCGCAATTGGAAGAACAAGCAAAGGATGAAAGTTTTCTTGCGCATCAGAAACGGGTGTGGACTCTTTTTGAAAAAGACGTTCTCGACCCGGTTGATTATTCCAATTCCCCTTTTAAACGGGAAAACAGTATCGCATATTTTTCAATGGAATTCGGTATCCATGAAAGCCTTCCTCTTTTTGCAGGAGGCCTCGGTGTGCTTGCCGGAGATCATCTGAAGGCGGCATCCGATATGAAAATTCCCCTGGTCGGGATCGGACTTTTTTATCGTCGCGGATATTTTCATCAGTATCTTGATGTGGAAGGCTGGCAGCAGGAAGAATATCCTGAAACCGATATTTATCATGTGCCCGCAGAACGGGCCAAGGATGCTTCCGGCAATGAGGTGCATGTATCCATCGAGGGGCCGGATGGGACAATTCGGGCGATGGTCTGGAAAATCAAAGTCGGCAGGATTTCACTTTTTCTTCTGGATACAAACCTTCCGGAAAATACGCCTGAAATTCGAGAGATCACGGCACAGCTGTATTCTTCTGCCTCTAAGACCAGGCTCGCTCAGGAAGTGCTTCTCGGTATCGGAGGCATGCGTGCCCTTGAGATCATGGGGATTCAGCCGGTTGTCTGTCATATGAACGAGGGACACTGCGCTTTTGCGTCTATCGAACGCCTTGCACAAACGGTTGAAAATTATAAAATTGATTTGAAAATTGCACATGAGGTTGTTGCCAGATCAACTGTATTTACGACACATACCCCGGTAGCTGCGGGACATGACGAGTTTCCGGTCGATCTTGTAAGACCCTATGTCGCTCCTTTTCAGGAGCGGCTTGGGGTAAGTGTCGATGAGATTATATCCTGGGGTCAGTCGGGTGGAATCAGAGCCATCACCCCGCTCTCCATGTTTGTCCTCGCGCTGCGGATGTCGCAGTACCATAACGGGGTAAGTGAACTTCATGGAAAAGTCGCAAGAAAAATGTGGTCCCATGTGTGGCCGGGGCACCCCGATGAAGAAGTTCCAATCTCACATATAACGAATGGAGTACACATACCTTCATGGATTTCTATTGAAAATTCAATGCTTTTTGACCGATATCTTGGTCCGGGATGGGAGATGAAAACAGAGGATCCGGAGTTGATGAGTCGTGTTGACGGCATCTATGAAGAAGAGTTGTGGAGATCCCATGAATTGTCCCGCACAAGACTTATCCGTGCGTGTCGTTCTTTGATGGTAAGACAATATGGAAGAAGAAACGCTTCAAAGGTCATGATGAAAGAAGCGGAGTCGGTATTGGATCAGGGCGCACTCACAATCGCTTTTGCAAGACGGTTCGCAACATACAAACGCGCGAATCTTCTTCTTCATGATCCAAAAAGGTTTGAAAAGATTTTAACCTCCACCGAATATCCGGTTCAGTTTATTTTTGCAGGAAAAGCCCATCCAAGGGATAACGAGGGGAAAGAACTGATCAAACGGTTAATACAGTTTGCAAGAGATCCGGATTTAAGACATCGGATTGTCTTTCTGGAAGATTATAACATTGATATCGCCAGGCGCCTTGTACAGGGAGCCGATATCTGGCTGAACACGCCCAGGCGTCCTTTGGAAGCCTGCGGTACTTCCGGTATCAAGGCCGCCGCTAACGGTGTACTGAACGTCAGCATTTTGGATGGATGGTGGTGCGAGGGATATTCAGAGGAAGCCGGCTGGAGAATCGGTAACGGAGAAGAATATGACGATCACCATTTCCAGGATGCGATAGAAAGCCAGGCACTTTACAATCTTCTTGAGAACGATGTCATACCCTGTTTTTATGATCGCAGGGATGGGGATGTCCCGGAAAAATGGATGAAGATGATGAAGGCGTCGATAAAGACCGCTATGAAAAACTTCAGCGCGCTTAAAATGGTGAAACAGTACAATGAAAGGTTTTATCTCCCCGCGGCGGAAAGAACGCATGAACTCCTGGCGAACGATGCGGAAGAAGCGAAAGAATTAAATCTTTTTCGCGAGAGGCTTAACGCGAACTGGAGTGAAATCAAGATAGACCGTCCTGTCCGGAATATGGAAGGGCCTTTTCGGGTTGGAAGCAGCTTCAGCGTGGCTGCTGAAGTGACCCTCGGAAAACTCAGACCGGATGAGGTCGATGTTGAACTCTACTATGGGAATATCAAAACGATCGATACCGTCAGTAAAGCTTACATTGAAAAGATGTCTGTAAAGGAGGATCGGGGCAGCGGGATTTATCTGTATGAATGTGCCGTCAACTGCAAGTGGCCCGGCAGGTTCGGATTTACTGCACGTGTTGTCCCCAAAGGCGACGACATGATCCGCTTCACACCCGGGTTTATTACATGGGCATAACTGAAATGATTACAAAATTGATTTCCAAAAGAGGTCAACAATAATGACTTATCCGTCAAAAAACCCTCGTGTCCTGATTGTTACACCGGAGGTAACCTATCTTCCGGAAGGAATGGGGAACGCGGCCAATTATTTGACAGCGAAAGCAGGAGGACTTGCGGATGTGTCCGCGGCATTGATAAGCGCACTCTTTGAACAGGGCGCAGATGTCCATATTGCGCTTCCGGATTACCGGGCAATCTTTGATGACAGCTTGCCGGCTCCGTTCAGGCAGGGTCGCAGAGCCATACGCGAAAAGATGCCGGAAGACAGAATTCATCTTGCCGAGGACCGTGTTTTTTTCTATGTCAACCAGATCTACTCCAATTATTCCTGGGAGAATATTAAGATTTCCCTTGCCTTCCAGCGTGAAGTCATAAACAACATTGTACCTAAGGTTCTTCCGGATTTGATTCACTGTAATGACTGGATGACGGGATTGATTCCGGCAATGGCACGTCAAATGGGTATCCCATGCCTGTTTACCATTCATAATATCCACACGGTTAAAAGTCCGCTGGCCTATATTGAAGACAGGGGAATCGATGCGGCTGAGTTCTGGTACAATCTGTATTATGAGCGCATTTCCCATAATTATGAGGAAACAAGAGGATCAAATTCGGTTGACTTTTTGATCAGCGGTGTTTTCGCGGCTCATTTTGTCAATACGGTGAGTCCTGCTTTTTTAATGGAGATTGTTGAAGGGCGGCATAAATTTGTCGAATACCAGCTGCAGAGGGAACTCGCCAACAAATGGAATGCCGAATGCGCTACAGGGATTCTGAACGCGCCGGACCCCTCATTTGATCCCTCAACCGATAAAAAACTGGTAAAAAATTATTCTCACGTGGATCATGTTTCCGGGAAAAAAACAAACAAACGGGCTCTTCAGAAGTTTTTAGGACTCATGAGAGATGACAAGGCGCCGATTTTCTTCTGGCCGTCGCGTCTCGACTCAATTCAAAAAGGATGCCAGTTGATGGCGGATGCCATGTATACGATTATTTCCAGCTACTGGGATCAGAACCTTCAGATTGTTTTTGTGGCAAATGGCGAGTATAAGGTTCATTTTGAAAACATAAGACGGTTTCATGGTTTTGAGGATCGAATCGTTGTCTGTGACTTTAACGAGAGTCTGGCAAGCCTTGCCTATAGCGCATCTGATTTCATTCTGATGCCCTCCCTCTTTGAACCATGCGGATTGCCCCAGATGATCGGGCCGATTTACGGATCACTGCCGGTTGCTCATGATACAGGAGGAATCCATGATACGGTATCCCATCTGAATATTGAAAACAATACAGGAAACGGTTTTCTTTTTAAAACCTTCGACACGGGAGGCTTGCTGTGGGCCGTAAAAGAGGCGATGAATTTCTATAACCGTCCGCCGACTGAAAAGGCAAAACATATCAAGAGGATTATGAAAGAGGGAAAGACCAGATTCAACCACAGTGTTACGGCAAGAGAATATATTGATCTGTATGAGAAGATGCTCCAGAGGCCTCTTATAACCCCTTAACTTGGAGTTTGGAAAATTTCCCAATGAAAAACACCGATATATCCATGCTGGTTTCATCCATTTTAGAGCGCGATCCCTACCTTGCACCATACGAAAATAAAATTAAATTCAGGCTGGAGAAAATGAGTGAAGTGGAACACCGGCTTACTGCCGGAGAAACCAGCCTCATTGACTTTGCCGCCGGGCATCAATACTTCGGTCTTCATTTTGAAGACAAAAAATGGGTTTTCCGTGAACAGGCTCCCAATGCATCCCGCATATATTTGATCGGAGAAATGACCGACTGGAAGGAGCGGGAAGCGTTCGCTTTAAGGAGGATCAACAAGGATGGCACATGGGAACTTCTGCTTCCGAAAAAAGCTATGAAACATGGGATGCTGTACAGGTTGAAAATGGTTTGGGAAGGGGGAGAAGGGGATCGAATTCCAACGTACGCGAAGCGAGTGGTTCAGGATCCGGAAACCATGATTTTTAATGCTCAGGTCTGGGAGCCTCCTTCAGCCTACAGGTGGGAAACCGAGCATTTTTATTTTTCAGGGGGATCTCCTTTTATTTATGAAGCCCATATCGGTATGGCTCAGGAGAAAGAAGGCGTTGGGACCTTTAACGAATTCAGGGAAAATATACTTCCGCGGATCGTCAAGGCCGGTTATAATGTCATACAGCTTATGGGAATCCAGGAACACCCTTACTATGGCTCATTCGGTTACCATGTCTCAAATTTTTTTGCCGTCTCTTCAAGGTTCGGGACTCCTGAAGATTTCAAGAAACTGGTCGATGCGGCCCATCATTCCGGACTGGCGGTTATTATGGATATCGTTCACTCCCACGCCGTGAATAATGAAGTGGAGGGCATCAGCCGTTTTGACGGTACGCTTCACCAGTTTTTTCATGAAGGCCCGCGCGGTTTGCATATCGCGTGGGACTCAAGATGTTTTGATTATTACAAACACAATGTACTCCATTTTCTGCTTTCCAACTGTCGATTCTGGCTTGATGAGTATCGCCTGGATGGTTTCCGTTTTGACGGAATAACCAGCATGCTCTACCATCATCATGGTCTGGGAAAACCATTTACTTCTTATGAACAGTATTTTGATGAAAGCGTTGATGAAGATGCACTGTTTTACCTGGCACTTGCCAACCGCCTCATTCATGAAATAAATCCTGGCGCGCTAACCATCGCAGAGGATATCAGCGGTATGCCGCTTTTGGCGATCCCTTCGGGCGATGGCGGAATCGGTTTTGATTTCAGGCTTGCCATGGGGGTTCCCGACTACTGGATCAAACTGATAAAAGAGATGCATGACGAAGACTGGCCGATGAGTGCGCTCTGGTATGAACTGACAAACCGAAGACACGATGAAAAAACGATTGGATATGCCGAGTCGCATGATCAAGCCCTTGTTGGCGATAAAACCTTGATTTTCAGACTGATTGACGCGGATATGTATACGGGTATGCGCATTGGCGATGATAATATTCGTGTTGACCGTGGAATGGCGCTGCACCGGATGATCCGTTTCATAACGATCGCTACAGCCGGGCACGGATATTTAAACTTTATGGGGAATGAATTTGGACATCCGGAATGGATCGATTTTCCAAGAGAAGGAAACGGATGGTCATACGTTTACGCAAGGAGGCAGTGGAACCTTGTCGATGATTCCAATTTAAAATATCGATTGCTGGCGGATTTTGATCGGGATATGATTTCCTTGGCAAAAGAATTCGTGCTGTTCGAAGATTCAAGACCGCAGATTCTGCATGAGCATTCAGATGACAAAGTGATTGCTTTTCAGCGTTCCGGACTGATATTTGTTTTTAATTTTCATCCGACCTGTTCTCATGTGGACTATTGTTTCAGGGCACCGGAAGGGAAGTACAGAATGATATTTGAGAGCGATTCCGTTTCATACGGAGGAAATGGAAGGCTCCGGATCGGACAGCTTCACGAGACGTTCCAGCAAAACAACGGTCAGCAGGCACACGATTTTGTAAGTCTTTATCTGCCCACCAGGACCGCATTGGTTTTGCAGCCTTATTCTTCCGGCATATGAGACGTTTTTTTCGCTTTGAAAGTCGGGAATATGCGAAGTTTATAAATCCTTGGTTCAAGCCTTTTCATTGACACCCGGACTCCTTTGCTTTATATTACCAAAGGATCATGCTTAGAACGTTGACGATAGCATCATTATCCCGGCAAGCAATAAAATCCCTGTATCGCAAAATTGAAAAAACTGTTTTTAGCTGAAATCAGATAAACGACATAAGGAGATGTTGAATGAGAATTCGAAAGGCTGTACTTCCCGTAGCAGGTCTTGGCACGAGATTCCTTCCGGCAACAAAGGTGATCCCAAAGGAGATGCTTCCGGTTGTCGACAAACCGCTGATTCAGTACGCGGTTGAGGAAGCTATCAAATCCGGTATTGAGCAGATAATCTTTGTTACAGGAAAACGAAAGGCCGCTATCGAGGACCATTTTGATTTTGATTTCGAACTTGAACATCTGCTTCAGTCCAGCAAGAAGAATGAAATTTTAACCGAAATTAAAACCCTTGTCCCGGAGACTGGAACCATCGTCTACACCCGTCAAAATAAACCTCTGGGGTTGGGCCACGCAATCTGGTGTGCGCGCGATGTGGTTGGAGAGGAGCCGTTTGCCGTTATTCTCGCAGATGATTTGATCAAAGCGGAGAAACCCGTGCTTGCGCAGATGATTGAAGTGTTTGAGCAGCAGAACGCTTCCATTGTTGCCGTAATGGAAGTAGACTCGCAAGATACGGATAAATATGGAATTATAGATTCCGAAATGATGGAGAGCGGGGTGAGCAGGGTCAAGGGGCTTGTCGAGAAACCCCGGCCTGTGGATGCGCCATCCAATATGGCAATCATCGGACGATACATACTGACCCCTGAAATATTTAAGTTTCTTGGCAGAAAAAAATTCGGTACTGGTGGAGAAATCCAGCTGACAGACGCAATGGAAATGCTTCTTCAACACCAGTCAATCTTTGGCTACTGTTTTGACGGACATCGATTTGACTGCGGCGACAAAGCCGGTTTCCAGAAAGCGAATCTGGCTTACGCAATGGAGCGGAAAGATATTCGAAATGAGTTAATTCCGTTTTTGAAAGAAATGATAGACTTTTGCGGCTGATCCATCTGCCGTCACCCGGTAAACAGCAAAATTGAACATTTCACCTGATCGATTGATTTCCCCTTGTTTTGATATTAAAAACAGCACAGCGGAACATTATTCCTGAGCAGCCACGCAAAAATGAGTGGAGCCGGACATGCAGGCATTAACAAAATCTCAAAAGGCAAGGATCGCGATCCGTACAATAAAGACAATCTCGGACGCGCTTGCTCTAAGAGGGTCCTATAAACCATTGGGCAAGTCCGGGCAGACCCTTGCCGAGGGGCTGAAAATGTTAAGCCCCGAGATATACGGATCGATGAACGATTCCAGAATCATCGAATTAAAGGGCCTGGAGTATGTCTACGAAAGGCTTCCGAAAGGTATTGAGCAGTGCAATCGGATCATTCTTACCGCGCAGGAAGAGTTTGAGAACACTTCATTTGAAGTTATTCTGCCGCCCAAAAGGAGAAGAATTTCCTATCGTGTGAGCGAGAAGGAAATCTGTTTTGTTATTACAAGGGGTATAAGCGAAATATATGATTTTTTGACTCACATTACTTTTTTGAATATCGAAGCCGGAAAAATTTATAACCAGATGAAAGGAAACGATGACAATTATACACGGGAATGGCTGGAATTAGAGAAGATCGTACTTGGAGCAAAAAAGCTGAAGAGTGATACGCTTGATAAGGCAATATGGAATCTCAGCATTCTTCTTGGCAGAAAATTCCATGATACAAGGGAAACCTATGATTATCTTGAAAAATATGCTGCCGGGGGAAAAGATACCCATATTCTTTTCAAGGTAATTTATGGACTGGGCAAACGGTTTGAGGATGAAACAAAATCAAAGGATGATGAACTGCTGATTTCCTTTACCCCTTCTCTGCGGGATATTATCGGCAACCAGAGTTACAGCAAAAAGTGGGCCCATGATATAAAAAGCAAGCTGTTTGAGCTTAAACTGGAAAACCGGCCCACGCATATCATCAGCGCGAATATGCACAGCGTCGTCAACCTGCTTTACGGCTACGCCGCTACCCAACAATCGGACAAAAAAAACAAGGAAGACGATATCTACCAGTTTATCAATACGATAAAGGGAGAATCGAAAACGATAAGAGAGTACGCGGTAAAGCACGGCTTATATGAGCTTCCGGATGCATCCGGAACGCACATCGATTGTCAGATAATTGATACGTCGCACATGGGGCCGGTATCGTTTCATCCCGGACTGAACTTCAGTTTAAAAGAACTGGAAGAAAAGAAGCCGGTTTTGATTGTTATGGATTATGCGTTTGGAGCCCAGGCTTTCGAAGCAATGGATGAACTCCTGGAGCCATTTGAAGAAGGGGATATTGCCAAAAAAATGAATGTAAAGTCCATATCCATTATGGGCAAGGCTGGAATCCTGCCCGGCAAAAAGGGAGATATCATGCTGGCCACCGCGCATGTGTTTGAAGGGACTTCCGATAATTATATGGTGGATAATAATCTGAAAAAAGAAGATTTCGAAGATTCTGTGAATGTCTATGAGGGACCCATTGTTACTGTTTTCGGAACCTCACTTCAAAACAGGGATCTTTTAGAAAGGTTTCAAACAACAAGCTGGAAAGCTGTCGGGCTTGAAATGGAAGGCGGGCATTATCAGAGAGCGATCAGTTCCGCCACCATCAGGGGCCATATCTCGAATTGCGTGAAAATACATTATGCCTACTATGCTTCCGACAATCCCCTTGAAAGCGGACAGACCCTTGCTTCAGGAGGCATGGGTGAGGAGGGAATAAAACCCACCTATATGATAACCAGGATTATTCTTGCGAAAATATTTGCCTTGCCGGGATGCAGGAAGAACAGAAAAAAAGCATGAAATTCGCCTCTGATTTGAATCTTCCTGCTATTATCGCTCACCGGGGATTCAAGCGCAAATACCCTGAAAATACCCTCATCGCATTTGAAGCGGCGATTGATGCCGGGGCAGACATGATTGAACTCGATGTCACTCTCTCAAAAGATCGAGAGGTGATTGTCATTCATGATGATACCCTTGATCGAACGTCGAATGGAAAAGGTCCGGTTCAGCAATACAGACTTGCCGAGCTGAAGCAGTTTGATGCGGGAAGCTGGTTTGATCCCCGTTTTAGAGGCGAGCGGATTCCAACGCTCGGCGAAGTCCTTGATCTTGTCAGGAATCGAATATTGCTGAATGTTGAGATCAAGACGAGCGCCTATGAATCGGATAGCCCCCCCGATTCTATTGAAAAACAGATTCTCCGCCTGGTCAGCCTGAAAGGCTGCTTGGATTCGGTTCTTTTCTCGAGTTTCGAACCCGCCTTGCTGAAAGGCATCGTAACAGTTGAAAAACAATCCAGAATCGCATTACTTACCGAAAAATCACTGACAAAAAAGGCCTGGGAGTATTGCAACAACCTGGGCCTTTTTTCCTGGAATCCCGACTACCGGAGTGTGACCGAAGGCCGGGTTCAAGAGATGCATCGCAAAAACATCCGGGTGTTCCCCTATACCGTAAATTCTCTTTCAGACGCAAAGCGTCAGATTGAATTGGGGGTGGATGGTTTTTTTACGGATGATCCCTCAACGATGAAAAACCTGCTGTTTTATTAAAAAGCGCTTTACAATCTCTGGTCGTTAACGTATAAATTATAGGTGCTAGGGGGGCCGATTACGGCTGAGACGGAATTGTTCACGACCCTTTGAACCTGATGCAGTTAATACTGCCGTAGGGAAGCATCGAAAAACAAGTATTGGTTTTTTAAAGCTTGCCCCTGGGCGAGCTTTTTTTATGGGCAGACGATAAGGGGGAGGGATGCGTGTAACCGTGAATGGTAAAAAGGAAGAAATTGCCGGACAAATCAACCTTCTTGAATTTCTTGCCGCAAAAAAAATTGATCCGGAAAAGGTGGTGGTGGAGCTTAACATGACAATTATTGAAAAACACATTCTGGCGGATACCATGATTCAGGAAAAGGATCGGATAGAAATATTACAATTTGTGGGGGGTGGATAATAACATGGATGATTTGTTTGAAATTGGAGGTAAAACACTAGAAAGCCGCCTGTTTACCGGAACCGGCAAATACGGTTCAGACGCTCTTATCCCTGAAATCATCAAAGAATCCGGGGCACAGGTTATTACCGTTGCCTTGAGAAGAATGAATCCCGATTCGAGCGAAGACAATATTCTCGATTATATTCCGAAGGCTGTCCAGCTTCTTCCAAATACATCCGGAGCCAGAAATTCGAGTGAAGCGGTAAGAATCGCAAGGCTCGCAAGGGCGGCAGGCTGCGGAAACTGGATTAAGATTGAAGTGATCTCGGACAACAAGTATCTGCTTCCGGATGGATATGAAACCATTCGCGCGACAGAAATTCTTGCGAAAGAGGGGTTTGTCGTTTTCCCCTACATTTCTCCGGATCTCATGGTGGCAAGAGGCTTGGTCAATGCAGGCGCGGCGGCGGTAATGCCTCTTGGTGCTCCGATCGGTTCGAACAGGGGTTTGAAAACCCTGGAGCTTATTCGAATACTGATCGATGAGATCGATCTTCCGATAATTGTTGATGCCGGTATCGGAAAACCCAGCCAGGCCTGCGAGGCCATGGAAATGGGGGCAGCCGCCTGCCTCGTAAACACCGCGATTGCGAGCGCAGAGAATCCGGTGTTGATGGGAAAGGCATTTGGAAGAGCCGTAAAAGCGGGCAGGGAAGCATATCTGGCAGGTCCTGGTTCAACATCGTCGCATGCTGTTGCGTCTTCGCCCTTAACCGGTTTTCTCGATGAAAAATGAATCACAGGAAGAGAGTGGATAGAACATGAGTTTTTACGACACCTGTTTACGCATCCAAAAACTTGATTTGGGGAAACGCTTTTCCGATGCATCAACCGAAGATGTTAACCGGGTTCTCCAGAAAACATTTATGGATGAAAATGATTTTCTGACCCTTTTATCCCCTGCCGCGGGATTCTTTCTGGAAGAGATGGCCCAGGAAGCGCATCATCTTACCGTAAGGCATTTCGGGAAAACAATTCTTCTGTATACCCCCATGTATCTCTCCAACTTCTGTACAAATCGATGCCTGTATTGCGGGTTCAATATCAGCAACCGGATATCCCGAAAACAGTTGACACTGGATGAGGTCGAGGCGGAAGCAAAAGCCATCGCATCCACCGGTTTGAAACATATCCTGATTCTAACCGGAGATGCGAGAAAAATTGCATCAATTGATTATCTGAAAGATTGCATCCGGATCCTATCCCGTTTTTTTTCTTCTATCAGCATCGAAATTTATGCCCTGGAGACAACGGAATATGCAGAACTGATAGACGCCGGAATTGACGCCCTGACCCTATATCAGGAAACGTATAACCAGATTCTTTATAAAAAACTGCATATCCAGGGTCCGAAAACCGATTACCGTTTTCGGTTGGATGCGCCGGAACGCGCCTGCACTTCCGGTATTCGATCGGTAAATATCGGAGCCCTGCTCGGCCTCGATGATTGGCGCATGGAGGCTTTTTTTACCGGGCTTCACGCAGAATATCTTCAGCGTTCCTTCCCTGAAGTCGAGGTGAGCATTTCGCTTCCAAGAATGAGACCCCATGCCGGAGATTTTCAACCCGAGAATATTGTCAGTGATAAAAATCTTGTCCAGATCATGCTTGCATTCCGGTTGTTTATGCCGCGGGCAGGGATTACCATCTCAACCCGGGAAAACGAGGTTTTTCGGAATAACATTTTAAGGCTCGGCGTGACAAAGATGTCGGCAGGTTCCAGCACCAAAGTCGGAGGGCATACCATTTTCGAAAATGATACCGGGCAGTTTGATATCTGTGACCTCAGGACGGTTGCGGAGATGAAAGCATTTATCGTATCGAAAGGTTATCAGCCGGTATTCAAAGACTGGCAGCCGATTTTATAGGCGCAAGGAGGAAAAAATTGAAGTCTCGTATCGTAAAAACGGCCAGGAATTTTCCGGATACGGATATTTACTGCATCACAGACGAAGCTCACTCCAGGGGAAGGGACAATATCGATGTGGTAAAACAGATGATTGATGCGGGCGTTAAAATCATCCAATATCGGGAAAAAGAAAAAAATATGGCTGAAAAATATGAGCAGTGCCTGAAGATACGGGAATTGACACGGGCGGCCGGAGTTTTTTTTATTGTAAACGATCACATCGACCTTGCGCTGCTTGTCGAAGCCGACGGCGTTCATGTCGGCCAGGAGGATTTTTCGATTGAGGCGGTGCGAAGACTTGTTGGGAAAAATATGGCGATCGGCCTTTCGACGCATTCGCCATCGCAAGCAAAAGAAGCGATCGAGCGCGGAGCGGATTATATCGGTGTCGGACCGATATTTAAAACATTTACAAAAAAAGATGGTTGCGATCCTGTAGGATTTGAATACCTTGATCACGTTGTTCAACATTACCCGGAAATGTCTTTTGTGGCAATCGGAGGGATCAAGGCGCACAATGTCGCCGAGGTCGTGAGACATGGAGCAAGATGCGTATCCCTCGTCACTGAAATTACAGGCGCGGAAAATATCGGTCATAAAATTAAAGAGATACGGATTGAGATCAAAGGAGAGTCAAGATGAATTATACAACACAGATGGATGCGGCGCGAAAAGGAATGATCACAACGGAAATGGAAACAGTCGCCGCAAAGGAGCAGATGAGGCCGGAGAAGCTCCGGGATCTCATCGCCGGCGGAAAAGTGGTTGTCCCGGCAAACCGAAACCACAAAAATCTCGATCCGGAAGGTATCGGCGAAGGGCTTCGAACCAAAATCAATGTGAACCTCGGGATTTCAAAAGACTGCTGCAATGTCGACCTTGAGCTTGAAAAAGTCAGGCATGCGCTCGCACTCAAAGCGGAAGCGATTATGGATCTCAGCTGCTATGGGAAAACCCGGGAATTTCGGAAGAAACTGGTTGAGATGTCGCCCGCAATGATCGGTACGGTTCCGATATACGATGCTGTAGGCTTTTATGAAAAAGATCTACAGGAGATTTCCACGGACGAATTTTTTAACGTCGTGGAAAAACACGCGGAAGACGGCGTTGATTTCATGACGATTCATGCCGGTCTGAACCGGGCTGCGGCCGAAAAGGTGAAATCAGGGAACAGAATTACCAATATCGTATCCCGGGGCGGTTCGCTTTTATTTACATGGATGGAGATGAACAGCCGTGAAAATCCGTTTTACGAACACTTTGACCGCCTTCTGGATATCTGTATAGACTATGATATCACCTTGAGCCTTGGAGACGGCTGCCGCCCGGGGTGTATTCACGATTCAACCGATGCCTGCCAGGTAGAAGAAATGATCGTTCTGGGAGAGCTGACCCAAAAAGCATGGGAACGAAATGTTCAGGTTATGATCGAGGGCCCCGGCCATATGGCTTTAAATGAGATAAAAGGAAACATGATGCTTGAGAAGCGCCTTTGTCATGGCGCTCCTTTCTATGTGCTGGGACCCCTTGTAACCGATATCGCGCCGGGTTATGATCATATTACCAGCGCGATAGGAGGCGCCATTGCAGCCGCGAACGGTGCGGATTTTCTTTGTTACGTGACACCGGCCGAACATCTCAGGCTGCCTACCCTGGAAGACATGAAAGAAGGAATTATTGCCGTTAGAATTGCGGCGCATGCTGCCGATATTGCTAAAGGAATACCAGGGGCAAGAAAGTGGGATAATGACATGAGCCGCGCGCGGGTCGAGCTCGACTGGGATACGATGTTTGCGCTTGCCATCGATCCGGAAAAGGCTGTCCGGTATCGAGAATCCTCAAAGCCGGAAGAAAAGGATACCTGCACCATGTGCGGCAGTATGTGTGCGGTCCGTAACATGAACCGAATCCTGGAAAAGAAGGATATCCGGTCATAATTTGCAGCGGAGATGATTTTAGATTGAGGGGGGAGTTCTATCATGGATAGAAGTAAAATGATTGAAAAGCTGGATGAAACTTCCAGAGTATGGGATATTATCGTAATCGGGGGCGGAGCAACAGGACTTGGTGCGGCCTTGGAATCGGTTTCCCGGGGATACCGTACTCTTCTTCTGGAACAGGCCGATTTCTCCCAGGGGACATCGAGCAGGAGCACGAAGCTGATTCACGGGGGTGTCCGCTATCTCCAGCAGGGCAACATATCGCTTGTGCTTGAAGCCCTGCGAGAACGGGGGCTTTTGTTTCACAATGCGCCGCATCTGGTTCAGCATCAATCATTCATTGTCCCAAACTACGGCTGGTGGGAAGGTCCCTTCTATGGAATCGGCCTTAAGCTTTATGATGTTCTGGCCGGCAAACTGGGGCTTGAGCCTTCCAGAATATTATCCAGAGAGGAAACATTAAAAAGAATTCCTACTGTTGAGCCGGAAGGGCTTCGAGGAGGGGTGATCTATTTTGACGGCCAGTTCGATGACGCAAGGCTCGCGATTACTCTTGCCCAGACAGCCGAGACGCTTGGAGGATGCGTGATCAACTATGCGAAGGTTGTTTCCCTGATAAAGAAAAACAAGATGGTTTGCGGTGTCAGAGCCAAAGATCTGGAAACCGGCCTTGAATATGAAATCAAGGGCAGATCGATCATTAACGCGACAGGAATTTTTATCGATTCCATTCGTAAAATGGATGTTCCGGACTGTGAAAAAATTATCGCTCCAAGCCAGGGCGTGCATATTGTTCTCGACAAATCGTTTCTTCCCGGAAAAAGCGCGATCATGGTTCCGCATACAGAAGACGGGCGGGTGCTTTTTGCGGTTCCCTGGCATGACCGTGTCATTATCGGGACCACGGATACCCCTGTGGATCAGCCCCTGCTTGAGCCGAAACCATTGTCGAATGAGATTGATTTTCTTCTTTCCCATGCGGCGCGATATTTGACAAAAGATCCGAAACCGGAAGATATATTGAGTGTTTTTGCCGGTATTCGTCCTTTGATCCGTTCCGATACCAGTCATGAAACCTCTTCACTTTCCCGCGATCACCATATAACCATATCTGCATCAGGACTTCTGACAATTGCCGGAGGGAAATGGACCACGTATCGCAAAATGGGGCAGGATGTCGTCGACAAAGCCATTACCATAGCAGGCCTTGATGATCGTCCTTCCCGGACAGAGCATCTGAACCTGTTCGGATGGTCGGCCGATACAGAAGGAAATGAACCCTTTTCAGCCTATGGAAGCAGTGCAAAAGATATCAAGCAGATGATAACAATAGATCCGCAACTGGATCGTCTGATGCATCCGGATTTGCCATACCGGCTTGCTGAAGTGATCTGGAGTATAAGGCATGAAATGGCGCGCACCCTTGAGGATGTGATGGCGCGAAGGACAAGGGCGCTGATTTTGAATACACGGGCAAGCATGGCGGCTGCGCCTCAAATCGCCGCTGTCATGGCAAATGAGCTTGGCCGGGATGAAAAATGGCTGAAAGAGCAGGTAGACGGTTTTCTTGCTCTTGCAGAGAACTATCTTCCGGAACAATTTCAAACCGGATAGTCTTTATACCTCAGTCAGGACATAATCCGTCATAACCTCGCCTTTGAGAAGGTGATTTTCAAAAATTTGCCGTGCTTTATTCGCATTGACATTCCGGTATATCACCGTTTCCTGGCCGTCAATTTCAACGGTGACATTGGGTTCTTCCTTGCATTTGCCGATGCAGCCGGAACTTTTAATTTGAATATCCTGTCTGTCTGTTTTATTTTTTTCTTCCAACAGGGCTGCCATTACTTCGCGTGCGCCTGCCGAGATTCCGCAAGTCCCCATATGCACCGTGACCTTTGCCTGTGAAATCGGCATCGGTGATGTCAACGCCTGCACTTGCTGAAAGCGTCTTCCGACCACTTTAATCAGGTTTGACATGACCCGGTAGCCCACCTCAGGATCTTCTTGAAACAGAGCGGTCAGGCTATCCCGGGTTCCTCTGACAACCCGGAGACTTCTGGTCGCACAGTAGGCGGAAAGTGTATATTCATGAGGCGGAACAAGGCCGGACCAGCCAAAGACCATTCGTTCCGATATGGTTGAAATTGTAGTTCTCGTGGAAGTAGATCTGCCTGGCAGATCAAAGCGAAGGTCGACTTGCCCTTCTGCAACGATCCAGATATGAGAGGCCTGCTCGCCTTCTTCAAAAAGTTTATCACCTTGTTTATATTCCCTCTCATGAAAAGAACTTGCAATAGCGGTCAGCTGATCGTCGTCCAGCGCTTTGAATATATCGATATTTTTCAGAAAATCACGAACGATCATTCATACCTCCTTTTTATGGCAATAGCTTGTTGTGTTTTAATATTTTTGTATTTCTTCCTGAATCTTTCGTTCAAAGTATCGAACAAAAGGCGATTGTATGTCAATAAAATTATAGCCCTATAATGCCGGCAGGGCAACCATGTCCGGGTTGTTGACATCGCTTATGGATATTCGATCATGGGCGCCGTGCCGGTTTTATAAGCGTGATATACAGCGACCTTCCTCTTTTACAGATCGTTTTTACCCGTTTCAGTAACAGGCAGCATTGTGAGTATTTTGTTATACTGTTTCTCGATATTGTCTTTTTTGAATGGGAAGGGCTGATAGCGCCCTTCGCGCCAGGCATGAATGCCGTCTTCATAATGAGGACTGACCGGGTTGTCGGACTGGCCGGTGCTGTTGATTGCCATAAGGGGCTCCTCTTTGCTGAAATCCACGACCATTCGCATCTCCGGAATGAGCCATACATCGAAATTTTTTGCGAGACTGTATCGTGCGACATTGATGGTCGCAAAGGACCCGCCTGCAGGGTATGGCCCCCTGTCAAAGAAGGAAGATAGAAGCTTCATGGCTATTTTTTTTGTCATGCCCACATGCTCTGCGAGCTTGGTCGTTTCCGTTTTAAAGTGATATGTGTGCATCTTGCCCCACTGCCATTTTTCCCTTTCTTTTCCCAATTCCTTTTCGATAAGCGGAATTGCATCCGCAAAGGAGGCGGATAGAATTTGCGCCTTTGTTTCTATCTCCGGTGTGGTGATGTTGTCCCAGAAGGGGCTTTCATCACCGCGATGGATAATCTGGTCCATTACGGGTGAATAGCAGGAGTTGCTGTTGTCGAGAAACGACTGCCATACGGTTGACTCGGCAGGACCCAGTTCATCAAGAAATGTGTTGTGCGTATAGGTGTAAAGCAATGCTCCCAATATGGGGGCTTCGGTTGAATCCGGATGAAAGTTTCCATTAAAATGCTTCAACATGCGGATCGCCTCTTGTGCTTGCGCTTTTCGATCTTCATCGCTCCAGGATTCTATTTCTGTCATGATTTCGGTGAACAACGGCTCTTTGAAGATGGTGTTTTTCAGTTTTGGAATCAGAGCTGAAAACACATCGTTTTGAATCCGGGTGCTGTCTTCCATGGTATGGAGGTTTGTTGATTCAATCAATTCCGTGATTCGTTCAATCCGTTCCGGATATTCCCAGGACGACGACAGGATGAAAGATTCATCCGGGCTTATGGTTCGATTGTTTGCGGTTGCCACATACCCTTCAGGCGGATTGACCGTCCGCGGATGAAGGCTTACATCCAGATAGCCCTGCCAGTCGTATTCACCATCCCATCCGGGAGAAGGAAGGAGTCCGCGGCCTTTTTTCCGAAGCGGGAAGCGGCCTGTAACCTGCCATGCGATGTTATCCTTGTCGGCAAAAATCAGGTTTAAGGGAATGGTCCGGATTTTTTTTGCTGCGAATTCCGCTTCGGATACACTTTTTGATCTTCCCAGGGACAGAAACGCCGCAATGGTTTCATCCTGTTCAAAAGCCGCCCATTTGAGAGCGATTCCAAATGGAAGCTCCGTGGGGAGGGGCATAAGATCCTGCATGCGGTCTTTGTGTAATATCTCGTTCATGATCGTGCCGTGAACGGTTTCATGGACAATGCGCGTGACTGGTTTTTCACCCCTGATTATGAAATGCTCTTTTCTTTCTGTTGTCGGTAGCCATTTGTCTTTGTATTGATAGTGAAGTTTTCCGTTAACCGGTTTCAGCTTTTCAAGATAAATATCCTGATTGTCCGCCATGACCATTGTCATTCCCCAGCCGATATACCCGTTATATCCAGCCACCACGGCTGGAAGACCTGCGATTCCGATTCCGGCAGCTTCATATTCGGGGCAGCGGATGTGCATCAGATGCCATACAGAAGGCATGGATAGCGGGAGATGCGTATCATTGGCAAGAATACTTGCCCCGCCCTTTGTCATCTCTTTGGAGATGGCCCAGTTGTTGGATGCCGCGACGCCAAGTTGAGTAAAATCAAGAACAGCGCGCTGGACGGCCAACATTTTTTTCAAACTATCGCTGGAAGCGTTCAAATCGATACCATCCAGCTTCCGGGCTTCTTCAAATTGAATTTCTTCATCCGGGTATATCGGAAAGAGCCAGGCGGCTTTTTCAGGACCAAGACGCTTGATCAGGTTGAGTGAATTAATCTCTTCATGGAAGTTGAAAGCGAGTCCGAGATTCAGCAGTGCAAAGATCGATATGGAATCTTCCGGCTGCCATTCCTCAGGTGTATAACCGGAAAGCTTCAGGCCGGGTGGAAGGTTGTCCCTGTTTTCTTCAAGATAGAAATTGACGCCTCTGCTGTAGCTCTCAAACAGCTTTTTGAGTTCATCACTGCATGCGCTGTATAGAAGGGCTGAAATTTTTTTCAGGTTGAGCGTCCTCATATAAATGTCGATGTCCAGAACGTCGGGACCCGCCATCTCCGCAAGACGTCCCTGGGCCATGAGCTTTAAACCGATCATCTGGTTCAGCCTGTCCACCGCATTTACATAGCCGACGGCAAAAACGAGATCATCCGCATTTTCAGCATCAATAAAGGGTATGCCGAGATCGTCTCTTCTCACGGTAACTTTTTTTTCAATCCCTTTGATTGTTACGGTACCCTCTTTCATCGTATCCGTATCTTTGAAAAACATTGTCAGAAAATCGCTGCATCCGGTCAAAACAAGGCCCGCAGAAATTAAAACCAGGATGGTGAGCTTTTTCACGCCGGAGGCTGATTTACATCGTGGGGAATTGATGGCTTTCATGGTTTGTGGCCTTTTCGCATGGGTCTTACATAATTGCATCGAACTTGCATTTTGAATAGCATGTCAGGCATTTTACACATTTGTCTTTACCGATTACCGCTACCGTCTTTTTTTCCCATGTAATCGCATCTGCCGGACAGGCTTTAAAGCAGAGTCCGCATTTTTTGCACAGGTCCGGATCGACTTCGAACTTCAGAAGGGCCACGCACCGTTTTGCCGGGCATCTTTTTTCATAGATATGGGCGATATATTCGTCTTTAAAATATCTCAGGGTCGACAACACGGGATTGGGACCTGTCTGACCCAGGCCGCAAAGGGCAGAATTTTTGATAATCGAAGACAGCTCTTCAAGATCCTGGATGTCTCTGGGTTCTCCTTTGCCGTCGCATATTTTTTCAAGAATCTGAAGCAGGCGACGTGTTCCTTCCCTGCAGGGGGTGCACTTGCCGCAAGACTCATCCTGGACGAAGTCCATAAAAAAGCGGGCCATGTCTACCATGCAGGTGTTTTCATCCATCACAATCGCTCCGCCGGAACCCATTATGGCGCCCACTTTTGCGATGGCTTCATAATCTACAAGTGTATCGAGATGTTCTTCAGGTACGCATCCTCCCGAAGGTCCCCCAAGCTGGACTGCTTTGAATTTTTTCTTGTCCGGTACTCCTCCTCCGATATCATATATGATGGTTCTCAGGGGTGTGCCCATCGGAATTTCGACAAGACCGATATTGTTGACATCACCGGAAAGGGCAAACACTTTTGTACCCTTGCTGGTTTCCGTGCCGATGCTCGAATACCATTTTCCGCCCTTTAAAATGATCTGGGCGATATTCGCAAGCGTTTCGACATTGTTCAAAATCGTCGGCTTTTCCCAGAGGCCTTTATGCGCCGGAAACGGAGGTCGGGGCCTTGGCATGCCTCTTTTCCCTTCGATAGACCGCATCAATGCGGTTTCTTCACCGCATACAAATGCACCGGCACCCTCGTAGATATCAATGTCAAAGTTAAAGCCGGTATCCAGAATATTTTCTCCAAGAAGCCCATACTCTCTTGCCTGTTGGATGGCTATCTTAAGGCGTTTGATGGCAAGAGGGTATTCAGATCTGCAGTAAATATAGCCATGATGAGAATTGATCGCTTTTGCGGCAATGATCATTCCTTCGAGTACCGCATGCGGATCCGCTTCAAGAATGCTTCTGTCCATAAAAGCACCCGGATCTCCTTCGTCCGCATTACAGAGGACGTATTTGATATTTCCGGGACTTTTTTGAGCGAATTCCCATTTGATTCCGGTGGGAAATCCAGCGCCGCCCCTGCCTCTTAAACCCGAGGTTTTTATCTCCTCCACAATCTGTTCCGGGGTCATCTCCTGAAGTGCCTTTGCCACTCCAAAATAGCCGTCTCGTGCAATATACTCGTCAATCACTTCCGGATCGATCAGCCCCTTGTTTCTCATGACCCAGAAGAGCTGATTTGAAAAAAAGGGTATGGAGTTCATATCCGGGATGGTTTCTTTGGAGGCTGGCTCCGTGTAGAAAAGCCTTTTAACCGTTCGTCCTTTCAGAAAATGCTCTTCAACCAGTTCCGGTACATCTTCCGGGCTAAGTCTCTGGTAAAAAATTCCTTCGGGCTGAACCAGCATAACAGGACCTACAGCACAAAACCCGTTACAGCCGGTTTCAATGATGCGGATTTCTTCAGACAGGTTATTCTTTTTCAGCTCGAGTATAAGAGATTCTTTAAAAACGGTTGACCCGGTTGAGTGGCATCCGGTTCCGCCGCACAACATAAGCTGTGTCCGTGTTTTGTTCATATTGTTTTCTCCAGCTTTTCTTCTTTCCTCCGCTCGTAATGGCAATCCCGTATCATACAGAGAGGCTATTCATATCGTTCTAAAACATCGATCACCTTGTCTGAAGAAATGCTGCCGTGGATATCCTGGTTGACGACCATGACAGGGGCTAATCCACAGGCTCCGAGGCATCTGACAGCTTCCAGTGAAAACCGTTTATCACCCGTTGTTTCGCCTTCTTTTATCTGATACTTGTTTCCAATTCTTTCCATGGCTTCTTTAATTCCTTTAACATAACATGCTGTTCCCATGCATAACTTAATTATATTTCGACCTTTGGGCTTAAGCGAAAAATAGGAGTAGAAGGTTGCGACACCGAAAACTTTACTACCCGGAATGTTCAGGCCCTTGCCGATATAGTCCAGCAATTCGGCCGGCAGATAGCCGACGATATTCTGGCACTCTCTCAGGACAGTAATCAAGGAGCCGGGTTTGTCGCGGTTTTCCAGAATGGTGGAATCAATTTCTTCCCACATTTTTTCGGTGATATCGGAAAGGTGCTGTTGGACTGCATGCTTCATATTTTTTCCTCCCAAGCAGTTGCTGTTTTCGTAATTACGGTTTCATGCCATCAGTGGTAGTGGAAGGGCTTCTATCTGTATTTCGCATAATTCAAAGAAAGATTGAATAAACGATTGAAAACTATTATAAAATATATAAAATGTCAATGGCATCATGGAATCCTGCTGATTGGAATTTTTCTGCTGCGCGATATAGGGCATCGGGCATGGCTGTGAAAATCAGCAATCGTTCCATTGACACCCATGAACCTTTATCCTATAATTATAATTCCAGATGCTCTGCTCAGACAGTGTCTAACGCCCGTTCCGCTAACAGTGCCTTCCCCGTCTGCGGGGTTGGATGGATGGTGATTTTCCCGCAGCGATATGGATGATAGTATGATGATCGGCCACTTATTTCGGATGGATTAAACTCTATGAAATTAAAAGAAATTATTGAATTACTTGATGGCAATCTCTACACCGGCGAAGATCAGCTGGATAAAAGTTTAAAAAAAGGCGGTGCCAGTGATCTCATGAGCGATATACTGGCGGCACTATCGGAAAAGTGCGTGCTTTTGACCGGTTTGACAACCGTTCAAACGATACGGACAGCGATCATCGCAGGAGTTGGAGCGATTGTTTTTGTCCGCGGGAAAACACCGCCGCAGGAGGTTATAGAAGAGGCCCGGAAAAATGAGATTCCGCTGATCTCGACCCCTTATTCCATGTTCGTATCCTGTGGCAGGTTGTATGCTAAAGGATTAAGTGGTCTTAACGGAAAACGATGATTTTATGCGAAAGGAACGCAGCGTTCATTCGAGAACGCCTGTTGGTAAGGAGCACGGATTTTTTTCTCCTGGTTTGAACAAGAGCGGACAGGCATGATTCGGAGTATTGACTACCGGCATGAACGCCTGCATCCCTTATATAAAAGTTGACAGACTGGATTGCGATTTATGGCGGAACTGAAAAAAGAATATCATATCAACAAAAATGATTTTATCCGTGCCGGAGAAGCTTCAATCAAAGTAAAAAATGTTTTGAAATCGCTTGATGTTGCTCCTTCAATTATCCGAAGGGTTGCAATCTGCGGTTATGAAGGAGAGATGAATGTCGTGATGCACGGCGGAGATGGGAAAATGAATCTGGAGATTAATCCAACCAATATCACACTGGATATTTCAGATAATGGTCAGGGAATTGCGGATATCGACCTGGCTATGGAAAAAGGGTTTTCAACGGCAACCGATGAGTACCGGGAGATGGGATTCGGTGCGGGAATGGGATTGCCCAATATGGAAAAAAACGCTGACGAGTTTACGATAGATTCAGCAGTAGGGCAGGGAACCAGAGTCAGGATGATTTTTTCTTTAACCCATGGCAAAGAATAGTTCTGTGAGTAAAAAGACACCCTCATCTTACGTCATTTTCAATGAAGATCTTTGTATCGGCTGCGCGGAATGCATGAAGGTCTGTCCCACGCGGGCCATACGCATCCGGGATGAAAGATCCGTCCGTCTGCTGGACCAGTGTATTGGATGCGGAGAGTGCCTGAGGGTTTGTCCTGCCGGAGCCATCACTACGGATCAGCCTGAACTGGAACCTCTTGATGAGAATAAATTTTCGGCGGTTGTTGTATCACCGGTTCTTTTTTCACAATTTCCAGGAGAAATGCCAAGTGACATTTTGGCCGGCCTCAAAATGATGGGCTATACGCATATCATTGAGCTTTCAGATTATCTCGAGATGTTTCAGTTTGCGGCTGTAACCTTCATACAGGAGAACCGGAAGAACAAGGAAACCAGGTGGCCCCTATTGTCTCCGGTATGTCCTGTGGTTGTCAGTCTGATTGCCATCCGATTCCCCGGACTTTTGAAACATATTATTCCGATTGAAAGACCGCTTGTTCTGCTTATTTCCGACATCAAAAATAAAATCAGCAGACAGTTTGGAATCAAAAAGAAAGATATCATACTGCATCACATCACCCCGTGCCCGTCCAAGGCGGTACTCGAGCGTTCACTGTCGAAACATGAGCGGTTAAATATCGACATGGCTTTCGGGATCAACAGCGTATATTCGGAGCTTTTTCATAAAATTGAAGAGGTTAAAAAAGCCGATATCCTGTCCTTTTCGAGGGATCGGTTTGATTCTTTCACGAGTGGAAGGTGCCTGAAGTGGGGAATGAGCGGCGGTGAAATTTCCGGAATGCGAATCGACAAATCAATGGCTGTTTGCGGAATAAAAGAAACCATCGATTATCTTGAAAAAATTGAACTGGGCATGTTTCGGAATATGGAATATATCGAATTCAGAGCCTGCCCGGAAGGCTGCCTGGGCGGGCCGCTGACGGTCATCGACAAGTATCTGGCCAAAAGCGGTATCTATCGCAGGGTGAAAATGTTCGGAATGGGAAGACGTCTTCCACGGTACAAGATACGAAAGCTTTACGATGATGGATGGTTTTTTCCAAAAACCGGACCGATTGAAGACCAAATACTGAACACATTACGGAAGAAGCCGTTATCAATCGAATCATTGCATGAGATTGATCTGATTTTTGAAAAGATCAGGGGAAAGAACTGTGCTGTCTGCGGTTCGCCGGACTGCAGAACGTTTGCCGAGGATGTTGTGCGGGGGGATGCGAAACTCAGCCAATGCATTGTTCTTAGGGCCAGGAACAAAGCAGGCGATGAAAAGAAGAAAAAAAGAAAAGGTAAGGTGAAAAAGTGACTGTTGAAGAGCTGTCAAAAATTTTGGGCCTTGATGTTGTTGCCGGCAGAAGTGGATTGAACCGGCAGGTTGAAAATGGCTATTGCGGGGATTTGCTCAGCGATGTCATGGGTAACGCTCCATCCGGTTGTATATGGCTGACGATACAGGGTCATCAGAATATTGTGGCAGTCGCACTGCTTCGAGAGATGGCCGCAATTGTCATTTCCGGTGGATTTAGTCCTGATAAAGAGACAAAGGAAAAAGCAGATCAGGAGGGAATCCCCCTCTTAACCTGGCCGAATTCCGCGTACGATCTGGCAGGAAAGATTTACAACCTGGGAGTGGGAGGGGAGAAGGACAACAAAGGTTGACAGATGGCGTCTTCCATCGAAAATCAAACGCTCAGAGCGTTCAAGGCGGATCTGCATATTCACACCTGTCTTTCACCCTGCGGTGACTGGGAAATGAGCCCGTCGGGGATCATCGCAAAGAGTCGGGAGATGGATCTTGATCTGATCGCCATATGTGATCATAATTCCGCAGAAAATGCCGGTGCGGTGATGAAAGCAGGTGCGGAACAGGGTGTGTCTGTTTTACCCGGCATGGAAGTGTGTTCAAAAGAAGAGGTGCATGTGATCGCAATATTCGATGAGTTGTCCCGGGCCACTGACATGCAGGAATACATCTATGAGCACCTTCCCGGGCAAAACTCACCAGATGTCTTTGGATACCAGGTGATTGCGAACGAAAACAATGAAGTCAGGGGAGAGAATAACCGGCTGTTGATCGGCGCGACGGATCTCGGAATCCATGAGATCGTGAATCATATTCATTTTCTTGGTGGTCTTGGTTTCGCTTCTCACATTGACAGGCAGGCTTTCAGTATCATCAGCCAGCTTGGATTCGTTCCTCCGGACATCTCGCTGGACGGAGTCGAGGTTTCATCCTTTGCAAAACCGGAATATGATGATAAAAAGTATCCGGGGGCCGGGAAATTGCCTTTTATCACATCATCGGACGCGCATTTTATTGATGATATTGGAAAAGTTCGAACTGTTTTTATGCTCTTTGAGCCAACTGTTTCAGAGATTCG
Organism: Desulfobacterales bacterium; assembly: GCA_046484745.1. Lineage (GTDB taxonomy): Bacteria > Desulfobacterota > Desulfobacteria > Desulfobacterales > SURF-7 > JAQYVL01. The sequence goes on along the minus strand of JAWOIJ010000044.1, from coordinate 16,043 downwards.
AATGGCACTTAAAGGAAGTCAGGGAAGATATATGGAGGTTTGATTGCGTGAAATTTCCATGCATATCATGGATATTGCTGAAAATGGAATAACGGCCGGGGCGGATTGCATTCATATCCGGATCGAAGAAGACCGGATTAAAAATCGTTATGGAATAAAAATTTCCGATAATGGAATAGGAATGTCGGATGAATTTCTGGGGAAAGTAACGGATCCGTTTGTTACGACAAGAAAGACCAGACGCGTTGGTCTTGGACTTGCATTTTTAAAAGAAGCTGCTTTAAGATGCAATGGAACGTTTCATGTCACATCCGAACCCGGGAAAGGAACGACAGTCGAGGCTTTGTTTGAACACGACCATATTGACCGGGCACCGACAGGAGACATGGCTGGATCCATGATGGTTTTGATTGCTGGAAATCCGGGGATTGATTTTGTTTACAGCCATATCATTGACGGTGAAGAATTCAGCTTGGACACCCGAGAATTAAGGGGCTTGGACATTTCACTCGAAGATCCTGAAATTATAATGAATTTGTCCAGGTTTATCCGGGAGAAGCTTGATGAGCTGTCATAAGGCAGCCTTTCCTTTCAGCAGACGGAGAGCAAAATGGCAAAACTCACGATTGAAGATCTGAAAAAGATCAAGGAAAAGACCTCAAAAGACACCTCCCTGCGGCATGGAGGGGCAACCGTGAAAATTACGGTTCACATGGGGACATGCGGAATTGCCGCGGGAGCGCGGGAAGTGATGAATTCTCTTATGGAGGAGATGAGTTCGGCCGGAAAAGAGGATATCCGGGTCGTAGCTTCAGGATGTCTGGGTATGTGCAGCAGTGAACCGAATGTTACTGTGGAAGTGAAAGACGAAAAACCGGTGGTCTACAAAGAAATTGATTCAAACAAGATGAGGCAGATTTTTAAAAGGCATATCCTTAAAGGAGAAGTTCAGACGGAGTTTGCCCTTTCACGGGGTTGAAGGTATATACCATGCAGCGATATTTTGAAATCATTCAATCAGCTCCATGAAAATAGAAGTTGATGCATCACATGGATATCGGACGGAAGAAGATTTTTTGCGATTGTTCTTTTAGCGTTGGTTATAACAGGAGGTGTTCATGGTAAGTCTCGATTTTTTGGAAAAAGTCGAAGTTTTCAAAGATTTCAATGACAATCAGCTTTCGGAATTGCAGGAGTGCGGCAGCATTTTTGAGTTTCAAAGAGGAGACCGGCTTTTTGCTGAAGGTGAAGATTCCAAACATCTCTGGATTGTGCGGGAAGGACAGGTCGGCCTTCGGTTCGATAAACAGGAAGGGCTGACAAGTGAGAAGGACAAGGTCTCATTTATTTCGGAATCACAGGTATTCGGCTGGTCCTGTTTTGTTCCTCCATACACATACCGCTTGTCGGGGTATTGTGAAAGCCGGCAATGCAAGGTCGTAGGCATGGAGAAAGAAAAATTGACAAAGCTTTTTGAAGAGGATCCGGAAATTGGATATGGTGTTATGTTTTATCTGGTAAGCGTTTTAAGCAGCCATTTTCACCGCTTTCAGGACGAACTGGCAAAACAGATGGGCCATGATATTCTGAGTAAATGGTGATTAAGCTGTCAATTTGAATGGAGAATCAGAGTTGGACACACAAAATAAAATAACGATAAACGGTAATGTCTTTTCATTTGAATCGAATGAAACGATTCTTGATGTGGCAAGGCGGAATAGCATTGATATACCGACATTATGTCATTTGAAGGGAGCAACCCCGACCGGCGCGTGCAGGATATGTGTTGTCGAGGTAGAGGGCGCTAGAAGCCTGATGACCTCCTGTTCAACGCCGGCGTCAAACAACATGATTGTGAAAACGGAGTCTCCTGAGGTTGTCAAATCCCGCAAAATGTCGATCCAGCTTTTGCTTTCCAGCGGCAATCATAATTGTGCCGCCCGTGGTTCAGATGGTAAAGACTGGACTGACTTTCAGTTGAAGGTTCATCAGGATGACGGAAACGCGGAATTATGCCCGGCGTGGGGAAACTGTGAACTTCAAAATCTGGCATATCGCTATCAGGTAACCGGGGATCGGTTCGCGAGGGATGAAGAAATATTTCCGGTTGAAGATGTCAATCCATTCATCGTCCGTGATTTTTCACGATGCATCCTGTGCGGCAGATGTGTGCAGGCCTGCAACGAAGTGCAGGTGAACGAAGCAATTGATTTTGGGTTCAGGGGGGCGAAGGCAAAGATCATTACCTCAGGTGACAGGCCGCTTCGGAATTCGGATTGCGTGTTTTGCGGAGAGTGTATCCAGGTCTGCCCCGTAGCAGCCTTGATGGAAAAGGAACCCCGTTTTGAACTGCGCCCCTGGGAAGCGCGAAAGGTCAGAACAACGTGCAGTTACTGCGGTGTCGGATGCCAGATGCACCTGCATGTCAAGGACAATCGAATTTATAAGGTTACCGGCGTTGATTCTCCGCCCAATAATGGAAGTTTGTGTGTAAAAGGACGATTCGGGTTTGATTTTATTCATTCTGAAGAACGTCTGAAAAAACCATTGATCAAAGAAGGCGATGGTTTCAGAGAGGCTGAATGGGATGAAGCCCTGGACCTGGTTGCGAAAAAACTGACAGCCATAAAAGAAGAGCATGGTTCGGACAGCATCGGGGTGTTGACTTCGGCCAGAATCACCAATGAGGAAAATTACATTGCCAATAAATTTACCCGCGCCGTGCTGAAAACAAACAACATTGATCACTGCGCCCGGCTCTGACATTCTTCAACTGTGGCCGGTCTGGCCGCAGCCTTCGGAAGTGGCGCGATGACCAATACCATCGGGGATATTGAAGCCGCAGACGTTATTCTCATTACCGGATCCAACACCTCTGAGAATCATCCGGTGTTGTCTACTTTTGTTAAAAGAGCCGTCCGGTTTAAGAATACAGATCTGATTGTTGTCGATCCGAGGCGGATTAAAATGGCAACCTTTGCCAGAAAATGGCTCAGGCCAAATCTGGGGACCGACGTGGCATGGATAAACGGGCTGATGCATGTGATCATTAAAGAGGAGTTATACGATCGACAATTTGTTGAAAATCGTACAAGGGAGTTTGATGCCCTGAAAAAATGCCTGGAAGAGTATACTCCTGATTATGTAGAGGCAGTCACCGGAATCCCGGCAGAGGAAATAATCGAAACCGCGCGGATCTACGCAAAAGCAAAGGCGGCCGGCATTCTGTACTGTATGGGGATTACACAGCACACAACCGGGACGGACAATGTCAAATCTCTTGCAAACCTTGCCATGCTGTGCGGAAATCTTGGAATCGCAGGTGGCGGGGTGAACCCCCTGAGGGGCCAGAATAATGTTCAGGGCGCTTGCGACATGGGCGGGCTGCCCAATGTGTATAGCGGTTACCAGAAAGTAGACGACCCTGCGGTTTCAAAAAAGATGGCGGACGCATGGAATGTTTCAGATCTACCGCAGAAGCCCGGATTGACGGTAACGGAAATGGTTCCCCTTGCTCATGAGGGTAAAATAAAAGCCCTGTATATTATCGGTGAAAACCCTCTTGTTTCCGATCCGGATCTGAATCATGCGGAAAAGAGTTTTTCCAATCTTGATTTTCTGGTGGTTCAGGATATTTTTTTAACCGAAACGGCGAAACTGGCCGATGTGGTTCTTCCTTCCTACTGTTTTGCAGAGAAAGAAGGGACCTTTTCCAATACGGAAAGGCGTGTCCAGCGAGTTCGAAAGGCCGTAGAGCCGCCGGGGCAGGCAAGGAGTGACTGGGGTATCATTTGTGATATTTCGGCCCGCATGGGATACAACATGCCCTATCAGAGCGCACAGGAGATCATGGAAGAGATTTCAATGGTTACGCCCTCTTATGGCGGCATTTCCTATGATCGAATTGAAGATGTGGGGATTCACTGGCCCTGCCCGTCAAGAGAGCATCCCGGCACACCGATTCTTCATACCCAGGAATTCACACACGGTAAAGGGGTTTTCCATGCCATCCGGTACATCCCGCCGGCTGAGATGATCGATGAGGAGTATCCTCTTTTTCTGACAACCGGAAGAGTGATTTATCAGTATCACACCGGAACCATGACAAGAAAGACGGAAGGTCTCAATGATCGTGCTCCTGGATGTTTTGTCGAGATCTCAAGCGCTGATGCGGAAAAATTCGGGCTGGAAAATGACCGGATGATTCGGATTGTTTCCAGACGCGGGGAGATAAACGCGCGGGTTGTGATTTCGGAAAAAGCGGTTGAAGGCTCTGTATTCATCCCATTCCATTTTGCGGAAGCAGCCGCCAACAGGCTGACAAATGCGGCCCTTGACCCGGTATCCAAAATTCCTGAATATAAAGTCTGCGCGGTAAAGCTGGTCAATGAGGTTGTTGAGGGATAAAACCACTCGTTTTAGACGGTTCACATATGATGTCTAAGTCGCTTGAGTATCAACAGCATCAGTTTGTCCATGCCTGCTGACGAATAACAGGATCAATCGGGGGGCATCATACGGATTATCTCTGAAGAGAACCAAAACCGTATGAATGCCCCCTGATTTGCTTCATTCGAACGAATTGGAACTAAAAGTAGTATGACAGGCCGATCAGAACGCTTGTGTTTTTAACATCATCCGGGTCGATATTGGTGACCAGGTAGTTTAATTCCCCGTTCAAACTCAAATCTTCGGAGAGAAAGTATTTTGCCCCGCCTTGTGCTCCGTATGATACCGCGGTGTCGTCATCGCCGCCGGAATCATACCCTGAAAAACCGAGCTGAACGCCGACATAGGGGACGATCGTGGCGTCGGGTTTGAAAAAAAGGTAATTGCACTGCGCCAGAAGGGAATATGCTGTAAAATCTTCGGCGTTCAAGATCATCAAACCGCCTTTTGCTTCCAGAAAGTTTTTCGGAAAATAGGAAAACCCGAGCGTCAGGACCTGATAGTCTGTGGTATCATTTCCTGTATCAACCCAGTTTAAATTGGCATTGGCGGAGATGGCTTTCTGGCCTTCCAGCTTCTGAATTTTCGCAAAAGACGTTGAAGCCGAAACCATAATGAACAGGCAGATGCTGATTAATGAAATTGCTTTTTTCACGGTTACCTCCTTTTAATGTTTAAATGATTGATAAAAGTTTTTATACGAACCTTCACGGTTCAACTTCCGAAATATAAACAATGTTACAATGCCGGCTTGTCAAATTCTACCGGAGTTTCCATACGGTTAATTTTTGATCGGCGGATAGTGCTGCAAACCATCTGCCATCGTTGCTGAAACGGACGCAAATCAAATCCTCATTCAATTCCAGCCGTGTCACCATTTCTCCTTTTTGAATATCCCAGATGCGCACGGTGTTGTCGATGCTGCCGGATGCCAGAAAACGTTTGTCCGGGTGGAAATCAAGGGTGGTGATGTCTTTTTCGTGGCCGTCAAGGGAACGGATCTCTTCACCGGTGACGGTATTGCGAATTCGAATATGGCGTTCGTCCGTTCTGCGATTGCGCCTGAGATCGATCAAAACATCGACGATGCTGAGCGCCACCAGACTGCCGTCGTCACTGAGGGCCATGCAGAGCAGTTTGTCCGTGGATTCGGTAAGCGCTTTTTTCTCTTTTTGGGTGTTGACATCCCACCATCGGATGCTCAGGTCGCTGCTGGCCGAAACAAGGTGTTTGCCGTTGGGCGTAAAAGCGAGAGAGTTAATGGGTTCTTCATGGCCTTCGAGCTCCGCTGTAACCTTCCCGGTAATCAGGCTCAGAATATAGATATCTTCTTCATCTCCGGCAACGGCAATGCTTCCTAAATCCGGATTGAATGCAATGGATGAAATCGCACCGGCATCGGTTTCCATGGTCAGCGCTTTTTTATTTTGCCCCATGTCCCAGATATGGAGATATCCTTCGCTGTCGCCTACCGCCAGTTTCTGATTGTTGGGGCTGACACTGATGGAAAGGGGTCGGCCGGACCCGGTGGCGATTGTTTCAATCATGCGCTTTTCTGTAAGATCCCATTTTTGAACGGTCTGATCAACAGCGGAGAACAGGTATTTGCCGTCAGTTGAAAATGTGAGGGTGGACAGTTCGCCATTCAAATCGAACACATCATACAGCTCAAAACGTATGGTTTTGGCTCCGCGGATATCTGAACTGCTTTTCAGGATCCCCGCTTTAACGAGCACATCTTCACACACTTTTTGAACCGCTTCCTGCTTTGCAATAAGCGGTGAATCTTCTATGGGGGAAGGATTTTGTGTCGTGCCAAAGGGAGCGCTGTTTACATTGATGAGCTCTTCCGCTGTTTTGGTATCGACGGCAATGAGGCTCAGGGAGGCGGTTCCTTCCCAGGAAGCAGCGAATTTCTGGCGGGTATCAACGGACAAAATCCCTCTTACGAGAATTACAGCGCCGTAATTAGTGGCGATTTTCGCCATGGCCGTGGCACTTCCGTTTTGGATCGCCTGCCAGAGAAGCTTGTCTTCTTTTACTTTTTTCATCATTTCCGGGTTAAAAATTGCAGCGCCCTTTTTTTTGAATTCTTTTTTCAGGAGGTTTTCGGCATAACCGACAAAATCACCTGCATTCCCGGCATCTTTAAGGACAATCATAATCCGGATTTTATCTTGAATGATATCCGCAAAAGGGGAGCTGAAAGCTGCAATCGGCAGGATCAGCATCAGGGTGAACATACACAGAATTCTATAAATCGTTTTTGGGATCACTTTTTGCGCTCCAATACAATCCGGTTTTGCTCCTGGCGGGTGATGCGATACGGCAGACCGGACGTGGTGATGGCTTTGGGCAGATCGCCGCGCAAACTTTCATACCGAACATCCATTTCCGCAACATTGTTGTTAAAGCTTCTGACAAACAGTTTGGAAAATCCTTCAAATCCATACAATTTGGTTTTTAAAGATTCCAATTGCTCGTAATCAACCGGGCTGACGATTACCTGATAGGTTTTAGGCTGCGAAAAGCTGTCGTACCAGTTTTTTACGATATTGAAAAGAATATCCGATTTGGATGTGTTGATGGTGTTTTTGATGGCGTTGACCGCGGCATCGAATTTTCCCATGGAACTGGTGTCAACTCCTTTATCTCCGCTGTAGTTGGCCGAATGGATGAGCTTTCCGCTTGCGGTGCTGTAAGCGCGAACCTGAACGATTGCGGAATAGAAATTCTGTTTGAATTGCCCGATCTGGATTTCCCGGCTGAAATTGGCGATACATTTTCCGGAAACGACGATCTCTACTCCCAGCCGTTTTCCGAGAGTGACGGCTTTTTCCGCATCGCTGAAGGCCAGTGCTTTGTCACGTTCTTTGATGGTCTCCAACTGCTGTCCGTGGAAAACATCAACCCCTTTTTCGATAAAAACATTTTCCATGTCGGTTTGCGACAGCTCCAGTTCAGACAACTTCCCGTCTACGTACTCCTGCATCAGTATCAGCACCCGCGGTTCTCCGATCCAGGTATAGATTTTTTTAACATCAAGGCCGTTGAGAAACAGGGATTTGTTCAGCCGGCCCTCGCGCACCCAGGATTTTACCTTCAATGTCAGCAACCCGGCATCGGTGGATTCTTCCAGGACGTCCCATTTTTCGACAAACCCCTCCGAGTGCGCGTAGATTTCATCTTTTAATACCTTGTAATGCTTTACAATGGATTCCGATTCAATGTGAACGCCCACAACCTGTTCGATGGCCTCTCTGAAGGCCTGGTTCAGCGCCTGCTTTCGCGCTGATTCCGTGCTGGATGGCGCGGAGCCAACTGTAATAACGGGGTTTTGTTCGGAGTCGGCAAACGCGGCCGGACTCAACAGCGTTGTTAACACGAGAAATGTTGAAACGGCTGCGACCGATATGCGTGTTTTCAGGTAAACCAAAAGCATTTTCAATCCTTAATGGAGACGATGTACATTATCCTGTGTGTGATGATCCGGGGTAAAAACCAATCCTGCCGCATCCGGTTTCAGCAATTTCATTTCAGCATTGTTTCGTTGCCGGAGACTCCGGACAATGGCCTGCCAGCCTCTTGGCAACGAAACGTCGGCTTGTTATAAACCGTGAGGGCGGATATGTCAATACGATCGAAATACACATTTATTGTTTTAAGAATCCATTTGTTGTATGGATAAACCTTGTAAGCGGCCAGATGGAGACTTCCGGACAGCGGGGTATGGTGGTGTACGATGAATACGATAAAAAATGCGGTTGAAGATCTGAAAAGAAGAAGAGCGGAAGCCCTTGAAATGGGCGGAGAAAAAAGAATCAAGCGACAGCATGATCGGGGTAAAATGACCGTCAGAGAGCGGGTTGCGTTTCTGATGGATGCCGGCTCATTTCAGGAATACGGGATGCTTGCCAGTCATGCCTTTCACAAACCCGGAGACAAGGTTACGCCTGCAGACGGAATTGTTACCGGATTCGGAAAAATAGACGGGCGCAATACCGGGGTCATTGCCGAGGATTTTACGATTCATGGCGGTTCAGTGGGCGGGGTTAACATGCTCAAACGGTTCCGCATGATCGATATCGCCACCAGAGAGCGTGTACCGCTTGTCTATCTGTTCGACGGGGGCGGCGCAAGAGCCCAGATGCTGGGGCAGATGCCGGAAGGGCTTCCCATGGCCGGCCAGTATATCAAGATGGCCAAAATGACCGGGATCGCACCGCAGGTCGGGGTGGTCATGGGGGCCTGTGCGGGTGAATCATCGCTGGAAGCGAGCATGCTGGAGTTTTTAATCATGGTCCGGGATACCGGAATGCTCGCAGCAGGGGGCCCTCCGGTGGTAAAGGCCTCGCTTGGCCTTACCATCGAGAAAAAGGAGCTGGGAGGGTCTGAGATACATTGCACAATAACCGGATTGGCCGATAATCCGGCTGAAAGCGATGAGGATGCCATGCGTATGGCCAGGAAATATCTGTCCTATCTTCCGGCAAACGCGTTTGAGTATCCCCCGTATCATGAGCCGGATGACGACCCGGACCGAAAAGAAGAGGAACTGCTTGAGATCCTGCCGGATAAATTCCGAAGTCCTTATGATATGAAACGCATCATTCAGTGTATTGTGGATCAGGGGAGTTTTTTTGAAATCCAGCCGGAATTCGCTCCCATGATGATTGTGGGTCTGTGCCGCATGAATGGACACCCTGTCGGCGTTGTCGCCAATCAGCCGACAGTCAGTGCCGGTGCGATTACCGCAAAGGCAGCACAAAAGGAGAGAAAGTTCATCGATCTTTGCTCAGCCTATCACATACCGTTGCTTTTTCTGGTCGACACCCCCGGTGTAATGACCGGTCCGGAAGCGGAGAAGGAAGGTTCCCTGAAGTTCGGACTTCCGGTTGCTTACGCTCTTGCATGGGCGGATGTCCCGATTTTTACGGTTGTGGTCCGCAAGGCCTTTGGCTTCGGCGGATGCGCCATGAGCGGTTATATGATGGGGCAGACCCTCACCCTTGCATGGCCGACGGTTGATTTTTCCTCTCTTCCGGCGGACAGCGCGGTGTTTATTGTTCATCAGGAAGAACTGGCCGCCGCTGAGGATCCGGATGCGCTTTTCAAACAGCTCCTGAAGGTCTATTCGGCATATGCGGGGCCATATCCGGCGGCCGGGATTTTCAATGTCGATGATGTGATCGATCCACGGGAAACGCGCCCGCGGCTCATACGCGCGCTTGAACTGGCTCTGAACCGCCGGTCAGCCAGACCTGCTCCGGTTATGCGGCACGGCGTGATGCCGGGTTGAAATTTACGGGATGGAAAATTACGGCGAAAACAGCAGGGGAATCAAATATGAATGAGATCTTCAAAATATCTTCAGCCGGAAAAACCGACATCGGCCTCAAGCGTAAGAATAACGAGGACCGATACCTGATCCTGGACGATAAGGTCAGTGGATATTCCGTTGACCGTCTGGGCAGCATGTTTGCCGTTGCCGACGGGATGGGCGGCCATCTGGCCGGTGAAACCGCAAGCAGGATGGCGTGTGATGCCCTTCTTGCGTATTATCAGGAGGCTGATAATCATCTTTCACCGGAGAAGCGGTTAGCGAGGCTTGCAGAGATGATACAGGCCGCAAGTAAAAAAATCTCTGATTTTGCTTTTGAAAACAAAGCGTATGCCGGTATGGGCACAACGCTTTCCGTGCTTGTGCTGCATCAGGAGAATTCCCTGATTGCCCATGTCGGTGACAGTCGTATCTACCGGTTGCGCGGCAATGAGTTTAAACAGCTGACAACCGATCATACGCAGGTCCAGGAACTGGTTGATATGGGGCAGCTGACCCTGGAAGAGGCGGTGTACCATCCTCTGAGGCACATTCTGACCCAGGCTGTCGGCAGGGAGCAGGGTTCCGGCGCCATTTACACGCGCATGGAGAAGCTTCAGAAAAAAGATGTTTTCCTGCTTTGCAGTGACGGCCTGCATGATATGATGTCTGATGATGAAATAAAAAAGATACTTCTCCAAAATCCTTCTCCGAAGGCGGCCTGCGAGAAGCTGGTTGCCGTCGCATTGAAGCATGGAGGCAAAGATAACGTAACGGCGGCGGTTGTATTCTGTGAATAGTTTTTAAAAAGCGTAAAAAGACGGATTTCAAAGGCGGTTTGTTTTAGTTTAAGCCTTCATTCAAGTAATCATATTTTTATTTTAAGAATTGAAAAAATCTTGCGTGCACCTTCCCTATCCCGAAATGAGATCATTTCTTCAAAACTGCGTCCAAAAATTCCGGATTATGAGTATGAGAAGGCGGAAAGTATTTGACAATATCTTTCGTATTGAGTAATTTTACTCAGTCTATTGAGTAAATTGTAATTCCACTTATTTGGTTTTTTAATAAAGGAGAAACAGGGATGTTTCATCGCAGCACGTATGATATTCTTCTGGAAAGAATCAAGGAGCCGCGCCAATTCATCCAAATCCTTGCCGGACCCCGGCAAACAGGAAAGACCACCATCATTAACCAGCTCATGGATGACCTCCGGATTACCATTCATTATGCTTCCGCTGACGCACCGACAATTCAGAGCCGGATATGGATCGAGCAACAGTGGGAAATTGGCCGCCTGATGGTAGCTGAGACAACGGATGAATACGGACCGATTCTGGTTCTGGACGAAATTCAGAAGGTTACCGGCTGGTCCGAAACTGTTAAAATGTTGTGGGACAGTGATACCCGAAATCAACTTTCGCTTAAAGTGGTTCTACTTGGTTCATCCCCCCTTCTCCTCCAAAAGGGACTGACCGAAAGTATAGCGGGAAGGTTTGAAGTTCTTCCTGTAACCCACTGGTCATACACTGAAATGAAGGAGGCATTTGGTTGGGACATAAACAAGTACATCTATTTCGGCGGTTATCCCGGTTCAGCCCATATGATCGACGACCAACAACGCTGGGCGCGATATATTATCGATTCTCTTATCGAAACAACGCTTTCTCGGGATATTTTGCTAATGACACGGGTTGACAAACCAGCTTTACTGAGACAACTTTTTCAACTTGGCTGCTCATTTTCCGGACAAATTCTTTCTTATCAAAAGATGGTCGGGCATCTCCAAGATGCAGGAAATACCACAACGTTAGCCCATTATCTGGAATTGCTGACCGGAGCTGGTATGGTGACCGGATTGCAAAAATTTACCACACAAAAGATTCGACAGCGGTCCTCCAGTCCTAAACTTCAGGTAATGAACACGGCGCTTGTTAGCGCCCAGTCTCAAATTTTTTTTGGAGAAGCGCAAAAGGACCGGAAATATTGGGGCAGGCTTGTGGAATCAGCGGTCGGCGCACACCTGATTAACAGCACAAAAGGAACAGGCATCGAAGTGTTTTATTGGCGAGATCGAAGCAAGGAAGTTGATTTTGTCCTGCGATCCGGTAAAACCCTAACCGCCATCGAAGTTAAAAGCGGCGCACATAAACAAGGGCTTCCGGGAATGGATGCCTTTGACAAGGCCTTTAAACCCACAAGGAAACTACTGGTCGGAGGTGACGGCATCCCTTTGGAAAAATTTATGCAGGTTTATGCATCAGAGTGGACAAAAGGATAACCGGGGACCAACTTGGATTATGCGCCTTCATCATTCAGGGAACATAAATTCATCAATTAGGGGCATTATACGCAACGATACAGGATCAGTATGTCCCAGGAACTCTCTGCACTCTTTGTTTAAAATGCCCTTTTTGACGCCAAAAACATCGCTTTAAGACCCAATATCGCCCCTTTTTTAACCCTAACCCCTTGTCAGTTGGGCATTCAGCTTGGTCCGACCCCGTTTGGCATTCACCCCGTTTGGTCCGTTTGGTTTGGCTTGGTTTGGTGGACCCCGTTTGGTTGGGTTTGGCGCACAATTAATTTTCTTATACGAGCCGAAAAAGATCATTCAGGTGCTTAAACGGGACAATCGAAACATCTGTTCTTTTTTGATTTTCATCACCACCGTAGACAAGGCCCTTACCTGCTGGAACGTGTTCTGGAAATATTTTCACAAAATGGTTCAGCCCCTTGAAGTATTCTCTGGTTATGGTCATGCCGGCTTTAATCTCAATTGGGAAGATGTCGGATCCGTTGATCAGCAGTAGATCGACTTCATTTCCCTTGCTGTCTCGATAAAAATAGAGATTACTTCTTTTGCCTTGGTTAAACCGGTTTTTGAGGGCCTCTGCGATGACCATGTTTTCAAACAAATGCCCCCGCAATGGGTCTCGCGTGACCTGCTTTTCATTTTCGATATTGATTAAAAAAGTGGCCAATCCCACATCATAGAAGTACAGCTTAGGAGACTTAACCAAACGTTTGGAAATGTTCCTGTGATACGGCGGTAAGAGAAAAATAATATAGCTTGCTTCCAGGATAGACAGCCAATTTCCGGCTGTTGTGTGAGAAATTCCGGTATCGTTTGCCAGACTGTTGACATTCAGTAATTGCCCAACTCGCCCGGCACACAATTTGATAAAGCGCTGAAAAAGATTTAAATCCTTAATTGTAATCAGCTGCCTCAGGTCTCTCTCTATGTAAGTCTCAAAATAGTCTCCAAGTACTTGGGTCGGATTTAATTGTTTATCCCATATACGAGGATAAAATCCATGGTAGAGCATGCTGTCAATCTCCGGCAGAGAAAATGCGGATTGAATTTCTTCAATGGAAAAAGGGAGCAATTTTAGCAGGGCGGTCCGGCCTGCCAGTGATTGGTTGATGGTGTTGCTCACTTCAAATTGTTGGCTGCCGGTCAGAATAAAAAGGCCTTTCCGCTGATCCTCGTCAACCATCGGTTGGAGATAGGAGACAAGGTCGGGAGCTCTCTGTATTTCATCAAGGATTGCGCCCTCCGGATATTGCGCCAGAAACCCTCTTGGATCATCAATGGCAAATTGACGAACATCCGGCGATTCCAGGTTCGCATATGGTTTATGGGCGAAAACCTTTTTGCAAAGAGTGGTTTTTCCGCTCTGCCGTGGACCGGTAATCGTGATCACCGGATAACTGGCAGCATACGTCTGTAAAACAGCTTCTATGGTACGGTTTATCAAAGTCATAAGGAGAGGTTATGTCAAAATGGTGTGTTTTGCAAGTTAAACTTTCAAATTACACTTATTTTTTAAACTTTAACCCTCAAAAATTGTTACAGTGGCCCGTTTCTATCCTTTTATCCCTCGTAATAAACAATTCTCCCTTACTTCTAAATTTTTACAGTCCAGCAACATCCCATCTTTTATAGCAATAACCGATGGAAAGGTGCACGATGTAAATATTCTTGATTTACTGGTTCCTGAACCAGGTTCTATTTATGTCATGGACAAAGCCTATCTGGACTTCAAGCGATTATATACTCTTCACCAGTATGCAGCTTTTTTCGTGACACGAGCCAAGATCAATACTAATGTGCGCCGACTATATTCAAAGCCGGTGGACAAATCCACCGGTGTAATGAGTGATCAGACCGTTGTTTTGACCGGATTCTACTCCAAAAAAGATTATCCGGACAAGTTATGCCGGGTCAAGTATTTTGATATAGAGAGCGGAGAACGGTTTGTTTTTTGCGAACAGGATTTATAATTGAGTCGGAAAAAGGAGTTGGAGTGCCGGCTTCCTTTCAATGGTGCAGGTTCACATAATTCAATATTGCCTTGAATAAGGAAGCGCTGTGACTCAACTGCTCATAGGCTTCTTTCTTCGTCAGCAGTCGTTTTTCTTCTACGAGTTTATAGCCGAGTTTTGAAGAGATATTCGCGATTCGTGCAATTTCAGAAGCCAGCTCTTTCTCGGTAGTAATTGTGATTGAATAGATTCGTATTCTGCCGCGATTGTCCCAGACTTCATTTTCAACAACAGCATCGACTTTTGTGTGGTTTTTTTCTGCGAATCCCTTATACTCCGTGTTGTGGAAGGGCATTGAAAGGTCGCCGGCATAGTGAGCGCAGAAGGACAGGTGGTACTCTCCATATTTTCCGGTGCGGCGTACTTTGTGATATTCCCGCAGCGAAGCGATAATCGCGCCGTACAGATGACCCTTTTTATCAAGAGGGTCGTTGTATCTTTCAGCCTGGTTTAAAACCATTTCCGCATCGATATTTTTTTCTTTTGGATTGCTGTAATAATGGTTCGGCTGCTCAATATTACGATTACCGCAAATCGCTTTAATCTTCATCATATCCGCACCTGCCGCATTGAACCAGTCTTTGTATCCGGCCGCTTTCGCGATGGATAGATGCGTTTTGTTATGCCACCCATAGCCGAATACAGGAAAAAAAATAATAATCAACAGCAAAGAAAAAGCCGTAATATCTCGCGATAATTTGATTTTCATGTCAGCATCCTGCGGGTTTTCGAGGTTTATACGAGGTCATCTTAAAAATAAAATAGGGTTCAAGTTCAAGGAAGCATCCTTTGACGCGGTCGATGAAATCGGGCGACAGGGCATTTTTAAGACAGCCTCTCTCCCGGTTATTGCAAGAACAATAGAGAAGAGATGAAACCGTGTCAAGAAGAGGATGGTTGACGCAGTCTTTCGGAAACGATCAAACCCGGCAAGCGTGACTTTTTTCCATGCGTACTGTTTTCGTCTGTTCGGATCCGGTGGACTGGGTTTTGGAGATAATTCGCATGAATGATCTGGAATTCTGAATGTCGGATGTCAAGGTCGTGAACGCATTTTAATTGTTGATGCAACTGAATGAAAGAGTGAGACGCAGGGGATATAAAGAAAAAAACTGGAAATATCCAGCGTTTTCACGTACAGTATGGTGCTGAAATTGAACGATATGGGAAAGCACCCCATCTCGTCGGTACACATGTTGAAAAAAATAAACCCGAGGTGTGAATTATGATTAAAAGGCTTTTATTGGTTTTAATCTTGTTTTTTGGTTTCAGCGGTATCGCGTTTGCTTCTGAAGATAACGATTTTAAACAGCTTAAAAAACGAGCCGAACAGGGAGATATAAATGCTCAGTGTGACCTGGCCAGCATGTATTACATCGGAAAAGGCATACCGCAAAACAATGCGGAAGCACTCAAGTGGTATAAGAAAGCCGCTGAAAAGGGACACCCGGTTGCCCAGTTCGGCTTGGGTGTGATGTATTCCGAGGGAGAAGGGATGCCCCGGGATTACATTGAAGGGTATGCCTGGTTGAGCCTGGCATCCGCAAAAGGCATTGATGATGCAAAGCAGCAGTTATCATTGATCGGGCCTAAAATGACGCCTGAACAGAAAGTCGAAGCACAGAAAAAAGCCGCTGTATTATCGGAAAAGATCAGCAGGAGTCTTTTGAGATCGGTCAGGGTGGGGGAGGGTGGGAATCCCGGCAAGTAAGAACGCATTGCCTCTCCTGTCCGTCAATTGTGCGGGTGTCCGGATGTCTGATGTATTTATTCCCCAGGACGCAGAAATAAATGATTCCTCTGTCAAACGCATTCCGGGTAAGCTTTTAAGCGTATAGACAGATAAAACCCCACAAAAAAAGGGTTTACAGAAACCATCTCTGTAAAACCCTTTTTTTGCTGGTGCCGAGGGACAGAATCGAACTGCCGACACGGGGATTTTCAG
>JAWOIJ010000033.1:0-3471 GCA_046484745.1 Desulfobacterales bacterium | reverse complement strand
CCGGGGGGATGACCCGGGGGGTAGGGGAGGGGGGAAATTCGGATGTGAATGAAACGCAGACAATACAAGGAGTTAGCCGGATATTCACTTCAACTCGATGGATAGCAGTTGGCATCATGGGTCATGGGTAATTCGGGCGGGATGACGGTTTTTCGGCTGATAGTATCGGCCGCGCTGTGGGCCGGCAGGCCCGCGGTGAGGGCTTCGGCTGCGCGGCAAGACTGATATGATCCCGGTGGCATTGCCTCGTGACACTGTCGCTGGGGCATCATGAACTCTGCCGCATGAGGTTGACATCGTCGGACGCGTGGCGTATAAGTTCTAGTGCGGATTCTGTCTGTCGAACACGAGAGTGACCTCCGGCAGGAGCTGGCCCGTGTCGGTGCGGACGAGTCGTGCTGGGACATCTTCGTCAGCAAGAACAGGATGCTGGCTTTCTCAATTGTCGGGCTCTCGACCGCGGCAGCCAATATTCTGAAGCAGACCGCCATCGGTTGCGGTGGCGATTGCGCGGTTCACCGCGCGGTCGCGTCCGGCCGGGTGCGGAGGAGCGATGCGGTGCTGTTCGTTTCCCGGCGGAGATTGCCCGAGCTTCGCCGCCGGCTTGAATCCCAACCCGAGTGCGTCGCACGGCTGGCTCCGGGTCTGCTGGAGCAGGAGCGCGCGATGCTGAATCCGAACCGCACCATCGTCATCGGCGGCAGGAGAGTCGACCTCGCAACCCGCACCCATGTGATGGGCATTCTCAACGTTACCCCGGACTCGTTCTACGACGGCGGCCGTTGGCTGGACCCGGAGCGCGCGGTCGACCAGGCATTGCAGATGGAGGCGGAGGGTGCCGATTTCGTTGACATCGGGGGCGAGTCCACCCGGCCCGGCAGAAAAAGCAATTCCGGATCGTTGGCAAGTGCCATGGCCAGAAGCAGTCTCTGTTTCTGCCCTCCCGATATTTTCCGGTTGTCTTGATTCAGTATCTCCTGGAGGTAGCAGGTTTCAACAAGCTCATCCATATCGGATTTACGGCCATAAAGGTTCCTGAACGTCTCAAGCGTCTCTTTGACGGTGAGAAAGGCCGGCAGTTCCGTGTTCTGGAATTGTATCCCCACTTCTTCCCGAAATCGTGCGCCTCTGGATTTTCCCCTGTACAGAATTTGGCCTGATGTGGGCGGCACGATCCCTTCAATCACTTCAATGGTTGTTGTTTTCCCGGCTCCGTTCGGCCCGAGAAGACCGAAGCAGATTCCCTTCTCGATGGAAAAGCTGACCCCGTTGACTGCTTTTGCCTCTGGATAAAATTTTGTAAGATTTTGAACTTCAAGAACTGTATTCATTGAAATACCATTTTCACGCAAATTCGCTCTTAACAGCGGTTTATCCGGGATTGGATATCGCGCCTCAGAATTTACTCAATAGCAGTTTAGATGCCGCCTTTGCAATGATTAATAGATTGTCCGTCCCGGGACACGGATGAGGAATGCCGGCTGCACGATGCCTTGACTTTGCGGGCCATCATGATAAGGGAACAGTCTTGGTTTTTTTTGCAGGTGTTTCATCATTTTTTATCATTGTCCCGGCTTTGACAGCCGGCAGATTCAGGATGGCATACGGGAATGACAGGTTCTCTACGTGAAAAAACAATACGATTGGCCGATAATTTTTATCTGATAACCGCACCCAATAAATCGCAGTTTCCGTTCTGCAATACCTTTCTGCTTTGCGGAAAGAAAACCGTTCTGATCGATGCTGGAATGGACAGAAAAACCCTCCTTGCAATCGATCGGGAAAAAAGAATCGATACCCTTATCTTCAGCCATTCCCATCCGGATCACATCCTCAACTGGCATCTTTTACGCGACAGGCAGATCCTGATGCCGAAAGAAACACCTGCTTCCGTATCGGACCTCAACCTGCTGGGTACACGCTTCATGGGTACCCCGGAAAAAGGAGCGTACTGGGTGAAACTGATCGGTGAAGGCCTGGGTCTTCATCCACTGCGCGATCCGGATGAACGGTTCTGCGATGGTGATCTGTTTGAAATCAGCGGTTTCCAGCTGCAGGCGGTCCATGCTCCCGGGCACTTGCATGACCATTATGCCTTTTTTGAAAGAAAAACAGGAATACTGCTTACTTCCGATATTGATTTTTCCGGATTCGGTCCGTTTTACGGCCAGCCGGAATGCAGCATCTCGCTTTTCAGGAAAAGCATCCAAAAGGTGATGTCCCTGCCGTACACGATGGTATGCTCTTCCCATAAAATGCCCATGCATGGGGATAGAACCGCTGATTTTAAAATATTTTCAGAAGGTTTTGAACGACACCGAGAAAAAATCCTCTCCCTATGCGAAGTGCCGCATTCTCTGGACGAGCTGGCCCGTCTTTCGCCGGTTTATCAGGATAGAATGTCGGACAAGGTTCTTCAGAAAACATTTGAAAAAGGTATGATTTCAAAAAGTCTTGATCTCATGATTCAGGATGGCCTGTTAAAGCAATCCGGCGATAAATTTATTCAAATATAGCGGGGTTGTCCCACCCCAAAAAGCCATGCCGGAGCTTAAGCCCTGCCTCAATTTTTATCAAAAATATCGATACCCCATACAAAAAATCACTTTCGCATTGCTTTCCGACGGGCACCTATCCCTTTTTAAGAGTTATTATTTGTAATTTTTGGTCATAAATAGTTAATTATATTTTTTTATGGTGTAAATTATTGACAAAAAACATCTCATAAGGATATTGAAGTAGGTCCAACTTCAATTTCAATTTAAAAGAGAGGCTACATGAAACCCAGGGCACTGCCTGAACCATCGGCAATCCTTTTATATCCGGTTGTTATGCTTGCGCTTGTTCTGCTTGTATCCGTATCCCGTGAAAACGCTTTGGCCGCGCAGGTGCTTTCTGCCGGATACAACGAGGGGTTCTATGTAAAATCCCGGGAAGAGGGTGGCATGGAAGTTCACCTTGGCGGTTCGTTTCAGGTAGATTATTGTTTTTATGCGGAAAACGAACGGGCGGACAATCGGTTTGATGTCCGGAGGGCCCGCTTGAAATCTATAACCTGCCATATCATCCGGACAATCCGAGGGAGGCCGTAAAAATGAAAAAGATGCTTTCGACCCGAGAGGTCGCGCAGTTTCTGGGAATCAACGAGAAAATGGTTTACAGCCTTGTATCGGAAAAAGGGCTTCCCGCATCCAAGGTGACCGGCAAATGGCTGTTTCCGATTCATCTTGTGGAACAATGGGTTGAAGTCAATACCGTGAATTATCCGGAAAACGCAAAAGGCCTTCCTCCGTATGAAGGTGTCGTGATTATTACGGGAAGCAATGACCTGCTGCTGGAGAGAACCATTTCTCTTTTTAACAAAACGCATCCGGATCAAATCGCGGTATTCGGGAATATGGGATCCATGGGAGGACTCAGGGCCCTCAGGCAGAATTTTTGTCATATCGCCACCAGTCATCTTCTTCAGGA
>JAWOIJ010000015.1:0-6575 GCA_046484745.1 Desulfobacterales bacterium | reverse complement strand
CCCATATCCCATTGTCGCTTTCTCACAAGCCCCTATGCAGAATTCTGCTGAAGCATGAAGTGCAGATAGTACCATATCGTTCGCTTATATGGTTTGAAAATCTATAAAATCGGTTTCAATAACTCCCAGTACTGCTATAGATCGAAAAAACAGATTTTTAAAATAAATCGAAGTGTCAGGTATAAAACCGTATGGTACATATCGCTGGAAAGATGTCAAATTTTTGGCTATATAAATTTTCTGACATCGGATTCTCATATATCAGGGGCCTCTTGTTTGTGTCTGTCGGCATTTTTCAGAATTTTTAAGGTGAAGTGCAGGCAGATTAAAAATAATATAAAAATAATATATTGTGTTATTAAATATATTTGATATAATATATCCTTCTGCAATTTATAGTTTTATATACAATCTCCAAACACAACTGTGATAATGGCAGTAGCAATTTTTAGATTTATCCAAGTTTGAAGAATACTGTCTGTTTGAACCTGTCAAGGTTTGACAATAATGC
This sequence comes from Desulfobacterales bacterium, assembly GCA_046484745.1. GTDB lineage: Bacteria > Desulfobacterota > Desulfobacteria > Desulfobacterales > SURF-7 > JAQYVL01. The sequence continues at coordinate 6,064 of JAWOIJ010000015.1, read as the reverse complement.
AAGAATTTATGAACGCTCGGATGTTGATTTACAGCCATGTTTTCAACCGTGGACCGGTTAACATTCTCAATCCCGTCGGCAGATCAATCTAATCATTGTTAGGCTTTCAATGAGAATCCTCCTTATTGGGTAAAGAGTAAGCGCTGCGGGAAGGAGCGTAGAGGGAGAACCATCCTATCCATGGTAAAGGAAATCATTTGATTACGAATTGTGGATTGAAAAAAATGAGGCCCGATGATGCAAGATAAGAATACACCGGAACTTCCTGGTCCCATTTCCACTCGGGTGTCTGGTATATTTTCGACTTTTCACCTTCCTGGAATTATGGGCAGATGGGGCGCCTGGATGGTTCTTTTGGTGTCTTTACTGATCACTTTCAATGCCTGGTATTTCGCCAGGGGCGAAGTAGCCAAAAGGGCTCAAGCGCGTTTTGATTTTCGGGTCAAGACAATAGAAACAGGGATTCGCGAGCGCCTCCAGACCTATGAATTTCTGCTCCGAGGGGGGAGCAGTCTTTTTGCGGTTTCCGACGAAGTCACTCGGGAGGATTGGCGGACCTATGTAACGAAGTTGCAGATTAATCAATATTATCAGGGAATTCAAGGGGCCGGCTTTTCCAAACGAATTCTTCCTTCTGAAAAGGCGGCTCACATTCGTCAGATTCGCGGCGAGGGTTTCCCTCAATACACTATCAAACCTGACGGGGAACGGCCGGAATACACCTCGATCATTTTCCTGGAGCCCTTCGATTGGCAAAATCAGCGGGCTTTTGGCTATGACATGTTTTCCGAACCCACCCGTAAAGAAGCCATGATCAGAGCTCGTGACACCGGAATAGCAGCCTTGAGCGGCAAGGTCTCCCTGGTCCAGGAAATGGTCAAGGACATGCAGGCGGGCTTTCTCATTTACCTGGCGGTTTACCGCAAAGGAGAACCGCTGGAAACCCCGGAACAGAGGCGTAAGGCACTAATGGGATATGTTTACAGCCCTTTTCGTATGAATGATTTCATCAAGGGTATTCTGCCCGAAAAGCAGCGATACGTTAACCTTCAGATTTTTGATGGTGATAAGCCGCTTAAAGAAACCCTGCTATATCAAAATGATACCGCGAAAGAACCTGACAACTACCCTGAAGGTCGCCATTTTGCTACTCACCAATCCATCCTGGAATATGCCGGCCATCGTTGGCTGTTATCTTTTGTTTCCTCAAAATATTTCGAAGAAAACATCGAGACCGGTCCCACGAACTTCATCTTATTGCTTGGCATCAGCATCAGCCTGCTGTTATTTAGCATGGTATTGTCTTTAAACAAGTCACGCAGCCAAGCCATCGCTCTGGATAGTACGACATTGTACCTGGAAAAGGCTAATATAGGATTAAGGAAAGAAATCACCGAGCGCAAGCGGACGGAGGAGGCGCTACGGGAGAGCGAGGAAAAACACAGACTTTTGTTTGAGAACGCCGGTGACGCGATCTTCATCCACGACGCGGAAGCGCGGATTCTAGCAATCAATCCGATGGCTTGCGAACTGCTCGGATACGCCCAAGCAGAGTTGATGTCCATGACGATCGACCATGTAGACACACCGGAGGAAGCTCAGCACACGCCGGATCGGATAGCTCGACTGATGGCGCACGGTCATCTGACATTTGAAACCGTTCATCAGCATAAGGACGGTTCATCCATCCCAATTGAAGTGAACGCGCGACTGATAACCTGGGAAGGTCAACCGGCGATAATGAGTGTTTGTCGTGACATCACCGAGCGCAAAAAACTGGAAGCTCAACTTCAACAGGCCTACAAAATGGAGGCCATCGGCAATCTTGCCGGGGGCATTGCCCATGATTTTAACAACATTCTATCAGCCATATTAGGGTATACTGAATTAGCCTTTGGTGATGTTAAAAAAGGAACACTGCTGGAGGAGAATCTTCAGGAGGTATATACGGCCGGAAAGCGGGCAAGAGACCTGGTCAAGCAGATACTGGCCTTTGCCCGCCAGCACGATGAGGAACAAAAACCCATTCAGGTGGATACAATTGCAAAAGAGGCGCTAAAGCTGATTCGATCAACGATTCCGACAACGGTTGAGGTCAGGCAAAACATGGAAAGCAATTCACTGATCATGGGCAATCCGTCCCATGTCCACCAGCTTTTTATGAATCTTTTAACAAATGCGGCGCAAGCCATGGAAGATACCGGAGGCATTTTGGAAGTTGGATTGAAGGACATCGAGCTCGACAACAACTCTTCCTTGACGCAACTTGATTTGAAACCCGGCAACTATATTAAGGTAACCATATCGGATACCGGTCCCGGCATTGCGCCGAATATCATCGACTCTATTTTTGACCCGTATTTTACTACTAAAGGTGTCGGTAAGGGCTCAGGGATGGGTCTTGCGATGGTGCATGGCATCGTCAAAACTTATGGCGGCAGAATTACCGTTGACAGTGAATTGGGTAAGGGAACCGTTTTTTCGATTCTTCTGCCGATAACAAAACAGCATGAAGATTATCGACCATACGAGGAAGAGAATCTGCCTTCCGGGACCGAGCGCATTCTGTTCGTTGACGATGAGCTGCCTATCGCTAAAATGGGCAGCCAGACTTTGGAAGGGTTGGGATATCAGGTTACCGTTCGCACAAGCAGTGTTGAGGCTCTGGAACTGTTCCGCTCAAAACCCAATGATTTCGATCTGGTTATTACCGATATGACGATGCCCAATATGACCGGCGATACATTGGCGGTTGAATTGATGAAAACAAGATCCGATATCCCCGTTATTCTGTGTACCGGTTACAGTAAAAAGATTTCTGATGAAACAGAATTCAAAATCGGCATTAAGGCATTCGTGTATAAGCCTATCGTGATGACTGATCTGGCCAAAACTGTTCGAAAAGTGTTGGATGAGACGAATGGACCGACTCAAGAATAGTTATCCTGTTCATGAATCTTGACTGATCTGAATATTTCAACAATACCTTTTGCATTCTTCATTTTCCCTTTCACTTATAGTTCCTACTACAAGATATGGACAATCGGAATTCAGTTTTGTATGGTTTTTTTTACTCGAAGGTCCTATAACTGCTGTGATCGGAATATCAAATATGCTCGGAAAAGCCTTCTCGAAAATTAGCGATTAATCGCTTCCCCCAGTCTAACGTAGCACCATTGCATAATTCAAACGTAATTTCACGTAGCAGCATCAATCCCAACAACATTTCGGCACACTGAAGATGTCTTAAAAAGGCCCATAGGCAGGTATGCCTAAATCGTAAACACTGCTGCAAGCAGCCCTAACACGTCCAGAAACCACCGGAATCGTGGGTTTCGATTGTCAGAAACATGTCTTAAAAAAGCTTGACAGTGGGTCGGATAGCTACTACGCTATACTCGAAATACATCATTAAGAGTGGCGTGAGGGACTTGGCCCTTTGACCGTCCAGCAACCTGCCCGTAAGGTGCTACAGCCAAGCAATGAGGTCTTCAAATGACAAACGGCTCAAGGCAGCCTCATGGTTGCTTTTTTAATTGCTCCAGAGCACGACCCCCACCTTACGTAGCAGCCCTAATTGTAAATCACCGAAGACATATACGTGGGACGGATTTATTGCTATTGCACACCCACTCTAAAATAATGCTGCTAAAATGCTACGACAGAAGGAAGGAGATAGTCCGTGATCGATAAGGACGGATACATTAAAGCTAAACTCAAGAGTCAGGATGCGATTTGTAAGGTTTACCCTGCCGCATACTACTGGGGTACTCACCGCTACCTTTGGCCTTCAGCCTGTGAGGCTATCATGCCTTATCTCGGCAGGTTTGTTTGGGTCAAGATGATCCGAATAGACTTATCCAGATTCACATATGAGTTAAAACTTACTGGTGGGCTTAAAATTAGCCCAGACTGGATTGCATACTTCGACTCCGAAGAATTAGTCGCAGGTGCAAAATGGGATGATGAAGAAAGAACTAATGACATCTGGTTAGATTATCGCGAAGAGAAGCATATCATATTTGATGATGCAATAATCATTACAGGGTGAAATAGGAGGTCTCGGCAAATGAACTACGTAACCTTTAAAATCATGGAACAGAAAGACGGTGAATTTGTACTTTATCTGCATAATCATGACCGCAAGAAGGTATTTGAGCAATGTAGATCGAAGGATATCGATGAAGTTATTGAAAGGCTAAAGAAAGAAATGGCATACAGAAAACATTTTATGAATGCGCTTGGAAATATGGGAATCATGAGTATATTTGAGGATTGATCGATAGCTTACTGGAATTGTGATGCTACGTACCAACTATACGGGAGGGGAGGATATCATGTCAGATAAAACTACAGATGATCAAACTGAGGAGAAGCCTACAGAGAAAAAGTCAAAGCCACGGGAGATCTCAGGGGCCTACGACAGACTGGTAAAAAGCTCGACAAACGTCCCTCATCCAGGGACGGTAAGGGTGACGATCTTCCCAAATCCGAGGGAATAGATAAGCTGATATGCGGTGTAATATTGGCAGGAATGCTCTGGGGTGTCATTTTGATGCCCCTTGCTTCCCTTTGTTGCACTTAAAAAGTGGGGAGAGAGTGGGGAGAGGAAGGGTGGACCTGGCAGAAAACAAAAAGGGTTTAGCAGCTTTAAAACTTACTAAACCCTTAATTTTACTTGGTGCCGGAGGCGAGAATCGAACTCGCATGGAGTTGCCCCCGGAGGATTTTGAGTACTTAAAAACCCCGTTTTTTATATCCATAATTTCAACCCCTTATATTAACCACCTTTCCAATTTCTTCCTGATTTCTTCCATTGATTTTTGGAATTTGATTTAATATTTTTCTTTTGTGTTCTGAATTTGCTGAATCAGCATACCACATCGGCATACTATAATCTTTCCAGTTGCCCAAAACTCTCAACGTTTCTATATCGCCGCCATTCTGTAAAAACATACTCGCCCAGGTGCGTCTTAATATATGCCAGGCTTTCCGAGTAGGAAGTTGAACCCCTGCGCGAGTTGCAGCATTTTTCAATGTGTCGCGCAATCCTGTTTTAAATCGTTTACCGTTCTTATGACAAAACACATATTCGCACCGCCTTTTCTGGCTTGATATAATTTCAAGCACTCTATCATTTAATTCGATTTCAACAGAGTTTTTGTTTTTAGGATCAAGTATCCAAGCTGTTCCGGATTGCAAATTTATTTCATCCCATTTAAGCTTTATTATTTCCGATATACGCCATCCAGTATTATAGGCGAACTCAACCATGTCTCGCTTTACAGAATGCTTTATTTCATCCATGATTGATGCTACCTGCTCAGGTGTCAACGAGCCCGGCTTTATCTTTTTTTTTATTTTAAAACGAGATGCCTCTAAAAACGGATTGATTCCGTTATATTTATTCCATTCAATCGCTTTTTTAAAAACCTGACTCCCCAGGCACAAATACTTGTTTACCGTATTTTTTTGCTTTTGCTTTTCCTTGACCATATTCCGCTTAAATTGCTCAATCATAAATGGATTAATGTCTGACATAAGCTTGCCCTTAAAAGCCTCTTTTAATGCGGTAGCGCGCTGCTTATCGGTACGGTAATCTTTATTCTCAAGAGACCAATATTTAAGATATTCATCAATCATCACATCAAACAAAATCACCGGCCCTTTATCTTTAATCCCATATGCCTTATCAATCGCGCCTCGTGCCGCATCGGTAATTTCGATACTTCTAATTTCAAAAGCTTTTGCTTCACTATCACATTTTTTTATTACTTTTTTAACCCGTTGCCCAGTCTGAGGATGGATATAATCAATACCGTATGAAACGCCTTTTTTGCCTTTTACGCTATAGACCCCAGGATATTTTTTATTTTTCCTAACCAGTTTTTCATTTTTCTTGGCAACCTTTTTATTTTTTTTTGCCATCAGAAACCCTCCTTTCAATAAGCTTGCCTGTATTGTTTTTAAAGCTGCCCTACATCCGGATCACCCCATGCAGACCATAAAAACAGCCAGGTCAAAATCCTTTTTTCGCAACCAGGCATATAGGCCAGGTCAAGGA
>JAWOIJ010000105.1:0-2885 GCA_046484745.1 Desulfobacterales bacterium | reverse complement strand
AGCTCCCGCTTTCTTCAGCAGATCCTTGGCCTTTGCAACGTCCCGCTCGAACTGGCGAGCATCGGCTTTGTGTCCCCACATTCCTTTAGGCACAGGGCCGCGCATCTGCACCCCGTTGCCGCCTAGCACGTGGGTAATGATGCCCGGGTAGTCCACGGCATAGTTGAGGGCCTGGCGTACAAGGTTGTTCTGGAGCTTGGGCTTCTGGCAGTTCAGGTAAACGTACTCCACGAGCTGAGAGGGATAACGCCGCACCACGATGTTTGGATTCTTTTCAAGGGCCGGGATCTGATCGATGAGGATGCCCTCGGCAATGTCGATGTCGCCGCTTTCAAGGGCCATGCGCTGGTCGGAGGATTCGCGCATAAAGCGAATGATGACCCTTTTCACCTTGGGTTTTGGCCCCCAGTAATTTTCCTTGGCGCTCAGAACGCAGCGCTCGCCCCGGGAGATCAGGAGGGTTGATACGGATGACATCTAACGAAGATAAGGCGCCGGAATTTTACGAAAATCATAAATTTGATCCTGTGCTGTCCGCCATTGGCTCCGGAGAAAATCGACAAAAGGAAGAATCGGAGACTTCTTCTATAGAAGAAAAAGAAGGTGGAAGTCAGGCAGCCAAGAAAAAGGCGGGTTTTTATCTTTCCACTGAATTACTCAACCGATTTACACGGAAGTTTCACGAATTAAAGCTCGCCGGTTTCACAATAGAAAACAAATCCGCCTTGATCGAAGCGGCACTTTCATTTGCATTGGATGATATTGATAAAGGGGAGGGAAGCAGGGTATTGCAGAAGCTTCAATCCTAGATGGCGGCATCTGTCTGGAATTCTTTCTTTTAATCGATTTTTATATAACCGTTCGAAATTATATATCTAAAGAATAAGCGATCCTGCCTGATTCACATTCTTACAGCTGTTTGGAGGGAACAAAATCACCTGCCGGTATTTTTAGACTTCATTCCATTCATTTCTAGTTGTTTTGGGCCAATCTTCGTCTTTCATTCCAGGTTCTTCTATCCTGATACACAGGCAGGGAGGTGTAATGAACATATTGATTGGTGATACGTCGGTCTCGTTGAGTCCTTCTGTCTTTAACGAATCCATTTGTCCAGGTATTAATGAAATATTCAAGCTGAAGTTTTTGAAATTTCGTCAGGTTCTGAAACTGAACCCCTCTCTGCCAAATTTTTGTGGAATCCAGAAATTCATTTTTCATAAACTCCGTGATCGTGTTTACCGGTATTTTATCCAGGCCAAAATCTTCACCAGGCATTGTGATGATGATCGCTGGTAATTTCTTTGATCGTTTACGGGTTGAAATGTACTGTGTCGAGAATCCACCCTTGCTGATATCGACAAGCGTGCCGAATTTGGTTTTATGCGTTCTTCCAAAGTTCAGGAGGAGGGGCTTGTTTAAAACAATATCTGCTCCGCATTTGGCTGTAAAGCGTTGATATTTTCTTCGATCATAAAATGATTCCATACGTTTTTTGATCCTTTTACGTTTTGCGTAATGTAAAAAAGATTCTATTAGAAACCATGATAGAGGAACCCTGTGAGGCAGATAAACAAGCCGATCGTAAAAGCTTTCGGTTAAGCGTGGGTCCGGTCCATTCTGCAAACCAAGGCTGATCGAAATAAAACCAGTAAGTTTACGGGTTGATTTTAGAGCAACAAATTGATATTATTATTTATCAACTTTGATTGGTGAAGTGGCACTCAGTATAGTGCAAATATATATGAGTGTCAAAATAAAAAAAGTATCAATATTTCAAACAGATAGAGAAGGATTACATTTATCTGTTTAATTTTTTTGAGGTTTTTTTGAGGTTTTTTTCCGGTTTTTTTTTAATATGGGGATTTTTCATCATGCGACTGGGAACACACCGGGTGCAATATGCTTTTTCATGATCAACAAAGAGGATATCCCTTCTGGAACATTCACATCTCATTGTTATCTCGGGCAACATGTTTCTATTTCGCATGATAGGATATGCAAGTCAAGTCGGCTGTTTTTAACCCTTGATCCCTGCTGATGAATACTATATTAAATCACTGACGATAATCAGGGCCTGTTTATATTGAATGATATAAAAAAGGCTTTCCCGCTATGGTATAGACTGAATTTCGGAGGATGCAATGAAGACTGCGACAAGCAAAATCGGCAATGCCGGGTTTACCTTTATCGAATTGATGGTTGTGATTGTCATACTTGGTATTCTCGCCATGGTTATTGCCCCTAACTTTATGGATGCCCCGGACGAAGCAAGACAGAGCAAAGCAAAAATGGATATTAAAAGCATTGAAGCGGCGCTTAAACTCTACAAACTGGATAATGGGATCTATCCCAGTACAGAGCAGGGGCTTGAGGCACTGGTAAAAGCTCCGGAAAGCGGGGTTCTGCCAAAAAAATGGCGCAATGGCGGGTACCTGGAAAAAAGAAATGTTCCCAAAGATCCGTGGGGAAACGAGTTTATCTATTTGAGTCCGGGAATCAATGGGGATTATGATATCATATCCTATGGATCGGATGGTGTGTCCGGCGGAGAGGGTTTCGCAAGAGATATTAATAACTGGGAAATTGAGTAATCAAAGAGATATACAAGAAAATGGTTTCTCATAGAGCGAACAGCGGTTTTACCCTGATCGAACTTATCGTCGTTATTGTCATTCTGTCTGTTCTGCTCGTATTTGCAATGCCTCGTTTTTCGAGCTTTATTTTTACGGACAATACAGATAGAATCGCCCGATGGGTAATATTTAAAGCCGGTTCACTGAAAAACCGTGCGGTTAAAGAACAGAAACAGTATGTTATCAATGTGGATTTGGATAATAATCGTTTCTGGATAACCGATGAATCGATGTTGGATGAAGAGACATTGC
>JAWOIJ010000097.1:0-24838 GCA_046484745.1 Desulfobacterales bacterium | reverse complement strand
ATAAAAGAAAATTACCAGCGTATAACTGATGATAGACGTTCATTTGATATCCGATTCTGGCAATCACAAGGAGATCTTGCCATTTTTGAAGCGGTAATGGAAATGCTGAATGATTATTTTTCATATCCCGTTCTGATCTTATCCTGGCAAAAGCAGCGAGTGGAAGACCACAAGATAAGATAGACGTTGAAAAACTAAAGGAAGCCGAGCAATTGGATTCACTTGAGAAAAAATAGCGCACTGCTTTGCTTTGCGCTATTGTTGGCAGGTGATCTAAAGCGTTGTGTCTGTTCTATTTTATGTGACAGTGAGGTATTCAAATTGAGTAAGTTTTTTTCATCGATTACAGTGTTTTTTTTATGTTTCTCAATGACAGCATGTAGTCATTTATTTTATTCCGAGCCTTCAAAAAAGTTTGTAGTGTCAGATGAGAAAAGAAGACACCTGGCAAATAAGGAAACCGTAAAAGGTAGATTGTACTTACAACACGATAAATGGAAAGGTGCCAAATATAAAATGGGCGGGCTAAGTAAAAATGGTATTGATTGCTCAGGCTTTGTCTATTTAACCTATTTGGAATTATTTGGTATAGAGTTGCCTCGTTCTACCAGGTTACAATCTCAGATCGGTAAAGAAATTCAAATAGACAAACTCCGTTCAGGTGATTTGGTATTTTTTAAAACCGGTTGGATGGGAATGCATGTAGGAATTTATTTAGAAAACAATTCATTTTTGCATGCATCTACGGCAAAAGGGGTTATGATTTCGCGATTAGATGATCCCTATTGGAAATCAAAATATTGGCAAACGAAAAGGGTTGGTTTTTAAAAATTTTGCCATTTTGGTTGAATTTAAAAGCTGTTAACCTATCAATAAAGTCAACGTGACGCCTGGCGGCGCACGTTACTTGAGCGGTTTGGAGTCTAATTGGAGGTTAAATTGAATCGACCCGGATATTTGAAAATCAGCCAAAAGGCGTTGGCGCTCTTAGCGGTTCTGTTTGGTGCGATGACCATCTTTGCGGGCTTTCGCGTCCTTGCCGGGACAAATCCTGGATACGTCGTATTTCTGCCGTTGCTCATGTACAACACGGTGATGGGTTTTGTTTATGTCGGGGTCGGCGCAATTGCATGGCGCAGCCTTAATCTCGGAAAAATTGGTGCGCGCGCAATATTCGTGCTCAACCTCATCGTTCTGGCGGCAATTAGCGTTGTGTATACGTCAGAAGGTGCCGTGGCCATTGATAGCCTTCGTGCCATGACACTGCGTACGGTTGTTTGGTTAGCGATATTTTCTGGATTATGGTGGCTCAGCCGCAGGAATCTCGACACTGCACATCATGTCCAGTAGCGAGAGCGTAATTTCGCGTCGGCGCCCAATTCGTTCAAGGCCGACAATCCTGACGGGCAGCGGCCTTAACTCAAACGTTCGGCACAGGGAAGGACTAAATGACTGAGCACACTCCAGACGGCGTTCTTGACCAGAACTATGCGTATGACCGGATGATGAAACCGGAACTGCGCTGGCGCTTGGCTACGCGGGCCAGAGTGATTGTCGATGCCGCTCGGCGGTTTCTGCACAGCCAACGTGGGTTGATGGTGCTTGACATGGGCTGTGCCGAGGGGCGAACGATGCTGGAGATCAGCGCACAACTTCCTGACAGCGTATTGGATGGCGTCGAGTACTCGACGGATTTGGTTGAAGCTGCAGTTGCGTTGCCGGAATGCGTAAGGATTTGGCAGGGCGACATTACAGCTCTGCCGACCAACATCTCTGCGGAGTCTTATGACATTGTGTCGGCTCTCGCGGTCCTCGAACATCTCTCAACCCCTGTCTCAGCCGTTCGAGAGGCCCAAAGAGTCCTCAAATCCGGTGGCATATTCGTGGCTACCAGTCCCTCGCCTGCGTGGGATCATCTGTCCGCCACCCTCGGCCTTCTCAAGGGTGACGCTCATGTGTTCGATGTAAACAAGAGCTTCCTCATGGAAATCGTACGGGAAGCTGGACTTGAGCCACTTGAGTATCGCAGGTTCATGTGGGCCCCTGTCGCCTTCCTGCCGTATTTGCACATTCGACCCTCCCCGCGTCTTGCCCTGCGAGTAGACCGCATAGTCGAAGGCCTCCGATTTTTAAACTGGATGTTCGCTAATCAGGCCATCATTGCCAGGAAACCATTGCACGACAAAGAAGATCAACAGCCGAACAAAGGCATCGAACACGACAGATGAAGGCCGCCGTGAACGGCGGCCTTCATCTGCGGTTCATGCCAGTCGTTCGGCGACCAATCAGAGGGGGCAGCAGAAATGAAACCCGTGCGTGTCGTTGTTAATGATCTGATGCAGCAGGGCTACGTGTACTTTTTAACCGAGCCGATCGGCCGGAATTTTCATCCAGATTTTTATCCAGAGCTACCCCCGAAAGAGATGCTCGAGCTTGGCGTTTTCGGCGGGAAGTACATGACGGACTGTAAGGAGGAATTCCCCGTTGACTGGTTTATTAACGCCAAACTCTGTCCCGAACGCCACGATTCGGTATTGAACTACTTTGGCGTGAGCGCCTCCCAGCCACTCTCTTACTGGCAAGAGAAGGGGTGGATCTATCACGAAGATCCGCGTGGCTGGTTCCAGTGGTATTGCCGATATTACATGGGACGACGTTGTCCGGATGACGACCGTCAGATCAAACGCTGGCGAGCATTTCGACGACATGTCGCGCAAGTGAAGAGGCACTGCCGCCGCGGCGACCGGAATTGTCGCCCCCGGCAGCGCCAGGCGTTGCTCCAGTGGGCTTATGATTCCCGGAGCATATAAGTTCCTCGCCGAAGGCGCTGCATCCGACCGGGGCCACCATTGCGGTTTTGAGTGGCATGGCGTCTGTCCCGGCGGCTGAGTTTTAGCGTTTTAGCCTGTTCACACCTGTTGACACACATGGCAATGTGTAATAATATGTGTAAAAAATGGAGGTGTTTAATGGCTTCTAATTTGGCAATAGATAATAAATTATTACATGAGGCTTTAGAAATAAGTGGGTTAAAAACTAAAAAAGATACGGTTAATCTTGCCCTAAAGGAGTTCATTGATAGGCGTAAGCAATTGGATATCATAAAAATATTTGGGAAAATGGACCCAGATCCCGATTATGACTACAAAAGAGGAAGAAACCGTTGAAGGTTCTTGTTGATACGCCAATATGGTCTTATGCATTACGTTCCCAGCACAAAGAATATCAATCCGAGATCGATGCGCTTACCTCCCTTATTCGGGATCAAAGAGCCATTATCATTGGACCCATTCGACAAGAAATCCTCTCTGGTTATAGCGATCTGCGTAAATATCGAATTGTAAGAGACAAACTATTGTATTTTGAAAATACGCCCATCTTAGACAATGATTATGAGCTTGCAGCAGAATTCAGCAATCAGTGTCGAAAAAATGGAATTCAAGGGTCACATACTGATTTTTTGATATGTGCCGTGGCAAATAGAATAGACGCACCAATCTTTACAAATGATGAAGATTTTGTTCATTATCAGAAGGTGATCTCCATCAAGTTGCATAAAATAGAGGGCTGACATCACCATTCACAAGGATTCGCAGGGACGGGCCGCCTTGTTTTTGGTATTGTTTGGCGTTGAACTCTCATTTGCGAAGTCCGCAAACCCTGCTCACCTGCGATGGTGGGCGTTATGCCTAAAAAAATATCCTGCATGCATCTTTTTTGTACGTTATTATCCTGCATGCATCTTTTTTGTACGTTATATTGTACAAAAATATTAACTGAAATGAGGTGCAAGATGCAAAGACTAAAAATTAACCAGGATATAAAACCGTTATCTGAGGTAAGAACCGGCATCGCAAATTTTATCAAGCAAGTCCACGATACAAAAAGACCATTGGTAATTACTCAGCATGGAAAAGGTGTTGCCGCTCTGATAGACGCAACTGAATTTGAATCGATGCAAGAAAAAATTGAACTTTTAACGGATGTTCAAATATCCTTAAGCCAGATCGATAATGGACAAGGTATAGATCATAAGGACGCAATGGACAAAATTTTAAAGCGAGTCCAAAAATGAACATCATCTGGTCACCGCTGGCTGTCGACAGGGCTTCAGAAATCGCAGGCTATATTGCCCAAGACAAACCATCAGCAGCAGAAAAAATGGATTAAAACCGTATTTTCAAAAGTTGAATCACTAAAATCTTCCCCGGAAATCGGCAGGATCGTTCCTGAAATTAGAAACAATCAATTTAGAGAGAGTGTTTACGGTAATTACCGTATAATTTATCGTATGGAAGCAGAATAAATATCAATCCTTACTATTCGACATGGCAAACAATTATTGCCAATAAAAGAAATTATGGAATAACCTGGATATTCCGCTTGATTCCGGACAGTGATTCCGGAGCATTCCGGCCACCTGATCATACCCAATCTGTTTAGCGACGCTGGATCATTGAATTTCAGCACAAAAAAAAGGCTTATGAAATTTTCATAAGCCATTGATATTGTGGTCGGGGCGAGAAGATTTGAACTTCCGACCCCTTGAACCCCATTCAAGTGCGCTACCAGACTGCGCCACGCCCCGACACAGGGGAAGATAATTACCAGCATGAGAAAGACATGTCAAGCGATTCATTCGCATTCTTCCGGAAATGGTTTTATTGAAACCTTTGCAGAGCCGATAAGGCCGGAATCCTCAAAAAATTTCTTGTTTTCCAGTGGTTAGGATTTCACCGGTTTCCGGATTTGATGAAGATTTATCATTTCTTTCTGGACACCACATTAAATTAATACTACTCTTTTCGAGATTTCGGTGAAAGTGAAGAACTGAATTTTTCTGCGGCAACGCAATGAACAGCGGTCGAATTGATGACGGAACACCCTGAAAAAAATAGAATTTTGCCTTCAGTATTGAAGCCCGGCGACACATTGGGCATTGTCGCTCCGGCAGGTCCTTTTGAGCAGGTGAAGCTGCAGCGAGGTATTTCGGTTCTGGAACAGATGGGGTTTCGTGTGTTCACGCCGGAAGGGTTGTTTGAAAAAGAGGAGTATCTGGCAGGGTCTGATGAACACCGGGCGCACTTGTTGAACACGCTTTTCAAAGAGGAGGCTGTCAAGGCCGTAATATGCGCCAGAGGAGGCTTTGGTTCCCTGAGGATATTGTCTTTACTGGATTACAAAGCCATACGGAAGAGTCAAAAAATTTTTATCGGCTTCAGCGACATTACCGCCCTGTTATCCGTGTTTGAAAACAGATGCGGCCTGATCTGCTTTCATGGCCCAATGGTGACAACCCTTGCCGATTCAGACCCCAAATCAAGAGAGGCGATGAGTCTCGCGCTGACTTCGGGCCGCAAATTGAAGATTAAACCGTCCAAAGGCTTGACCATAAGGAAAGGGTCTTCTTCAGGAACGGTTTCAGGCGGAAACCTGGCAACACTGTGTCACCTTGTCGGAACGCCTTATGAGCCGGATTTCAAGGATCATATTCTTGTTCTCGAGGATATCGAGGAACCCAATTACAAGATTGACCGAATGCTTGTCCAGATGAAACTGGCCGGGTGCTTCAACGGGCTGGCCGGTCTTGTCCTGGGTACTTTTAAAAACTGCGGCTGCCTGGACGGCATTTACCGGGTTGTGGAAAAAGTGTTTAAAAAGGATGATTTTCCCATTCTGGCTGGGTTTGAAATTGGTCACGGCAGGACGAACATAACGTTTCCGATCGGACTCAAGGCAACGCTTGACGCGGACAATCATATGCTGCTCTACCATTCTCCCGCAACGAAATGAACCGGGCTTTTTAGCCGGTTATAGATCGTAATCAGGTGCATAGACAGTGAAACCGGTTGATGATTTAATGAAAAAAGCCGTGGTTGACGGGGTTTTCCCCGGCGGGGTCCTGCATGTATCCAAAAAGGGGAAGATACGGTTTCATCAGGCATACGGAACAGCGGATATCGTCAGCAAAAGGCCTGTAACCGCTGACACCGTCTTTGACTTGGCATCGCTGACCAAACCGCTTGCCACAACGTTGTCAATCATGAAACTGGTTGAGCTGAAAAAGCTGTCACTCGATCAATCTCTGGGCATGCTGATACCCGGTTTTGCCGGAACGGAAAAGGAAGCGATAACGGTCCGGCATCTCCTTGTCCACAGGTCCGGCCTTCCGGATTACAGACCCTATTATGAAAAGTTGAGAGAGATCCCCCGGGAAAAGAGAAAAGAAGCGATACGGGAGTTGTTAACAGAAGAAGCGCTCATCCACCCCATCGGCAAAAAAACGCTTTACAGTGACATCGGGTTCATGATTCTTTGCTGGATGATCGAAGAGATCTCCGGAAAGCGGCTGAACGATTTTGTAACAGACGAGATTTATGCTCCGGCCGGCTTGAAGGATCTTTTTTTTATTGATCTGGAAAGCCCGGAAAAGAACGCTTACCTGTTGAACAGGGAGTTCGCCGCCACTGAAAATTGTCCCTGGCGGCGCAGGGTCCTGATCGGAGAGGTTCATGACGACAATGCTTTTGCCGTCGGCGGGATCGATGGCCATGCCGGGTTGTTTGGAACGGCAGACGAAGTCGGAAAGCTTTTGCGGCTTCTTCAGTCTCTGTATCATGGGTATGTGACAAAAAGCGTCCTTCTTCCCGAAACAGTGCGGCAATTTTTATCCCGGCAGGGGTATACCGGCAGGGTGCCTGGTTTTGACATCCCGGATGTCGGGAAATCGAGCTCCGGGCAGTATTTTTCAGAAAAAACAGTGGGCCATCTTGGTTTTACCGGGACCTCTTTCTGGATGGATCTTGAAGCGGAGATCAACGTGATTCTTCTGACAAATCGGGTGCATCCATCACGGGATAATGACCGGATACGAACGTTCAGACCCGAGATACATGATGCGGTTATAAAAAATATTTAATATCGACCATTTAATCCATTTTTCTCCTTGTAATATCAGACTATTTTTGGTAGCGATGCCTTAGTAATTTCATCTGAATTTCATGTGGGGAAAATTCTATCGATTTCGCAGAGCCTGGTAATCAAGACGTGATCTGAGATGGTTTTGATTCGCAAAGCCTGCACACAGTCTGGTATTTCAAAGACAATGTAAACCAAAAGGGCACTTGTCAATGTGCAGAAATGAGGTGTCATGAATTTATTCTTGGATTCTTTTCTAGGCTTATTTTCAAATGATCTTGCAATTGATCTGGGAACAGCGAACACACTGGTATATGTAAAAGGAAAGGGTATCGTGCTGAGCGAGCCTTCCGTTGTCGCGGTCAGAACAGACAATCGGTATAAGAACAGGGTCCTTGCGGTGGGCCTTGAGGCAAAAAACATGCTGGGAAGAACTCCCGGAAATATTGTTGCAATCCGTCCCATGCGAGACGGTGTAATCGCCGATTTTGAAATTACCGAAGCGATGCTCAAGCATTTTATACGAAAGGTTCATAACCGCCGGACATTTGTCAGGCCGCGTATCATTATCGCGGTTCCCTCCGGAATCACCCAGGTTGAAAAGCGGGCTGTGAGAGAATCCGCGGAATCCGCGGGTGCTCGGGAAGTGTTCCTTCTCGAAGAGCCGATGGCTGCAGCGATCGGTGCAGGTCTTCCAATCACGGAACCAACCTGTAACATGGTGGTCGATATCGGCGGCGGGACCACGGAGGTCGCGGTGATATCCCTGGCCGGAATTGTTTACAGCCGATCCCTGCGCGTCGCCGGTGACAAGATGGATGAAGCCATCACCCAGTATATCAAGCGCAAATACAATCTTTTGATCGGAGAAAGAACAGCGGAAATCATTAAAACGACAATTGGAAACGCATATCCTGATGCCCAGAATCTGGAAACCATTGAAGTGAAAGGCCGGGATCTGGTATCTGGAATTCCGAAAATCCTTGCAATTGACTCGGAAGAGATCCGTGTCGCGATATCGGAACAGATAGACGCCATTGTCGAAACGGTAAAGATCGCCCTGGAACAGACCCCTCCGGAGTTGGCAGCGGATATCGTTGACAGTGGAATTGTATTGACAGGCGGCGGCGCTTTGCTGAAAAATCTTGACAAGCTGTTACGAGAAGAAAGCGGTCTTCCCATAACCATTACAGAGGACCCATTGTCAACAGTGGCGCTGGGTTGCGGCAAGGCCCTTGACAGCATTGATATCCTAAAACAGGTCATGATCAGATAATTTCATGTTTTCAAAAAGAATGGTGTTGACCATTGCCGGAGTCTTTTTTTTCATATGCTGCATTGTTCTGATTTCTGTTTCAAGCAGGCATCCTGATGCGACAGAAGGTGCCGGCAGCGTTACAATTGCAGTCTTGTCACCATTTCAGGAGGCGGTAACCGGCTCGATAAACTTTATAAAAGATATCTGGAAATACTATTTTTCCCTTGCCTCAACCGCAAAAGAAAATGACAGGCTGAAAAAATCCCTTGCCCTGGCCGTTGAGAAGAACAACCAGTGCATTGAAACGGAACTGTCCAACCAGCGCCTCAGAAAATTCTTACGTTTTCAGATCAACAAAACAATCGAAACCGTCTCGGCTGAAGTGATCGGTAAGGATCCTTCTCCCTGGTTCAAGACCGTTATTATCGATAAGGGAAGCGCGGACGGCATTCAAAAAGGATTTCCGATCGTTGTGCCGGAAGGGATTGCCGGACAGGTGATGGCTGTTTCAGCTTATTATGCCAAGGTTTTACTGATTATTGACAGGAACAGCGCCGTAGATGCCCTGGTTCAGCGTTCTCGGGCCAGAGGGATTATACGGGGCAGATCTGCTGAAAGCTGTTTCCTGAACTATGTTTTGCGGAAAAATGATGTCAGAGTAGGAGACGAGGTTGTTTCTTCGGGAATAGACGGGGTTTATCCAAAGGGATTGCGAATCGGATATGTATCCAGTGTGATTCGCCGTAATTCCGGAATGTTTCAAGCGGTTACCATTACACCCTCAGTTGACTTCGAAAAGCTCGAAGAGGTTCTTGTTATTATTAACCCCCCCGAGAGCACAACTGAAAAGCCGTGATGATTTATATCCTGTATACGTGTATTTGTGTGTTTTTCATTGTATTGAAAACAGCGGTCCTGGTAAATTTTCCCGTATTCGATCATTTTTATGATATCCTTCTCCCCGTGGTTTTATACCTGGGGCTTTATCGTCCGGTCACCGAAGGACTGCCGCTGGTTCTTTTCTGTGGATTTTGCATGGATTCTCTTACAGGCGGCCCATTTGGAATATATATCTCAATGTATTTCTGGTTGTTTGTCGCGGCAAAGGGACTGATTCAGCTTCTTCACGCACAAAGCATCCTTATCAAACTTTTCATTGTTTTTGTCGGGGTGATCGTTGAAAACTTGATGTTTCTGACTTTGCTGACCATTTTTGAAGGCAATAATTTTCTGCCGGAGTCTTTTGTCCAGTCAGCTATAGCTCAGAGTCTGTGGGCTGCTGTTACGGGTCCTTTCTTCTTTCTGTTGTTTGATTATTTTCAAGCGAAGTTCGACAACTGGTTTGGTGAATGGACGTTTCAAGGAAAAGAAAACGGGTAGCCCGGAAATCTTATAACATGATGGATATGTGAACCGTGTAAGGGAATTTTGGAGAGCTATTACAAAACAGCCGATGCCGAATGGTTCAATCAGCGTCTGAACGGATTGATGCTCTGCCTTTTTGCAGCCTTTGCTGTATTGTTAATCCGGCTTTTTTATTTACAGGTAATTGAAGGTGAAGAGTTAAGAAGGCTTTCGGAAAACAACTGCATTCGGTTGCAGAGCATAGACGCGCCAAGAGGGCTTGTTTTTGACCGAAACCGAAATCTTCTTGTGGATAACAGACCGTCTTTTGATTTGAGCATCATCATAAGGGATGCAAAACCGGTTGAAGAAACCATTGAAAAACTGGCCGAATATATCAAGGTTCCCAAAGAAGAGATGATGGGCATTGTGTCCCGGAACAGGGGGCTTTCTACCTATAAACCGGTTTTACTGAAATCCAATATCGGAAGAGAGGCTCTTGCAGCGATTGAAGTTCACATGTTCGATCTTCCAGGAATTCAGGTAGATATAAGGCCTATACGAAACTATATCCGTCCTGAAAGCGCTTCCCATTTAATCGGTTATTTGAGTCAGATAAGCCCCGCAGAGCTTAAATCCGAAAAATATTCTTTTGCCAGAGCAGGCGATTTTATTGGGAAATTCGGGATCGAAAAGACATATGAAAGCTTTCTTCTGGGAAAACGCGGTGGAAGGCAGGTTGAAGTTAATGCTACCGGCCAGGTAGCCAGAGTTATCGAAACGGTAGAGGCGAAACCCGGGCATAATATTTATCTTACAATTGATCATGTGTTGCAGGAAAAAGCGGAAAAACTTCTTGAAGGAGTCGCTGGTGCCGCGGTTGCCATGGATCCTTCAACAGGAGAGATACTGGCTCTTGCAAGCAGTCCTTCCTTTGACCAGAACTCTTTTGTGACCGGGATGTCTCATGAAGCGTGGAACGCTTTAATTCAAAATCCCATGCGTCCAATGGAAAACAAGGCTGTACAGGGGGAATATCCACCGGCTTCGACATATAAGATCGTGACCGCCATCGCAGGTCTTGAAGAAAAAGTGATTGATGTGGAGACAAAGATTTTCTGCCCGGGGCATTACAGGTTTGGGAATCGGGTTTTCCGATGCTGGAACTGGAAGCGGGGAGGTCATGGAGAGGTCGACCTGGTTGCTGCCATCTCTGAATCCTGTGATGTGTTTTTTTATCAGGTTGGGCAGAAGCTGGGGGTAGACAGGCTTGCATGGTATGCGAAGGCTTGCGGACTGGGCGCTCCGACCGGTATTCAACTGGATCATGAGTCTTCGGGGCTTATTCCAACCTCGGGGTGGAAAAAAAAGAGATTCGGCATCCGGTGGCAGAAGGGCGAAACGCTTTCAGTGGCCATTGGACAGGGGTTTAATCTGACAACGCCGATTCAAATGCTGGTTCTCACTGCTGCGGTTGCAAACGGAGGAACTCTCAGAAAACCGTTGCTTTTCAGATCGATAGAGACGGTTGAAGGCGAGGTGGTGAAGACCTCCCAACAGGAGAATCTCGGAGTCTTGCCCGCCACGAAAGACACACTCGAGGTTGTCAAAAAAGGGCTCTGGGAAGTTGTAAACAAGAGGCATGGAACAGCATGGATAGCGCGTGTCGAAGGCCTTGATATCAGCGGCAAGACAGGAACCGCCCAGGTTGTCAGCCGAAAAAAGGGGGACTCTGAAATAGAAGAAGATCGGGAATATGCGATGAAACCGCATGCCTGGTTTGTTGCTTACGCACCGACGGTTAATCCAGAGATCGCAGTTGTTGTTATTGTGGAGCACGGTGAACATGGATCAAGTACCGGAGGACCCGTGGCAAGGGAGATGATAAAAACCTATCTGGAAAGACCGGTTGAAAAAAAGATAAAGCCGGGCAGCAGGTATTGATGACGTTCCTGGCATCAAATTTTCGGATTGAGCGGACTGGAGACGAACCGAAAAAAGGCATACCATTATGTTTGATAGAAGGTTGATACAGTATTTTGACTGGTGGTTGATTGGTTTGACACTTATTCTTGGGGCAGTCGGCCTTGTTCTGATTTACAGCGCAGTCATGGCCGGTGATACGATTCTTCAGAAAACCCTGTATGGAAAGCAGATGGTCTGGTTTGGCATCGGGCTGACCGCAATGGTAATTTCGTTTATTTTCAACTACCGTCTTTTTGATCAGTGGGGAGGTGGAATCTATATTATCAGCATTGTTCTGCTGGTTCTTGTACTGGTTTACGGAAAACATGTAGCCGGCGCGAGGAGATGGCTTGTAATGGGTCCTTTGACGATTCAGCCCTCAGAATTGATGAAGATAAGCGTTATCATTGTGCTTGCGAAATATTATTCAAAAAGAGCAAGCATCCAGGGGTTTACATTAAAAGAGCTTTTCATGCCCATGCTGTTGGTTATCATACCGTTTTTACTGATTGTGAAACAGCCGGATCTGGGGACTGCAATGCTGATTGTTTTGATTGCCGCATCGATTACCGTTTATGTCAAGATAGAGCGGCGCTCCATGGCCATGCTTATCGGTTCAGGGGCAATCCTGGTTTCTCTGGCATGGCTTTTTTTTCTTAAGGGATACCAGAAACAGAGAATTTTGACATTTTTCAATCCGGATCGAGACCCTCTTGGAGCTGGTTACCATATCATCCAATCCAAGATAGCCATCGGATCAGGAATGGTATTCGGCAAGGGATTTCTCAAGGGAACGCAGAACGCTCTTTCGTTTCTTCCGGAACAGCATACGGATTTTATCTTATCGGTTCTGGCGGAAGAGTGGGGATTCGCCGGGACTGGATTTGTTCTATTCCTGTATATGCTGCTTCTTGTCTGGGGACTGAGTATTGCACATGGATGCCGGGATACATTTGGAACCATACTTTCTGTCGGTGTAACGGCTATGCTTTTCTGGCAGATTTTTATCAATATCGGAATGGTAATGGGCCTCATGCCGGTTGTGGGGGTGCCTCTGCCGTTAATCAGTTACGGCGGATCATCGGTTGTAACTTCCTTGATCGGAATTGGAATATTAATGAATGTCAGTATGCGAAGATTTATGGTAGAGTAACACCCTGCTTGTTTTGATTTCATCCTGTCTGTAACCTTGGTGATAAAGGAGGAGATATGATAAAAAAGAAGAAGGCGGAATCGATAACAACCTTTCTCGGTGAAGATGCGACCATCGAGGGCATGATCGACTTTAAAGGCACAATCCGCCTGGACGGGAAGTTTAAAGGAAAAATTCACAGTGAGGATGGGACAATCATCGTTGGTGAAAAGGCTGTCATTGATGCAGATATCAATGTCGATGTTGCCATTATCATGGGACAGGTAAACGGTATTGTTGATGCAAAGGACAGGATCGAGGTATATCCTCCGGGAAGCGTCGTCGGTGATATTCAGGCGCCTGTAATTTCCATTGATGCGGGCGTCAAGTTCAATGGAAACTGTGCAATGAAGGCGAGACGAAAACTCTTGCCGGATAAGACTTTAAATGCAGACGGTCCCGCTGATAAAGAGCCGGTTGTTTCCGATGAATCTAAAATTAAAAATTTTCCAAAAAACCTTTGACAAACCAATACAGCTGATGGTAGAGGACTCCTTTGAGAGTGAGGCGCCGTCCTCCTCTTGTTGTGTTTAATGTATTGAATTTAAAGCTATATCGCAGGGTTAAGGTGGAGGCATTTTCCATGGAATATTCTGGTATAACCCGGAATGGTATTCTGGTAGCAAAAACGCTGACAGCGGGTGCGGCAGTTTTATTCACATGCGCTTCAACAGCATTTGCCGCCGGGATAAAGGTCATCCCGGATTCATCGGTCATTATCCAGGTTGTTAATTTTATTTTTCTTATCTGGGTGATGAATATCATTCTTTACAAGCCCATCAGAAAAATCATTGCTGAAAGAAATAATAAAGTTAGAGGACTCGAAGGCAGTATCGATCATTTGAATCAGGATGCCCTGGAGAAGGATAAGGCATACGGTGACGGTATCAAAGATGCCAGAGCCAGAGGACTGTCTGAAAAAGAAGCGAAGGTCCTTGCGGCTTCCGAAGAAGAAAAAAAATTGATCGAAGAGATCGCGAGCAAGGCTCAGGCTAATCTGATTGAGATTCGGGAAAAAATAGCAAAGGACACGGAAGAAGTGCGAGCCTCTTTACAAAAGGACGTTGATTCTTTTGCTGAAGAAATCGGTCAGAAAATTTTAGGGAGGGCTTTTTAATGAAAGGTTCCGTTTTTTCCAGAAGGAATGCCTTTGTTGTGATACAGATTGTCCTTTTGGTTCTTGTGTGTTTTGCCGGTACCGCACTGGCAGCTTCCGGAGGCGGAGAGCATGGGGCTGAAGCAAAGGGATGGGTCGCAACCGATACCTACCGGGTGATTAATTTTGCAGTATTATTTATTGTGCTGTTTTTTATCCTGAAAAAACCGGTTTCTCAGGCTTTGAACGGGCGGATTGAAGGAATTAAAACGGAACTCGAGGGGCTTGAGGCAAAAAAAAAGGAAGCGGAAAAAAAACTTTCGGAATACAACGAGCAGATAGCCTCTCTGGACAGGGAAGCTGAAAAAATTATCGCGGAATATATAAAGCAGGGGGAGGCAGCCAGAGAAAGAATTCTTGAAGAATCTAAGAAAGCTGCTGAAAAACTTGAAGATCAGGCCAGAAGAAACATTGAGAATGAGTTCAAGAGTGCTAAATTAAAACTGCAGAAAGATATACTTGAAAAAGCGTTAACCAAAGCGGAAACGTTGCTTAAAGATAAAATTACATCCGAAGATCAGAACAGACTGGTTGATGAATATTTAGACAAGGTGGTGGCATAGTGAAAAATCTGGCGATTGCAAGGCGTTATGCCAAGGCTCTTATGCTTATCGGCAAAGAGGACGGGCAGGCTGAAATGTATCGAGAGGAACTGAGCGGCCTTGCCGAATTATTTAATCAGGGGCAGGAGCTTGGACAAACGGTCTGCAATCCACTGTATGATGCCGAGAGCAGAAAGAGAGTCCTTGAGGTGGTTCTTGGAAAGCTTGATCCGAGCAAGGTAATGACATCTTTTATATTATTGCTGTTTGAAAAGGGACGAATCGGCTTTATTGCAAATATTAATGATTTTTATCAGAAACTTGCGGACGACTTGAAGGGAACTGGTCGGGCCAGTGTGGTTTCTGCATCCAAGCTGTCTTCAGATGCGGTTGAAAAGATACGTGAATCCCTTTCAAAAATGACAGGCAAAGAAATCAAGCTGGACGTTGAAGAAGATTCCAGCCTGATCGGCGGTGTTGTGACGAAAATCGGGGATCTTGTATTGGATGGCAGTATCAAAACCCAATTATTAAATATGAGAGAATCTTTAAAAAGGGGTGAGAGAGTCTAATGGAAATAAGAGCTGAAGAGATAAGTCAAATTATCAAGGAGCAGATTAAGGATTTCGACAAAAAGGTCGAGCTTAGCGAGACCGGTGTTGTTTTGTCGGTTGGTGATGGTATTGCCAGGGTGTATGGCCTTGAAAAAGTCATGACGATGGAGCTGGTTGAATTTCCTGGTAATATTCTCGGGCTTGTACTCAATCTCGAGGAAGACAATGTGGGTGTTGCTCTCATGGGCGATGACACGCATATCAAAGAGGGCGACATCGTAAAAAGAACCGGCCGCATCGCTGAAGTTCCGGTAGGTAAGGAAGTTCTGGGACGCGTTGTGGATACAACCGGTGCACCGATAGATGGCAAGGGGCCGATCGATGCCAAACATACCAGTCGAATCGAGGTGGTCGCTCCGGGCGTTATTGCGAGAAAGAGTGTTCATGAGCCATGCTATACCGGTTTGAAAGCGATCGATGCCATGACACCGGTTGGAAGAGGGCAGCGGGAACTTATTATCGGCGACCGCCAGATTGGCAAGACCGCCGTTGCGATTGACGCGATTCTTGCACAGAAAGATTCGGACATCTATTGTATTTATGTGGCTTGCGGCCAGAAAAAATCGTCCGTTGCGCAGGTTGCCGCGATTCTTGAAAAACACGGCGCCATGGAATACACCACCATCGTGGCTGCATGTGCAAGTGACCCTGCATCACTTCAGTATCTGGCTCCATATGCAGGTTGTGCCATGGGAGAGTATTTCCGGGATAACGGAATGCATGCGCTGATTATCTATGATGACCTTTCCAAACAGGCTGTATCCTATCGTCAGGTATCTCTCCTTCTCAGACGTCCTCCGGGGCGTGAAGCTTTCCCCGGCGATATTTTTTACAACCATTCTCGTCTTCTGGAAAGGGCGGCCAAACTGAATGATGAACTTGGCGCTGGATCCCTCACGGCGTTGCCGATTATTGAAACACAGGCAGGTGACGTGTCTGCGTTTATCCCGACAAACGTTATTTCGATTACCGATGGTCAGATCTATCTGGAACCGGATCTCTTTTTCGCCGGTATAAGGCCCGCTATCAATGTTGGACTTTCCGTGTCCCGGGTTGGTGGAGCTGCTCAGGAAAAAGCCATGAAACAGGTAGCTGGAACATTGCGGCTTGATATGGCTCAGTTTCGCGAATTGGAAGCATTTGCGGCATTTGGTTCAGACCTTGATGCAGGAACACAGGCTCAGCTTACCAGAGGCGAAAGACTGGTTCAGATTTTGAAACAGCCTCAATATCAGCCGTTGCCACTGGAAAAGCAGATTGTAATTCTGTATGCCGGTACCAAGGGATACTTGGACAAATACCCAAAAGATGTTGTAGCAAAATATGAGGCAGGCCTGTATACTTTCGTTGAAAACAGATTCCCTGAACTGTTTGACGTAATAAAAGAAAAACGTCAGCTTACTGAAGATGTTGAAGTCATCATGAAGAAAACGCTTGAAGCTTATGATGAAGAGTTCAAGGATACGATTAAATAATTCTGCGGTGAACGAAAAAGCATTATCAGCCCATTGAAATGAAATTTTCAGGCCAAAACGATGCTTTCAAACCGCTTGGTAAATTAAGGGTAAATCTGTATGCCAACTTTAAAGGAAGTTCAAACAAAGATCGGTAGTATTAAAAAGACAAAGCAGATCACCAAGGCAATGAATATGGTGGCTGCTTCCAGGCTGCGTGGTGCCCAGAATGCCATGGAAGGGTTTCGGCCTTTTGCCGGTAAATTTGCAGAGGTTTTGGGTAGTCTTGCCGGGAGAGCAGGCGAAGATGCCAGTCCGCTTCTGACGCCGAGAAATGAGGTTAAAAAAATTCACCTTGTTCTCTGCACGTCGGATCGAGGGCTCTGCGGAGGCTTCAACATGAACCTGATTGAAAAAGCCCGAAAATTTATAAAACAGAAAAAGGAAGAGGGCAAAGAATTCATTGTTACCAATTTTGGTAAAAAGGGTCGTGACTGGTGCAGAAAGCAAGGCCTTCAAATCAAAGATGCGCATCTTGGAGTTGTCGGCTCTGATTTTAGCTTTAACCTTGCGACAAATGCAGGACGAAGCCTGATTGATGGTTTCCTTGCAGGGGAGTGGGATGAAGTTTATGTTGTATGGTCCAATTTTCTGGGTATGGGAAAACAGCTCCCAACGCTGCAGCAGCTTTTACCGATTCCGCCGATTGAAGCTGAGGAGGAAAAAGACATAAACGCGCCATTTCAGGCGGAACACCTTTGTGAGCCTTCACCGGGTGAACTTCTTGGGGAAATGCTGCCGAGAAATGTCTATATCCAGATCCACAGCGGCCTGCTTGAAACATCCACGAGTGAACATGCTGCAAGAATGATGGCGATGGACAACGCATCCAAGGCCTGTAATGATATGATAGATGAGTTAACCCTCTTGTATAATAAGGCCCGGCAGGCGGCCATTACGGCTGACCTGATGGATATTGTCGGCGGAGCCGAGGCCCTTAAGGGATAAACCTGAAGAATAAATTCGGAATGTGATTTATAGGAGGTCTATAAATGGGAGAGAATATTGGTAAAGTTGTACAGGTTATGGGGCCTGTAGTCGACGTTGAGTTCGAGCCGGGTAAACTGCCCGCGATTCTTTCGGCACTGAGAATAACCAACCCGGCTATTGATGATGAGCCTGAAAATCTGGTGGTTGAAGTGGCCCAGCACCTTGGTGATAATGTTGTAAGAACCGTGGCCATGGACGTTACCGACGGCCTGGTGCGTGGTATGCCTGTCAAGGATACGGGCAATCCAATCATGATGCCGGTCGGTGCAGCCGGGCTTGGTCGGGTTTTGAACGTTGTTGGCAAGCCTGTTGATGGACTGGGCCCTGTTAGTCAGGAAAAAATGATGCCCATCCACAGGCCGGCACCGACTTTTACCGAGCAGGACACGGAAGTTCGTGTACTTGAAACCGGAGTTAAGGTTATCGATCTGCTGGTTCCCTTTCCCCGTGGTGGAAAAATGGGTATGTTTGGCGGTGCCGGTGTCGGCAAAACCGTTATCATGATGGAAATGGTTAACAACATCGCCATGCAGCACGGTGGTATCTCCGTTTTCGCCGGTGTTGGTGAAAGAACCCGCGAGGGGAACGACCTTTACCATGAAATGAAGGATTCCGGAGTTCTTCCAAAAGCAGCCTTGATTTACGGCCAGATGACAGAACCGCCGGGAGCCCGTGCCCGTGTTGCACTTTCCGCCCTGACAGCAGCTGAATATTACCGTGATGAAGAAGGACAGGACGTTCTGATTTTTATCGATAACATTTTCCGGTTCACTCAGGCCGGTGCAGAAGTGTCTGCTCTTCTTGGCCGTATCCCTTCTGCTGTTGGTTATCAACCAACCCTTGCTGTGGATCTGGGTGCTCTGCAGGAACGAATCACATCCACCGACAAAGGCTCAATTACGGCTGTTCAGTGCGTATACGTACCGGCCGACGACCTAACCGACCCGGCACCGGCAACAACATTTGCGCATCTTGATGGAACGGTTGTTCTTTCCCGCAGCATCTCAGACAAGGGAATCTATCCTGCTGTTGATCCTCTTGACTCAAGTTCAAGAATTCTTGATGCAGCCTATGTCGGGGAGGAACATTATCGGGTGGCGCGTCAGGTTCAGCAGATTCTTCAGAAATACAAAGAGCTGCAGGATATTATCGCGATTCTAGGTATTGATGAATTGTCTGATGAAGACAAAATCACCGTTGAACGTGCCAGACGCATTCAAAGATTTCTCTCACAGCCATTCCACGTTGCAGAGGTATTTACAGGAATAGCAGGGAAATTTGTAAAGATTGAGGATACCGTAAGGGCGTTCAAAGAAATTTGTGAAGGCAAACATGATGAGTTGCCTGAACAGGCATTCTATATGGTAGGCTCTATTGAAGAGGTCGTCGCAAAAGCTGAAAAGATGGCGAAAGCATAGAAAACAGGGGTCTAAAGATGGCGGAAAATATTAAACTGGAGATTGTCGCCCCGGATAAACTTGTTGTGGATGATCAAGCGCAGATCGTAATGGCTCCCGGATCAGAAGGTGAATTCGGAGTGTTACGCGGGCATACGCCCTTCCTTACAAGTCTGAAAGTTGGAACCGTGACCTACAAAGACGCAGGCGGTACGGAAAGACTTGTCTTTATCAGTGGCGGCTTTTCAGAAGCACTGCCCGATAAGGTTACGATTCTGGCTGAATCTGCGGAAAGACGAAGAGATATTGATGAGGATCGAGCGAGAGAAGCAATGAAAAGGGCGGAAGATCGTCTTGCTTCAGGCAAAAGCGATGAGGTTGACTTTTTGCGTGCCCAGGCAGCCCTTTCCAGAGCGATCTATCGTCTTCGGGTAAAGGGGCATGTTATCTGATTCTTTTGATTTTTTACTCAACACAAAATATACGAAAAGGGGTAAGCCGTTATGATGGCCTGCCCTTTTTTATTTTATATCCGAGATAAGTGCTACTGATGCGAAAAGCGGATCACGGGACAGCGATTATCATTCTTGCAGCAGGACTTGGGACCAGAATGAAATCCGACATGGCAAAGGTTCTTCACAAGGTTTGCGGAAAACCGATGATCAGCCATGTCGTGGATATGGCTCTGGAAGTTGCCGGTGAAAATATAATTGTTGTCACCGGTTATCAATCCGATACGGTACGGGAAACAGCAAGAATGTCGGCCCAGGTTGGTTTTGCCTATCAGGAAAAACAGCTTGGAACCGGACACGCTGTTCTGTGCGCAATGCCTGAATTGCATGCGGGTGTTGAAAATGTGATTATTCTCTGTGGAGATGTGCCTCTGCTTTCAGCGGAAACCGTTTTCCATTTTATAGAGAACCATAACAAACAAAAAAACCAGATTACGGTGCTTGCTGTTGAGGTCGAGAATCCAACAGGTTACGGCCGCATGATCGTAAATCAGGATGGCAGACTTGTAAAAATCGTGGAAGAAGCAGATGCAAATCAAGATGAAAAAGGTATAAAAATTATTAATTCAGGTATTTATTGTGTTGAAAGAGCATTTTTAGAGCATGCCGTCAGGATGTTGAAGCCGGATAATGCACAGAATGAATTTTATCTTACCGATATTATATCGATCGGTGCTGAAGAAAATAAAAAAATCGGTCTGTTTATGGGGAATGATTCGGACGAGGTGGTGGGTATAAACTGCCACCAGGATCTGGTTAAAGCGGAAAAGATTATGAACAAGCGGTCAAGGTAAAACTTCTTGACATTAAATGGTTTTGAAGCATATAGTAACTTACATGATGAGGTGAATCATTGGCTCGTGAAGAAATATCTAGGCAATTTGATGAAATTGAGGAAAAGGTTGAGAAGCTGATTGAGCTTTGTAAATCTCTTGAGGCAAAAAATTCTGAATTTAAAAACAGGATAGAGGGGTTAGAGCAGGAACTCCGAGAACGAAACGAGGCTGAAAAAGTATATTTAGAGCAAAAAGATTTGATTCGGGGAAAGATCGATAGCCTCCTTGGAAAATTAAGCATGTTTACTGATTCGGAGTCACCGTAGCAGGTAATTACCAGATAAGCAAAGGTGGAAGACGCATCATTGGACAAAATCATAACCATTGAACTGTTTGGGCAGCAATACTCATTCAAAGCGGAATCGGGTGTGTCCAATGCCAATGAAGTCGCGGATCTGCTGATTCAGGAAGTGGCTAATGTCGAGAAACAACTATCGAAAAGTACAACTAAAATGAACAAAGTAACCATACTGACATTGGCTGCATTAAACATTTCAAGCGAATTTATAGATCTGAAACGCAATTACTCTGAACTGGTGGATAACATATCAGAACGTTCTGCTTCACTGGTAAACATGATTGACGTGAGCCTTTAGCGATGGCTTGCTGTGATTTGGGGGAGTCTGAAGAGATACGCGGTATTCGTATAGGTTGCTTCAGGTTCGCCCGTGCTTTAAATCTTTCAGATGCCGTAGTGCTTTTGCCTGAAAGATTTATCCACTGAAGATGATGACCCCTGCCGTGATCGTGATTGTTAATGTTCTTTGTCCCAACACTTTATTGAAAGGGAGCTTTCACTGGTTTTGGTGTGCAAGTTCTGCTCGTACAGAAAAGCCTGAAGAAACTACAAGGCGCCCACCTTTGACCTTTGGCTCAAAGACCTGACAACACGACAAATTGGCGGGGGTTTCATTTTCAACATTTTATCGTTAAACGTTTTATCGACAGCCTCAATAAATTCTCATCATCTGCCGTAGATATCTTCCTCTCATTCATCTTTTTTTAATTTAAAAAATACAGATAGTTAGAATTTCACTACATGGTGGGTTGCAACCATCCTGAAAGGGATGTCAATATAAACCTGGGTATCAGGGCTCTTTGCGTGTGCTGTTTATTTGAGCCCGGACCTGCTGAAGTGGAGATTGTATAATGAACGGATTCGAAATCATTATCGGAATAGTCGGCTTGGTTGCAGGACTTGTTTTGATGTATTTTTTAAATGATAGATTGATTTCAAATAAGCTGAAAAACGCTGAGGCAGATGCGGAAAGACTGATTAAAGAGGCCGAACTCAGAGCCGAGACACTGTTGAAAGAAGCTGAGCTTGAAGCCAAGGATCGGCTGTTAAAGATGAAGAGTGATTTTGATGCGGAGACTCATGAAACCAAAGCAGAATTAAAAAAACAGGAAAGACGTATCATTCGGAAAACTGAACTTATTGACAATAAACAGGAACAGTTTGAAAAGCGCGAGCGTGATATTTTACGAGCCGAAAAGGAGTTGGATAGAAGGGATCATGAGCTTGCGCTTGCCGAGAAAAAATGTGCCGACCAGATCGAAGAACAAAAAAAACAGCTTGAAAAAATTTCAGGGCTGACCTCAGAAAAGGCAAAAGACCTTTTGATAAGAGCGATGGAAAATGAGGCCAGATATGAGGGCGCTCGATTGATTAAACGAATTGAGAGTGAGGCCAAGGAGACCGCTGATAAAAACGCAAAGAAGATTATCGCTACGGCAATCCAGAGGTATTCGGGTGATTTTGTTGCAGAACGTACCGTTTCAGTGGTTCCCTTGCCCAGCGATGAAATGAAGGGGCGCATCATTGGAAGAGAAGGGCGTAATATCCGAGCGCTTGAAGCAGCGACTGGAATAGACCTCATTATTGATGATACGCCGGAGGCCGTTATTTTATCGGGTTTTAATCCGGTAAGGCGTGAGGTGGCAAGGCTTTCACTGCTTAAGCTGATTGCCGACGGTCGTATTCATCCGGCTCGTATTGAGGATATCGTTAAAACCGTCACGGATGAGGTTGATCTCGCGATTAAAGAAGCCGGAGAACAGGCTACATTTGATGTTGGCGTTCACGGAATTAACCCGGAACTGATTAAGGTTATCGGAAGGCTTAAATTCAGAACAAGCTATGCACAGAACGTTTTACAGCATTCAGTCGAAGTCGGATTCCTTTGCGGGATTATGGCTTCCGAGCTCGGCCTGAATACAAAATTGGCAAAAAGAATGGGGCTGCTTCATGATATCGGGAAGGCCATCGATCATGAAGTTGAGGGACCCCATGCTGTAATTGGATCGAATCTTGCCAAAAAATATGGAGAATCTGCCAAGGTTGTTCAGGCCATTGCCGCGCACCATGAAGATGTTCCGCCGAATTCGGTATATGATTTTCTGGTTCAGGCTGCCGATGGCCTTTCCGGTGCCAGGCCGGGTGCCAGAAAGGAACTGCTTGAGAACTATGTAAAGCGGCTTGAAGATCTTGAAACAATAGCAAAATCTTTTAAGGGAGTTTCAAGCTCCTATGCGATTCAGGCAGGTCGGGAACTACGGGTTATTGTTGAAGGCGAAAGCATTACAGACGAAGAAGCTGTCCTGCTGAGTCGTGATATTGTTAATAAAATTGAAGAAACCCTTACCTTCCCCGGACAAATAAAAGTTGTTGTTATCCGTGAAACAAGAGCGGTTGAATATGCAAATAAATAAGGACCGCATCAGAAGGTTGCTTTTTTATTACTGAGCCGGCCACCCATTTTCATCTGCCGCCGGCGGATAAAAACAGGGGCCTTTTTTGAATTTAGAAAATGATTTCATTGGCAGGTTGAACCAGAAAAGGAAAGAAATCCAAAAAATGAATATACTGGAAATTTTGGAGCAGCGTGGATTCATAGAAGATACGATCCATGAAAAAGAGTTGGCCGAGTATTTGGATACAAAGCAGGCAACGTGCTATGTCGGCTTTGATCCAACCGCTTCCAGTCTTCATGTTGGCAGCTTGATTCCAATCATGTCACTCGCCCATATGCAAAAAGCAGGGCATCGACCGATAGCGCTTGTAGGAGGCGGAACCGGACTCGTTGGCGATCCAAGCGGCAAGACAGAAATGAGGAAACTGTTAACAGAAGAAATGGTTACGCAAAATGCCTTGGGCATTAAGAGACAGCTCTCCAGGTTTATCGATTTTAACGATGGAAAAGCCCTGCTTTTAAATAATGCGGATTGGCTCACAAAGATTGAATATATTCCATTTTTAAGAGATATCGGCCGGCATTTCAGTGTGAATCGCATGATAAAGGCTGAAAGCTATAAAATACGCCTTGACTCTGAAGAAGGGCTTAGTTTTATTGAGTTTAATTATATGCTTTTGCAGGCATATGATTTTATGGAGCTTTTTGATCAATACGACTGCCGTATCCAGATGGGCGGAAGTGATCAGTGGGGAAATATTGTGGCAGGTGTCGAGCTTATTCGGAAAACACGACAGAAGACGGTTTTCGGCATTACATTTCCACTGATAACGACAAGCAGCGGCGCTAAAATGGGGAAAACCGCCCAAGGAGCCGTTTGGCTGGATTCTGAGCGAACATCCCCCTATGATTATTATCAGTACTGGGTTAATACCGATGACAGGGATGTAGCACGTTTTACAGCTCTTTTTACATTTCTTCCCATGCATGAAATCGCAGAAATTGATCAGCTTGAAGGACCTGATCTGAACACCGTTAAATCGATACTCGCATTTGAAGCTACGAAGCTTGCCCATGGTGAAGTTGAGGCGGAAAAAGCCTTTTATGCAGCAACAAGCATGTTCGGAGCGAAGCCTGTTCCGGAAAAGATACTGCCATCAAGCACAATTCCAAGAGGCAGGGCGGAAAGCGTTGATGGATCTGTGCCGACTTCCTTCATGAATGTCGAAACACTAAAAGAGGGGATTCCGGCATTCAAACTGTATCATATGACAGGACTGTCCGGTTCAAGTGGAGAAGCAAGGCGTCTTATCAAACAGGGGGGCGCCTATATGAATGATAAGCGATTGGATGAATTTGATTATGTGATTTCTGATACAGATTTATGTGACGGGGAAATTGTTTTGCGGGCAGGCAAGAAGCGGTATCATAAAATTAAGATGAATTGACTTGAGCCTTTTGATTAAAAAAGAAATAATGTCTTTCGAAAGTCCTTGACAAAGCGCTGAAGCGCATGTAGTTATGTCCTTTCTTTTCTGCATCACAGGCCATGCTGCTAAAGTGAAAAACGAAATCTGAAACACTCTTGTCAGGCAATACCATTCGGCTGAATTTGAACTGCCATGGCTGGAAAAGAAAATTCGGTTCAAAGCGTTAAATAGAGCTTGACAAAATTTACGATTTATTTTAAAAATAAGGCTTTCCTTAACGAAAAAATTTATTTTGATCTTTGAAAACTAGGTAGTGACAGCTTGTCGAGCAAGGGTCTCTTGTTAAGAGAGAACAAGGCTGCATGATGAATGCGGTTTTTAAATAGTTTAATTGGAGAGTTTGATCCTGGCTCAGAATGAACGCTGGCGGCGTGCTTAACACATGCAAGTCGCACGAGAACGCTTTAGCTTGCTAAA
>JAWOIJ010000090.1:0-114271 GCA_046484745.1 Desulfobacterales bacterium | reverse complement strand
AAGTGTAGTCTTGCCACAGCGTTTATCAGGGGATACAATTCCCAAAATCGGCAAAATGCGGAAAGCATCGTAGCAATATGTGAGGACAACCCAAGCAGCAATCGGTTCCGCAACACCATTGGGAAGAATGACGTATTTTTGGATAGTATCCCGGATGTCCGACAGAAGCTTGTCGCCTTGTACAAAATTCTTTGCCGGTTCAACCTCGCTGACAATTTCATTGGTTTCTCCAGGTGCTTGTCTTTTTTTAGAATCCTTAATGGCCTGGTCAATAACACTTCTTCTGACATTGTGTTCTTCTGCAATTCGATTCCGCTCTTGCTCTCTTGTTATTGGGTCAAGATCGACAATTGCCATAACCTGAGAAATTACATCATTTTCCTGAAGTGCTTCTCCTGTATCAAAATCTTTTTTTTCCATTCTGGGCCTCTTTAACGATCTAATTTTCAGTTTGAATTTTCCGGGATTCCATAAAATCAATTACGTCCGACAAGGAACATTTGACACTTCGGTTTATTTTGTAATATTTTATACCCCTGCCGGTGTGCCGCCAGTTTCATTCACGCTACCTGGCTCCCTTGCCGCTAAAGATTTTTTGTCGTTGTGCATAAGTTTTGTCCTTTTTTCCTAAAGATTGAAATAAATTTTGGTCAGCCTGAGATAGGAGAGACTGCCCCCTATCTAATTTATGCGTAAAATGGTCTCGGATTTCGAGAAATGGCTTCGAAAATTAAAGAAAGATTATTTTTTATGTTGCGGGGTGATGTGAAAGTGTGAGACTTGTGTGAGAAAAA
Organism: Desulfobacterales bacterium; assembly: GCA_046484745.1. Classification (GTDB taxonomy): domain Bacteria; phylum Desulfobacterota; class Desulfobacteria; order Desulfobacterales; family SURF-7; genus JAQYVL01. The sequence continues at coordinate 113,477 of JAWOIJ010000090.1, read as the reverse complement.
CTTTCCAAAATGGGATAAAATGGGATAAAATTAAAAAACACTTGGAATAAATTTCCATGTGTTTTTTATATGTTACTTAAAATTGAGGAATATAGGAAACCCAGAGGTTCTGATTCGTAATCAGCAGGTCCGCGGTTCGATTCCGCGCGTCGGCTCCATTGAGATAAAAATAAAAAAAGAAGCGTATGGGTTAATTCCCAGACACTTCCACCATATCCAATTTAAAAATCAACTGGTTATATTTCTACAATCCAGGAAAAACGGTTTATTAAAACTATCACAGGATACGTTAAAAGGCAAATCGGTTATTGGGGAGTCATCACGGTACAAGTCCCCATGTTTCTTTGCCCTGCAGGCCTTCGGCAGCATACCTGAACCGGATGAATATTTTCCACTGGAAAAAAACGGTTTACTTTTCGAAAAAATATGAATATTTATTTGAGGAAGTTATATGTATCAAGCCTTATTCGATCATCTTATAGATTGACTGCTATATTAAAAGCACGCATATAAACCCGTCTAATGGTTTTACAACAACATTACAGGAGGATGAAATGAAAAAAGTCAAGAAATGAAAAGCAAATCGCAGGAAAAAAAACTGATGGTATCACAATCACCATAAGGAGGAGTATATGCAACTGTTACCAGACACTTTTGTACACAGGGTGTTGTATCGCCTTCTGCCGACCATCTGCGTATTCATTTTATTAATCGCGTTTTTCCAGTTCGCCGCTGGCTGCGCCAATGTTGGTAAAGATTTCCCAACAGATCGAGTATCCAGAATTCAGATTGGAGAAACCACCCAGGATGATATCCGCTCAATGTTCGGCTCTCCGTGGCGGATTGGGGCCAAAAATGGCCAGCGAACATGGACTTACGGAAAATATCAATACAGACTTTTCGGAAACGCCAGCACCCAGGACCTGGTGATTCATTTCAATGACAGAAATATCGTTGTATCGTATACGTTTAATACAACTGAACATGAAGAGTAAAAAAATAGAACGAAAAACCCATGACGATTTTCACCAAAAGGAATAGCGTCATAGAGCAGGACAACTTCAAAAAATAGTATTCGTTTTTCGGGATAGCAATCGGAGGGAGTTCGAAGTCATCGATCTGACGACCCAGATCCACGGCCATACGACTCTCTCCGGAGGCTGACGGAGGATCGGCATAAAGGTTTCCCGTCAAAAAGGCGGTTTCCCCCATCAATTCGATTTGGCAGATGGCTGGATAGATCCACTTTATGTTCCGCAACGCCACCGATGCCGCCACAATGGCAGGATCATGTCATACCCCCATACCACCAAGAATTTCAGGCAGTTTGTCTTCCCAGCCGATGGTTGAGATCTGAACTCCGCTGAAGCCTTTCTGTTTCAAATTTTTTACCATTTCCGATGCGATCAGGATGCATTCACGAACCGTGTCACCTGCTTTGCGTATCCTTGTAATCAGGTCATCGGAGATGTGGACATGCGCCACATTTCGCGCCATATATCTTGCCATTCCAACTGATTTCAGCAGAAGCACCGTAGGTATAATTTTTACATCTTTTTGGGCTACCTTCTCCATGAAAGGGATAAGAACGTCCGTGTCAAACACCGGAGGCGTTATGAAAAATCTTACTCCGGCTTCAATCTTTTCGTCCATTTCTTCGATCTCTCTGTCCAGATTTTCTCCACTGGCACAGGCATTGACAGGTGATCCTGTTAGAAAATCGGTTGCCCCTGACAGCTCAATGCCTGCCATATCCCGACCCTTTTGCAGAGCCTGGATAGCCCGGAGCATCTCAATCAGGTTGATATCATAAACCGCCTTTGCTTCGTGGTGATCTCCAAAACTGGGATCTTCACCCGTAACAGCCATAATATTTTTAATGCCGCATGCATGAGCCGCGAGCAGATCCGCCTGAAGCGCAATCCGGTTTCGATCTCGGCAATTGACCTGCATAACGGTTTCCATGCCTTTACCTTGCAGAATCATCGCACCCCCAAGGGCGCTCATGCGCATAACGGCATTACTCATCTCTGGAACAATAAAAGCATCGACAGCGCCCTTGACCTTTGTAGCCTTTTTTACCATCCCGGAGGCATCCGCTCCCTTGGGAGGTTCCATTTCAACCAGTACGGCGAACTTTCCAGCATCCAACTTACTTTTCAAGCTCATAAAATTCCTCCATCGTAATATTACCGGTTATGCAAGACTTCACAAAAGCCACCTGTCAAAACAGCAGATCTGTTTTCAAGATGTTCAACCTGCCACGGCCGGAGCATAAAAATAGAAAAAATGATTGCCCCCTGGTTCTGATCGACTCTTTTTTATCACTTTCAAGAAAGACGGTCTCGTCAATAGTCAAACTTTTGATGCCGGAAAAAGTTCAAATTCAAGGCGCACAAATCCTGCGGTGTGCCGTGCCGGATTTTGACGCGACACGCTATCCTATACATATTGCTTTATTTGATAACGTATCGCCTTTAAAGGTGTCAACTTAAAAAAACAGTTTGCATCACACAATTGAAAGAATCATCTCATTGTTCCCGGGCTGTCAGGGGCAACTCGCTTAAAGAATACACTCTTTTCAGCAATTGCATGAAAAAATTGTTTACAAAAACGAATTGTTTTTATATAAATTTTTCTTCAGGTTCAATGAATTTATCTGAATTTTGTATAGAGCTGACCAGGCTTGGGGTTAATCTTGAAACCATATCGTTGAGATTTTCCCGGAAAGTTTTTGAGCAACTGTTGATTGTCTGCAAAACCCTTACGGGCAATTGACGATCCAGGCTATTTATGTTTTTCAAACGCGAATTTAAGCGACATATTGTAAACTCAAAGGGGTTCTCATGGGCAAAAAAGATCTGTTAAAATCAACTTCAAAGGCAAAAAAGACTGAAAAAAAGAAAGCTGCGCTCCAAAAAGCAGCTCCGAAAAAAGCAGCTCCCAAAAAAGCAGCTCCAACGAAAAAACTCACCGGGAAAGAGCTTCTTCTTGAAAAGTTTGACACATGGAAACCTTCAAAACTGTTTAAAGCTGAGCCTGACAAAGCATACCTGGACAATTTCAAATCCCCGCCTTTTTATGATGACAAAGCAAAGGAAGATGTCTCAAAAATCAACAAACTTCTTGCATTACAGTTTGATATGAAAGCCATTATCGCAGCCGGTGAAAAGGCTGCTGCCGAAAAGGCCGCCGCTGAAAAGGCCGCCGCTGAAAAAGCCGCCGCTGAAAAGGCCGCCGCTGAAAAAGCCGCCGCTGAAAAAGCCGCCGCTGAAAAAGCCGCTGCTGAAAAGGCTGCTGCTGAAAAGGCTGCTGCCGAAAAAGCCGCTGCCGAAAAGGCTGCCGCTGAAAAGGCCGCTGCCGAAAAAGCCGCTGCTGAAAAAGCCGCTGCTGAAAAGGCTGCTGATTCCCGGACTATGGAGGGAGCGGATCCATCCAGAAAAATTCTATTCGCGATTGCCGCCTGCCTGATACTCATTTTTACACCCATTATCATTGCAAGTTATATCAACACCGGGAATTACTATCTCAAAACTGCAGATGGCGCGCTTGAAATCTATCAGGGAGATTTTGCACCCATGGGAAAAGAACTGTTGATTACCCTGCCGGGAGGTGTCCCTCCTAAAACAATAGAAGATGTATATTCAAAAGAAAAAGTTTTTCCAATTGTTTGCAATTATCTGATTGACAAAGCAGATACCCTGTTAAAGGTTAATGGCCTGCCGGATTTTCAATACATTAAATCAACGCTGAACACTGCGAAAACCTATGCGGTTACAAAGCCTCTTCTCCAGAGGATCAATAAACGGTTGACCGGAACTGATTTCATGGTATTCCTTTACAAGGCCGATGTCGCAGCCGGCAAAGGAACCGTTGAGGGGCGGGATGAGGCCATAGGCCTTCTTGAAAAAGCAGCCATGCTCGATCTCGATTCCCATGAAGCAGAGATGGTTTCAAAAAAAATACAATCATTACAAAAAATAAAGACCGTTCCCAAAAAAAATAAATAAAAAACACTCGTAAAAAACCATAAAAGCGGAAGCATCCCTGCACAGGATGTCATCCGCTTTTTTTATGGCAAACGAATTCCCTGAACTGCAATCAGCGAGATCAGACTCAGCAGGGCAATGCTGTATGGGGGATGAGACTCAGATCTTGCCGGTAAAATGGCAGGCCACCAGATGCGTTTTACCACCGGTAGCAGGTGTCTCTTCTTCAAGTTTCGGCTCCGTGCGGCTGCAAAGACTCTCTGCATGGGGGCATCTTGTATGGAACCTGCATCCGGAAGGCGGATTGATCGGTGATGGAACATCACCGGTTAAAATTATTTTTTTTTTTTTACTCCGCGGATTGGGCACGGGTATCGAAGATATCAGAGCCCTGGTATAAGGGTGAAGCGGTGATGTATAAATCGTTTCAGCATCTGTGTATTCCATAATCTTTCCCAGATACATAACCGCGATCCAATCAGAAACATGCTTAACGACCGATAGATCATGCGCAATAAAAATATAGGTGAGATTCATATCCTGCTGAAGGTCAAGAAGAAGGTTCAGAATCTGAGACTGAATCGATACATCCAGAGCTGACACAGGCTCATCGCAGATTATCAAGCTTGGACGGAGAGCGATGGCTCTTGCGATTCCGATTCTCTGACGCTGTCCTCCGCTGAACTCGTGTGAAAATCGATCTACGGAGCTTCCGGGCAGGCCGACCTTTTCAAGCAATTTTTCAACTTCATTTTTTCTTTCTTGGGAGGTGTGCATCCTGTGAATGATAAAAGGCTCCTCCAGAATATATCCAACCGTATGACGGGAATTCAAACTCTCAAAAGGATCCTGAAAGATCATCTGCATTTCTTTCCGCAAATCTCTCAGCGCTTTGTGAGTAAGGTCTGACATGTTTCTGCCGTTAAAAAATACCTTCCCGGCTGTTGGTTTATATAACCTCATAATGGTTCTGCCGACGGTGGTTTTCCCGCATCCTGACTCTCCAACAAGACCCAGCGTCTCCCCTGCTCTGACCGAAAAAGAGATGTCATCCACCGCATATACGTTACCGGTACGGCGCTGAAGCACTCCGGTTCTAACGGGAAAGTGCATTCTTAAATTCTGAATTTCAAGAAGGCTATCGCTTACCATGTTTGCCCTCAACATCCGCTACCAGATAACAACTAGCGGCATGGTTTCCATCGATTTCGATCACGGGTGGTGATTCTGTTTTACAAATATCCATCACATACGGGCAGCGATTGCTGAATCTGCATCCTTTCGGAAGTTCATCAAGGGATGGAACCCTCCCTTCAATAATGCTCAAACGGCTTTTTCTCTTTGTTTCAAGCTTCGGGATTGAAGCAAGCAGCCCTTGGGTATAGGGATGTTTCGGGGACTCAAAGATTTCAATTACCGGAGCATTTTCAACCACCTTACCGGCATACATCACAACCACATCATCACAGATTTCGGCAATCACGCCAAGATCATGCGTAATGAAAACAACGGACATGTTCGTATCCTGCTGCAGTTCATGGATCAGAGCCAGAATCTGTGCCTGGATTGTAACATCCAAAGCAGTCGTTGGTTCATCCGCGATCAACATATCCGGTCTGCAGGCAAGCGCCATGGCAATCATAACCCGCTGCCGCATTCCTCCTGATATCTGGTGGGGATATTCATGAATTCGTTTCTCCGGATCCGGCATCCCGATCCTGTCAAGCAGCTTAATCGACTCTTTTATAATTTCTGCGTTATTCATCCCGGAATAATGCAGACGAAAAATCTCACCGATCTGCCTTCCAATCCGGTGAACCGGATTCAAAGCCGTCATTGGTTCCTGAAAAATCATTGAAATTTTTCTGCCCCGGATTTTTTGCATCTCTTCTGCAGGAAGCTTTACAATATCTTTACCATCGAATCGTATCTCTCCTTGCTCGATCTTTCCGGCAGGATTTGGAAGAAGCCGCATAATGGAAAGGGCGGTTACACTTTTCCCGCAACCGGACTCACCCACAACACCCAATGTCCTTCCTTTTCCGACCTTAAAGCTGACACGATCCACGGCCCGGATTCTTCCGGCTTCGGTATCGAATGAGGCAACCAGATCGTTGACCTCCAATATGTTCTCTTCAGTAAGCAAGCTAATCTCGACAATCGCCCAGTTCAGGTTATTATTTCATTTTATATGTCTCGTCGATAATGGTAACCGGCTGCAGTTTCTTTTTCTTTTTCATCGCGTCTTTTGTCTCTTCGTGAAAATCCTTATCATACCAGAAGAGGCCGCCGGTTGTGCTCCCGAAAGGTGCAAACAAGTCAAGTGACATTTTCGTGCCCGGTGTTTCCGGAAGCCGCAACCAGCGCCAATAAGCCTGCCGCACATAAGGAACCATGAAAGTGGGAACAAAAACACCAAGTTCTTGAATTTTCTCTTGAATTTTAAGGGAAAGCTCAATCCGCTCTTCTTCTTCAAGTGAATTTCGAAAAGAATCGATCAGCCTGTCCATGTCAGGATCATCGGTATTGGTAATGTTGTTTGTCTGGGGTTTATGGGCATTCACGGAGTGAAAATGCTCCCAATACTGCGGTCTTAAAGAAGTACTCCAGCCCATCCAGGCGATATCATGTTTTTTTTCAAGAACTTTCTTGAACATTGCCGATGAATCCAGTTTCTGAAGCCTCAGTTCGACACCAGCCTTTTTGGCTTCTTCTTTCAGCACCACAAGCCTCGGGGTATGCTCCTCAAAGCTGTACGTGACTTCCGCTGAAAAACGCCTGCCGTCTTTCTCCCATATTCCATCCGCTCCGCGTTTCCAGTCGGATGCTTTCATGTACTCTTCAACCCTGGCCAGGTCAAACCGTCTAGCCCTGATCGTATTATTTGAATATCGGCCATATCCCATAAATCCGTGTTCAAGACGGTAGTAATCATTTCTCAATACACTTTCAATGACCTTGCCGATGTTCATGGCATGCGCAAAGGCATATCGCACATTCCGATCTTTAAAAATCTCTCTGTCCTGATTCAGCCACATGCCTGTGGCGGATTGTTGTGTGTCATTGAAAAACCAGATCTTATAAACATACCCGTTCTCAACCACCGGGGTCTTTGTTTTACCATGCCAGTATTCAGGAAAATTGATTGCGAATACATCCTGCTTTCCTTTTTTAAAATATTCCCAAAGAATATTATAATCTCTTACGACATCATAAATAACGGTATCCACGTTAAAACGGTTCTTGAAATAGTGCAGATCCTCTGCCCACCAGTCTTTCTTTTTTTTAAATTTTACGCTTTTGCCTTTTTTAAAGTCTGAAATCTGATAAGGGCCTGTATTGGGAACGATTTTCCAATTATACTTTTTAATAAAATCCTTATCGAGCTTTCCATAAAAATTTCTGGGAGTTGGAGAAATGGCGACTCTCAGGTGAAGGTCCGGCTGCGCTTTGGTTGCAACCACCGCAAGCGTGAGGTCATCATAACGGATGACACGATCGATCTCTTTTGTATAGTAATCATTATACCAGGGTGCGACAATCTCCTTTGAACGCATAAACTCCAGTGTGTAAATAAAATCATCCGCCGTCACCGGCTTTCCGTCAGACCATCTGGCATTTTTATTCAGCTTGAAATACATGGTCTTCTTATCTTTATCGAACGCCCAGTGAGTAGCGATCTCCGGGATAATATTTTCCGTGTTCGGATGAATACCGATCAAGCCCAGCTGGTTGCTCAGGATCGCGTCCCTGAAACCTCCGTTCGAATCCGGTCCCACGGACCGGAAGGTCATGGGAAAGCTCATAATGGATGCATGAAACACGCCTCCTTTTTTGGCATTTTTCGACGCGAACACCGGATCTTCATGGTTTGTGAGCCACTGGATATCTTTTGGAAGTTCCTGGGCGGCTGATACATGATATGGGAAAAGTGTTATAAACAAACCCAAAAAAAAGATGGCGATGAATTGTAATGACCCGGTATAAATCTTCATGCTTTTTTCCTTTCCATTTCTACCGTTCTATTCATATGTCGTATGCATCTTCGGGTCAAATGCCTCTCTGACAGCCTCACCGATAAATGTTACGACAATCAAAGTCACCAGCATGGCAAGCACGACAGATCCGGAAATCCACCATGCATCCATGTTTGACCAGCCCTGCTGCAGCAGCTCTCCCCAGCTTGGAATCGGAGGTGGAAGCCCGAATCCAAGATAGTCAAGAGAGGTTAACGCTACGATTCCGCCGGAGACCGCAAACGGCGCGAACGTTATAATGACAGCAATGGTATTGGGAAGAATGTGCCGGAACAGAATGCGCGTATTGGATGAGCCCAAAGCCTTTGCCGCAAGAACGTACTCCCTTTCCTTCTCTTTGTATGTAACCGTACGCATGGTCCAGGTGATCCCCATCCAGCCAAAAACGGCCATTATAAAAATCAGTGTTGTAAAGTTTGGGACCATAATGGACGAAATGATAATGATGACATATAAAAAAGGGACATTAGACCATATTTCAATGATTCGCTGGAAAAAAAGGTCAAAATTCCCCCCCCGGTATCCCATTAAAATGCCGATACTGACTCCGATTGTATAATTGACCAGAAGCAGGATCAGTGAAAATATGATGGCGATACGAAAACCGTAAACAACTCTGGCCACAATATCTCTACCGGCATTATCCGTACCGAGGTAGTGATATCTTTCAAAAGAAGGAGGAAAAGGCGGGTATTCACCCTCTTGCAGGTCAATTTCGAATTTGCCGTAAGGGACAATCGGCATCAGCAGCCAGTTATCCTTCTTTTCCAGCTCGAATTTCTTTTGGAGTTCCCGATAATTTACCTCATACGCATAATCCAGTCCAAAGTCTTTTCCGGGAATCATATCGCCATACGTCGGGAAAATATAATTCCCCTGATAATATACAATCAGAGCCCTGTTATTAATGAGAAGCTCTGCAAAAAATGAAACAACGATCATGACCATAAAAATAATCAGGGAATAGTATCCGCGTTTGATCGATCGGAACCTGCGAATTTTTTTTATGGTCAGGGGATTGAGTTTCATCATTCAAATTTTACCCGCGGATCGACAATCGCAACACAAATATCGGAAAGAATATTTCCAATCATGAAAAGAAGCGATGAAATCACAAGGATACCCATAACGACCGGGTAATCTCTTTCAACAACCGATTCATACCCCAACAGTCCCATGCCGTTTATATTAAATACCTTCTCAATTAAAAAGGATCCCATGAGTACCAGTGAGATATTGTTGCCGAAATTCGTAGCCATGGGGATAAGACTATTCTGCAGGGCGTGCCGGAAAACAGCATTCCTGAAGGAAAGCCCCTTTGCAACGGCTGTGCGCACATAGTCTGATGAAAGGTTGTCCATCAGGGTGTTTTTCATCAGAAATGTCATGACGGTAAAGGAACCGGCAATATACGCGATCAATGGCAGAATTGTGTGAAGAATGACATCCCACACCTTCGCCCCTAAAGTAAAATCCTCAAAATTTTCGCTTACAAATCCGCCAAGGGGAAATATGCCCAGATGAGATGCAAAAATAACCAGCAGAATCACACCGACCACCCATCCAGGGATGGCGTAACCGACAAAGACAATAATGGAAGAAACATTGTCAAATGCGGTTTTATGCCGAATCGCTTTCGCAACCCCAAGCGGAATGCATACACCGTAAACAAGAATCAGGGTTATTATCCCGAAATACAGGGAAATCGGGATCCTTTCCTTAATCATATCCCACACCGGGTCATAATATCGTGTCGAGATACCGAGGTCACCAGTCAAAACCTTGCCAAGCCAGAGAAAATAGCTTACCAGCACAGGCTTGTCAAAACCGTAATATTTTTTAAGCTCTTCAATCTGCTCTTCTGAAAGGAGCTGTGTCTGGTCTCCGGAAGAGGGGCTGGAAGTGTTTCCCCCCATTCTCTGCATTCTTGCCTCGGCAATCATTCTTTCAATAGGCCCGCCCGGTACGAACCTGGTAATGGTAAACACCATTACCGTGATACCAAGAAATGTTGGTATGATTAACAACATGCGGCGTATCAAATATGCTGTCATAATTTGCCTGTTATTTTCCGAGAGTTACAGGAATTGCCTTCCCAACTATTCGAAAGTGTTGAATACGAATATAATTGAATACGCTAAAAGAGTCTTCCCCTCACAGCAGATATCGAATACCCACTAAAATATTGACAGATTCCGGTCCAATGACGTCCTTGTTGGTTAAAAACATCTGGCCGCCATTTGAAAAATGTTCCCAGCGGACATCCCCGTAAACCGTCCACTTTTTGTTCAGATCATATTCCAATCCCCCGCCACCCACGAAATTGAAGTTCCAGATCGTACCGTTCTCAATAATGGATTTGTTCATCACCGAAAAACCAAATCCAAGGTGCAGATTCGGACGGATAACCCGGTTCGGGAAAAACACCCAACGCCTCACACCGATAAGGGATACCGAATAATGCCCCGTCAGATTCGCCCAGTTTGGCTGGCCCTCTACAAGCCGTTCTTTTAAGACCTGATCATCATCGATTTCAAATGTACCATACAGTTTGGCATAACGAAGCTCAACGCGCAACGTTCGATCCATATCAACAGAAAAAAGCGTAAAAGGATCATCTTCCCATTCCATAAACATCCCGAAATGCCGGTTTCGAAATCCTTTATAATCGCTGCTGCTCCAGATGTGATGATGCCGACCCCAGGAACCTAAAAGCCCGACCCATTTTTTTGGATCGGAACTGTCTTCTTTTGAATCCCCAAGACTTTGAATTTCCTGTGCAAACGATGGTGCTGCAAAAAGAAAAAATATCAGTATCAGTATAATCGATAAGCATCTGCGAATCAAACCGATTCCAAATCTGCCGGTAACAAGTTCCTTATATTCCATTATGAACAACTTCCCCTGTTTTCATGCCGGTATTATCGAGTTCAGCCAACCCCGCCGCCGGCTTCCTCGATATCCCAAATCAAACCCATAAAAAAAGGGAATAAAACACAAAAATGCTCTATTCCCTTTGATAAGATAAAAAATATTATATTTAACGTTTGGAAAACTGAAACCGCGCTCGAGCACCTTTCTGACCATACTTTTTTCTTTCCTTGACCCGTGGATCCCTCTTTACAAATCCGGCTTTCTTTAAAACCGATCGTAAATCAGGATTTGCCAGAATGAGTGCCTTGGTTATACCGTGCCGGACCGCTCCTGCCTGCCCGGATATTCCTCCGCCTTTTACTTTAACATTGATATCAAAAGACTCTTTTGTATCTGTCAGAACCAGCGGCTGCGAAAGAATTATTTTTGAGGTCTCAATCGTGAAGTATTCATCCATCGGCCGATCATTAACAACAATTTCGCCCTTTCCCGGCTTGAGCCAGGTCCGTGCTATCGCGTTTTTCCGTTTTCCAGTCGCGTAATAAACAGTACTTTTTTCCATGTTTTTCCCCAAAAAAATTGGTTTGATAACTTTTTAAAGATTAAGCGTCTCTGGTTTCTGTGCGGTATGAGGGTGTTCCTTCCCGGCATATACCTTCAACTTTTTCAGCAGCTGGGTGCCAAGCCTGTTCTTAGGGAGCATCCCTTTAACAGCAAAACGGATAATATCCTCCGGCCGCTTTTCCAAAAGTTTTTTTGCGGTAATCGATGTAAGCCCTCCCGTATAACCGCTATGACGGTAATATGTTTTCTGATCCCACTTTTTCCCGGTAAGGGTTATCTTTTCCGCATTGATTACGACGACTGAGTCGCCGGTATCAACATGAGGCGAAAATAAAGGGTTATGCTTGCCCCTTAATCTGGCGGCTATTACGGACGCAAGTCTTCCAAGAACCGCCCCGTCAGCATCTACTAAAAACCAGTTGTCCTGATTGTCTGTTTTTTTTGCGCTATATGTGTATTTCTTCACTGTTTTTTTCTCCTGTACCAATCCCAAAAAAAGAATCTAATATCTTTAAAGCAAAGTTGATATGCTGTCAAGGAAAATTATGACCTAATGACCTTTTTTTAGTATCCGCAGCGCATATTTATCGGCTTTTCCGGATCTGAATCCTCCGCAAATTGACTTTTTACAAATTTTCAGGATACTATTGATTTCCGCTTTCCGATTGAGGATGAAAAAAATATAGAGGAGCCCGCCATATGAAACCGCTTGAGATCGAAGTAAAGTTTTATCTTCCAGATCCAGAGGTGATGCGAAATCAAATCCTGGCGCTTGGCGCTGAAAGCAAGGGCCGTTTTTTTGAAATCAATTTTCGGTATGAAGACAATGAAAAAAATCTGATGAAAAAAAAATCCCTTTTAAGGCTTCGAAAAGATACAAAAACAACCCTCACGTTTAAGTCTCAACCAACTGAAAAAGAAGAAGATTTTAAAATTTTACATGAACTGGAAGTTGAGGTGAGCGATTTTCAGACCATGAACAGCATTCTTGAATCCCTTGGCTTCCAAAAGGAGCAGATTTATGAAAAGTGGAGAGAAACCCTGGTTCTGGGAGAAATCATTTTCTGTATCGACACCATGCCTTTCGGTAATTTTCTTGAGATAGAAGGAACCGGTTTTGAAATCAAAAACTCAGCAGCGCTTTTAAATCTGCCGTGGGACAATCGTATTCTGCTCAATTATCTGTCTATTTATGAAAAAATTCAAAAAAAATTTCACCTTTCCTTTTCAGACATAACCTTTGAAAATTTTAAAAACGTTGATATACTATTCGACCGTTTTTTCCGTTCACTGCAGGGCACGCAGCATAAACAGCCATGATGCTGTTTTTCAAGATCTACCATATGGTGATTTTAAGCTTTTATGATAGAATCCGGCGGCTTGCCTTTTTTCATATCGATCGTATCCGATGGGGAAAAAGTCACCCCGGCATTCAGTAATCCGCCGTTTTCAACCGTCAGGCTGCTGCAGCAAACCGTACCTGTAACGCTTCCGGTGGACAGAATAATCAGTTCCTTTGATGCGCGCACTTCGCCCTCAAAAGTGCCTCCAACAGTTAAACTGGAGACCTCCACCTCGGCAAAAACAGACCCTTCGTCGGCGATGACCACTTTTTCTCCGGCAAGACTTCCGGTAACCTTTCCCCGGATAACCAGACTTCCCTTGCTGGATATTTTACCGTCAACTACCAAATCCCTGTCAATGATCGAAAGATTGTTTGAATCCTGTTTCACGATACGGCTCCTGATAGTAATTAAGAATGAACGTTTTCAATCATGATCGGAAAACTTTTTTCAAATTGTTTGATTCCGTCCCGGTTAAATACAAACACGGTAGCTGTTTTATACCGTTCAGACGCAATTCGCCTGCTCAGCCTGAAACGGATGGTTTTATATCTGGAAATCCGAAAATACTTTCCTTTTGTCGCTTCCACGGGTTTCCCCTCTGAAAATTCAGCAGAAGGAATTATCATCAACTCCTGATTATCATTCCCATCCGGTTTCAATGCAATAAAAATATACCCCTCAACCGTTTTTTCCGTCTGACTTCTGTTTCTCATGACAAATTGAATTTTTAACTCATTCGCCGGGTCTGGTTCATACAAAAGGCTGAAATCCTCAACCCCAAATGTCGGATTCTCCTTTCCGACCCTATCCGGTTTCTCTGGAACGGTCTTCCTGCCGGAGTTCTTTTTTTTAACTGAATCATTCTGCCTGACATTTTTTTCAGCTTCAACGGCAAGTGGTTTCAAATCCGGCTTCCGATTAGAAGACGCTTCGATTTTCGATTCCATCAGAACAAGCCTGGCCAGAAGGATATCCCTTTCATGCTGCAAGGCTTTGAGGCGCACCTCGGATGCCTCATGTCCCTCTTTTAAACCAATATTCTCATTACGTTGTTTTATGAAAAAGACGCATAATGTTATGGAACAGGCAATGGAGAGCAGCAGTGCGCCGAGAATCATGATGGCCGTCCTCTTGAACCATGCGTGAGATACGATTTTACCCCGGTCGTCAACAAACAGAAGCTGCCAGCCTCTGTTTGTTTTATTCTGCGTCTTTACCCTTTTGGGCAAACGATCTTTTTCCGTATCTTGCGACAAACTTCCCATTCTTCACCTTTTTGCCTGAAACGGATTTCAAAAACTTCAATCCCGTGATCCAAAACATCATGAGCCTGCATGATGCAACCGGGCAACCGAAACGCAAACCGTTACGATATCACCCGCAGAGGCCTGATAAAAAGACGCAGCGCTTCCGCAATTCAGCGCTATTTCTAAAAAACCGCTGCTTCCGATGATGGCAAGAGGAAAATTTTTCTCCACATTCTGATAACTTTCTGACAGGCCCTTAATCTCATTTGCTTTGATCTGTATGAAAAGCCTGTCAGGAGAAATCTCCGGAAATGATTTCTTCAACAGTTCCTTGCTGATATCCGTGGTCAAATTACCAAAACGATCGATATTCATAATGGATCCGGTCAATCGGCCGTTATCCGCTATATGGGGTCTGCTTCTATCAAGCGTTACAAGGTCGTTCGCGTGAATCTTCGTTCCCATCTTACCGATATCGATACCGGTTGAGATATGCGCACTCACCGGTGCAAAAATATCACGGCCATGGAAAGTACGGCTGATCTTTTTTAAAAAATAATCCCGGTTATCGATATGATAGACGCGGCCCGCTTCGATCTCCTCCATAACAAATGTTAAAACCCCGTTGTCGGGTGCAAGGAAAATATAGTTGCCTGCTTCCACCGCGATGATCCGGCGATCCGTTCCCACGCCCGGATCCACAACGATCACATGCACGGTTCCAGCCGGAAAAGCCGTAAAAGCCGTTTTGATCACCCATCCGGCCTGAACAAGATTTTGAGGTTCGATACTGTGGGAAAGATCAATAACGCGGGCGGCGGGGTTGACGGTAAGAATGATCCCTTTCATCATTCCGACATATGGATCCGAAATTCCGAAATCTGTGGTAAGCGTGATTACTGAATTCATGATTCCGTTGCTCGCAATTAAGGCCAAAAGATATCCGGTTCAAGACATATGCTGTCATAATGAAAGGCCAAGATGCCTGTATGCTGCCTCAGAGGCCTTTCTGCCGGACGAGGTACGCATGATCATGCCGATTTTCAACAGAAAGGGTTCAATGACATCGACCAGCGTATCGGTCTCCTCCTGCAGCGTAGCCGCAATCGCCTCGATTCCGACAGGGCCTCCCTGGTAATATTCTATCACCGTCCTCAAATAACTTCGGTCCAGTTTGGTCAAGCCGGCCTCATCCACACCTTCCAGGTCAAGAGCTGCTTTAACTGTTTCAGCGGTGATGGTTCCATCCGACCTCACTTCTGCATAATCACGAACCCGTTTCAAAAGGCGGTTTATAATGCGCGGTGTTCCCCGGGATCGTTTCGCAAGCTCAGTAGAGGCCTCGTCTTGCATAATCAGGTTCAGAAGGGCGGCAGAACGTTTTGCGATTGTTATAAGATTCTTTTCAGAATAAAAATCAAGGCTTCGAAAAAGGCCGAATCTGTCTCTCAGAGGAGCGGAGAGAAGCCCTACTCTTGTCGTTGCGCCCACAAGGGTGAAGTGTTTAAGACGAAATCTGTGGCTTCTTGCGTGGACTCCCTTATCAAATACAAAGTCGACGGCAAAATCCTCCATTGCAGGATACAGGAACTCCTCCACGGTCTTTGGTGTTCTGTGAATCTCATCGACAAAAAGAACATCCCCCTCTGACAAACGGGTAAGCAGACCAATCAGATCACCGCCCTTTTCAAGGGCAGGGCCCGATGTTACCATGAGATCTCCACCCATTTCATTTGCAATAATATGAGAAAGTGTCGTTTTCCCAAGTCCCGGCGGACCATGAAAAAGCACGTGATCCAGCGGTTCACCTCTTTTTTTTGCGGCCTGAATGGCGATTCCCAGGGTTTCAACTGTCTCGGACTGGCCGATATACTCTGCGAGTGTTTGCGGACGAAGAGAAACAATCTCCAATTCTTTGTCATCCGGCAAACATTTTTTTGATAAAATCCCCTGTTTCTCAGAGGCAAAACTCAGAACATCCTTCTCCATCAGATAACCTCTCCTCGATACACTTCTTCAAAAAGCTTTTCGGGCGTTGAAATAGAAGGATCCCTCTCCATTGCCTTGGTGATCATTTTTTTCGCATCCAGGGTCTTGTGGCCCAGCTCATTGACCAGTACTTCCTGGACCTGGACGGTAAAATCTCCCAGCGGAACGGATTGAGGCTTTTCATCTTCGCGAATCAAAGCAAACTTTCCCATTCGCCCCTCCAGGGTCGCGATAATTTTTTGTGCCGTACGGGTGCCGATTCCCTTTAACTGTTTTAGCCTGGACACATCCCTGGTTTCAATTGCCCTTGCGATTTCGCGTATTGAAAAATTCAAGGCTTTCACCGCTTTGATGGGCCCAATCGCCTCAACAGAAATAAAATATTGAAAAAATTCCTTTTCCGCTTCAAGATTAAATCCAATGAGTATGGGCTTTGGCTGCCGTTCGGTCTGATGGTAATAGATATACAGAGAAATGGAATCCCCGAGGCTCTTTCCACTCATGGTATCCATAACAAAAGAGGGTACTAG
The DNA here is from genome assembly GCA_046484745.1 of Desulfobacterales bacterium. Lineage (GTDB taxonomy): Bacteria > Desulfobacterota > Desulfobacteria > Desulfobacterales > SURF-7 > JAQYVL01. The sequence continues at coordinate 96,901 of JAWOIJ010000090.1, read as the reverse complement.
AATTTCATACCCGACATGGTTCACAAGAAGCAGGATTCGATCATCATCTTTATTCAGCAGTGTACCTTCCAGGTAACCAATCATAATTAACTTAATATCATTGATGGTTTTGTAAAAAGCCGGGTAACGGCGCTCGCACCGCAATTCATAAAAACAACTTTTAAATTCGAACAGTTATGCAGTTTATACAAATTTTAGTGATTGGGAAGTCCAAGTCAGCGCTCAAGATTGCGCCTGTCGGCTTGTAACACCGCACTTCGTTTCTGTGTTACGCCAATCTGGAAAGGTTATGTCCGGCATGATGATTCTCATATCGATATTGACCGATTACAGCCAGGGCCAGAGCGTCTGAAGCATGATCCGGCTGTATCCTTTCCGAATGACGCAATAGATGGCGCACGGCTTTCTCAAGCTGCTCCTTATCGGCATTGCCGTTCCCGGTCAGTATTTTTTTTGCTTCCCGAACCGGAATTTCAACAACCGGAACACCGGATCTAAACCCTGCAAGCAAAATTACTCCGGTTACCTTTCCAAGCGTAATACCGGATTTGGGGTACTTTTCTAAAGAAAAAACATCCTCCACAATCATCAAATCCGGTTTCTCATCTTTTAAGACAGTCAGAAGCTTTGAAAAGATCATGTCAAGGCGTTCAGGCAGGGATAATGATTTTGAAGTTTGAATCGCTCCAAATGAATAGCTGTCAATATCCAATCCGAGCCCTGTGACAACGCCGACTCCTGTATCGGCCAGCCCGGGATCTATACCGATACATTTAAGCATGATTCAATCCTGTATAATTTTCTGAAACAATTTCGCATTTGAAAAAAATAACTACAGCGTCTTCAGAATTTTCTCAGCGATATCGGCCTCACTGGATCCTGGAAATTTCTTTACCAGCTCCTCAAGAATCAGACGGGCATTTGCTTTCTCTTTAAGCTGCTGGAATGACATTCCCTGTTTCAGTAGTGCGGAAGGGATTTTATTCCCCTTGGGATATCTTTTTTTTACTTCCTCATATTCAAGAATTGCCTTTTCAAACCATGCTTCCCGATAATAGGTTTCGCCAATCCAGAACTGGGCATTATCTGCGTTCTCGGATTTTGAATATAATTTTATAAAATTCTGAAACCCTTTCCGAGCGGATTCAAAATCGCCTTTATCAAAATCCCTTTTTGCCTGATCGTACAGTGCCTTCTCAGACTCTATCCTGCCCTCATTCGTAGGAATCGAATCTCTAACCGGTGTTTCTACCTTTTTCGGAACGGAACTCAACCCAAGATACTGTTCGACAGCAGATAGACGATCTGCGATTTTCTGATCCTCTTCTTTAAGCCGGTTCAAAGGCTCCTGAATTTCTCCTTTTGATGCTTTGATTCGCCCGATAGCAAACTCGAGCTCTTCAAGCTTTCCATCAAATGTTCGAATCTCGTCTTCGAGCTTTTTGATCTCGGCCCGCATGCTTGCATACTGGCCTGTAAAATTTTGATCTTTTGATTCCCAGTTTTTTCCGAACTTTTCAACATTTTCCCTGATTTTTTTCAGGTCCTGATTCGACTTGATCCGGTGCTGCTCCAGATCGAAGATCCGATTTTCGAGAGCGATCTTATCCTGTACAGTCGCGCACCCGCCCAGAAAAAAGAGGCAGATTATCAGTGTCAACATACTGTTCTTCATAGCATTTTAATCCGTTACGTTTAATGACCCTCTTTATCCAGAGTGATATCTGAATGGAAACCGAACAAACCATCGCGGACCGTCATGATTCTCCGGCAAGGGGCCATCATTCAAAAAAAGAACAGGCGGTACAGCAATAACTGCCGCCTGCTCTTGAATTGATGGAAATAAAGCAAAAACGATTATTCTGCCGTAAAATGAGCTCGTCTGTTCTTTGCCCAGGCGCTTTCATTGCTTCCCGTATCAACCGGCATTTCTTCACCATAGCTGATTGTTCTCAAACGAGATGGAGCAATACCCATATCGACAAGAAAAGATTTCGCACTGTTTGCACGCCGATCGCCAAGCGCCAGGTTATACTCGGTTGTACCCCGTTCATCACAGTGTCCCTCTATTAATACAGAGGATTCCGGATTGTTGCGGAGCCAGACAGCTTTTCTCTGGAGTATGCTTTGCGCTTCTGATGACAGTGATGAATCATCATAAGCAAAATAGACATCTTCATTGATAAACATGTCTCTTGCCGCTTCCTGTTCTTTTCGAATCGCTTCCTCTTCAATTGCCCGCTGTGCCGCTTCCAGTGCTGCCTCTTCATCTGCAACGATTTCTCCGGCTTCCTCGGACATCTGGGCCTTTGGAGCATCCGGTGTCGTGGATTTCACCTCGGTCTCTGCGCAAGAAAAGAATAAAAATAATCCAGGAATAACCAGAAGCAGTGCCAAACTTTTCAACAATTTTTTCTTCATATTACCTCCTTTTTAAAATAGATCGAGTTTTAATTCGCAATATTATTAGGCGACCATTTTGGATTTGTCTGCTCTCCGGGCATGGACAGCAGACGCCTTTGTTCGGTTCCATATGATGTCATAACATAAACCCGGCCGGTGCCTTCCCTTGTCGAGCTGAAAGCAATCAGGCTTCCATCCGGTGACCAGGTTGGGGATTCATTATCCCCTGCATTTTGTGTAAGCGGAGTTGGATTCTCGCCGTCCGTTCCGATTATGTAAATATTAAAATTACCGCTATCCCGAGCGGAATATGCAATCTTGTCCCCTCTGGGAGACCAACTGGGAGTTGTGTTATATTTTCCTTGATATGTAAGCCTTTCCGTACGATCTGAATTAAGATCTAAAATATATAGCTGAGGAGTTCCCGACCTTTTCGAAACAAATACCATCTTTTGGCCATCCGGCGAAAATGAGGGGGAGACATCGATCCCCCATCTGCTCGTCAACCTTTTAATAATTTTCCCTGTTCCGGTCAACATATAAATTTCGGGATCCCCGGAAAAAGACAGTGTCGCCGCTAGAGCAAATTGTCCGGGAACCCAGGCAGGTGTGATATTGATACCTGGTTTTGCGACTACAGTTCCCCGTTTCTCCCTGAGATTTTTAATAAAGAGATCCGGTTTCCCTCGTGAATACGAAGTGTATGCCAGCCACATTCCATCGGATGACCAGGCCGGTGAAAGAGAAATGGTGTTTGATTGTGTAATTCTTCTTGGGTTGTATCCGTCAAAATCACTGATATAGATCTCTTTCTTCCCGGTGGTGGTCGATACAAATGCAATTTTGCTGTCAAAGATTCCGTGACTCCCGGTCAAAAGGTAAATCACCTCGTTGCAGAATCTTCGAATCATCCCTCTCTGGTCTGAAATTCCACCTGTATAATTCTTGCCGACAAGTCTCTTTGCTTTAAAGGTATCAAAAAGACGCATTTCCATTTTAACACGGTCTCCTGTTATGGAAATTCCTCCTGTAACCAATAGCTCCGCACCGATAGTTGTCCAATCCCTGAAATTGATTTGGGTTTCTGAAATCCCGGTTTTTGCCGGATCAGCAAGAAAGGCTCCACGATCAATGATCTTAAAATAACCGGTAAAATCCAATGTTTCGGAAAGAAGCGCTGCAGCCTCCTCCGCTTTTTTCAGTTCCTCTGCGTTCCCCGTCACTCCTTTAAAAAGCGGGACCGCAATAGGGACCTTCTTGATAAACGGATTTGTGATATCGATATAATCATATTTTGCCCCGGCAGAAGGCGGAAAGAAAAAAGAAAAGAGAAAAACCGCCAGAAGCATGATAAAGACCGGATGTTTTTGATTGGGTCGAATAGATTTACTCAAATTAAGGGCCTGTATATGGATTAATAGCATAACAATATTAAAAAATTGACTTATTTGAGCCCAGAGGGTGTAAATCTGAGACCGATTTCAAGAAAAGGCTTCTTAAATCCCTCCGGGAAGGGAGGCAGATACCTTGTCTTCAAAACAGCCTTTTGAGCCTGGTCATCAAAATAACGGTTTCCGGATCGTCTGTCAAACCAGACGTCTCGTATCTCACCGTCAGACATGATTCTGATCCCGAGAAGTGCAACCAGATCCTTGCGGCCATCTGCAAACTTTTCATTAAATGCCCAGTTCTTCGAAATATTGGAATAGATTTCCGCAGCATATATGGCAAGCAGCTCAGAGCTTTGCATGCCGACTCCTGCAGCATAACCTGTACCTGCCGATCCTTTTCCCATCCCCTCTCCTTTTTTTACCTGGTCTGCAAGTCTTTCCATTGTTTTCTGTAATTGCTGGGAGCTTGTCTGTTCAACTTTCTTTTTCATTTGAGCAATTGCATTATCAACAACTTTTTTTGGTTTGAACGTCTTTTTCTTCAGAGATTGTTTGACTTTTTTCGTGCTTATCGCTTTCTTTGTTTTCGTGACCGTTGAAACCTTTTTAGATGTCTTTTGCGGGAAACGATCAGGTACGGTTACTTTTTTCTCAACCTTTCTCTTTATTTCCGGAACTGGCGTTTCAATGCCCTCGGAGGCCGCATTTCCGGCAGGTTTCGGAAGGGAGACAAGGTTAACATTGATTACTCCGGGACTCAACCTTTTATAGGAAGCCGTGCCTGATGTCAATACGAGCAGCAGGAAAAAAACAATATGGCAGGTGACGGATATGGTAAGAAACCTACCCAGAATCCGATAATCCTCCTTCTTCCCTCCTAGCAGCAACCCCTCAACCTGCATTTTCCTGCCTGCCTATCAATATTACCGTTTTTCAATGGGTTCAGTCAGCATTCCAAGTTTTTCCACTCCTGCCCCTTTTATCTCCGACATCACATGAACGACAACCCCATACGAAACCCTTTTGTCGGCCCGTAAAAAAACCTCTTTCCCCGAACGGTTTTCAAGTATTTTATGCAGCTTCTCACCCAGAAAATCAGATGTGACATTCAAATCGTTGATATATATGTTACCATCCTTGTCGATGCTGACCACGAGATGGTTCTCTTCTGAAGAAATGGGTCCCGAACTTGATTCCGGAAGTAAAACGTTAACTCCCTGTACCATCATCGGTGCTGTTACCATAAAGATAATCAGAAGAACCAGCATAACATCCACGAAAGGCGTTATGTTAATTTCAGACAGTAAACCGTTGTTCCCGCTTCCTGATGTCATCTCATCCCTCCCTTGCCCTTAGAATGTCCCGCTCAACAATGTTCAGAAAATCAGCTGAAAAACTTATAAGCTCCGATTCGATGACTCTAATTCTTTGTGAAAAATAATTATACGCAATAACAGAAGGGATTGCGACTGCAAGTCCGGCTGCTGTAGCGATAAGTGCTTCCGTGATACCGGGTGCGACAACAGCCAGGCTTGCCGATCCACTCTGGCCGATCCCATGAAAGGAATTCATGATTCCCCAGACCGTTCCGAACAGGCCGATAAACGGAGTTGTGTTTCCGGCAGTTGCAAGAAATGGAACCATCTGGGTCAGTTTCGTAACTTCCGTATTGATCGCTCTTCGCAGGGATCGCTTGATATTATCAATACCTCTGAATGTGCTTGTTCCGCCCTTTCCAATATCGGCTGAAGATGCAATCGGCACGCCGGACCGGTTCAGTTTTTTGAGTTCCATGTATCCGATACGAAAAATCGTTGCCACCGGGCTGGAATCAAGTTGTTTGGCCTTTGCAAACGCGTCCGAAAGGTCCCTGCTGTTCCAGAAGAAATCGACAAAATAAGACGATTCATTAAACGCTTTTCGGATATAATTATATTTCAATAAAATAATGGTCCATGAAGCAATTGAAAAAAATACAAGAATCAATAAAACAAGCTGCACCATAAAGCTCGCATTCCAAAACATTTCTAAAATACTGATTTTATGTGGTGTCATAAAAACGCTCCGGTTATATGTTCTAACGAAATAGATTCAAACCATTTAAAAAAAACAGCTGCCAGGTATTTCAATTGCTGCAAAGGGAGTTCTTTCTTTTTTCAATGTGAGCTGAAACATGATTCTGAAAATCATGATACCGGCTGATAACAATATATATGGATGAATTTGGTCAATATTTCAATATATGGTATTTTTTCTTTTCAAGGTGCCAAATTATATTAGACTGAATGCGGTGTCAAGAAATTTGGTTAACCGCCTGCAGCACAATGAAAAAAGCCTCTATGCACAACCATAGAGGCTTTCTTCAACTTAATGAAATAATTAGAAATTTCATTGTAATCTTTAAAATTTCATCCGAATCGGGGATTTACATCATTCCGCCCATTCCACCCATTCCGCCCATTCCGCCTCCAGGAGGCATGGCGGGTCCTCCCGAACGCTCTTCAGGTTTTTCCGCGATCATGGCTTCTGTCGTAATCATAAGTGAAGCCACGCTTCCCGCATTCTGAAGCGCAAAACGAACAACCTTGGTCGGGTCGATAACACCGGCTTCGATAAGGTCTTCATATTTATCGGTTGCCGCATTATACCCATAGGCGCCTTTTTCATTCTTGACCTTGTCAAATACCACTGAGCCTTCAACTCCGGCATTGTTGGCAATCTGGCGAAGCGGTTCTTCCATAGCCCGCATCACGACTTTCACACCCAGCTTTTCTTCTGCCTTGAGCTTGACCTTTCCAAGCGCCTCAATGCATCGAACAAGGGCAACACCACCACCAGGGACAATACCTTCCTCAACGGCAGCACGTGTAGCGTTCAGGGCATCTTCAACACGGGCTTTCTTTTCTTTCATCTCTGTCTCGGTAGCCGCGCCAACATTAATCACGGCAACACCGCCGATCAATTTGGCAAGGCGTTCCTGCAGTTTTTCGCGGTCATAATCCGAAGATGTCTCTTCAATCTGGGCACGAATCTGTTTTACACGGCCTTCAAGATCGCTGCGTTTTCCAGCGCCATCGACGATGGTTGTGTTGTCCTTGTCGATGCTGATTCTTTTGGCGTTTCCAAGGTCATTTACGGTAATGCTTTCAAGCTTGATTCCCAGATCTTCCGAAACCACCTGGCCTCCTGTCAGGATCGCGATATCTTCCAGCATGGCCTTTCTTCTGTCGCCGAAACCAGGTGCTTTGACAGCCGCGACGTTCAAAGTCCCCCTCAATTTGTTGACAACCAGAGTCGCAAGCGCTTCACCGTCAACATCCTCGGCAATAATCAACAAGGGTTTTCCCATCTTGGCAACCTGCTCCAGTATGGGGAGAAGATCTTTCATATTGCTGATTTTTTTTTCATTAATAAGAATCAGAGGGCTTTCAAGGGAAACGACCATTTTTTCTGTATCGGTCACGAAATACGGAGAGAGATATCCACGATCGAACTGCATACCCTCAACCACATCCAGCGTTGTATCCATTGATTTAGCTTCTTCAACCGTGATAACACCTTCCTTACCTACTTTGTTCATCGCTTCCGCAATGATGTTGCCGATGGTTTCGTCGCTGTTTGCGGATATGGTACCTACCTGTGCAATTTCCCGCTGGTCCTTGGTTGGTTTGCTCATCAGGGCCAGTTCCTTTACAGCGACCTCGATCGCTTTATCAATACCCCGTTTAATGGACATCGGGTTGCTGCCTGCAACAACAAGTTTCTGGCCTTCTTCATAAATCTTTCTTGCGAGAACAGTCGCGGTTGTGGTTCCGTCTCCTGCCATGTCACTTGTTTTACTGGCAACTTCCTTTACCATCTGAGCGCCCATATTCTCAAATTTATCTTCCAGTTCAATCTCTTTTGCAACGGTTACCCCATCTTTGGTTACCGTAGGTGAGCCCCAGGATTTATCAATAACCACATTTCTTCCCTTTGGACCAAGAGTCACGACAACTGCATCGGAAAGCTTTCGTACACCGGCTAACATTGCCTCGCGAGCTTTAGAATCATATTTTATTTCTTTAGCCATCTTAATTTGTCCTCCATCTATTTTGATTATTCGATAATTCCAAGAACATCATCTTCTCGCATGATGAGATATTCCACACCTTCTATCTTGACTTCAGTTCCGCCGTATTTACCGAAAAGAATCCGGTCACCCTTTTTAACTTCCAGGGGAATCTTCTTTCCGTCATCACCCACACGACCGCTGCCCACGGCCACAACCTTGCCCTCTATGGGCTTCTCTTTGGCTGTGTCCGGAATAATAATACCGCCTTTTGTTGTTTGCTCTTCTGCGACACGCTGCACCAAAATTCGATCCTGTAATGGTTTGATCTTCATATTCACTTTCTCCTTTTTTAACTCTTTTTAGTCAAGTTACTGCAAAACAGCCGTCTGTTCCAAAAACTAAAAAAATGATACCCGAAAACAGTAATCATCCTTTTGCGCTTGTAAAGGATGATTAAATTATATGTACAGGTCTTGAAAACCCGAAAGTTCTATGAACCCCTTATCCTGTCAAACCCGGCTTTTTGAACCTGAATCAGGCCGTTGATAAAAACGAAAAAATCTCTTCTGCTATAGATAGTTTTTTGAATCAATCAGAAGACTTGTCATCTTTTTTTTTGGTTTTCTTTGTTTCTTTGGATGTTGAACTATCATTTTCAGAAGAGGATGCGGGTTTCTCTGCTCTCTTTGAGTAATCGGTCACGTACCAGCCTGATCCTTTTAGATGAAAAGCGCTTTGAGAAATCAGTTTCTGTAATTTTCCAGAGCAGCGGGCGCATTTGGTAATCGGTTTATCCGAAAACTTCTGAATTATCTCTTCGTGGTTTCCGCATTCGATACATTCATATTCATAAATCGGCATCTTTTACTCTCCTGGGGCAAGGTTCCTGCAAACCAGAACTTGAGGGATCGGTTTCTGTTACCCATTTAAATCTGAACTAATATAGTCAGTGATTTAAGTTTGTCAAGCACCCTGAAATCAGTTTTTTTGATAATCAAATACGCATTCCTTCTAAGGGCTTACGCCAATTTTCATAAAATTCGAACGCATTTTTCATACCGGTTACCTGCAACGGGCTCAGGATCTCATGGGTTTTTTCATGAACCGTTGACTCTTCTTTCAATTTTTCTTCGTCTGATACTTCAAATCCGATCAGAAATTTGGCAAACCTTACAATATGTACCAATTCATGGGTGATGATATACAATGCAAAAGGAAAAAGCTTCAGGGCGGATGATCGGTTCAACGCAGCAATAATTGCATGGTCCTGAATACAAATCTTGTAAAAATCATATGTAGAGGAACCAAGCGTTGTCTCTTTCGGCCGGCCCTTGTAACGGATAATCTGAGCAAAGGGTCCGTGAATGATTTCACTGTCAGCAAGATCAACCAGGGTTTTAACATCATACCGGTGCCTCAACCACTGATTCGCGGACATTTTATAAAAATTACATACAACCTCTTCTGATATTGCCACGGCATCATTTACCGTTTTGATCTGGTCCGGACTAAATTTTTTCATTTTTAAAACTCTGAAACATGCTTTTTTTTCGATTCATCATCATGGTATTAAAAAAAGGGTGGACAAATAAATTGAATTGATGTTATTGTCACTTGTTAATATATAAAATAATTATTATTGGTTTTTAATATAAAAAATGATGATTCGTCAAGATTGGAGGTGGTCTGTTGGGTAGTGTAATTAAAAAACGAAGAAAGAAAATGCGCAAGCACAAACACCGAAAGCTTCTAGCCCGTACACGGCATCAAAGAAGAAAAGGCAAATAAGACCATCTCTATTTGAAAGTTTATAAAGCAGAAGAAGCACCTGACTTACGGGTGCTTCTTCTGCTTTTTGTGTTGGAAAAACGCCTGTGACACGTTGCCGGAATCTATCGTGGCGGTTATTTTTTTCAATACTTACTATGGTTTACCGGAATACCCCTTCAGATACTTAAAAAACTCCGAGTCTGTTGAAAGCACGATGGAACTTTTATCATCGAATGTGTTGTCGTAAGTCTCAAGTGTTTTAATGAAGGAATAAAATTCAGGGTCTTTTCCATATGCCTGGGCAAGTGTCTTCGTGACAGAGGCATCAGCCTTTCCTTTTATCTCCTGAGCTTTTTTGTAAGCTTCCGAGGTAATTTTTTTCAAATCTTTTTCTTTCTTGCCCAACCATTTCCTGGCTTCTCCGCGGCCTTCGGAACGGAATTTTTCTGCCATTTGTTTTCTCTCTGCGATCATTCGTTCATAAACGGTACTCCTGACTTCTTCAACATAATTTATCCGTTTAAGCTTAACATCCACCAGTTCAATTCCAAACTCAAAAAGCTTGGGCTGCGCCTGATCCTTAATTCCCTGTGTAATTCTCCCCCTTCCGAATTTAATTACATAGGATGCGGCCGGACTTTTTACATCCATCTGGATCATGACATCATCTTTTCCATCCACATCAAAAACCAGCTTCCTGTTCCCCTGACGCACACTCTCAATCAGCGGATAGGAAGTGATAAAATTTCTTGCGGCCGAATCAATGATATCATCCAACCGCCCCATCGCGTTGGTGGTATTCCCTACCGTCTGAAAAAATTTAACCGGATCGATGATTCTCCATCGGGCAAAGGTGTCCACCCAGATGTAAGTTTTATCAAGCGTGGGAACCTGCCCGGATTCTCCGTCCCACTGCTGCAGATTTTTTGGAAAATAATTCGCAATATCAAAAACCGGGATTTTAAAATTGAGTCCCGGTTCGGTTTTTGGATCCCCCATAACCTTCCCGAAACGAGTAACGACAACCTGTTCCGTTTCATCGACAACAAAAGCCGAGGCATAGAACGCGACACCAATAATAACGATAAGGGCTATGATAACATTGCTTGATTTCATTTTATGACACCACTTTGCTTTCCTAAGTTTAATAAAGGCAGGACATTCTTCTGATCTGAATCGATGATATATTTCTGTCCCAGTTTCGGAAGAATCTCTTTCAGGTTTTCAAGGTAGATCCGACGCCTGGTTATATCCTTTGCCTTCGCATATTCATCATAGAGAGCGATAAATCTTCCCGCGTCACCTTCCGCCCGGTTTATTCGATCCAGAGCATACCCCTCCGCAGTCCTGATTGTACGTTCCGCCTCTCCCCTTGCGGCCGGAATTGCTTTGTTGTAATCCTCTTTTGCCTGATAAATAAATTTTTCCTTTTCCTGGGTTGCCTGATTAACCTCATTGAATGCCGGCTGAACAGGTCCGGGAACATTCGTCTTTTTCATTTCAATCGTGGTAATCAGGATGCCTGTTTCCGCATGATCCAGTTCCTTCTGGAGAACTTCGCGGGCTTCAATGGCGATCTCTTCCCTTTTGCTTATGACCTCAGAGATACTCCTGTCTCCAACCACCTGCCGCATCGCGGCTTCGGACATATCCCTCAGGATACGGATCACATCGTGGACCTTGAAAAGATAATTATACGGATCCTTGATCTTGTACTGAACGATCCATGGGACAAGAGCCACGTTTAAATCACCGGTCAGCATAAGGGCCTCATTGAGATTTTCGTTTTCCAATGCGAACTTGGCGCGAGATGTCCTGACGGATTTGAATCCGAACTCCTCTTTATAAACATGCCTGACTCTTACCTTGGTAACTTTTTCAATGCCGGCCGGTAGTTTGAAATGCAGCCCGGGAGCGGTGGTCCGGACATATTTCCCAAAAAATTGAACAATTCCGACCTCATCAACTCCCACCGTGTATACCATGGAGGTTGCAAGAAAAATTGCCGCTGCAACCAGAATGACGATTACCGGCCCTCCGGAAAACTTAAAGCCTTTTATTTTTTCCATTAAGTCATCCATTTGAGGCGGTACGCCACCACCCTGGCCCTGTTGCCGGTGCTGACGATTTTTCTGCTGAAGTTTTTCCCAGTCCCAACTCATATCTTTTTCCTGTTGTTCCTTCTCAAATTGTTTTTGCCGTTTTCTGGCCGAAATCCCAACCTTTCTGATTTCTTTTCTGAAGCTTCGGAGAAAAGCGTTGAATCCTTTTTTTCTCCTTTTCCAGCCATGGTGATAAAAATATGCGGTAAGGCAATATCCGTCTGAGATTTTATCGCTGTTGTCTCATCCGAATTTTTTTATGATGAAGTTTTATTTTTAAATTACATCGGTATTCAAGTCAAGTAAAAAACCCTGAATTTCAAAAGTTATGGGCTGATCAGCGATCGCCTCTCCAAAAAAAACAAAGACAACTAGAAAAGATTCCAAATTGGAAAAATCTGTCTGTTGACTTACAGTCCCTCTATTTGATATTCCCTGCATGCTTTTTCATTGACAGTTTTCAGATTATTGGGTTTTATGGAACCCGATACCGGCAGCACGCGACTTTTCGCAACCTGTTTCAGGAATTGAAAAATTTTATGAAAACACAAAATAAACAGAACCTTTCCCATATCGGCACGGTTATCAACGATGTCCTGAATCAGTGCCGAAAGGAGAGACCCGACTCTGACATGACACGTATATGGGCACTTTGGGATAAAACAATGGGAATGACCATTGCGGAAAACGCCCGACCTGCTGCATTTAAAGGCCAACTCCTTGTGGTTCAGGTTGCAAGCTCTCCCTGGATGCAGCAGCTTCAATTTTTGAAAAAAGATATCATCCAAAAACTGAATTCAGCTCTTGGCAAAGAACTGGTTCAGGAGATCAAATTCAAAATAGGATCGATGTAGCCCCCACCGGCTTCCTGTGCTGTCAATGAATCGATACACGGCTGATACATTTTTTAACGGAAAAATAAAAGTCCGGCAAGATAAGTCCGGTTACCGTTTCTCAATAGACGCCGTTCTTCTTGCAGACTTTGTAAGCGTCAGGCCGAAGAATACGGTTGTCGATCTCGGCACCGGCTGCGGAATCATCCCTTTAATTCTTGCGATTCGAAATCCGGAGGCCGTCTTCTTTGGAGTTGAGATACAACCGGCTCTTGCAGAACTTGCAGAAAAAAATGCAAGCGATAATTTCCTGGAAGAAAAAATTAAGATTATCCACAAAGACATGCAATCCATCACGATTGACATGATTTCCGGCCCTGTTGACCGGGTTGTGAGCAATCCGCCTTACAGAAAAGTTCTTTCCGGAAGGGTAAACCCCTGTTTGCAAAGAGCTGTGGCTCGCCATGAAATCAAGATAAACCTGGAAGAACTCTTGAAAACGGCCGGAAGGATACTTCGACCAGCAGGAAAGTTCTTCATCATTTATCCTGCTGAACGGACAATCGACTTGATGGCCGGAATGCGGGAAACCGGTATCGAGCCGAAAAGGATGCGCTCTGTTCATTCTGCTCAGGGAACAGAAGCCAGGCTGATTCTTATGGAAGGCTTAAAAGGCGGTCAATCCGGGATTACGATCGAAAATCCGCTTATCATCTACAAAAACAAAGAGTACACCGATGAAGTGGAAAAGATGTTTTCCCCATGAACCATTCAACGGTCGAGGAGAGTATCAAGGATTTCAAAATTTCAAGTGATATAGCACCTGACCGGTTATTGCCTTTGGATAAAAATAGGTTGTTTTCCGAGGCATAATCTGCCCAGCCTCTGCAATATTTTTTACCTGCTCGATTTTTGTGGAATTCAATATAAAACATAGATCGCAGTTCCCGTCGACAACCGAATCCACAGCCTTGTCGGTACTGCTTGAATATGCGATAAGATCCTCATTATCAAGGTGGCCCCCACTAAACCCAAGAATCTCCATTAAAACAAGCTGCGTCAACACCGTTACATCAAGCTTCCTCAATGATTCAGGGAGGGTGCTGCCAAAAAGATTCTCCATCACACCCGGTTTTACAATCATGAGAAAAAACGCGTTGCGCCCTTTCATATAGACACCGATGGCATTTTTTGAATCATTCGATTCCAGCATGGAAACAAGTGATTTCTGCGCATCTCTTATCAAACCGTTTTCAACGGGAATGGTTGTGATATCAAAATAACGGCCGGCCTTTTCAATGAACTCCGACAGGATGTCTTTCCCGATATTGAACAGCATTCGGTGTGCCGGCAGAACAACAAGTCCGGGATCTTCCATACTGCAGAGATACATCATGACATAGTTGGCAGGATGGTCTTCATTAAAATCCGGATCTCCTTGAGACAGCCATTTCCGATAATTGAGAGCGGTTTCGTATCGATGATGTCCATCCGCAATGAAAAGCCGCTTCTTTTCCATCAACTGCGTCACCTGTTCCTGAATGTCCGGGTCGGTTACACGCCACATCTTATGCCGGTGTTTTTTATCATCCAGAATATTAAAAAAGGGCTCTATTCCGGAAACCGCTTTTTTCAGCATCTCCAGAATTCCTTCCCGGTCTGAATACAGCGAGAATACCTGGCTGAAATTGGAATGACACGCCTTCATTAAATCCAACCTTTCAGATTTAACCTTGCTGAAAGTTTTCTCATGAGGCAGCACGATCTTTTTCTCAAATGGTTCAATTCCCACAAGCGCAATCATCCCGTAACGGGTGACCATTTCATCACCCATAAAAAATTCTACGGTAGTTAAATAGATGCAGGGGTTCTCATCCTGCAAAAGAATTCCCCTGGAAGACCAGTCCTGAAAATAACCCGCGGCTCTTGTATTGGAATTATCTTCCGCACTGTCATTCGCTGTTTTTTGTCCCAGATCAAGGCGAATCACATTGTTGGGATGTCGATCATAAAACTGTTTCTGCTCTTCCGGAGAGATTACATCATAAGGGGGGGTTACCACTTTCGAAAAATCGCCTATTTTATCCTCATTATAGAGAATACCCCTGAAAGGGATTACCTTGGCCATATGTTTTTTCCTTTAATAACGGTTTCCCGGTTAATCAAGTCTTGCAACTGATACTAAAAAGAATAATATTGTTCAAGGTTAATTTAACTTCAGGGCAAGGTGAAACCCGCAAAAGTTTCTGGTCCGGATTCTGAGATTTCAATACAAATAGGTCATTGACAGCTCAGAGCAAAAAGGATATTGAAGTCTCCGACAGTCAATGGTAACCGGTATATGCAGGAGAGGTGGCCGAGTGGCTGAAGGCCCCGCTCTCGAAAAGCGGTATCCTGTTAATAACGGGATCGTGGGTTCGAATCCCACCCTCTCCGCCAGAAATTGAGGACGCTTTTCAAAGGGAGTCGGATCGTCTGGACACGCTCCTTGAATCCGATCAGCTATTACCGCAATACTTCCGGAAACGAAAAGAATCAGACTTCACCTCAATCTGCAGTTTTTACGGAGAGATGACCGAGCTGGCCGAAGGTGCACGACTGGAAATCGTGTGTGCTGTAACAGGCACCGAGGGTTCGAATCCCTCTCTCTCCGCCATAGTTAGATAATATATTTTCAGGTTGTTATTCATGGCTTATCTTGTTTTAGCGCGAAAATATCGGCCACAGACCTTTGAGCAGGTTATCAGCCAGGATCATGTTACCAGAACGCTTGGCAATGCGATCTCCGCAGGGCGCATGGCTCATGCCATCCTTTTTTCAGGGCCCAGGGGAACCGGAAAAACCACGATTGCACGCATTCTGGCAAAGGCGATGAACTGCAATGAAGGCCCATCAAAAACACCATGCAACACATGCAGATCGTGCAGGGAAATCACTTCAGGAAATGCTGCGGATGTTTTTGAAATAGACGGAGCATCAAACAACAGCGTTGACCAGGTAAGAGACCTGCGTGAAAACGTTAAATATATGCCTCAGCACAGTCCCTACAAAATTTACATCATCGATGAAGTGCACATGCTCAGCATTGCGGCCTTTAACGCTCTCCTGAAAACACTGGAAGAGCCTCCGGCCCACGTTATGTTTTTCTTTGCCACTACCGAACCCCATAAAATACCGGTAACCATTCTGTCTCGTTGCCAGAGGCATGATCTCAAACGCATCGATCTTGAAACCATTAAAAATCATATGGTTTCGCTCTGTACAAAAGAAGGGCTGCAAATAGCGGAAGAAAGTTTAACCCTCATCGCGCGGGAAGCAGGCGGATGCATGAGAGATGCGCTGAGCCTGCTCGATCAGGTCCTTGCCTGTTCAAAGGATATCGTTAATCCTGAAATTGTCCCGGATATTCTTGGCGTAACGGACAGAAAAAACATTTTTGAGATTTCAACAGCCATACTTGAAAAAAATATCCCCGGATTCCTGGATATTCTTGGCAATATATATGAACACGGCCAGGACCTTAAAAAGCTGTATGCGGAACTTATTGAACATTTCAGGAATCTTCTTGTGTTAAAGATAGATGCAGAAGGAGCCCGCCTGATAAACACACCGGACCATGAAATCAAATTGATGCGGAAACAGATCCAAGAGACCCCGGAAACCTATCTGAATCAAATCCTTGATATCCTTTTCAGGGAAGAATCAACGATTCGGTTTTCATCACAGCCGCGGCTTGCCCTTGAAGTAACTGTAATGAAAATCATTCAAATCAGACCAGCCATTCCCATCGAAACGCTGATCACAAAACTGGATCTCCTGAGAAATGAATTTGCAGGCAACGAATCGGAACACTCCGCTGAATCCGATGACAGACAGTTCAATATGTCCGGGAAAACAAATCCGGATAGGGACTGCAAAAAATCGGGGCCAATACCTGAAACCCGGTTTGTCGATGATACCGGCACCAAGGCTGCGGAAAAGGCGCATACTGAAAATCCAAAATATTTATCGGAAGATACCACAAAAAAGAGGGAAAAAGCAGCGCATCCGGGAAACCGTTCAACCGATCTTAAACCGCTTTGGCAGGAACTGCGAAGCAAAATTTGCAAGCAAATTCCCTCAATGGCATCACCGTTGTCTAATTGCGAATTAACAAAACTGACAGATCAAGAGGTTTTTATAA
Organism: Desulfobacterales bacterium; assembly: GCA_046484745.1. Lineage (GTDB taxonomy): Bacteria > Desulfobacterota > Desulfobacteria > Desulfobacterales > SURF-7 > JAQYVL01. Next base: position 80,165 of record JAWOIJ010000090.1, on the reverse strand, counting down.
AAATCACTGACAGCAAGTTCAATGTCAGCCTTGTAAAGAGAAAAAAGGCATCCCTAATAAAAGTCTGCTGTGATTTTTTCAAAAAAAAAATGGATCTGGTCATGGAGATCATCATCAATAATTCAGAGAATGACCACAAAAATAAAATCAACCAGTCCAACTCTTTCAAAGAGGAGGCTGTCCGACATCCCCTTGTTGCCGATGCAATTGAAATTTTTAACGGTAATATCGTTGATGTTAAATTACTATAGGAGGATATTGTTATGAAGGGTATGGGAAACATGATGAAACAGGCCCAGAAGCTTCAGGCCAAAATGATGAAAATGCAGGAAGAGTTAGGGGATAAAACAGCAGAAGCGACCGCAGGCGGCGGGATGGTTAAGGCTGTTGCAAACGGCCGACAGCAAATTGTTTCAATTACCATTGAAAAAGAGGTTGTCGATCCTGAAGATGTTGAAATGCTGCAGGATCTGATTATGGCTGCAATCAATGATGCCCTCGCAAAATCACAGGAGATGGTTTCCCAGGAAATGGGAAAACTGACCGGAGGATTAAACATCCCAGGATTGACCTGATGCGGTTTACTCTTAAACTTGAGCCGGAAAAATTATAACGTAATACACAAAAATGAACCATTACCCGACTTCACTGTTAAAACTGATCAAAAACCTGTCCAGACTTCCCGGAATAGGCGAAAAAACCGCGGAACGCCTTGCCATGCATCTTCTCAGGGCGCCCTCAGATGAATCACGACAGCTTGCACAAAGCATCCTTGAGATAAAAGATAAAATAAAACTCTGTAAGCTCTGTTTTGGCATGAGTGATAAAGAGCTATGCCGGATTTGCGGCAATCCTTCCAGAAACGCGGAATTGTTGTGTGTCGTGGAACAGCCTGCCGACATGGCGGCAATTGAAAAATCAGGAGGTTACAACGGGCTGTATCATATCCTGCAGGGAGTACTATCCCCTATGGATGGAATCGGACCGGATAATATCAGAATACGGGAACTGATCTCAAAAGTTGAGCAGGGAAAAATCAAGGAGGTTATTATCGCGACAGGCACCAATGTTGAAGGGGAAGCGACAGCATCCTATCTTGCCGGCCAGATGGAAAAGTTGCCAATTAAAATATCTCGTATCGCATCCGGTGTGCCGATTGGAGGCGATCTGAAGTATGTGGATCAGGTTACATTGAAAAAAGCAATGGAGTCGAGACATGCCGTTTGACGACATCGAGCCTTCGAATATTTTTCAGTGTAAACAATGCGGCGAATGCTGCAAGGGGTATGGTGGAACCTATATTACACCTGAGAATATCAATGAGATTGCAGCCTATATCCATATGGATCCAGCTGAATTTCAAAAAAATTTTTGCCGAATATCCGGCAACAGGCCACTGCTCAAGCAAAATGAAAACGGTTTCTGCATCTTCTGGGACGACCTCTGCACCATACATCCGGTAAAGCCTAAAATGTGCAAAGACTGGCCTTTTATTAAATCCGTCCTTGCAGATATAAAAAACTGGGAAATTATGGCCGGTTCATGCCCCGGTATCCGGACCGACTTTCCAGATCATGTTATAAAGGCGGTTGTAAAAAAGAAGCTTTCTCAAATCAAATGACATCCGTATTGAAAACATGTCACCCGATTCAATCTGACAGAATCGTAAAAAACCGGAATCCTGATGAAAAAAAGTTCACGTTCAAGGCTCACGAATCTATGGTAACGCCTGATAGTCGACCTGCGTTACATCGACGAGGGATGCAGTGCAGCACAGAAATCGGACTTGTTTACAAAGCCATCACGTTTTCCATGTTTCAACCGGCATAAGCCTGTATATTTCATCCTCTTTTTTCAAAGCGTTCTGAACAGAAATGACACTCAGCCTTTCAAGGGTCTCTATACATCGAGAAAGACTTTCTTCGCTCCCATTCCACACGGAAGAAATATCTTTGCGGGAGATCTCTGAGCCATTATCTGCGATACTGCAGCAAAGCAGGTAAAGCGAGGTCTCTTCAACACCCAGATTGAGCTCAAATATTTTCTGATTCATAGAAAGTGTCTTTTTTTTCGGATGCATACAGTAATCCCTTTTTTGTTTTGTCGGATTTTACAAAAAATTCAATTTGACTTCAATGCAGGCTTCGCCTTAACATTGAATCCACTCTGTATTTTAGCATGAATATTTCAAGATGAATACTTAAATTCATGCCGCTTTTTAACAAACCAAACAGAACAAATGGATAGCGGAATGATCGGAATTTTTGACTCTGGACTGGGCGGACTTACGGTTGTAAATGCGATCATGAAAAATCTCCCGGGCTATGACCTGCTTTACTTTGGTGATACGGCAAGGACACCTTATGGCACCAAAAGCCAGGAAACGGTAATCGGATATTCATTTGAAAATACAGACTTTCTGATAAAAAAGGGGGCTGAAATTATTATCATCGCCTGTAACACAGCCTCAAGTGTCGCAACCCGCAAGCTGTCTGAAAAATATAGCATCCCCATATTCGAGGTAATCACACCGGCCGTAGAAGATGCATTGGCTGTTTCAAAAAATCACAGGATCGGCATTATTGGAACACGGGCTACGGTCAACAGCAATATTTATACAAAAAAAATCCAGGCCAAAGATCCTGATGCACGTGTCTATTCAAATGCATGCCCTCTGCTGGTTCCGCTTGTTGAGGAAGGCTGGATGAAAAAACCTGAAACCAGAATGATTGTAAAAAAATATCTCCATCCGTTAAAGGGCGGGCAGATCGACACGCTGATCCTCGGCTGCACACACTATCCGCTTCTCAAGGATATTATTCAGCAAAAAATCGGAAAAAGAGTCAAGATTATAGACTCATCCCTTTCGGTGGCCGCGCAGATAAAAGAATATCTCAACAAATATCCCGAAATTGACAGCCTACTTTCTAAAAAAGGCCGTGAGTCGTTTTTTGTATCAGATGTTACAGAGCAGTTTCTAAAAACGGCAAAAAAAATCTTGAAAAAAAACATTCGTCTTGAGCATGTGATGCAATAACCAGCTCATCGAAGATGTAACATTTTTCAAACCATTTTCAGGCGCTTTTCTTTTCATGGGTAATCACGATATCTCTTCTCGGGAACGGAATCTCTATTCCTTCTTTGTTGAATGCGCTTTTTACCCGATCCGTAATAAATGAAATCGTATCCATCCGTTTTCTTGCATCGTCGATCCAGACACGCAGCTGAAGATCCACAGAAGACTCTCCAAAACTTTTTACAACCACCTTGGGAGAAGGTGTCTTTAGAATCCACTCTGCCGTGTCTGCGACGTTCAATACAACCTTTTTTGCTTTTTCAATATCGGTATCGTATGAGACGCCGATATCAACACGTACTCGAATTTGCGCGGACGAAATCGTATAATTGACAATATCTCTCTTCATTATTTCGTTATTTGGAATAATAATTACAATATTATCTGTGGTTTTTATTTTTGTTGCGCGGATACCGATATCAATAACGTCTCCCCAGGTAGCGCTGCCGGAAGGAGCGCTCCAGACCTCAATACGATCACCAATTTCAAAGGGACGATCTATAATGAGAAGAACACCCGCAATCAAATTGGAAAGTGTATCTTTTGCAGCAAACCCTATCGCAAGGCCGGCAACACCTGCACCTGCGATAAAGGGCATAACATTGATTCCAAGCATATCAAGGGAAAGTACAACCGCGATTGCAATGATGACAACCCCGACAAAACGATCCAAAAGGTCAAAAATAATATCATCGACCATTGTTTCTGTTTTGCTTGCAAGGTTTTTTTTGAAATATTGAAGGGCGATAATCACAAACTCTTTGACGGGCAAGGATACGAGAAGAATCAAAACAGCAAAAAAGGCTTTTTCGATCATGGTCATTCCAAAAAGCCGAATCAGGTAGGTTCCTGTCACAAGTATAAGGGCATAAAAGGCGACTCTGCGGATAACATCAATCGCTCTTGAATCAATTCCAATAAAGCCGTCATCCCCGGTTTTTTTTTCAATTGAAGTGATCAACCGCTTGAAAACAGTCCAGACGATAAAAGAAACGCCTATCGCAAAAAAAGTTTTCAAAGAACCCTGAATATATAAATTTTCACTGGAAACCCTGATCATTTTATCAAACCAGTGGAACAGATCGTCCATCAAATCTCCTTCTTTATTACTCATTGATTGCAGTGCTGTTGAATTATCAGCCGGAAAAGCAATGGATCGAATATCCGGTTGTTATATTCCGGGCTTAATGTCGAAGAAACCTGCTGCTATAAAAATCCAGCCTTCAAATATTCACGATTCATCCTTGCGATATTCGTAATGGATATTTCTTTCGGGCATTCCGCCTCACACTCAGTCTCATTGGTACAATTTCCAAAACCGCACTCGTCCATTTTTTTGACCATTGCGAGTACTCGTTTTACCGCTTCAGGTCGTCCATGAGGAAGTAAAGCAAGATGCGATATTTTCGCGCCCACAAACAGCATGGCCGATGCATTCGGGCAGGCCGCAACACAGGCACCGCACCCTATGCAGGCAGCCGCATCCATGGCTTTTTCCGAGGATTCCTGTGGAACCAGTATCGCATTACCATCCGGCGCCCCTCCAACATTTGCAGAAATATATCCGCCGGCCTGGATAATTAAATCAAGTGCGCTTCGATCAACAGCCAGATCCTTAATTATTTTAAACGCTCTTGATCTCCAGGGTTCAATGACAATCGTATCATTGTTTGAGAAATGCCTCATGTGCAGCTGACAAAGAGTTGTACCCCTTTCAGGGCCATGGGCTCTGCCGTTAACCATGGCACCGCACATTCCGCAAATCCCTTCACGGCAATCATGATCAAAGGCAATAGGCACCTTTCCTTCAAGGATCAACCCTTCATTCACGACATCAAGCATTTCCAAAAACGACATATCCGTAGAAATATCTCTGGCATGGTATGTTTCAAGACTACCCTTGGCATCCGGTCCCATTTGACACCAGACTTTTAATGTCAGATTAATCGTCTTTTTGCTTTTTGGCTCAATCACTTGTAACTCCTTTGGGTTAACTCAACTTCCTCAAACACGAGAGACTCCTTGTGCAATACCGGCTCCTTGCCTTCACCCGCATACTCCCAGGCTGAAACATGACTGTAATTTTCATCATCCCGTCTGGCTTCATTCTCTTCTGTCTGATAGTCCTCATTAAAATGTCCGCCACAGGACTCCTTTCTGGCCAGCGCATCGATTATCATTAATTCTCCAAATTCAATAAAATCGGCAACACGCTTTGCTTTTTCGAGATTTTGATTGAACTCGGCACCTGAGCCTGAAACCAGAACATTTTCCTGAAAATCACCTTTTAGTTCAGCGATTAAATCTTTTGCTTTTGAAAGTCCCGCATCGGTTCTTGACATACCGCAGTATTCCCACATGATTTTTCCAAGCTCCCGGTGAAAATCATCAACGGTCCTTCTGCCGCTGATGGAAAGCATCTTTTTTATCTGCGATCTGACAATATCGGCAGTTTCCTTGAAAGCGGTATCATCAGCATCTATTTTTTCAAGCCTGGTCCCGGCAAGATAACCCCCGATGGTATATGGAATAATAAAATATCCATCCGCAAGCCCCTGCATGAGTGCACTTGCTCCCAGACGGTTAGCCCCGTGATCTGAAAAATTTGCTTCACCGAGAACAAAGAGACCAGGGATTGTACTCATAAGATTATAATCGACCCAGAGACCTCCCATCGTATAATGCGCGGCAGGATAGATCATCATGGGGATCTCATAGGGGTTGTCGGCTGTAATTTTTTCATACATCTGAAAAAGGTTGCCGTATTTTTTTGCAATCACATCTCTCCCGTCCCTTTTGATTGCATCCTCAAAATCAAGATAAACGGCAAGACCTGTTTCGCCCACCCCTTTTCCCATGTCACATTGAAATTTAGCATTTCGGGATGCCACATCCCTTGGCACCAAATTGCCAAAGCTCGGGTATTTATTTTCAAGGTAATAATCTCTTTCCGATTCGGGAATCTGCCCGGGAGGCCGCTTGTCTCCGGGATTTTTTGGAACCCACACACGACCGTCATTTCTCAGGCTTTCACTCATCAATGTCAGTTTTGACTGATAGGTACCGTGAACTGGAATACATGTAGGATGAATCTGTGTATAGCAGGGATTGGCAAACGCGGCTCCTTTCTTATACGCACTGTATGCGGCGGTGACATTGCTTGCCATTGCATTTGTGGAGAGATAAAAAACATTGCCGTAACCGCCTGTAGCCAGGACAACCGCATCAGCCGTATGGCTTTCGATGTTTCCATTGATAAGATTTCTCGTTACAATTCCCCGTGCTTTGCCATTCACGATCACAAGATCCAGCATGTCCCTTCGTGTAAACATTTTAACCTTACCGGCTGCGATCTGCCTTGACAATGCACTGTATGCGCCTAAAAGAAGCTGCTGTCCCGTCTGACCCCTTGCATAAAAAGTTCTGGAGACCTGAGCTCCTCCAAAACTCCGATTGGCGAGAAGACCTCCATATTCACGGGCAAAAGGGACTCCCTGCGCCACACAATGATCAATGATGGCGTTGCTGATCTGCGCCAGACGGTGTACATTAGCCTCCCTGGCCCGGTAGTCTCCACCTTTTATTGTGTCATAAAAAAGACGCCAGATGCTGTCTCCATCATTGGAATAATTCTTGGCGGCGTTTATTCCCCCTTGCGCAGCTATGCTGTGCGCCCTTCGCGGACTGTCCTGAATACAAAACGTCTTAACATTATAGCCAAGCTCCGCCAATGTAGCGGAAGCTGAACCGCCAGCAAGGCCCGTCCCCACGACAATGATCTCAAATTTTCTTTTGTTTGCGGGGTTGACCAGCTTCAGGTCAAACAGATGCCTATCCCATTTTTCCGAAAGAGGTCCATCCGGGGCTTTTGAATCAAGTTGCATTTTGTTTCCTTTTTATTGCATATAGAAAAGATAAATCGGCAAAAAACCGAAACCGACTCCTATCGCCAGGCTAAAACAGATAGCCGCTCCTCTAACAATCGGCATGTATTTCGGATGATTGGCTCCAACGGTCTGGAATGCGCTCCAGAACCCGTGACTTACATGAACGGCAAGGATAATCATTGCCGCAATGTAAACAGCCACATAAACCGGATCTGCAAATGCATTGGATACGATCTGATAAATTGGTTGCCGGGTCTTATCGGCAAAGTGAAAATCAATCAGATGTAAAACAACAAATAAAAAAACAAAGAAGCCGGTATACGGCATGGTCATGGAACCGATGGTACGGCCACCCGCACTTTTTTTGACTACATATCGCTGAGGCCTTGCATAAAGATTCCCGATAAACAATAAAGTGCCGCTCAACACATGAACAACCGCAAAAAGCAGGAGCCCGATCTCTGCGGCTGTGATGAGCGGGCCGAGGGAATGAAGTCTCTCCGCATAAGCGTTAAAAGCATCTTGGCCTTTGTAAATCGTCAAATTTCCGATAAGATGGCCGGTGAGAAAAACACAAAAACCCAGCCCGGTAAACGCCATCATCATTTTTTTACCAATAGACGATCTAATGATGTCAAAAAACCAGTTCATTTTATACTCCGTTCTTGAATAATCATTCCCAAATCAATATGGCAGAGATACAAAAACCGAAACAATGTTACCATCTCATACGAATCAAAATCATCATCATTTTTCAAAACACTGCCGCAAGAAAATAAACATCAGGTTAACAAACAGCGATGTTTTATCTGACCTGCCTGTAAACAGAATGGAAATTTTAAATAATGCAGACAATGGCAGCGATTGTCTGGCCTTGCGCCTGGTAACATTGTTACTAAATATTTTCTTCCGATATGTCAAGAAAATTATAAAAATGAAGATAATATGCTGAAAGGCTTGACAGATAATTGTTATAAAGGGTATTAATCTTTAACTTTGACGATCTTTGAATATTAATCACCTAAATAAACAGGGGCAAATTATGCTTTCCATTATTCGATTAAGCTCTATAACACTCCTATGCACATTTGTCTTGTTATTTTTTTCAGCTCAACCATGCACTGCTTCCGAAGAGGGAGAGACCTCCACAATAGAACAGCAGGCAGAAGCAGCTTCCGAAGAGGGAGAGACCTCTACAATAGAACAGCAGGCAGAAGCAGCTTCCGAAGAGGGAGAGACCTCCGAAATAGAACAGCAGGCGGACACTGCTTCCGAAGAGGGAGAGACCTCCGAAATCGAACAGGAGACCGTCTTCTACTACACGGTTAAAAAAGGCGATACACTTTGGGATATCTCAAAGCACTTTTTTGATTCCCCATGGTTATGGCCGGAACTTTGGTCAAAAAACAGCCAGATTTTAAACCCTCATCTGATCTACCCGGGCAACCGAATCCGTATCTATAAAAAGGACGGAGTCATTGTAATTACGCAGGTCACAGAAAAGGAAGCCCTTGCTGCAATCGAAGCTCCAGGTGAAATTCAAGAACCCCCTCCTCTTCCTGCACTACCTGCAAAATCAAAAATAGAACAATCTGAATTTGTCGACAAAAAGCCGGAAAAAGAGTCCCCGTTCTTTGAATACACAAACATTGACAATATCGGATTTATCCGAGAAAAGTCTGCTGATTCCGATGCGTATATCTTCAAAGTGAAAGGTGATAAAACGCTGATCAGCAAAGATGATATTGTCTATCTCAAGCAGAAGGATAATACGCCGAACGCGCTTATTCCCGGAAGTCTTTATTCGATATTTGAAATACTGGAAAATCCAATAATGGATGACATATCAAAAAAATACATCGGCATGCAGCACAACATAAAAGGCGTCGTGGAAATTACTGAAATACTGCAGAAGGATCCCATGATAGCTGAAGGCCGGGTAACCAGTACATTTCGAGAGGTCAATATTGGAGATCTTCTGATGCCATACAAAAGGCGTTCACCCAAAATTACATTAACGGAAAGCCCTGAAGGCATCGACGGGAAAATCCTGGTTACCGAAACGCATAAACGAATATTTGCCGATAATACCATTGCTTTTATCGATAAAGGTGAACAGGATGGGATACAGCCTGGACAGAGATACAGTATCTATTACGAAGAAAATCTCGATGAAATTGTAAAAAAAATTGATATTGGATCACTCATCGTACTTCATACAGAAAAGACGACATCAACCGTACTCATTACAAAGTCGAATAAAGCACTGGAACCGGGTTTTAAAATCCGCACCCCCATCCAGTAAGAAGCCGTTATGGGAAAACCGGATACCTCATGGCAAATGATTCTGGAACTAAGTCACGCTATTTGATGCCGGCGATTGACTGGGCGATATTGTAACAATAATCTCCCATTTTCTCAAAATTTGAAAGCATATCGCTGAACAAAAGCCCGGAATCTGTTTCGCATTGATTGGAACGAAGTCGATTAATATGTTCCTGCCGCATCTCTTCACGCATAAAATCGATATTATCTTCAATTTCCTGAGCCCGCTCCATGAAACGGGGAGTCATATGCTGCATCCCTTCCGTAACCAGCTTTATAAAAGCAACGACCTGGAAAGAAATATTTTTTACGTCCGCAACAGCCCACGGTGAAAAATCCATTTTGTTCTCAATACTGTGTTCAACCATCAATGCAATATTTTCAATTGAATCCCCTATTCTCTCGATATTGTTCGTCATACGCATCAGACTCGATATCTCTTTGGCTTCGGACTGATTGACATCGCCCTGATAAATCTTTGTCAAATAGGTGTTAATCTCTTTCTGGGCGGCGTCAAGGTGCTCTTCATATCTGCGCCATCTATTCAAACCCTTTAAATCCCGCTTTTCAAAGCTCTGAAGTGTATTCCCAAACATTTCCATTGCGACATCCGCCATACGAACGACTTCACTCCTTGCTCTGGCCAGAGCCGCAATCGGGGTATCCAGAAACCGGTCGTCAAATTGGGGCAAACGCAAAATATCTTTTTCCGCCTCCTTTTTTGGAGAAAGAAAAATTGCCACCTTGATCAGCCATGGCAGGAAAATCAGAAAAATAATCGCATTAATAATATTAAAAATGGAATGCCCGTTTGCAATATACCTTGGCACATTGGCATAATCACCATCCAGTATCTGGTCGACAGGCCCGGCTCCAAGAATTCCGGTTATTTTTTCAACGACCACGACAAAATAAGGAAACAAGGCTATCATAAGACCGACGCCAATTACATTAAACATTGTATGGGCTCTTGCTGCCCGATGTGCATCAATGTTGGATGAACCGACCGTCGCCAGCTCGGCAGTAATTGTCGTTCCAATATTCTCTCCAAGTACGAGAGCCATTGCCGCCGGGAATGATAAAAGGCCCTGGGTTGCCAGTGTCATGGTCAACCCGACAGTTGCAGAGGAAGATTGAACCATTATTGTCAGAATCGCGCCGGTCAGGACACACAAGAGCAGCCCGCTGAATGTCCCGGGGTCAAACTGTGTAAAAAAACTGACAAACGCCGGATCTCCCTTAATCGGTGCAAGCCCCTCCTTCATAACCGTCATGCCGAAGAACAGCAAACCAAACCCAAGTATCACCTCTCCGATATATCTTTGTTGCCGGCTTTTGGAAAAAAATTTTAAAATTACACCAATGGTAATAGCCGGCAGAGCCATATTTGCCAGATTGAAAGCAATCATCTGGGCCGTGAGTGTTGTCCCTATATTTGCTCCGAGAATCACGCCCACTGCCTGCTGAAGCGACATCATTCCAGCACCCACAAAACTGATCAGCATAACTGTCGTTGCTGAAGAAGACTGAACAATAGCGGTAACGCCTGCGCCGGTAGCGCATCCGATTACTCTGTTGGATGAAACCGCACTCAGTATTTTTTTAATTCTGTCGCCGGCCGACATCTGAAGGCCATCCGTCATCATGGACATGCCCAGAATAAACAAACCCAACCCGCCAAGAGTCTGGATAACAACATTCATCATAATCCGCTTTTACACCTCACGATTTAGGTAAATTCATCACTGTTAATTCCGCCAACCCCCTTCCATGAAAAAATCCGAACATTTCGGATTATACCTTAAACAATTTCAGATAGTTGAAAACTCGGTTTAAAGATATACATGGAAAAATGGATATTGGATAAAACGTCATCCACGAACGAACAACAATGGACAGAACTGGAATCCAACCGTTTCTAGGTTTTTCTGCAACCGCATCCTCTGTGCTTTGTCATCTGCCTCAAGAGAGGCGGCGCGAGAAAAATCAATCCCGTTTGGTAGGGTATATAGCGACTTGATCCCGTGGTGTCAAGAAATGGATCTTTATCGCGCCTTTTTCATCATTATCCCCTTTCAGGCAGAAGCATGATCTATCGCTTCTGCCTTTTTTTTATGACCGGCCGGTAGCAAAGCGATGATTCCAGAAGTATTTCCCTGAAATTCATTCTCCTTCAGGCAGCTTCAAATCCGGCACTTGAATTCATGAAAAGTATCTTCCAAATGCCCTTGATAGACTTCGCTCTGAGATCGCCTGATCGCTGAGAAAACGCATGAATTGGAAAACGGTTAGGGGACAAAGCAACCACGATGATGACATGAAAAACCGGTAATCCGAACCGGCAATTCCCCCAAAAAAAAGAGGCGGCGCATTACTTCGATGCTCCGCCCCTTTTTTAGAACAAGCTTCCTGTGATGCTGCTACCATGTACGCACACCCCCGAAGCTTGCGGCAAATGCCACCCAATTTTAATCTTCGCAAACATTCGGAGGGATCACCATCGCATCGTTGCAAAGGGTTTCGTGATCAGGTGGCATTTTATGTTCAGCCATGTATTCTTTCAAAGAACCGATATGGTCTGACGGGTTTTTGAAATTTTATCTTTCAACTATCATGCCATTTGGCGTGTTACGTGTTTTAAACTGTTTTTTCAGCATGTTAAAGAATTATACCCAAAGCATACAGCGGGGGATTGTGTAATAAATTATCAACTTTTACTGAAAAAAGAGTAATTTTTTTGGGAAGCGGCTTACATAAAAAAATTATAAAAGCCGTCCTGAACAATGGTGAGGCAGATAAGATTAACGTTCTTTCTCGACAGAAAAGTGGCTGTCAAGACGCATCGTAACAAATGCCTTATAAAGATTACTGTCAACATTGGCCACGATTATTTTACCGTTAATTTTTTTCATGGAATTGTGCGCGGCAATAATCACACTAAAACCCACTGAATCAATTTTTTCCACCCCCGAAAGATCGATTATGATTTCTGAAGGTGACTTCCTGATCTCATCTTTAAGTTCCTGAATAAATTTATCGGCCGTTGAATTTACCAAATCCTGTCCCGGGCTTATGATGACCAGATTACCCTTTCTGACGATCTCGCTCATCACGGTTTCCTCCTTGAACCATTTTACGTTATCAAATCAGAGTGCGTGTCCGGTGTCAAGCGGAGTGTTGCTTAAATCTTTTTTAAAAAAACATGGATACATCGATAGAGAAGAGGCATTTTTCAGCTGCTTACAAAACCCTGTTGTACGCTCTCAAACGCTTAGCCTTTTTTTAAAAAATGATACGCCACGGGAACATATCTCCGTTGATACTGTAAAATTTTTGTAAAACCTTAAAAAGGAGCTTTTGCTTTTTCGGTATCTTAGGTAGTATGTTTTATACGTATGCGATTTGCGGAAATCACCATCACAGTAAAAATGCTATCATTCAGAACCACCCATCGATTCTGGATTATTATCTCTGGAAAAAAGTTTTCTTTTTTTATTTTCAAGGAGTGAATCGTATGAATCAGTCTAAAAATATTCTCCTGGTATATCCTGAAATCCCAAATAACACTTACTGGAGCTTTAAATACGCCCTCCGGTTCATCAGAAAAAAAAGCACGATGCCCCCATTAGGCCTCATAACGCTGGCCGCCCTTATTCCGGATAACTACAAATTAAAGCTTGTTGATATGAATATCGAAACCCTTGATGAAAAAGACGTTCAAGAAGCCGATTATGTTTTTATCTCTGCAATGATTGTCCAGAAAGATTCAATGGCCCGGGTAGTTGAAATATGCAACCGGATGAAAACCCCTGTTATTGCCGGAGGTCCCTATCCGACCTCAAGCCACGAGGAGATTCAAGGGGTTGATCATTTTGTTTTGGGTGAAGTAGAAGATGTGTTCCATGAAATCCTGATGGAAATTGAATCTGGAAATGCCGCAGCGGCATACCGGATTTCAAAAAGGCCTGATATAACCAATTCGGTTATACCAAGGTTCGATCTTTTGGATATGAATGCATACGGCACCATGTCGGTACAGTATTCAAGAGGATGCCCTTTTAAATGTGAATTTTGTGACATATGGAAAGTATATGGAAATAAACCGCGGTTAAAAGGACACCTTCAATTGATTTCAGAACTCGATACGCTATACGGGCTCGGCTGGCGAGGTGCCTTGTTTATTGTCGACGACAACTTCATCGGAAATAAAAAAAGAGTCAAAAAGGAACTTTTGCCTGCCTTGAAAAACTGGCAGGAGAAACATAAATACCCATTCACCCTTTTTACAGAGGTTAGCATCAACATCGCTGAAGACAAAAATCTCTTAAGCGGAATGAAGCAGGCGGGCTTTACGGAAGTTTTTGTTGGAATTGAGACGCCCGATGCCAACGCTCTCAAAGAAACGGGCAAAAAACAGAATCTGAGAACAGACATGAAAGAAGCTGTCAAAACAATCCAGACCCATGGGATAGAAGTCATGGCGGGGTTTATAATTGGATTTGACAGTGATACCAATGATATTTTTGATCGACAGATCGACTTCATTCAACAGGCCGGAATTCCTCAGGCCATGGTCGGGATTCTGATGGCCCTTCCGGGAACCGATCTATACAACCGACTGGAATCCGAAGGCAGAATTCTGTTTCATTCTGACGGCAACAATACGCATAATTTGACCGCAAATTTTATTACAAAAATGAACGAGGAAACCTTAAAACAGGGCTATGAAAAAATCCTGTCCTCTATTTATGACTCGAATTTAAAAAATTATTTCACTCGATGCAACAGGCTGATGGACAGGCTCGGCGATGTTACCCATTTTCAAAGGAAAATCGGGTTAAGTGAGATGCTGATGCTTTTCAAGTCGTTAGTTTATCAGCCTTTTACATCCTATGGATATCAATATCTGAAATTTGTTTCACAAAACCTGTTCCGGCACTTTAATATTTTCGGAGAAGTCATACGATATGCGATAATCGGCCATCATTTTCACACTATCACTCAGGAGACGCTTAAAATTGAACGGGTCTCCTCCAACTTAGATGCTGAATACAGCAAGATGAGAGATCAGATTAGCCAGTATTCAACCACGGTAGTTGACAATTCTGTGGAAGGGATAGAGGGCATTGTGAACCTGTGGGAGAAGAGAAAAAAAATACTGACAGCGCTAAACCGGCAAATAAAAAAAATACACGTCGATTTCAGAAATGAAATTTCAATTAAATATGCTGAAACAGCTGAAAAAATGAATTCGCTTTTTACCAGTTTTGAGGATCGGCCGGCAAAATCCGGGCGGACACTCAGGATCAGCAGTTACCATCGGCCCACCAACCGCCCTTTTCGTTAATTTTGAGCTGCCTCGAAGACTGTCTTCAGAGACAGAATCCGTGCGCCTTCAAAATCGCTGTCTGGATTACGAATAGCGCCTCTTGAAACCAGCCTCCATTCAATCCGGTTCAGAGATTGATTCCGAAAAAAACAGCTTGTGGCGGGTATTCGCATTCCAAACCCAACTGAGCTGCTCTGATTTTAATGATTGGAAAGGAGTACTTTGTGAAAAAATCGCGCACTGTACAATCGTATTGTTGATATCCGAATTCCTAACACAGGTTGCAGCCAAACTCAAATAGTATATCCAAAAAGCTCACTTTAACCAACGGGATATACTGCAGATGTTTTTTGACTGCCTGGTTTCAAGATCCCTGGTTCACAAACAGGAAAAATACCGGCCATCCTCCATTAAAACCGTACCTTCATGAAGAAGTTTTTCCAGATGTTTTCTCATATGGGCCTTTTCCCCAAACTCAAAAAAATAAGCTGGTTTTCGAGGTTTTCCATAAACAATGCATGCTTCGACGATTTCTTGAAAAGCTCTTGGTTTTTCAAGCAGGTTTAACAGTTTCCGCTCTCTTGAATGAATCACGCCGATATACTGTTCCCATAACTCTTCGGGTTCCTCCTCAAAAACACCCTGTTCATGAGAAGTAATCCATATTTTTGCGGGAATTTTTTGAAGCTTTTGGACGGAAGTGATGGTTTTCCTGATGCTGGAGTCGACATCACCATACCATGGTCCAAAGCTTGAAAGATCGTAATCAGCCATATAAAGCAAACCAACTTCTTGAAAAAACAATGCGAGATGACCCGGGGTATGTCCCGGTGTATTGATAACCTCCACGGTGACCGAGCCAAGGTCCATAATCTCGCCATCCTTTAAAAACCTTGCCGGTTTTCTCGGACGGAAATTGAACAAATCATGGTAAAGGGGGCGCCAGAATTCCCGGTATTCTTCATCGACCCCGTATGAATCCATAAAGACCTCAAGATCGGAAAGAGGAAGCGAATCCTGCTCCATAATGCATAGCGGCAGATCATCGAACAAGTCCAGATGCATAAAATGATCTTCATGCCAATGGCTCAGCCAAATCTCTTTTACGTCAGACTTCTTCCTGAGTTCTATCAGCCTTTCCCTATCCGAGGCGGGATCGATAAGCACTCCTGCGCCTTCTATATAGACGGAATGGCAATACGGATACTTGCCGTTGTTTCTCCCCGGAATGAACCACACAGGGCCAAAATGTTTTTCCTCCATTTGCCGATGATCTCCTCATCCAGAACGGTAAAGTGGTTTTCTCATCAAATTTTCCGTCATCATGCATGGTGCACACGGCATCACAATCGCCATACCATCCTATTTGGAACAACTCAAAGATAAAAATGATTCATCCCGGCATATATCGTGTTCTAAACCAAAAACCTTCAATGGAAACCCTGTTCCCATGAGCGCGCTCATCTGTTGCAAAGCAGGGGAAATATCATGATCACAGAAAGAATCTCAACACGAGTTGTGCAACAAAGTTATCATTACCAGTCAATATCATTATAAAATATTCCTTGCATTTTGGAAACAATTTAAATATGGGAAAGATATGAACCCGAAAAATCCATTGTCCCGGATTCCTCGTGATGCGCTTGACGAGGTTCTGTTTAACTCTCTGCGGTCTGTTCACAAATTTGAGATTGCCAAGGTTGCAAGGTTTGGACTGAATTATGAGGCTATTTTTCTACTGCAGTTCTTGCGCAGACACTCACCGGCAAAAATGGCTGAAATTGCAGAGGAAATGAATATTCCCATCAGCACGGCTACAAGAATGGTTGACCGAATAGAAGCCAGAGGGCTCATCTCAAGGAAAAAAGACCGGAAAGACAAACGGATTATGCTCGTCTCTCTAAAATCAAAAGGGGAAAAGATTGTCCGGGATGTGGAGGAGCATACTTTTGAAATCATTTCGAACAATCTGGATGAATTCAATGAAGATCAGATCAGATCTTTTATCGAAACCGCAATTCATATGGAAAGAATCTTGTGTGTCCGCAAAGATTCTTGAAATGAATCCAGGCTGCAATCATAAAGGAAAGATGTGATGAATTATGATTTCATCATCATTGGAAGTGGATTCGGCGGCAGTGTATCAGCTTTAAGGCTTTCTGAAAAAGGTTACTCAGTCGCTGTAATCGAACAGGGAAAGCAAGTAACCCCATGTGATATGCTGGAGGCAGCCAATGACCGGAAAAAACTTTTCTGGATGCCCAATATCGGCCTGACGGGATTCTTCAACCAGACCGTTTTCAAACATTTCGGTATTGTAGGGGGTGTTGGTGTCGGAGGAGGCAGTTTGGTATATGCCGCGGTTCTTCTCAAACCTAAAAATGATTTTTATAAAGATTCTTCCTGGAGCAATTTAGGCGTAGACTGGGAAAAGGAAATGGCTCCCTACTATGAGAAAGCCTCCAATATGCTTGGTATAGTAAAAAATCCACACTTCGATACAATGGATGAATTCTTGAAACAGACTGCGATAGAAATGGGAGTCGAATCAACATTTGGCCCCACGCCGATGGGAATATATTTCGGGACACCCGAAATACGTATAGAAGACCCCTTTTTTAACGGGAAGGGACCTTCTCGAACCGGATGCCACCTTTGCGGAGAATGCCTGACCGGGTGCCCTCATGGTGCGAAAAACAGCCTGGATAAAAACTACCTTTATCTCGCTCAAAAACTGGGTGCTACAATTCTTCCTGAAAGAAAAGCAGTTAACATTATACCGATGGAAAACGGCAGATACCAGGTCGTCATGAGACATCCGGTAAATAAATTCAAACAATACCTCCCGATAACCGCCAGAAAGATTGTGATCGCATCAGGTGTTCTCGGCACATTGGAACTGCTGTTCCGATGCAGAGATACGACAAAAACCCTTCCAGGCATCTCCCAGGGATTGGGAAGGGTTGTAAGAACAAACAGCGAAGCTGTTGTCGGCTCTCTCTCGCCTGACCCGGAGCTCGACCTTTCCCGTGGGTCAACCATCTCTTCTGACTTCTATCCGGACCAGAACACACACATCACGCAAAACAGATTCCCAAAAGGCTACACCTTTATGAAATGGTATTTCGGGCCGCTTGTCGACAACCCAAAACCAGTTGTCAGGTCTTTTTTGACCATCGTAAAGATGTTCACCAATCCCGTGCCTTTACTTAAAAACTGGTTTGCAAAAAACTGGCACAAACGGACAACCATATTAACCGTTATGCAGAATCTGGACAATCGGGTTACCTTGAGATACGGTCGAAGCCTTGTTTTTCTGTTTTTAAAAAAACGCCTTAAATCCGGAAAAGTCTCCGGCAGGGAAGCACCGACCAACCTCTCTCTTGCAAATCAGGCTGCCGTCAGCCTGGCAAAGGTTACCGGCGGCACGCCCTTGAATGTAATTATGGAAAGCGTGGGCAACCTGTCATTTACGGCTCATATTCTTGGCGGATGTCATATGGGTTTATCCCCGGAAAATGGTGTTATCGACACCAATCATCAACTTTTTAACTGCCCCGGCATCTATGTTGCTGACGGAGCGGCGATTTCAGCGAATGTAGGCGTAAATCCAAGCCTTACAATCACTGCGATGGCGGAGAGAGCTATGGATCTAATACCTGTAAAGGAGTAGATATGGACCTGAACAATAAAAACATTATTCTGACGGGAGCATCTTCCGGCATCGGTCTGGATCTTTTAAAAAAACTTGCATCATACTCATGTAATATTATTGCGGCAGCAAGGACGATTAATAAGATTGATGCAGAATACGACAATGTTATCAAATACCCGTGTGATATCTCCTCTCCGGAGAATATAGACAACCTGTTTAATTTTGCGGTGGAAAAATTAGGAAGCGTCGATATCTATATCGCTAACGCCGGTTTTGCCTATTACGGTCAAATTGAATGCCCAGACTGGGATGAAATCGATAAAATATACCGAACCAATGTATTCTCGGGAATCTATGCGGCTGAAAAAATGAAAGCGCTGCATGGCGATAAACCCTTTTGTGTTGCGATTACTGCCAGTGCGATGAGCTTCCTCTCGTATCCGGGTTACACGCTATATTCCTCCACAAAGGCCGCTCTTCACGGGTTTGCGACAGGCTATCGCTCTGAACTTTCAAAAGGCCAGAGGCTTCAGATGATATATCCCATCGGAACACGAACAAATTTTTTTGAACAGGCCGGCTCCAAAACCCCGATTCCATGGCCCACGCAAACCGCTGCCAAAGTATCGGCGGCGATTCTGAAGGGACTGATCAAAGAAAAAAATTCCATTTTCCCTTCAAAGCTGTTTCAGGGTCTGAACATCCTGAACGGCTTTCTGCCTTTTATATTCAAAGGTATCATTATATTTGAAAATTTTAAATTTCACCGGTGGCTTAAAACGAACTCAAAAAACAGATAATCAACATAAATTGCCGTTCCCTTTCGGAATGAGTACCTTTTTCCGCTTGATTCTTGTCAAACCATACCGCATCTGATAATAATTTCACATGCAAAATTGTTATCATCAAGCAGATTTGATTCTGGCTTCCAAATCACCTCGAAGGCGCTATCTACTTGAGCAGGCAGGGCTGAACTTCTCTGTTATACCGAGTGGCTTTGATGAAAGAACTGTTGAAATGTCCGAACCGGAGACCTATGTCAGGGTACTGGCTGAGTCTAAAGCGGAAGATATTTCAAGACAACACCCTCGAAGCTGGGTTATTGGAGCTGACACGATCGTAATGATTAACGGAACGATCCTCGGGAAGCCCTGTTCAAGGGATGAAGCACGGAAAATGCTTTTCCATCTCAGCGGACGCACCCATCAGGTTTTTACAGGCTATGCAATCCAATGTTTGGCTGAAAAACATTTTTTCTCTGAAACCGTTAAAACCGATGTTCACTTCAAAGAGTTGATGGACGAAGAAATTGAATGGTACGTTCATACAAAGGAACCATTTGACAAGGCCGGTGCATATGCCATACAGGGGCTTGGTACATTTCTTGTAAAACAGATCAGCGGTTCCTATACCAATGTAGTTGGACTGCCGGTTTGTGAAGTCATTGAACATTTAATCAGAGAAAAAGTCATCCATATGGCAAAACCCATAGACAGTGCGGGAAGTTACTCTTGAAAAAAAAACTGGAAACGATCCATACTCGAATTCAGGCGGCAGCCCTTTCATGCAGCCGGGATGTAAAATCAATAAAGCTCGTTGCGGTTAGTAAAACCATACCAACTGCAATGATCCGCGAGGCGATTGATAATGGACAGACCCTTTTTGGTGAAAACTATATTCAGGAAGCAAAACAAAAAATAGCAGAAATTTCCGACAGCCGTGTTTCATGGCATTTTATCGGGCATCTCCAGAGCAATAAAGCAAAATATGCGGTTAAACTTTTTGACATGATTCACACGGTTGACTCCATCAAACTCGCCGATGAACTGAATCGGCAGGCAAAAAAAATAAACAAAATTCAAAAAATTCTTTTGCAGGTCAATACCGGTATGGAAATTTCCAAATCAGGCATTCCCCCTGGCGAAGCTATTGATTTTGCCAAAAAAATAAGCAATTTCAGCAACCTCAGGATCAAAGGCATCATGACCATCCCGCCATTTTATGATGCACCGGAAAAAGCCGCCCCGTATTTTAAAGCGTTGCGAAAGATCAACGAGCGAATAAAAAATGAAACCCTTCCCAATGTCGAGATGAAAGAACTTTCCATGGGCATGACCGGTGATTTTGAAGTTGCCATCAAGGAAGGCGCGACTCTTATCCGGATAGGAACCGCAATATTTGGAGCAAGAACATGAAAATTCTATTGCATATCTGTTGCGGTCCCTGCTCCATATATCCTGTAAAAGCGCTGAGAAATGCCGGGATGGATGTTATGGGATATTATTACCGACACAACATCCACCCGTACACGGAATGTCTGAGACGCCAGAAAACGCTTGAAAAATATGCCGAGAGCATTAATCTCAATTTAATACTTCAGGAGGGATACGAACTTGAGACGTTTCTCAGAAATATTATTTTTCGGGAAAAGGAAAGATGCAGCCTGTGTTATCATGAACGGCTGAAGTCTACAGCACTTCTCGCAAAACATGGCAGGTTCGACTTTTTTTCTTCAACACTCCTGTACAGCAAATTCCAAAAACATGAAATGATCCGATCAATCGGAGAGGCTGTCGGGAAATCTGTTGGTATCAATTTTTACTATCACGATTTTCGAAAAGGATGGAAAGAAGGGGTTGAAGAATCAAAATCTCTGGGAATGTATCGCCAGCAGTACTGTGGGTGCATCTACAGTGAGAAGGAAAGATTCTATGAACCGGAAAAGAAAAAAATTTTGAAATAATAACAATAGTTCCATAACAACCATTTTTTTACAAAACGAATATCAGGCACACCATTTAAAAAGCAGCGACCCTATGTTTGGCAATTTCCTATACATCATTATCGTCCTTCTGATATATACGACCTACCAGCCACCTGAAGAAACAACCATAAAGTTCACTGAAGCGTTTTTTCTTTTTACGCTGCTTTTTCTTCTTTTTTACAGCATTACCACGTTTCTTTTCCGTAATCTGGAAAAGAAAATCCAAATCGAAAAATCACAACGACTCAGCCATGCTTTTGATTCCCTGATAACGCGCCAAAGCATCATGGCGGTTGCCTTTTTCGCCATTGACATTTACGGACTCTCTCTTCCCGCTTTTCTTACCGAGATACCTCTTCTGAAATCAATTCCAACGCTTTCGGCGCTGATCTTTATTGGCATATTTCTTTTATATCTCTCTTCAATCTGGTCCATTGCTTACAGATGTCACGCTCTCCTTCATGGCGCGGGTGTGGCGCGAAAAGAATATATATTTTCTAATCTCTCTTTTTCAATTCCTGTACTTTTACCGTGGCTCCTGCTATCGGGAATTTCGGATATTATCTTCATCCTTCCTTTTAGCCCGATCAAGAACGCGCTTTTAACACCTATCGGGCAGGCAATCTACTTTCTATTTTTCCTCATAACTGCTGCAATAACCGGCCCTCTTCTTATTCAAAAGTTCTGGGGATGCACTCCTCTGGATCAGGGTGTGCATAGAACACAAATAGAGGATTTCTGCAAAAAAGCCCACCTCGAATATTCCGACATTCTCAAGTGGCCTTTATTCGGCGGGCAAATGATTACGGCCGGCGTGATGGGGCTTATCAAAAAATTCCGCTTCATCCTTGTGACTCCAGCGCTTCTTCGTTTTCTTGACTCAAAAGAACTCGACGCTGTCATGGCTCACGAAATCGGACATGTTAAAAAAAGACATCTGCTGTTTTACCTCTTCTTTTTTGCGGGTTATATGCTCCTTACTTTTGCCGGATTCAATCTTGTAGTATATTTTATTATTTATATAGAACCGGCATACCGCTTTTTAATAGATGCAGGCATCGACAGAGAATCTCTGGTTTCAGCCCTTATAAGCATTTTTCTCATTGGTTTTTTTATTGTCTATTTCAGATATCTGTTCGGTTACTTCATGCGTAATTTTGAACGACAGGCAGATATTTATGTTTATGAACTCCTTGATAATGCGCTGCCTCTCATTTCATCTCTTCGAAAAATAGCAATCATAAGCGGCCATCCTCCGGACAGGCCGAACTGGCATCATTTCAGCATTAAAGAACGAATTGATTATTTAAACCAATGTGAAACAAACAGGGTATGGGTCAGAAGACACCACAGAAAGATTCAAAAAAGCATCACGATTTATCTTGCTGCAACAATTCTTTCCGGAATTGCCGTTTATGATCTGAATTTTGGTAAAACAGGCAAAAAACTCAACAGCTACCTTATTGAAACACTTTTCATCCGGGAAATTAACAAGAATCCAGAAAATTCATCTCTACTCAGGGAGATGGGCGACTATTATACCATATCGTTGAAAAGGCATTCAGATGCCATCCGCAGTTACGAAAAGGGTCTGTTAATTACTCCGGATGATCCTGAAATATTGAATAATCTCGCATGGCTTCTGGCAACCTGCGAGGATAAGTCGTTTCGAGATCCCAAAAGGGCTCTCATCCTTGCCAAAAAAGCGGATCGCCTGAAAAAGGCAGCGCATATTCAAGACACGCTGGCGGAAGCTTATTTTGTGAACGGATATTTTGACAAAGCATTTTCAACAGAAAAAAAGGCGCTTTCACTTGTGAGAAAAGAAACAGATCGATTGCATTTTGAGAATCAACTGACAAAGTTTCGAAAAGCCCTTGAAAATCAAATCAACAGAACTCGATAGACAACCTCCGGATAGTATCCATTGTGCTTATCAAAACTATTTTTCACTTCAAGTCGGTTTCGAAAGAATGGGATACCCAAAAAAAAATCCTGTGTGACGATCTTGGATGTCTTGAGGGGAAAAAAAGCAGTATAGAAAAATTGATATGAACATAAAAATCGGAATCTATATTCTTACGATACTCCTTCTGCAAAACATAACAGCGACTTCCTTTAGCCCTGAAATGTAAATATCGGAGGCTGCCTTTTTGTTGCCCGGGAACCGTGTCTCTTGACGCATGAGACCGATAATTGAAGATAAAAAAAGCGTTACGGTATGTGCAACCGGAACATTCCAAAATTCCTTTTTTTGAATCCCCCGTTCCAGGCAACCTGTGAGAAAAGAGGTTAATCGTTTTCTTTGCTCTTTGATATTTTTGGCACATATGTGTTCAAAATTTCTCAGTCTGGCAGGGCATGCGCTTGCAACCAGATATGACTCGCTTGGCATTTCCACCATATAATCAAAATGCATACTAATGAGGTTTTCAATATTCTCAAATTCAGTCTCGGTTTTAATTTTAAGAGATTCCAGCCTTGAAAAATACTCAAAAAAAATACATTCAATGGCTTCGGCAAAGAGCCCATCCTTATTTTTAAAGTGATAAAAAATAAGCGGTTCCGTCACATTTGCCACCTCAGCTATTTTGAGCGTGGTGGTTGCATCAAAACCGCGTTCAGCAAACAACCGAATCGCCTCCTTGATAATTTTCTGTTTTTTTTTCATTCTATGCTACCACATTGGCTTCCCGTTGCTCATAGCGACTGTATGCTCAACGGAAGATAAACATAAAAAGTACTTCCTTTATTCAGCTCACTTTCTACCCGTATTTTGCCGTTGTGAGCTTCCAAGATACTTTTTACAATGGGAAGTCCCAGTCCGGTCCCGGTAATGTGTCGCGTTTTTTCATTTTTTACACGATAAAACCGTTCAAATATTTTCGGAAGATCTTCACTGGAAATGCCGAAACCTGTATCACTAATACTTACACATAGATGCGTTTTCAACGCCACGGCAAGAATCGATATTTTACCATTTTCCGGAGTGTAATGAATTGCATTTGTAATCAGATTTGAAAAAACTTCTTCCATATTGCTTTTATTGGCAAGCACCGGAGGGAGGTCTGGAAGCGTATCCAGTTCAAGAGATATCCCTTTTGATCTTGCGGCTTCCTGAAAAAAAGCCACCTGGTCCTGTAACAAGCTACCGATTTGAAATTTTTCTCTTTCCTGTGTTATCAATCCGGATTCAATCCTGGCCAAGTCAAGAAGTTCAGTGGAAAGATTGCTTAGGGCGTTGATTTTTGCAGATGCTCTGCTGAGAATTTCCTGCTGCTTTTCCGTAATCGAACCAGCCAGACCATCGAGAATCACTTTCAACTGCATGGATATGGAATTCAGGGGGCTGCGGATCTCATGTGCAACCATATTCACAAAATCGGATTTCAACTGATCTATCTTTTTTAGTGCCGTGATATCATGCATTACCATAATTGTTCCAAGGTTCCGATCCAGCCTGTCACGAAAGGGAATGCACCGAGCGCTCAGGATATTCTTTCCAAGAACAAGTTCTTCCGTAAAATCCGAAAAAGACTCCATTGGCATGGACAGTGCCTGATCAATCATTCTTACGATTTTTTCATTTTTCACAATTTTGGAAACCGGCTGGCCAATGACATCCTGTCCAAAAAAATCGATCATTTTTAAAAAAGCAGGGTTGGCAAGGGCAATCCTTTTTTGTATGTCGGTAGCCATTACACCGCCTGAGATCTGATTGATCAGAACACCCATCCGCGATTTTTCATTGGCGATATCCTGTAAGGTGCTGATAAACTCAATGGCCTTCGCGATTACAATACGAAGATCCTGGGGATCGAATGGCTTTGGGATAAAATCAAAAGCACCCTTTTTCATTGCCTCAATGGAATGTTCAAGCGTGGCATACCCTGTAATCACAATCACCACGGAATACGGATGATGGGTCTTCAGATATGGCAGCACATCCAAACCCGAAACCCCGGGCATCATCAGATCGAGTAAAATGATATCAAAATTTTTTTCTTCGATCATTTTCATGCCGGCATCGCCTGTTTCAGCCACGGCAACCTCGAACCCTTCCTGTGTCAGCATTCGAAAGGTAACATCACGAATCCGCTTTTCATCATCGATGACGAGAATTTTATACTTAAACATTTCTTCTGCACTCATGTTATCTGCCATAATTCATGATTCCTTTATCAGGTACTATAAAGAGGAAACTCAATTAAAAAGGTTGTTCCCGTATTGTCAGTTTTTTTAACCGAAATATACCCTCCGTTCTCTTTTATAATCCCATACACAGTGCTCAGACCCAGGCCAGTACCTTTTCCAAGCTCTTTTGTTGTGAAAAAAGGATCAAAAATATGGGGTAAATTTTTTTGTGAGATCCCGCATCCTGTATCTGAAATCTCCAGAAAAATCTTTTTTGCCGCCCGGTCACAATAAGTTTGTAACGTTAAGGTTCCGTTTCCATCCATTGCATCCCCTGCATTCATCACAAGGTTAATGATCACCTGGTTGATTTGCTGTTTATCAGCATTGATCATCATAATCTCATCAGGCATTATTTTCTTTATTGTAATATTGCCAAAAAGTTTTTGGTCATGAATCAAAGAGAGGCTTTTCACAATAATCGAATTGAGGTCGATCAATTCTTTGGCTGGATTCGTCTGGCGGCTGTAGACCAGCAGATCCTTAACAATCCCTTTGCACCGTTGGACATCTTCGATGATACATTTCATGTCTTCGCGCATCGAATCATCCTTGTCACAGCTTTCAAGCACCATGTTCGCATAAAAAAGAATCCCGGTTAACGGGTTGTTAATTTCATGAGCCACACCGGCAGCCAGTTGCCCTATAGAAGCCATTTTTTCCGATTGCAAAAGACGTTTCTGGGTTTCCTTTAACTTCTTTTCCACGGCAAGCTTTTCCCGCAGGTCTGTATAAATCCCCATCGTGGCAACTTCTCTCGAACCTTCATAAATAATCGCAGCCGCTATTTCTCCCGAAATTTTCTCGTTTTTTGAATTGACAATATCAATCTTAATATTGTTTAACTTGCCTCTGCCGCCATAATCGTCACTCCGAAGCTTTTTCATTATTTCTTCTGCAACACCTGGCGGATAAAAGTCCCTGACATTTTTTTTTTGAATAAACTCTCGGTATGAATATCCAAAAAGATCTTCAGCCGCCCGGTTCATCAACAGAACATTACCCTTCATATCCGCAGCGACAATGCCACTTGCAGAACTCTGAACGACCTTTTCAAAAACATTCTGGACCCCCTTTAATTCTTTTTCCAAGGTTTTAACCTGCGTCACATCCCGGATACTTTCTCGGAGATATGCGACCTCACCCTTATCGTCCAGTATGGGCGAGAAAACCCGATCCTCCCATTTTTCCTCGCCATCATGAATCACCCGCATCAGGATGGATTGCCCTTTCTTTTTGGTTATCACCTTATAAAAAGGACAATTATCAAATGAGCATGGTACGCTGGATTGAAAAAAATGTTCATGGCACTTCTTTCCGATTACCTCCTTTCCTTTTCCGAATTTTTCCAGAAAGCTCGAATTGATATCCAGAATGTTTTTATCTAAATCAAGGATAAGGGTTGGATATGAAAGCGAATCGAAAACTCTATACCGCCAATCATTCTCTTTTGAATCATCTTTGATCATGGGATAAGAACCTTCATACTCTCAAATTTCTTACTGATTGGGATCATTAATTTTAATGTATTGTTATATCATCCAGTTAAAATTGATTGATTTGAAAATTATTTACTTTTCGGCACTTCAAAAGCACTTGAAAGAACAGGCCTGACTTTTTCGATTCCGTTTTCAGGTAAAACAAGATACACGGCTGATCCGGAAAAGCCGGCAGCCAGAATCGAAAGGTTGTTTTCCAGCAAAACCTGAAATATCGTGTCAGCGATTCCATAGCGCTCGCCAAAATGAGGACCGAAAAAATAGATAAGTTCCACGGGAGATCGAATCAGAAATGATTCTTCACTTTCTTTCTGGAGTATTGAATCGAAGTATCGTTGTACTTTTCCCTCCCATTTTCTGTCAAACACCAGGTAGAGATTTGAAGTATGGGCTTTCAAGGTTTGAATCAAAATTAAATTAAAATTGATTTCAGAATCATCCAGATCACTTAACAAAGAACCAATCAGCGTAATTTGCTTTGTCTTAACGGTCGCCTCAAGCAGAGACAAATCGGAAACCTCATGAAAGCCATATATTTTGATCTTGGGTTCCCAATAAACAGCAGATGTTTCCATCATTTTTTTTGTTTTGCCTGCCATGTCACCACTTCAATGCATACTCTCTTGTTAAAATAAAGAGGCTTTCAAAGAATCAACAGCCTTTCCCAGGGTGTTATGTTTCAGGACAAATATCAACGAAGATATCGATGAGGACATCCCCAGTAAAGGAAGATTCGCACGTCTTAAAACAGCAAGCGAAAGGCTAAAGGCATTCAGGCTGAAGCGATGTGGAAAAACAGAAAGAAGGCCGACCTCATGGATATAATAGGCATTTTTCTTGAGGCTGTCATTTTTTTGAACAATTTCCTTTACCCGTTCTATATCTTCCTTTGCAAAGCAACAGGACACAGCCGCCCCCCCCTTAGCGGAAAATGTGGTTGAGAGAAAGGGTGTATTGATCTTATTCTTTTTTAAAGCCTGGAAAAAAGGAGAGACTGAAACAAAAAAATTTTCAACCCCGGAAATATTCAGCAAAACAAGCTCTGAGCTGATATTAATACCCTTGAGTCTGTCCTTCTCCATGGCAGATGCAGTTCCCCTTTCATAATATAATCAAAAAAAACAACAGGAAACGATCCCTATTCCAGACAGATTTTTTCCGTCAGGCAGTTATTCCGTAATTACCCGAAAAAATCATGTAGCCGTGAATTTATTCGAGGTTATCCTTTATGATTTCAACAAGCTTATCAAGATCAATTGGTTTGGGAATAAAATCATCGGCCATGTTGGTTTTGCCATCAATATGTGTATAATTGGTAGAAGTCACGGCATCTCCCACGGCTGTGAGAAGTACGACAACAATATCTTTATACTGGGCATCGCTCTTTAACTCCTCACATAGATCATAACCGTTTTTATTAGGCATCATCACATCCAACAAAACCAGATCCGGTTGTTTTTCCTTAATTTTTTCCAGTGCCTCAACTCCATCATAGGCTTTTCCAACCGTGAAATTTTCACTTTCCAGTTTCATGGAAACGGATTCTACCAAATCCGGATCATCATCTACTACCAGTATGAATTTCTTATCACTCATTTTCTTGTCTCCTTTTACAAACAGTTAGCCATAATTTTCTAATTTCAAGAATTGTATTTTTTAAAACTTTGGTCTGGGGAGAAGTCCGGCCCGCTCAACGATTTCAGGTACTTTTTGTTCCCATTCAATGGCCATGATATGAAATCCTGCCACACCTTCAACCTCTTTCAGCCGTTCAATCTGTTCTACGGCGATTTTTATTCCCTCTTCGGCTTGCTTTTCTTTGGGAATCCCACCCATCCGCTTTACGATTTCATCCGGAACATCCATGCCAGGAACCCGATTCTTCATATATTTTGCCATTCCAACCGTTTTCATCGGTGTAATGCCGGGAAGAATCGCCACTTTTTTATGGAGACCTCGGTCACAAACCCCTTTCATCCAAGTTTCGAACTTTTCCATATTATAAATGCACTGAGTTTGAATAAAATCAACCCCTGCTTTTACTTTTTTGGCCAAACGGGCAACCCTTAACTCAAAAGGATCTGCAAAAGGATTGGCAGCGGCTCCGATAAACATCTTCGGTGGATTGTCGATATCCTCTCCTCCCTGAAATTTTCCTTCATCTCTCATTTTTTTAACCATCTGTATCGCCTGAACAGAATCAAGATCATACACATTTGTCGCCATAGGATGGTCTCCAAAATGGATATGGTCCCCGGACAGGCATAACATGGTATTGATGCCATGGGAGTAAGCACCGAGGATATCACTCTGCATGGCCAATCGATTTCGATCTCTTGAAACCATCTGGAGAATCGGATCAAGACCCATCTGCTTAATAATAATACAAGCCGCCAGGCTGGACATGCGAACCATTGCAGTCTGATTGTCTGTCACATTGATTCCATCCACATAGCCCCGTAACATTTCGGCCTTTTCCCTCACCTTGTCGGGATTCGCGCCCCGGGGTGGACCACATTCGGAAGTTACCACCAACTGCCCTGATTTTATAACTTTTTCTACAATACTTTCAGTTTTCATTCTGCCATGTCCTCCCTTATAATCCTGCGGGGTCCGCCATGCCAGCTAGGTCGCCAGTCCTTGGATTCTGTTATCTCTTCATATTTACCTTCCAGACCCAATGCCTTTAATCTTTCCCAAATAAGATTCCAGGCGCAGTCAACATCAGGGCTTATTTCACATTTGCCTTTGGTCGAGCCGCCGCAGGGCCCATTCATAATTCGTTTGGAACAACGGGCAATGGGACAAATCCCCCCGGTTAAACCGAGAAGGCAATCGCCACACCCTCGACATCTTTCCGCCCATACACCCTGGCGCTCAGATGCCCCCATGAATTTCGTATTCACGGCGGGAAATACAGGCTTTGTTGAATAACGCTTTGCAATTTCCTGGACTCCGCAACCGCACGCCATGGAAAGAACTGCTTCAGCCTGATCGATTTGCGTGACAAGTTCTTCTACATATTCAGGGTCACATTGTCGTTCAAGTGTTATCTCCTTCACTTCCAATGTTCTGCCTTCTTTCATGAAAGCCATCTGGAGACCGGCAGACAACAATCCAACTTCTTTTCGACCGCCTGCGGCACACACGGTAACACATTCATTACAACCAACGAGAAGAATACGACTGTATGGATTGATGTATTCCAAAATTTCTTTCATTGGTTTTCGTTCAGCTGTAATCATTTACTTGCTTCTCCTTTTTTGGACACCTAACGCCAAGTTGGCTGCGTTTAACCTACCCGGACGTTTGTAACCGGGTTGGGTCCCATATTACGAATTTTTTCTGTTATATCAGTGGCAGTCTGAGCAAAACGTTCACCCATTCCGGCTGACATTGTAATCATTTCAACTCGTTCTTCTTCAATACCGATTTCACCAAGAAGTTTTTTTGCTAGCGCCACTCGCCGGGCAGCCTTGATATTACCATTTTTAAAATGGCAATCTCCTTCGAGACAGCCGGCAACGTACACACCGTCAGCGCCTTGCTGAAAGGCTTGCAGAATATGTTTTGTATCTACCTTCCCTGTGCAGGGAACCCTGACGATTTTCACGTTTGGAGGATAACTGAGCCTCATACTGCCAGCCATATCAGCAGCAGTATAGGCACAGTAATGACAACAAAAAGCTACGATAACAGGTTCAAAATTTCCCATTATATTACAATATCCTTTCTAAAAGTCCATTCAGCTCGGCGGAGATCATGTCATCCTCGTACTGCATCAACTGGATAGCCTTGGCAGGGCACTCAGCAGCGCAAACTCCGCATCCATGACACTGAGCTGGATCGATTTCTGAATAACCTTCAGCATTTATAAATGGAATGTCATATGGACATGCACGAACACATATCAGGCAGGCAGCACACTTTTTTCCGTCTACTTTCGCGACACCCGCGCCAAGGTTGATCGTCTCTTTTGCCAAAAAGGTTAAGGCACGACCGGCTGCGGCTTGAGCCTGGGCAATGCTCTCACGGATATCTTTAGGGCTGTGTGCGGTTCCGGCTACCATAAACCCCGGCACATTCAGATCAACCGGTCTCAACTTGACATGATTTTCAAGAAAGAAACCATCATCCGTCCGGTTCAGATGAAAAATCATGGCAAGATCTTCCGTTGCTTCATCATCCGCAATTAAACCGGTGCTTAATACCAGGCAGTCGGCTGAAATTTCAATTTGCTGTTCCAGAATTGGATCCCGGAAAGCCACGGCGACCTTTTTACCATCCTCTTTCACCAACGGTTTTGCGTCTGCTTCATATCGAACAAAGATCACACCTTTTTCCCTGGCTTTTCGATAGTAGTCTTCCTGAAACCCATATGTTCGAATATCCCGATTGAGAACAAAAATCTGGGACTCCGGATGGTTTTCCTTGATTCGCAAGGCATTCTTGATTGCTGTCTGGCAGCAGATTCGGGAACAGTTCGGGTTTTCCGGAGTCCGGGAACCCACGCACTGAATCATCACGATATAATCCCATGCATTAACCCTTTCAGGATGATTTTCAAGAACCGAATCCAGTTCCATCTGGGTCATAACCGCCTCATGTTCATCGAGCAGGTATTCTTCAGGACGGTTCGGCACCGCACCGGTAGCGATTATTACCGCACCGTGTTTAATCTGCCTGTAATACATTCGGGGAGCAACCTGAACACCGGTGGTAAACATGCCGGGCATGCCTTTGTGGTCTACAATGGTGGTTCCTGTCAGAACCTCAATGCGTTCATGTTTTACTGTCTTTTCAATCAGATCCTGCAGATACTCCTGAACATTATCTCCGGTAAGCGTTCGATTTACTTTTTTGGACAGTCCTCCCAGAGTCGCTGCCTGTTCAACCAGATAGACCTTGAATCCCTGTTCAGCAAGACTCAATGCGGAACTCATTCCGCTCACCCCACCACCGACCACGAGGATATCTTTATTCACGGGCAACAGATGGTCGGTAAGGGGATGGCGTAACGCAACACTGAAAACAGCCATTCGAATCAAATCTTTGGCTTTCTTCGTTGCCAAATCCGGATTGTGTTTATGCACCCAGGTATTCTGATCCCGAAGATTCGCCATTTCCAGCAGATATTTGTTCAAACCTGCCCTGCGAATCAAATCCTGAAACTTTGCTTCATGGGTTCTCGGGGAGCAGCCGCCTATGACAACCCGGTTCAGTTTATGTTTCTCAACGCTTGATTGTATCCTCAGCATTGATTCACGGCTGCAGCCATGGCCGACCACCTCGGATATCGCTACATTTGGCAATACTCTGGCAAAGGCTTCAATTTCCTCAACATCAATCACGCCACCAATGTTAAATCCGCAGTCGCAAATAAAAACACCAATTTTGGGTTCCTGATCCATTACATCCTTTTCAGGAATGACTTCCTCCTCAGGAACGGGCATATTGCCTAAGTTGTCCAGACTGCCTGATGCCATGCATGCGGCAGCACTTGCCTGCACCATGGTTTCGGGAATATCTTTTGGACTTTCAAAAATACCACATGCATATATACCCGGTCTGGAGGTTTCAACCGGGGAGAAGCCTGATGTCTGGGCAAAACGATGAAAATTTAATTCTATTCCCAATTCTTTGGACAATGCTGTCATTTCATCCGAAGGCCGGAAGCCCGTGGAGAGGACAACCATGTCATAGGTTTCGGTTACATTTGTGCTGCCTTCCTCCAATGCATAGGAAATTAAGAGATTCTTTGTAACCGGATCCTCGGTAATTGTATGGGGGCGACTCCGGATCAATTTCACATTGTATTCGTTTTCCGCACGATTCCGATAGCGCTCGTAATCCTTTCCGGAAGTCCTCATGTCCATATAAAAAATTGTCGTATCAATATCGTCCTGAAACCGTTCTTTTGTGACAATCGCCTCTTTCAGTGCAACCATGCAGCAAACGCCGGAACAATATGGAACATCTGCTTTGTTGATTCCCCGAGAACCAACACATTGAATCCAGGCGACCTTCTGGGGCTGTTTGCCATCCGACGGCCTGACCAGACTCCCTAAGGTCGGTCCGGAAGCAGACATGATCCGCTCATATTCCAAACCGGTGATCACATTCGGATAGGTTCCCCCACCGAAATTATCCAGTACAGACGGATCAAACAACTCGGCTCCTGTTGCAAGAACAATCGCACCGACTTCAATTGTCTTGATTCTCTCCGTATCATCCGGAACAATTGCACCGCTCTTGCAAACCTTAAGCAGGCCATCGATATTGTTACATTTATCCATATCAATGGAATATGCCTGGGGGGTTGCCTGGGGATAACGCATGCAGGTAGGTGCGCGATGATCCAGTCCTGGCTGAAATCGAACGCACTCCTTGAATTGTTCATAACAATCTCCACATGCCGTACATTTCTCCAAATCGATGTACCTGGGATGTGTTGTGAGAGTAACTTTAAAATTGCCGACTTCTCCTTCCAGTTTTGTCAACTCCGTCATCGTCAGCAACTCGATATGATGCTGACGGCCGTTTTCCGACAAATTGGGCGACAATGTGCATAAATCACAATTGTTGGTTGGAAAAGTTCGGTCCAGCTGCGTCATCAGACCACCGATGGATACCGAACGATCGATCAATACAACATCTCTGCCGGCTTCTGCCAGGTCAAGTGCGGCTCTGATACCACCGACACCGCCGCCAATGATGAGCAATTTATTATTTTTTTGATTTGGTTTTTGATTTTCCATTTCCTGTTATCAATCCGGCTTTTTTATTTGAATTGCGAAAAAACTTTGAGATGCATTCTCTTGGTGAAAATCTTGTCACTTCTCAACGCGAAAACAATCCATCTCTCCTAAAATAAGGGGTTAAGAACGCGTTAAATCCCTGCATGATCCAGGATAGCAGGCAACCGATGCTCCCATCCCAGGGTTTGAATTTTAACTCCCTGGGCAAGACTTTTCAGCTCCGCTATCGTCTCACCCGCGATTCGAATACATTCCAATTCCCGATCCGGAGATTTTCGGATACGCTTGATCAGATTCTCCGAAATATGAGCCCCGGGTTCATAGGTTGCCATGTATCTCGCGATCCCAACGGACTTGAGCAGAAAAATAGTCGGAATGATGGGAACGCCCAGTGCTTTGGCTTTTTCCATGAAAACTATAAAATGCTCAATATCAAATACAGAAGGAGAAATAATAAATTGTGCTCCTGCTTCCACTTTTTTCTGGGCGAGTTCCAATTCTCTTTCCAGTGCTTCTTCATCGGCATAGGGTGTTATGGTACAACCAATGGTCATTTTCGGGCTTCCGCTGAGTTCGAAGCCTGCCATATCCACGCCGTCCTGCAGAGATTTGATCCCCTTGATAAGCGCGACTTCATCAAGGTCATTCACCGGTTTTGCATCACGGTGATCGCCCTTATCCATTTCTTCACTGTGAACAACAATGAGATTTTGAATCCCAAGCACATGAGCGGCAAGAATATCTCCCTGGAGCGCCATTCGGTTACGATCCCGACAATAGAGATGGATAATCGCCTCCATTCCTTGTTGATGCATCAGAACGCCGCCGCCAATTGAACTCATCCTCATGACGCCATTGTCCATGTCAGGAATCACGACCGCATCAACGCGTCCTTTAATTCTGCGAGCGTTGGT
Source organism: Desulfobacterales bacterium (assembly GCA_046484745.1). Taxonomy (GTDB): domain Bacteria; phylum Desulfobacterota; class Desulfobacteria; order Desulfobacterales; family SURF-7; genus JAQYVL01. The sequence goes on along the minus strand of JAWOIJ010000090.1, from coordinate 45,764 downwards.
TACCAGATTGGAGATATCCACCCCTTTTGGAGTGTCCATCTCAGCTAATACCACAAATTCATCCGAGGATAATCTTTTTCGAAAGCTCATAAGTTCCCTTTCTAACGTTTATGAACGTGTCTCAAGTAACTTCAAATTTCATTGCACCGATCAGCCAACTTTGGGCTGAAAGGGGTGAAAAATCATAAGAATTGAAAAATGTCAAGATGAGCCTGTTCCAACCGAACCAGTGAAAAATTAAAATTTTATCGATAAATAATTAAAATAATAGGTTTTTTAATTCAAAAATATAAAAATCATCCTGATCATGCCCTTATTTAAAAAAAAAGAGCCCCATATCAATTAAAATCAATAATTATAAGATATTATATTCGAAAATTGCACTTTAAAATTTTTTAGTGAATCTTCAAGTTTTTTAATAAAATCGATCCATTTTTAATCATTTTCTCCGTTTAAGCCCCTTACGGTCGTTTTTTTTAAAAAAAATTTAGTAAATCTTTAATTTTTTACAAACCGTCAACTTTCCCGGATCACGATATTTTCGGAAATCAAACGAGCTTGTCCAAAGTCCTTTCAAATCGGACACCATAGCCTTTTTTACCAAAAAAAACCACGGCTTGGTATTGACCGCACCGTGTAAAACTCCTGGGGATCGATAACAACCGTGGCCTATCAAATCTTATGTTCTTCGGATTATCCGGGCTATTTCTTTTTAGCTGGTTCCTGGGCCGCCTTCTTTTTGCCGGATTCCTGGGCTGCCTTAAAATCGTCCTCTTGAGACCCCTGCCCCTCCACTTCAACAATCTGTGCTTCACCAACAATTCCTTCACCGATAATTTCAGATATATCACTTACGTTCAATACCATTTTTACATAGGCGTCACCATACTTGTCCCAACCATAATCCTTAAGCTCTGCGAGGTAGAGCGTTGCAAGGACCTTGGTCTTGACCAAGTCTGATTTCAATATATAGTTCTCAACCTTGGTCTGGCTTTCCAGTGTGAAACCGACGATCTGCTTGATAAGCTGTTTATAGGCATCCAGCTCTGCCGCACGAAGCGCTCTAATCGGTCCGGCCATTTCCGGTGTTGACGTGGCAAATCCTACACGCTTATAAACCTTATTTTTAAGGTCCAACGTCTTTCCGTCGATATTGGTTATTGTATCCAGTGACACTGATGCCGTAACTTTGGCAATATCTTTTTCCTGGTCATAGACGATATCATCATATTGAATTCCCTTGATCTCGGCCTGAGTCTTGGTTTCAGTCGATCCTTCAAAACTTGCAGGGATCATATCTTTTACTTCTTCCGTTGCCCTCAATTTCAACCCATAAATAGATTCGACGATAGCTCTTTCCGCCATAACCTTGGCAGCCCTTATTGTCATTATCCTCTTGTTCCCGGACCAGCTGGAAGGCGCCATAACACCGATACACACTGAAATAACAATCAAACTCCTAATTATCTTCGGGATCATTTTCTATTTTCTCCCCTTCTTTTGAAGTATCTTTTTTATTATTGATATCGACAATTCCTTCTTGAACCGTCCCATGATCAGAGCTGCTGCCATTATCCAGTTCTGCTATTTTTTCTTTTTCATCGTAAATTTTCTGATGGTAGATATCAAACTGAATCTTCCCCTCTCTGGGTTTGACGTTTGCTTTGAGCTCAACCGTCCCATCTTGCGGCAGATCCGGAATTTGCTCAACAGCCTGTTTGTTCAGCTCATCCAGTTCCCTGGTTCTCTGCTCTACCATTGCCTTATTACCGGCCCAGGATACTGCATAAAGGGAAAAAAGAAAACATCCTGCAAACAGAAGCAACCGAATTTTCGATGTATACCCTTTCATTTTTCTACCATTCATCATCCGTTAACATTCTGCCGCCCAATCCTTCTCGCACGGATCCGCTCATTTTTTTCTCTTTCGACGGCTTCTTTTCTTCCTTTTGAACAGGAGCTGCCGCAGCAACTTCCGGTGCGCCCTTAGACGGTTCAACTGATTCCTTGGGTATTGCCTGCTGCGCAGGCGGTGGTTGGAGATCCTGCTCTACGGAAGCAGAATCTGCTTCATCTAACATTTCAGCATAAGCCTTGTTCAGTGCAATGCGCCTTTCAAGCACTTCGTCTGTAATGGGAACCGCCTGAAAGACAGCAAGGTATAAATCCTTGTCAATCGTTTTTGCCCCCGGCTTAAAATTCTGCAGGGCATCCAACGTTCCCTGATCCATTTCACCGCTTATCGTCACATCATATCCCTGAATAAAAAGAAGCTCCTGAAGTTTTATGATTCGAGTTGCTTCATCCATGGCATAATATGATTTTTTCAATGACTCCACAACTACCGGGTCCGGATCCGCTTCAGGCAAAAGATTCCAGTATGGCACCATCATATACTTGCCTATCACTTGAAGCATGCTGAGTTGCACAAGAAGTCTCACTGCCGCGTGCCGCCCCTGAACCTTCTTGATCGATCCTTTTAACCCGAAAGTGGGGCCGAACAGCGTTATCCCGAGTTCTTTCTCACTTACCGCTTTGGAAACTTTAATGGTATTCACAGTCTGCATCTTGGCAACACCCGACATGGTTTGGAAGTCGATCATATTAAAGTCAATCGTGATACTTGCCAGGCCGGTTTTATCGCCCGCACTGTATTCGGCACCGGCAGTAGTTGATGGCACCCATTTGGGAGCACCTGTAAAATCTGCAGCAGCACCGACATCGACATTGCTTCCTCTTGTTTCAAGCCCCCTGTCGAATTCGGTAATTCCGCCCGTTATAACCACATCGGGAATTGTTTTATTTTCAAAGGTTGAATAGCCGGTTACCATTTGATTCTGTATAAATGCAGGATTATATGGAATAAATATTACTTTCCCGCCGATGGAGTTGAGGGTGCTCATCAACATTTCCGTAACATCTCTCGGGATTTCTCCTCCGGTCGCTCCGGCAGTTCCCGTATTATCTGCAATATCCTTACTCTGAACTCTCAGGGTTTCTGTCTCATAAATTTCAGTCATCATTCCAAGCTTTGTCAATGCTTCGGTAAAGGAAGTAATTTTCTGCGCGGGCGGTTCCTCCTTTAATTCCACATCCACTTTCCGTGGATCAACGGTGGCACAAGAAACCAGAAAAAAAAGGACAGATAGCAATAAAACGGTGAACCGAATCTCTATTGAATTGAAAATCTCCCCTGTTAAGTGTTTCATTTCTCTCCTTGTCTGAATCTTAAATCATTCAATGCAACGCCACCTCAACTGATCCTTAGTTATACAACATAAAACTCAAACCGTTACAATTTTATGTTTATTCAGTCTACGATCTGTGTTTTATCACCCTTGGATTCGTCGATGATAATGATGTCCCCTCTTACATTTGAGCCGGGTCCCATGATAACGCTGTTCATGGCACCGCCACCCTTTCCACCGGGACCGTCATCTTCCGCCAAACCTTTTTCAACCAGCTTTTGCTTTCTTTTGGCATTACTTTTGGCGTTCATCTTGATAAATTTTATATTCTGTTCCGGGTTGCCTAAATCATCATAACTGCTGATGTTATCATCGACATCTATGCCGTCATCCAAATCGCCGCAAAAAACACTGCCACTGCCGATCAGGCTGACAAACATGATCATGATGATGATACTGATCCATTTATGCCGCATAATGCCCTCCTGTTTCCTTCAGGATCGTTTTAAAATTATCGTTAAAACGCATCTCAAGCTACCTCTTTCAGGTGATTTCATCCGAAGACCGCCAAAAAAGATTGAGTCTGCATACATTATTTTTATCACAAGACGTTGTGAGCATCAATATCTGAAAAGAGGATTCGCGAAAGTAAAATCTGCCCGAGAAATAAGATAAAAAATGCCCCTACACGTTCTGCTGGATTGCAAGGAAAGCATATGCGCAAATTGATACTCCCGGCAGGGCCGGATTTCACTCCAGACCTGCCTGAGAGATGAAATGTGTCTATCTTTCTCGCTTATTCCATTGTCACGGAACCCATGCTGGCTTCACTGCCCTTTCCAATGGCGATGTTGGCTGATTTGCCAATATCGGCCTTGTTGATCACCTTGCCGGATACTTTTGAGTCCTTCATGGTTACCGCACCCATATTGGCTGTTGAGCCTTTACCCAGAGCAATATTCGCGGATTTGTCAACATCAGCCTTGTTGATCACCTTGCCGGACACCTTTGAGTCCTTCATCGCTACAGAACCCATATTGGCTGTTGAGCCTTTACCCAGAGCGATGTTGGCAGATTTGTCAACTTTGGCCTTGTTGACCACCTCGCCGGATACTTCTGAGCCTTGCATGGTTACCGAACCCATGTTTGCTTTTGAGCCTTTACCCAATGCGATATTCGCGGATTTTTTTACATCAGCCTTGTTGACCACCTTGCCGGACACTTTTGAATCTTTCATTTTAACAGAACCCATGCTGGCTTTTGCGCCTTTGCCGAGGGCAATATTAGCAGATTTTTCAACTTTGGCCTTGTTGACCACCTCGCCGGATACTTCTGATCCAGCAAAAGAGATTGAAACAGTAATAAAAAGAATTCCGATTACAAATGCGATTGTTTTTTTCATGATTTGTTCCTCCTATTTTTTGTTCTTGTTGGGATCTGAAACATCAGATTGGTTGATTAAAAATCATTGAGCTCTTTCTTCTATCCAATATGGCTTAGACCTATACTCCATGAATCATCAAAATGCAATGAAATGAATCACGATAACCGTATGAAATTCGTCACACCCGGGGAAAAAATTTCAAGTCCGCATGATGTTACTGGTTCGTTCCTGGACAGCATAACTATAATAATGATATGATTTTATTATAGTTTAATTCTAATATACATTTTAAGCTCTTTCAGGCCGGCTCTTGGTTAATAAAGAAGGCGGTTTTACAATACCCAGAACAGATATCAAAAACCTTTAAAAAAATCAAAAGAGTCTGTAATATTTCCCATTACATTCCATTGGACAAAAAATTGATTTCTGATAAAATTCAATGAAATAAATTTTGTTGAATTGATTTTTTCAATGATTATTGTTATTATAAGCAAAATAAAAATATCATCCGTATCTTTACCAGGGCATTTCGGTATTTTAAAAATAATTCTTCCCTTGAACACTTATTTTAAATTGCGCTGTAAAACATCTTTTCAAACTTTCCTTACACAGAATATTTCCCGGGTGGTCCTGTATCAAGAAGACCAATACGTGTGTGAATGAAATAGAACAAGAGAAAGACGATTTTGTTGTGGCCTGAAAACATGAAAAAAAAACCTGAAAAAACGTGGAAAATCCTGATAGCGGATGATGAGGAAGAGGTTCACCGGATCACAAAGATGGTTCTTGTGGACTATGCTTTTGACGGCCGCAAACTTGAATTTTTAAGTGCGTATTCGGGCGAAGAATCCAAAAAACTGATTCAGGAGCATCCGGATACCGCGATCCTCCTTCTGGATGTCGTTATGGAAACAGACGAGGCCGGGCTTGAAGTGGTTCAATATATCCGTAAAATCTTAAAAAACAGATTTGTTCGCATCATTCTTCGCACAGGGCAACCCGGAAAAGCTCCGGAACAAAATATTATAATGGAATATGACATCAATGAATACAGAGAAAAGACGGAACTCAGCGCCCGGAAACTTTACACAACCATAACAGCGTCCCTTCGAGCCTACAAAGATCTTATAACAATTGACAAAACCCGCAGAGTTTTGGAACTGGTCCTTAAATCTTCCGAACATATCTTCAGTAGTCATTCCATCGAAAATTTTACAGCCGCCGTTCTGGATCAAATGTTATCCATCATCAATCTTGACGAGGACGCCTTACACCGTGAGGCCTCCGGTTTTGCGGCATTATACGAAAACAACAGGTTTTACATCCTCGCAGCAACCGGTCAGTTTGAAAAATTTATCAACAAGCGTATCTTTGAAACACTTCCTAAAAACATAAAGATGCAACTGCAGCTTGCCCTTGAGAAAAAAAAAGGAATTTTTATTCAGAATGCCTACATCGGATATTTCTGCACAAAAACCGGTTCCGAAAACATCATCTACCTGAACGGATGCGAAGAACTGACCGAACTTGAAAGAGATCTTATCAGGGTCTTTTCCTCAAATGTAGCCATTGTTTTTGATAATATCTACCTGTCTCAAGAAATCGTTGATACGCAGAAAGAAATTATTTTTACCCTTGGAGAACTTACGGATACGCGCTCAAAAGGACTTGCAAAACATGTTCAACGGGTTGCCGAATTTTCCTACCAGATGGCTATTCTGGCAAACCTCGGAGAAAAAGAAGCCGAGCTTTTAAAACTGGCCTCACCCATGCACGACGTTGGAAAATTCGGAATTCCCGATAACATTTTAAATAAGCCGGGAGAACTTTCGATCGATGAATATTCGATTATCAGAAACCACAGTGGAATCGGCCACGAAATTCTGAAAAATTCCAAACGGAAAATATTAAAAGCCGCCACGATAGTTGCTCAGCAACACCACGAAAAATGGGATGGAAGTGGTTACCCCCAAGGATTAAAAGGGGAAGATATTCATATTTATGGGCGAATCACAGGGCTTGCGGATGTATTTGACGCATTGAGCCACAGCAGAGTGTATAAAAAAGCCTGGCCGAATGAACAGGTAATTGAAAGCATTAAAAGTGAAAAAGGAAAACATTTTGATCCACGTCTGGTCGATCTCTTTCTTGAAAATGTAGACCTGTTCTTTGCGATTAATAAAAAATTTTCTGAATATAGTGATTGTCATAAATCTATTCCGATTGAAGCCGAAGAGGATGAAACCGAGTGAAGCCTTTTACGGATGTTGTTGTCGTTTTTTCAAGAAGCGGAGCATTGAAATTAAAACTGTTTGAAGCCGCGCAGCGGCTGGTTTTTTAATTTCAGCAAAGCGAGTTTAGAAACGATCAACATCCGTAAACCAGCAAATGAGGTTCATCATCTTCGGCGCATCGAAACGGAACGTTTTTCTGACAACCGCTCTAAACCATGCTACCCGGGAAATCTAACGCGCAGGGCCTATATCACATCGAAAAAAACTGAAGCTTTGAAAAACAAAACCGTGAGGGGTGAGAAATCATGGTGCGAACATTACGCCATGATTCGAAAATGGCCTCCGTATTGAATTGGATGAGACAACCCGCAACATCCTTCAAAGATCCAAGGCTGGAATGGATCTCAGCTTTTTATTTCCGTCAAGACACACCAGATGAAGCTCACATGACACCGCAAATTTTTTTCCGCCCTTTCTCCATGCTTCATGATGCCATATCATCCTGTATTCACTATCAAATTTATAAGTTGTTCGAATATCAATTAATTCGCCAAACTCCACACCTTCTGAATACTGCAAGTCCGCCTTATACACCGCAAAACCAATGCCTTCCTCTTTCCATAACCGGGCGAGTTCAGCCATACCAATTACCTGCTCTCTCGCTCTTTCGAAATATTTCAAAAAATTTGCATGATATACCACTCCGGAATGATCCGTATCTTCGTAATAAATCTGTACCGGCAGGTGGTAAACCCTGTTGCTCATGCTTTTACCTTACCGCAATAATCCACTGCCCGCCTGGCGGAGGCGGCTTTAATTCAAGGGCAAAGACCCTAAATAGCAACCTGACCCAAAAGGTCGGGTTGCTATTTCAAATTGAAAACTACTTGATATTGAAATGCTCCACAAGCCATAGACTGAGTTGCGGGAAATACGTTATAAACATCAGTGCGATAAAAAGAATTATCAGAAACGGTATGGTCGCCCTGTAAAGCGAAAGCACAGACTTGTTGAATCGAAAGGATGAAATGAAAAGATTCATCCCAACAGGGGGTGTTGAATACCCGATCTCAAGATTTGTCAAAAAAATTATCCCAAGATGCACGGGGTTGATTCCATAACTTGCAGCAATCGGAAGTATTAAAGGAACAGTAACCAGTATGGCGGAAAAGATATCCAGCACACATCCCACGATCAACAGAAAGAGATTAAGAGTCAGCAGAAAAACCACTTTTGAGGTGATATAACGCTGCATGAAATCCAGAATGACCATGGGGATTTCAGCGTCAATCATATAGTTCGTAAGGCCATATGCAGCGCCCAGGATGACAAGGATACCTCCGACAAGTATCATGCTGCGTCTCATAATAGAGGGAATGGCTGCGATTTTAATATCCTTATGAATAAACACTTCAATGATCAGGGCATAAGCAACTGTAATGGCCGCGATCTCGCCTAATGTAAAAAAACCCCCATAAATACCCACGACAACAACAGCCGGGATAAGAAGCTCCCATTTGGCTTCATTGACAGCTTTGAAGACCTCTACGAGACTGAACTTACTCTTGGGAACTGAACTCTTTTTACCGATGAAAATACTATACAATCCAAGAAGAATAATAAGAAATATTCCTGGAATAAAACCTGCTGCAAAAAGTTGATTGATACTTGTTTGCGAAACAACGCCAAAGAGTATTATGGGAAGACTCGGTGGGAAAAGAAGTCCAAGACTCCCTGAAGAAGTCAACAGTCCAAGAGAAAAGTTTTCCGGGTATTTCTCCTTGATTAAAGAAGGATACAGAAGGCCTCCCAAAGCAATGATGGTAACACCGGAGGCACCTGTAAAAGCGGTAAAAAAAGCACACGTGCAAAGTGCTACTATCGCCAGACCACCCGGAAGCCATCCCAAAATGGCCCTGGAAAAATTCACCAGCCGAATGGAGGTCTTGCTCTCTGCAAGGATATACCCCGCAAACGTAAAAAGCGGTATTGTATACAAAAGCGGCTGGCTTGAAAAATTACTGTAGATATCAACAATTATAGCGGCCAGAGGGATTTCCGTGAGATAAAAACCAACCATGGCAAAAGCGGAGATCACTATAAATATTGGCGCCCCCATGAGCGCCATAATGGTAATTAGAATAAAGACCAGTATCGTCAATTTACTTTTCCTTTATCAGTTTAAGAAAACCTTCAATCCCTTTTGAGGCAAAACGAAGCGTAATAATCAAATAACCGATGGGTATAATGATCTCCAAAACCCAGAGCGGAAGGTGAAAAAAGAGCAGCTCTCCCTGAGATTCATATTCAAGCTTTACAAAGTCATAGGCAGCATAAACAAGGAGACAGCCGACAATAACCGAAAAAATATTTGTTATTGTGCCTGCGATCTGAACCCCTTTCTGGGAAAGCAGTTTTGATGCAAGGTCTATTTTTATATGCATCCCGCCTTTTGTTGCGATCCCGGCCCCAAGAAATGCAACCCATAAAAGCAGATGTCGAACAATCGAGTCTCCACCTGCGATCCCGCTTGAAAAAAAATTCCTGAGCAGAATCTGAAAAAGGACCATGAACACCATCAGCCCCAAAACGGTTGACAGAAAAAACTCTTCCACCTTAACGATTTTATCGAAGAAATTTCCTGATCCTGAAAAGACTTTCCCGCAACCGGGACATATCCCTGCATGATCATCGATTTCCTTCCCACATTCTTGACAGATCATATTCTTTACCTATTGAATCCTTATGTAATCGCTTTCAGGATGCATTTTCCTGTATTCCTCCAGATATCCAAGAACCTCATTGAGGAGTTCTCTTGAATACAGTTTACCGATAAGAGCCTCTCTCGCTTTAAGCTGTAAATCATTGACGAATGCGATCGTCTCTTCATTTGCAGGAACGATTTTGATACCGGAATCTCTGAGAACCTTCAGGCTGTCTGTGTTTGCCTTCCTGTTCGCCTGCATGATCTCTTCATGGTATATTTCTGAAATTTTTAATACCTTTTCTCTACCTTCCGGAGAAATCTTGTTAAATATTTTTTTCGTAACGATAAGCGCGGAAGACGGATCGGTCGAAGGAATTTCCGTAACGTAATTAAATTTTGTATACCATCTGAAGGCCACTGCCCCGAAAGGAGTACATGGAGCCGTATCGATCAACCTTGTCGAAAGGGAAGTCATTACATCGGTAATGGAAAGAGAAACCGGTGTCACATCAAGGTTTTCCCAGACCGTCATACTGAGCACATCATCTCCCCAAACCCAGACTTTCATTTTTCGCAGCGCTTCAATAGAGGTGATCGGCTCTTTTGAAAATGTATGAACAAATCCGATATCCGACCATCCGATCACAACAAAATCTTTCTCATCAAACAACTTCTCCATCTTATCTTTGAGTTTGCTCCGAACATAGGTAACTTCTTCATAGTTTTTAAAAAGAAAAGGAACATCCGTAACTCTCACCTCCGGCACAATTCTGCCCATGCCGTTGCTTGTAAATGCTCCGCCATGAAGCTGCCCCAGTCTCATTTTTGTCAGGACATCTTTTTCATCACCCTGAATCGCACCGGGATAAATCTTGAAGTAGACCTCGTTATTGGTCTCTTCCATTATCTTATCCCGCATGTTTTCAAGAACATCCATAACAGCTGATCCCCTTGGTGCAAGGGTGGCGATTTTTATGGTAACCTTTGCCCGGTCTTTTGACTTTGCCTCGGCAAATGGAATTCCATTTCCGATTAAAAGAATTAAAAATAAAACAATTATCTTTCTCATCTTCCTCCGCCTCTCTACCAGTTTCAACGAGGTTAATCTTTTACAAAAAAACAAACCTGTCAGGTTACATGCAATCGACTTTTATAAACTCAAGACAATAAAATTTTCTGCTGTCCTGTGTAGCACACCTCTTGTTTAAAATGAAGAACATTGTTCCATGGTAATACCGCACCAGTCTTTATGTGTATACCATGTAATACGTTACACGCAGATATGAAATCCATACCACCCTGTCTTTTTTAATATATCCATACCTTTTGTCAAGTTCTTTCGGGAGGGAACAAAAAATAAACTGTCTATCTGTTATTCCTGTACTGTCCGGACCCAAAAAAATCCTTTTTGGAACAAATAACTTTAACAGTTTGGATATATGATATATTCTTAAAAGATGCTCTATTCAAAAACTTCAGACACTTTTGAAAGAACATGACGCAAAGAATAAAAAAGGCAGAATATTGTGGCTCTTATGAAGAGTATGGTCAAAACCGCTTTCATTTTTTATCTATCTGAAATTTCTTTTCGGAACGCGCTTTTTCCTTGAGGCTCCGCCACTTGTCAAGGCGCTGTTTTATTGTCTTTTCATATCCTCGCAGGGTTGGAGAATAATAAATCTTCCCTTCCAACTCGTCAGGCAGATAGGACTGGGGTGTAAAAGCATCTTTATATTCATGAGCATATTTATAGTCCCTTCCATACCCGAGCTCTTTCATCAATGATGTAGGCGCATTTCGGATATGATAGGGTACCGGGAGGGTGCCGGTATTTTTCAAAACCGACTTTATGACATTCATTGTTTGATAAATGCTGTTGCTCTTCGGTGCTGTTGCAAGATAGACAGCAGCCTGCAAAAGTGCGAGTTCACCTTCAGGGTGCCCCAGAAATCGAAATGCTTCAACCGCATTCAATGCCACGTTCAACGCATTTGAATCTGCGTTTCCAATATCTTCGGATGCAAATCTGACCATGCGTCTTCCAATATAAAGTGGATTTTCACCCGCTGAAATCATACGCATAAGCCAGTAAGCCGCGGCATCCGGATCGCTTCCCCTCAGGCTTTTGTGAAATGCCGATATCAGATTGTAATGCTCCTCTCCATTTTTATCATACCGAAGAGCTTTCTGCTGGAGGCTGTCTTCCAGAGTCTTGAGGCTGATGCGATGGGTTTCTTTATCACCGTCTGCTCCTTTTTCGGAAAGGACGAGTGAAGCGGTAATCTCAAGTCCGTTTAAGGCTGTTCTTACATCACCGTCTGATATGGCGATAAGATGATTCAGTGCATCTTGCTCAATCACAAGACGATTCTTGCCCAGTCCTCTCTCTTCTTCCGTTAATGCTCGTTGAAGAATTATCGCGATCTCTTCATGCGAAAGGGGATTCAAAACAATCACCCTGCAACGGGATATCAGGGCGGGGATAACCTCAAATGATGGATTTTCAGTAGTTGCCCCGATCAGGGTAAGCAGCCCGCTCTCAACATGCTGTAAAAATGCGTCCTGTTGAGCCTTGTTAAACCGGTGAATCTCGTCGACAAACAAAATTGTTTTTTTCCGATAAAGAGTTCGCTGCTTTTCAGCTTCCTCGATAACGGTTTTTATTGCCTTGACACCGGAAAGAACCGCAGAAATACGGATAAAATGGGAACGGGTTTCCCGTGCAATGATGGATGCGAGAGTGGTTTTACCGCATCCCGGAGGACCCCAGAGAATCATGGAAAAAATACGGTCCTCTTCTACAGCATGACGGATCAATGCTCCCTTTCCGGTAACATGTTCCTGACCGACAAACTCATTCAGGGACCTCGGCCGCATTTTTTCAGCCAAAGGTCTGGATCCATCGGCATCCTTTTCGGCGTGATATTCAAAAAGGTCCACTGGTCAACCCCATTACTTCCCTTTTTTCGTCGAACGATTTTTCTCGCGCTTCTTTTCCCCAAACTCAATACGCCCGGTTCTGAGCCGAAAAAATAAACGAATTGGCGTTTGATCCAGTCCGGCCTGCTCCCGTATCTGGTTGATTAAATAACGGTGATAGGAAAAATGAACCGCTTCGGGAAAATTCACAAAAACAATAAAAGTGGGCGGTTTTGTGGATATCTGCGCCGCATAATAAAATTTGAGTCGCTTACCCTTGTGCAAAGAAGGTTCATTTTTTTGAATCGCATTTTCTATAATTCGATTCAGGGCACCTGTGCCGATACGGGTACTGTATTGCCGGTAAACCGTTTCAACCAGTTGAAAAATCCGGGACACCCGTCGCCCGGTCAGAGCTGAAATGGTCAGAGCAGGGGCGAAATTTAAAAACTTGGCCTCCACCCTCAATTTTTCGTAATACGCTTTGACGGTTTTATCATCCTTTTCGACAAGATCCCATTTATTCAGCAGAAAAATACTGCCGCATCCCCTCTCATGAGCATATCCTGCCACCCGGATATCCTGTTCCGTTATGCCTTCCGAAGCGTCCATTACAATCAGTGCGACGTCACAATGATCAAGACTTTGCAACGCTTTTATGATGGAGAACTTTTCAAGCTTTTGTGAAACACGACCTTTTTTTCGGATACCGGCCGTATCGATCAGGCGATATCGTTTACCGTCAACTTCACACACCGAATCAATTGAATCACGGGTTGTTCCCGGGGCATCGCTGACTACATGCCGTTCTTCCCCCAGTATCCGGTTGATCAGAGATGATTTCCCTGCATTTGGTCTGCCGACAACGGCAAGGTTGATCATTTCTTCAGACGTCCTGGTTCCTGTATCTGAAAACGTTAGAACAAGGTCATCCAGGAAATCGGATATCCCATAACCATGCTCGGCTGAAACAGGGTATAAACGTTCAAGCCCAAGGCTGTAAAAATCATAAAGTTCCGATTCTTTTTCAATCCCATCGATTTTGTTGACCACATAAAAAACAGGGATGGAAACTTTACGGAGCAGATCAATTATTTCTCCGTCAAATGGTGAAACCCCTCCTTTGCCGTCAAGTATCATGACAACGGTATCCGCATCATTAATAGCCCGGCGGACCTGTGATCGTATTTTCTCGGCGAATTCGTCTGCATCATTCGAAGCGAATCCGCCGGTATCCACTACTGAAAACGCTTTATCGCTCCATTCAGCATCTCCATAGTGACAATCCCGCGTTACTCCGGGGAGGTTATCCACCAGCGCATCTTTCCTGCGTGTGATTCGATTAAAAAAAGTTGATTTGCCGACATTTGGCCTTCCAACAATGGCAACAATGGGTTTCATAGGAAAATCTGTTGTTTTTGAATGGGTTTAACGCTGTATAGGAACGAACGATCCAAGTAAAATAATTCAATGATTTCAATCATTTTTGTTCGGATCTGTTACGGATTCCGATTTCCGGTGTAATGCGGAGACATACAATAAAGAGGACAGGATTGTCAAATATGAATGACTGTTTCTATACTCTGTTCACACCTGTTCCCAAGTGTTTTTTGTAGAACTGGAAATAATCATTCACTTTTTTTATATAGAGGCGGGTTGTTTTAAAAGGAGGGACTCCTTGATATTCCATGACTTTTCGGCTTCCTGCATTATAGGCTGCAAGAGCGAGCTCGATATCACCGTTATAACGGTTCAGAAGTTTTTTCAAATACCGGACACCTCCGTCAATATTATGTTCCGGGTTAAAACAGTCCTCCACACCCATTGCTCTTGCAGTGTTCGGCATCAGCTGCATCAAGCCCATGGCTCCTTTATTGGAAACCGCAAGTGGATTGTAGCTTGACTCAGCCATGATGACAGCCCGGACAAGGTCAGGGTCTACTCCGTAACGACCCGCAACCTGATTGATAATCGGCTCAAATTTTCGGCTCTTCTTGATATTAAGCCTCAAAGGTTCGGCCTTACTCTCAGATACCGGCTGAGCCTCAGGCAGGCTAATGTTGACTTTTAACTTTTCTTCCTCTGTCTGGTTTATACGCGAATATGCCGATGGATTGCCTGACATAAGAACCATCCAGTAAATCAACATGATAGATGCAATATAGAAAAACCAGTTATGAATACCTGTTGAAAATGTTCCGGTTTGTATGGTTTCTTTTTTCATCAATACCTCCTGAAATCACTGACCCCAAATATTCATGAAAATGATCATCATGGTCAGGAACTCTTCGGGGTTGACTAAATTATATCATCTTCACTGTCTTAGATACAATCGGGACCAGGCATTATTTATTTCTTATTTAGTATTGGGAAAATCGTAGTGAAAAAGTATGAGAAGGGTGGAAGAAATCTCATACTTTCATAATGCGAGAAGATTAGAACAGGTTTTAAAATTTTCGATCAGGCCTCAAGCCTGCGACGGGTTTAACGGTTTAAGTAGTCGAACATATGAACTGTTTTGAGGATCAAGCTCTTTGATCCAGCAAAAAGACCAAGCCCGATGGGGGACCGGTCCTACAGATACTGTGCCGCCCACAAAGCGGCCTGAAGCCGATTCGGCACATTAATTTTTTTATAAATATTGTAAATATGAGTTTTTACCGTATGAAGACTGATGCTGAAATCCGCCGCAAGGTCTTTATTGCTGGCGCCAGAGGCGATACCGATCAGGATCTCTCTCTCCCTGAATGTAAGGGCACTGGCGGCTCTCTCTGAATACTTATTAAAAGAACCTCTTTTTAAAAGAAAATCAGACATGGTTTTTCTGGAGTACCAAAGCTCTCCTTTTAGAATCTCAAGAACCCCTCTGGGAAAAATTTCCATCGGATCATTCAGATAAAAAATCCCCCGGATGCCCTTGCTTACAGCCTCCCGTTCGATCCCGCCATCAGGGTCGACGTTAAAAAGTACAATCGGATTTTGAGACACTTTGGACTTGTTTCCGGTAAAAATACGCGACCAGATACCGGCTCCATCGATTCCGATGCAGTCAATCAAGATGAGACTGGTATGGGAAGAATCGTCCTTGATAATTTTATCCAGATCTTTAAAGGCACCTGTCATGAACCTGCATCCCGTATCCTTTTTGAGGAATGATGCAAGCAGTTCATTCTGTATTGCACTCGATCCGATAATATGAATCAACGTGTTTTGATCCTGCCTGATCACTCTTTTTCTTTCCATTTTAGATGTCATGATATTGGAAAACGAGGACGTGTGCTGAAATTTTTAAGAATTCAATTGCTCGGGGATAAAGTCCTTTTAATCCCCGCAGGGAATAATTTTATAATTGCCGAAACAGACGGCCATTCCTGTTTCACCGGTACGAATAACCGCACCTCTTATCGTAACATGAGACTTTTTCGCGGAAAGATGTTTCAGTTTGTGAAGTGATAGAACCAGATCAATTTTAACATCCGTTCCTACCGGCAATCGCTTTTTTGTTTTAATAAAAGCGCCGCCGGCACAAATATCCTTTGTAAAAAAATCATCCGCCTGCGCCTCAATTTTATCTACGTATGACATGCAGGCTTCAAGCGTAAGAGGGAATCGCTCCATTTTTCTTCGTTCAGGCATATTCATGTCTTTATCCCAACCTGTCCTGTTATCACATGGTGTTACAGCAATATGTTTGAAAACTGATCCTGATCCGCCTTTCAGTAAAAACTCCGGAATGATGGATACGGTATGGCTATAAATTGTTTATTATTATCAGAAAAAAAAAATTTTTCAACTGGTTATTTCAATTCTTTCCTTTGTTATTCCTTATTTTTTCGACAATTATCGGCAATGCCTCCCCGGTTTTCATCGGAATATAAACATCCGTATAATTCTGAAAACCATTCTCAGAAGGATTAATCACGATAATCCGCGCCCCGTTATTTTTTGCCTCTATGGGAAACGAAGCAGCCGGATAGACCACGCCGGATGTTCCTAAAACCAGCATGACATCCGAATGGAGTGAAGTGTTAAAGGCCCGCTGCAGACCTTTTACCGCCTCTCCAAACATCACCACATCCGGCCTCATGATTGAATCGCAATGGTCACAAACCTCTGCCAGGCTTATCAGACGATTAAAATCATATGCTGTAAATGATTTCAGCTTATCTCGAATACTTCTGACATAAGATTTCCGATCAACCGTTTTTTGCCGTCCGCATCTCAGGCAGACCATCCGAAACAAATTCCCATGGACCTCGATTAAATCGGCAGTTCCAGCCTCTTTGTGAAGGTTATCCACATTTTGAGTGATAACGGTTTTCAAAATTCCCATCTCTTCAAGATCAAAAAGAGCGGTATGGCCCGGATTGGGTTCCGCCTTTTCAAAACTGTCAAGCATCTTTAAAAAGACAGGTATAATTTTCCCGGCATTTTTTTCCAATGTATTGATCAGCCCTCTGACGGTGCCTGCTTCGATGGGATTGATCTCCTCCCAGAGACCACCTGGATCACGGAAGGTCGGAATGCCGCTTTCTTCAGACATGCCTGCACCGGATGAAGCGCTTGCCCTTTTCGCTTTTGACAGGATTGAAACTGCCGCTTCAATTTCATTTTCCCATTTTCCCATCTGCCCTCTCCTTTGCTTAGTTTCTCGATGCCTCTATCTTTGCCAAAAACTTCATAAAGCCCTCGCGCTCCCTGAGCAGCCCCTCCCGGTAGGTGCCATCTCCTCCCTGCTCGATTAATTTTTTAACGACTCCAAGCATTTCCTGGTTCGCCGAAGCAATATCCCGAGCAATTTCCATGCACCTTTCCATAAGCTTTTCACGGGGAACGACCTCATTCACCAACCCGGAATCGAGCATCTGCCGTGCTGAAAAAAACTGACACGAAAGCGAAATCTGTTTTGCCATACGAATACCAACAGCCTGCTGCAACAGCTGGGTTACGCCCCAACCGGGATGAATCCCCATCCTGGCATGCGTATCCGCAAAAGAAGCATTTTCTGAAGCGATGAGAAAATCACAATTCAGCGCCAGCTCAAACCCTCCTGTTATTGCATGCCCGTTAATGGCTCCGATGATCGGTTTGTCGATCTCTTTCCAAATATCCAGAAGATCGAGTATATTTCCGGTTATCGGGCTTGAAAGATCTAATCCGGCGCAAAAGGTATCACCTGATCCGGTGAGAATTCCGACCCGAATTTCCGAATTTTTGGAGAACCTTTCAAAACTGTTGTGTAGATTCATCATGAGATTCTGATCGATTGCGTTTCTTTTACTGGGACGGTTCAGCGTTATAATTGCGATATTTTCCTTTATTTCAAACAAAACCGGCTGTTCCATTTTCATCTCCTTATCAGTATCCCGTCAGAATCTATTTTCCCCAGCATAAAACACTATCCGCTGTCCTTTGGTGTTGCAAGAATTTTTGATCAGGCCCGACCTTTTTTCTCTATTGAAATCATCTCCGATGCCGTATATACGATCAAATACGAATAAAGGTTCTATAGAAATTAAGCTGTTCCGCCTGGAAACTCCGGAAAAGCGAATACGTGTGGGATTATAAAATGAAAAAAATGGACTCTGCAATATCTTCTTTTGCTGATTTTAAAAATGACACAACAAGACCTTCGGCAGCCCCAACCCCCCCCGGCGACCCGATTAAAATTGCCTGGGATAGAGCTAAAAAAAGATTTCAGGATGCCAGAGGAAGTCATGACTGGGAACACACCCTGCGGGTCATCCGTCTGTGTGAACATATCGGTCCCATTGAAAAAGCGGATATGACTGTGCTGCTTATTGCAGCAAGTTTGCATGATATTGGCAGATGTCAGCAGGATAAATCAAACGGTCAGATCTGTCACGCTGAAATTGGCGCCGAAATGGCGCAAACCATCATTAGCGATCTGCTCCTCTCCGAGAAAGAAAAAACAAATATCATTGGCTGTATCAGAACTCATCGCTTTCGGGGAACCCATACCCCGGAAACCATTGAAGCAAAGGTCTTGTTTGATGCCGATAAACTTGACGCCATCGGCGCAGTGGGTATTGCGCGGGCATATCTCTTTGCCGGAGAACTTGGCGCTAGACTGCATAATCCCGAAAATAAGATTCAAAACACAAAATCGTATTCACGGGATGATACCGGATTCAGAGAATTTAAAATAAAGCTCTGCAAAATCAAGGATCGGATATTGACCCGTGAAGGTTATCGAATAGCTGAAAATCGACATGATTTCATGGTAACCTTTTTTCAACGCTTTATTGAAGAATACAACGGGAATCTTTAGCAAATCTTCTTTATAACAGCCTTGCTTTTACATTTCTCTTTTATTATAGTAAAAGTATATATATCGTATACCATTTCCTAGACTGATTTGCTTTTTTCAGGTCACGTCCTCTGCGTTGCACCATCCATCCGCAATGAAGAGGACGTCTTATTATTAAAGGCAAGACAGGGTTTAACGCATGACCGGAAAGCCAAAAATTTTCCGCAGACCTACTGATTCTGCGGTGAACATCTCAAGATCTTCCTGTATCCGTTGTGGTGTCTGCTGTAAAAAGGGTGGGCCGACACTTCACGCAGAAGACAAAAAACAAATTGAAGAAGGCAAAATCCCGGTCAAATTCCTGTTTACCATTCGAAAGCACGAACCTGCGTTTGACAACATTCGGGACCTGATCGCGCCTGCAAGTACGGACATCATAAAAATTAAGAGCCAAAAAGACAGCTCTGCGTGCATCTTTTATGATCCATCCAATGCCGAGTGCCGGATTTATACATACAGACCGATAGAATGCCGAAAACTCAAATGCTGGGACACAAGAGAAATATCGCTTCTCTATGATAAAAACCGGATAAATCGAAAAACACTTTTATCCGGAATAGAGGACTTGTCCGATTTAATTCAGGATCATCAGAACCGCTGTTCCTATAAAAAAATCGCGGATCTGGCTGATCAAATAAAATGTAATCGTATCGAAAAAAAGGAGGCCCTGGAACAACTGAATGAAATGCTCCGGTATGACTGCAGCATAAGGCATCTTATTGTTGAAAAAAGCAGCAAGGCCTCGGAGATGCTTGATTTTCTGTTCGGAAGACCGCTGACTGCAACCATGCAGATGTTTGGATTAAAAACGAAAGAGGATCAAAATGATGGTTGAAAAGAAAAAGTATGTTGGTGCTATTGATCAGGGTACGACAAGCACCCGTTTTGTAATCTTTGACATAGCCGGCAATATGATCTCAATGGATCAGATGGAACACAGACAGATCTTTCCCAAACCCGACTGGGTCGAACATGACCCGATGGAGATTAAAAACAATACGTTAAAAGTCATCAACGGCGCACTGAAAAAGGCGAATATAACCGATTCGGAACTGGCCTCAATCGGTGTTACAAACCAGAGGGAAACCACTGTAATCTGGAACCGCAAAACAGGTCTCCCTTACTGCAACGCAATTGTATGGCAGGATACCCGGACGGATGGTATCTGTAAACACTTTGCGGCAGATAAAGGCATGGATCGCTTCCGGGAAAAGGTTGGACTTCCCCTTGCCACATATTTCTCCGGCCCCAAAATCAGATGGCTCTTGGATAACATCGACGGTATTCAAAAAGATGCGGTAAGCGGAGACGCCCTTTTTGGCAACATGGATTCATGGCTCATCTGGTGGCTTACGGGAGGACCGAAACACGGCATTCACATTACGGACGTAACCAATGCAAGCCGAACCATGCTCATGAATCTCTCGACGCTTCAGTGGGATCATGAGATGCTGGATTTTATGGGCATACCGGAAAAAATGCTGCCTGAAATCCGATCTTCCAGCGAAATCTACGGGTATATTCCCGGAGAAGGCGCTTTTTTAAAAAAAATGCCGATATCCGGAATCCTTGGTGACCAGCAGGCAGCCCTTTTCGGGCAGACCTGTTTCAAACTGGGGGAGGCAAAAAATACCTATGGCACAGGTTGTTTTCTCCTGATGAACACCGGTGATAAACTCGTTCAGTCTAAAAGCGGGCTTTTGACCACCGTTGCATACAAAATCGGGCATCAACAAGCCGCCTATGCCCTTGAAGGATCGATAGCGATAGCCGGATCTCTTGTTCAGTGGATACGGGATAATCTTGGATTGATATCAACATCACCTGAGATTGAAGAACTTGCAAAAACAGTTCAAAATAACGGCGGAGTCTACTTTGTTCCCGCCTTCTCGGGCCTTTTCGCGCCCCACTGGAACAGCAGTGCAAGAGGGCTGATCATCGGCATGACCCACTATGTCCACAAAGGACATATTGCCCGAGCAGTTCTTGAAGCTTCAGCCTTTCAAACCAAAGAGATTTTTGATGCCATGAAAAAGGATTCTGGAATTCGGCTGCAATCTCTGAAAGTGGATGGCGGCATGGTAAAAAATGAACTCCTCATGCAATTCCAGTCCGACATTTTAGGCATTCCGGTTATCAGACCCAAAATCTCTGAAACCACTGTTTTAGGCGCTGCATATGCAGCAGGATTGGCAGTAGGCTTCTGGGAAGGCCAGGATGCTCTCAGCGCATACTGGTCAAAAGACAGGGAGTGGAACGCTCAAATGCCCGAAAAAGAAGTTACCCGGCTATACAAGAACTGGAAGAAAGCGGTTGAACGATCATATGACTGGATATAGAAATACCTTATGAAGAAACTTCTGATTCCTTTTCTATTCATTATACTATCCGGAACAGCTTATTCCGCTGAAATAAAAATACCGGGCATTGTTATTGACCGGGAAAAGCTTCTGACATATGAGCTTCAAGTCTTCGTGCAAACGCTATCCAGCAATGACTTTACCAATCACAAACGTATTGTCGGGGTTCTGCTGATCGATGCTCCGCCGAAAGAGGTGTGGCAGGTTATAAAAGACTGGAAGCTTATGGGTGAACTCGTTTCCGAGGTTGAATACCATAAGATCATTGCTGAGCTGAAACCGATAAAAAAAGGCCTTATCGGGCAATCCTTTATTGAATGCAAGGTCAGCATTCCGCTATTTAATTTCCAGTATACGCTTGATGTATTATTTGATGAATCCCGTTTTAGGCAGGACTGGCAGCTGATCAAACCGGAGGAGGTCAGGATCTACAACATGATCGGAATCAACGTGAAAGAACCGACCGACACGATACAAAACATTGAAGGCTTTATGATCGCAGAGCCTTTTCAAAATGGCCGAAAAACCATATATAAATTTACCTCTACAGTTCAATTTTCTACGCTACTTCCCAGATTTGTTGAAAATTACATGATCGAAAAAGCACTGACCGAACATATGGCAGGGGTAAAGAAACGTGTGGAATCCCACGGGCTTTATGTCCCTCCAAAATTTTTCGATCTTCCCTTTTAACAAAAAAGGCCCTGAAAATTCAGGGCCTTTTGTTGCATAAACTGAATTATTGTGCAAGATGCGGACTACACACACCCTGTTGGTTTCGGAAGACCGGCCATTTTACAGGCTCCCTTACCCGGTCCGGACGGAAAAAGTTCATAGATATGTTTCAGTTTGAACTTTGTCAACTTGGAGAGAACTCGAACCATTGGAGCGATTCCGTTTTTCTTGTAATAATCCTGAAGAATATCGATAACCACCCAGTGTTCCTCGTTCATCTCATCAATACCCTCTTCCTGTTTCACAAACTGTACCCAGTTTTTTGACCATAGATTAAAATCCATGATAAAACCGTCTTCATCAACAGGAAAAGTCTCGCCATTGAATTCCACGTCAGCCATTGATTAACCCTCCTTTAATAAATTATTATTCTAAGGCCTTCACTGCCTATTTTAATTGACCCGTTAACATTAAAGTCAACTTTTTTATAATAAACCATAACCATTGTCAACATGAAAACGCTGTAATCCCTTCCATGGATGATACACCAAACCGCCGGGCAACTATAATATTCTGAAAATAATTGGTTTTAATATTCCCTCGGCGTTTGGTTGAGCTGATCCAGGGTAAAAACAGGGCCATCCTTGCATACCAGTTCCTTTCCGATACCACAGCGCCCGCACATGCCGAATCCGCATTTCATTCGATTTTCAAGCGACATGATAATTTTATCATGCGTATAACCCAACTTTTCGAGAACAGGTTGCGTAAACTTGATCATAATCGGTGGACCGCACACGATTGCATACGTGTTCTCATCCCCCTGTGGCGCTTTCTCTTCTGTGACCGGCGGAACAAAACCCACATTATATTTCCAATCCGGGTCATCGGTCCCATCCACCGTGATATGCATGTTGATATCGTCCCGTTTCTCCCATTCAATCAATTCATCCTTGTACAGAAGCATTCCCGGCGTCCGCGCACCATAAACCACATCAATGGAACCGAATCTGGAGCGATTGGCAGGATCGAGCATATACACAATCGAAGACCGGAGTGTCGTAAACGCAAAACCTCCCCCTACGATCAAAATATTTTTTCTCTCCAAAAGATCCCACGGATACCAGTTTCCGAGAGGCCCGCGGATGCCCATCAAATCGCCAACCTTCATATTGTGCAGATGCGTTGAGACAAGCCCGGCCCTGTTTACCGTAAACTTTACAAACCCTTTCTCTACCGGTGATGAAGCAATTCCAATGGGGATTTCTCCCTTTCCCGGGATGGAGAGCTCGGCGAACTGACCGGGTTTGTATGCAAACTTTTCTTCATCCCCAGGGTTTAAAAAGATAAATTTAAATGTTTTCAGGCTCTTATCTTCGGTAGCGATCTCGATATCATCGATACGAACCGGATAAGGTAGATATGGATTTTGCACAGATCTCCTCCCCTATATTTACTGCACCGTACAGGCCACGGTATCGGATTCCAATTCGTTCATCAATTGGCAAACCTTGCGGATATCTATATTAACCGGACAGGAACGAATACACCGGCCACAGCCGACACACATAATGCCATCCTCATATTTATCCAAATAATACTTCAATTTATGCATGAAGCGCTGCCTGACTCTCTGAACTTTTGTGTTTCTTGGATTATGCCCGGTGGTATGCAACGTAAAAAGAGGATACATGCAACTGTCCCAGACCTTCAGCCTCACACCTGATTTGCCCCTGGTTTCATCCTGGATATCAAAACACCAGCAGGTTGGGCATACATAGGTACAGGTCCCGCAATTCAGGCAGGCAAATGACACATCTTCCCAAAAATCGGCCGCATGCAATTCCATGATGGATTTTTCTCTGATCCTGTCAAAAGATACCGTTGACTCGATCGCCTCTTCCGCCTTTTTCTTCAGGCTTTCGATCTGTTTTTCAGCATCGCCTCCAGCCTCGGTCTCCCAGCCTGCTGCCTTCAGATAGGCGTCCCCTTTATCCGTAATGACTTTTGCAAGATAGCTGTCCCCCACATCAACCATCAGGACATCGAGACCACTTTCATCAAACGGTCCCGATTTTGTACTCGTACTGAAATCAAAATCACTCGGCTCGTTTACCGCAAGCCCGATGAATGTAGTGGCTTCATAAGCATCGCACCAGTAAGGGTCACGGTATTCAGGAGTATCAAAATTTTTTTTTGCAATGAGATACGAAGCCGCATCATAGGGACGGATTCCGATGACAGCCCTTGGAGAATAATCCTTCTCCGGGACTTTCATCAGGTTATAATTCGTGCTGGTCTCATCCGTAGTATACTCCATAATCACTTCCGATGGCGGGAAACAGAGTGCTTTCGGCGAAAGGTGGGAATCGGTTGCCGTCATGTCAGGCATTTGGCCTGCAGCCAGCTCTTTAAACTCACCGAAATTTTTATTTTCAACCTTTACCGGGCCAAACAGACGATATGAGCTTCTTGATTTTTCGATACCGTCAGCCCAATTTTTCTTGTCAATCTTGATGACCTTCATAACATTTTGCCCTTTTTCTGGTATGACTTTTTCCGTTTCTTGTTGATTTGCGCGTGGGCACCATACAGTTGCCAGCCGGCATCTGCTATTTTATAAATTTTTCCGGATCATCCGGCTTGAAAGTGTCAAGGGGCGGGCGGGCGTCCAACGACAATCCGGCTTCCCATCCGTAAAGCTCAAACACATCTTTTTCAAGCTTTTTGGTGAATGCCCTGACATCAATACCCATAGGGCATGCCCGAACACAGGCACCGCAATCCGTACACCTGCCGGCACAATGATACGCTCTCAAAAAATGGAATGTACGCGTATCAATGGTATCCAATGTCTTACCGACCCACTGAGGTTTTGACTCATCCACAAAACAGGTCGGGCAGTAGCAGAGGGGGCAGGCATTTCTACAGGCATAACATCGGATACACGTAGCCAGCAGATCGTCAAAATAACGCCACTTTTCTTCAGGACTCATTGCTTCAACGTTGCGGACATCTTCATAACGGTCAATATCTTTCTGCTCCTCAACCGGATCGGCAACAAGTTCATCGTGTATTACGGGATTTCGATGAATGCAGATTGCGCAGTTATCCTGCAGTACATCGGCTTTTGCAAGAGTTTCCTGAAAGCCGCTGCCCTTGACAGTGATCTTGCCTTCTTCTTCGATAACTTCTGTGATCTCCTTATCGAAGGCAGCGATGACCTTACGACGGTCAACCATCCCCTTGCAGGGCACTCCAATGATCTTGAGTTGTTCCCTGCTGATTTTATTCTCGATAATATGAGTTACAATATTCCTGGAATCACAGCCTTTGGCGACCACTCCAATTTTTTCCTTGCGGTCCGTCAGATAGTTTGCCAGGTTGATACCGCAGCTGCTATCCCAAACCATATTTTCTACATCGGAAACCGTCTTTGCATAAAAAGGCTCACTCATCATCGGCATGGTTCCTTTGCGGAAACCGATAACCATATCGACTTCGCAACTTTTAAGCAGCCGTTTTGATATTTCTTTAATTTTATCAATATATGCTAACATAATTATGCTACCTTGGCCTTGTTCTTAACAAAATGTTTATTCGGTCCCAATGCTTTGACCGCTTCGGTGACCTCGTTGACTACATTCACAAACTTCGTAGATTCCGCGGAAGAGATCCATGAGAAATGAAGCCTGCCTGGCTCAATTCCCATATGTTCCATGAGGCTGTTAAAAAGAGCGAACTTTCGACGTGCGTGATAATTACCTTCCAGGTAATGGCATTCTCCGGGATGTCAGCCAGAAACCCAGACACCGTCAGCCCCCTCCCTCAGGGCGGCAAGGGCAAATTTCGGGCTCATTCTTCCGGTGCAGGGAATCCTGACAACCCGAATGTTCGGCGGATATTGCATCCGGCTTACACCGGTCAAATCTGCTGCACCATAGCTACACCAGTTGCATAAAAAACTGACGATTTTCGGTTCCCAATCAGACATTTTCAAAGTCTCCTTCTTTCGGATACCCGGCAAACAAGCAAATCGGGTATCAAATACATAAATCAGCAGAGGTTATACTGCTTCGTTCAATGCAAAAATCTGCGAAAAAATCTGGTCATTATCAAAACCCTGAAGATGAAGCGCGCCGGACCTGCATGAGGCTACACAGAGCCCGCAACCTTTGCATAGAACCGGATTGATCTGTGCCTTACCGGGAAACATCCTTGCATCTGCCGCGATAAAAGACGGGGCCGAATACGGACAGATAGAAACGCAAACGCCGCAGGAACTGCATATTTGAGGATCGACTCTTGCTACTGTCCCGCTTGTATGAATCGTTTCCTGTGAAAGCAGTGTCACCGCACGGGAAGCCGCCGCCTGACCCTGGGCGATTGACTCATCAATCGGCTTTGGATAATGCGCAAGCCCGCAGAGAAATACACCATCTGTAGCGAATTCGGATGGACCGAGCTTTGCGTGCTTTTCGACAAAAATACCATCATCGTTCAAAGGCACTTTGAAAAACTGCGCCAACTTTTCATCCCTGTAAGGCGTAATGGCCGAAGCGAGTGTAATCAGATCTGTTTCGATCTTAAGTGGCCGGCCCAGGACATGGTCTGTGGCGGTAACGAAAATCTTTCCATCCTCTATCTCAACGACCGGCTTGTTCTCAAGAGAATATCGGATAAATATAACTCCTGACTCACGTGCCTCTGTATACAAATATTCTCTCTCCCCATATGTCCGAATATCCCGATACAGGATATAAACATTCATGTCTGGATTCAGTTTCTTGAGTTCCAAAGCGTTGTCTACGGAATGCGTACAGCAAACCCTTGAGCAGTAAGGCCTTTCAGGCTCCCTTGAACCGACGCATTGTATAAAAACTGCTGATCCGATACTTTTCAGGGAAGGATCCTTCTCAATAAATTTTCGATCAAGCTCAAGGCTTGTAAGAATACGGCTATCCTTTCCGTAACTGTATTCAGAAGGTTTAAGCGATGTCGCGCCTGTGGCCATTATGGTGACACCATGCTCAAGCGTCTGATTGTCTCCATTGGAAGAGATGGATGTCTTGAAGTTGCCGACAAAACCCTCCACATTAGTAATGGTTGTATTCATATGAACATGAATTTTATCATGCTTCAGGACCTCATCAACCAGCGTTGCAAGCTCCTTCTGAACATCTTCGCCTTTTATGGTTTTGTATAGATTCAATGCCTGGCCGCCAAGCGTTGATTCCCGCTCAATAAGATGGGTTTCATATCCCTGGTTTGCAAGGCTTTTTGCAGATATCATCCCGGAAATTCCCCCACCGATAACAAGGCTGGTCTGGTTGACCTGCAGCTCGGCTTCTTCAAGGGGCTGCATAAGGGCCACTTTTGAAACACCCATTCGAATAAGGTCCTTGGCTTTTTCTGTTGCCAGTTCCGGATTGTTTTTATGAACCCATGAATCCTGATTTCGGATATTAACCATTTCGAAAAGGTATTTATTCAGCCCTGCATTAAGCAGCGTCTCCTGGAAAAGCGGCTCATGTGTCTTGGGAGTGCAGGCCGCAACAACAACCCGATTCAGGCTCTTGCTTTTGATAATTTCCGCCATGGAATCCTGGGTATCCTGCGAGCATGAATATAGATTATCGCTTACATACTCCACATAAGGAAGAGTTGAAGCGTAATCCCTTACTTGGGGAACGTTCACAACACCCGCAATATTGATGCCGCATTTACAAACAAAAACGCCTATCCGTGGGCGTTCACCAGTGACATTAATCTCCGGGACGACCTCCGGCTTTTTGGTGAGAGTGTTCCGTGAAGATGCCAGGATTTCACCGGCTGCTTCTGCGGCGGCGCTTGCATCAATGACCGACTGCGGAATGTCTTTTGGACCCTGAAATGCACCACAGACAAAGATTCCCTCTTTTGATGAGGCCACTGGCTGGAAGGTAGAAGTTTTGGAAAAGTTGCCCGGTGTAAGTTCGATACCCAGTTTTTTGGACAGTTCAATGGTTTCTATTGGTGTTTCAAGCCCTACAGAAAGAACGATCATGTCAAACGTCTCGGTCTTTGCTTCTCCGGTTTCACTCACATATCGAACCTCGAGGTCATCTGAACCGACCACCGTATTTACCGTATGAACGCGACTTCTCAGAAAACGGATTCCATGATCATCCTTGGCAGTGTTGTAAAAACGCTCAAAATCCTTACCATGCGTCCGCATATCCATATAAAAAATTGCGCAGTCAAGATCATAGTCAGCATGCTCCTTGGCAATCACGGCTTCCTTGATGGCATACATGCAGCAGACAGAAGAGCAGTAGGCGTTGTCACACTTGTTCATGTCGCGAGAACCCACACACTGAAACCATGCAATTTTTTTCGGTTCCTTGTGATCAGACATCCGGGTTAAATGTCCTTCGGTAGGTCCTGAAGCCGACAGAATGCGCTCAAATTCCATTGCGGTCATCACATTGGGATGACTTGCATAAATATAATTATCAAATCGGGAAGGATCAAACGGCTGAAACCCGGGAGCCAATATAATGGATCCTACATTCAACTCTATGATTTCATCCTGCATGGAGTGATCAATTGCATTCACACCGCAGAATTCGGTACATACCTTACAACCGCCTGTTTTAAAATACATACAGACATCCCGGTCAATAGCCGGAATGTTGGGTACCGCCTGGGCATAGGGGACATAAACCGGTTTACGGGATTTGAGCCCCATGTCATACTCGGACGGTATCAGCTTCGCTTCTCGTTTTGTGATGAATTGTGAAATTCTTTCAAGGGTAATGTGTCCTGTCGGGCAAACCGATGCGCAGGCACCACATGCCATGCAGATATCGGTCTGAACATGAAAAGGAGTATCCACCCTCATTTCAACACCGCGTCCGGTAAGGCTGATTGCACTGTTCCCCATTCTTTCACACATTCGTGTACACAACCCGCAAAGGATACAGTCATCCTCCTCTTTCTTGAAGCGAGGTTCATCAATTCCATACTGCGCTGCCAGCTTCTTTAAAACCGGCACATCCGGACATCGGGCAAGCAACAGTTCCACAATGAGTTTACGGCCTTGATGAACAGCCTCTGAATCTGTTTGAACCTCCATGCCCTCCCAGATGGGATAGTTGCATGCCGTGACATATCGTGACCTTCTTCCATCGAAGAGTTCCACTGTGCACAGACGGCACATACCGGCTGGTTCTAAGGCTTTGTGATGACACAGCGTAGGAATTTTAACGCCATACTTTTCAGCAACCTGAAGGATATATTCTCCTTCTTCTCCCTGGACTGTTTTACCATTGAGCTTGAAAGTGACCATAAGCAATACTATCCTTTACATTCATCGAATGACAATCGCACTAAATTTACAACCTTCGTAACAAATGCCACATTTTATACATTTTTCCTGATCAAGAACATGGACTTTCTTCTTTTCCCCGGTAATCGCTTCCTGCGGGCATTTACGGGCGCAAACACCGCATCCTGTGCATGCGTCTTCATCGATCTCGTAATAGAATAACGCTTTACAGACACCGGCAGGACATTTTTTATCCCGTATGTGGGCCTCGTACTCATTCCGAAAGTAATGAATTGTCGTCAAAACCGGATTTGGAGCGGATGTACCCAGCCCGCAAAGAGAGAACTTCTGAATCATGCTTCCAAGCTCTTCAAGAAGTTCGATGTCCCCCTCTTTTCCATTTCCTGCGCAAATTTCAGTCAGGATACCAGAAGCCTGCTTTATTCCTTCCCGGCAGGGATTGCACTGGCCACAGGATTCCTCTTTCAAAAAATCGAGAAAATATCGAGCCACATCAACCATGCAGGTATCCTGATCCATTACAATCATACCCCCAGACCCCATAATGGATCCAACCTCGGCAAGCTTCTGATAATCAACCGGAATATCGAGCAATTTTTCAGGTATGCAACCTCCGGAAGGCCCGCCGGTCTGAACGGCTTTGAATTCTTTCTTCTTTGGGACACCACCGCCCATGTTAAATACGATTTTTCTCAACGTGATCCCCATCGGGACCTCAATCAAACCGGTATTTTTAACCTTTCCTACAAGGCTGAATGCTTTTGTACCTTTACTTCTTTCGGTTCCCATACCGGCATGCCACTTGGCACCTTTTAAAACAATAGCAGGAACATTGGCATAGGTTTCTACGTTATTCAGATTCGACGGGCTATTTCGAAATCCCTTCTCAACGGTATGAACGTATTTCGCTCTGGGCCGCCCCACATTTCCCTCCAAAGAAGCCATCAAAGCGGTCGATTCGCCGCAGACAAACGCTCCCGCACCTGTTGAAATCTTGATGTGAAAGGAAAAATCAGACCCCGCAATATTATCCCCTATCAATCCGTAATCGGTTGCCTGCCGGATTGCCGTCACCAGCCGTTTAACAGCCAAAGGATATTCATTCCGCACATAAATGTAACCCTGACTTGAACCAATAGCCAGACCGGCAATCAACATTCCCTCAAGTACCGTGTGCGGATCTCCTTCCAGAATGCTGCGGTCCATATACGCACCTGGATCACCCTCATCGGCATTACAAATTATATATCTGTCTCCATGATGTTTCGCACAGGTCTCCCATTTTATACCGGTTGGAAAGCCACCGCCTCCGCGGCCTCTCAGCCCGGACTCTTTTACAATTTGAATAAGCTCCTTGGTTTGATTTTTCTCAATCGACTGAACCAGGGCTGAATAACCTCCCTTGGCGATATAATCTTCAATCTTATCCGGATCGATATACCCACAATTCCTCAGGGCAACTTTAACCTGGCCTTTATAAAATGGTATATCCTCGAGAAATGGAACACCCTCGATCGGATCGACCCCATCGATCGGATTGAGAACATCCTTCTCCAGGATACTGCGGGGATCTTTCATTTGTCCGAGTATCATTTTTCTTTCTTTTTGAAATTCCCCTTCCCGGTAGCCATTGATCACATCAACAATCTTATCTTGTGTGACATGCCGATACATTACACGGGGTTTCCCCTCTGTAAAAATCTCCACGAGGGGTTCTTCCTCACAAAAACCGATACAGCCGGTCTGGCAAATCTGAACCCCGCTTCCGTTGGAAAACGCTTCACAAGCCTTCTCAAATGACGCCTGAGCCCCTGCCGCTATACCGCATGAAGCCATACCAATATTCACCCTGATGATATCCGGTGCATAGAGTTCTTTAATATGTTTTTGGCTTATCTTTTTTAAATCCTTGACAGAATGGATTTTCATAGTTCCTGCCTCGTTTATTTATTCATATTGATCCAACGTGTTCTTAACTTCATCGGACGTTATCCGGCCATGCATGTCTTCATTGATTTTAACTACAGGGCCCAGGCTGCAACAACCAATACAGCGAACGGATTCAAGGGTAAACCGCTTATCCGCGGTTGTTTCACCATCATTAATTTTCAATAATTCCAAAAGTTTTTCGCGAACACGCTCACCGCCCCTGACATGACAGGCCGTGCCCAGACAGATTGAAATAATATTTCTGCCCCTTGGCTCAAGACTAAACGTGCTGTAAAAAGTACATACACCATAAATTTTACTATAGGGCACTCGAATTTTTTCAGAAAGATACGAAAGGGCCAGTCGTGGCAAATAGTTATAACGCCGTTGAATGGCTTGCAGGATCATGATCAGATTTTCCTGATCATTATTAAACTCATCCTCAATAATCCGGTCTAGTTCCAGGTAATCAATATCTTCCGATTGTTCGATTGGCAGAGAACTGACTGTACTCATGTATCACTCTCCTAATCTATTAATCTCTTTCAAAATTTTAAGCTGCTGAAACCTGCTGGGTAACCGGGCAGTTTTCAACGCAGGCGCCACATCCGGTACAAAGATCCATATTGATGCTCCGGGCCCGTTTTTTTATCTTGACCTTAAAATTGCCTGGAGAACCTTCTACAGATTCAAGATCAGAATATGTTATAAGCTCTATATTTAAATGCCGGCCGACCTCGACCAGTTTCGGTGAGATAATTCACATGGCGCAGTCATTGGTAGGGAATGTCTTGTCAAGCTGTGACATCATTCCCCCAATGGAAGGTGATTTCTCCAGAAGATACACATAGTATCCGGAATTCGCCAAATCCAAGGCGGATTGCATGCCGGCAATCCCACCGCCGACGACCAGTACAGATCCGATAATATCGTTAGACATAACTTCATTCTCCTATCATGAGGGATAGTAAAATTCCCCCCGGCGATCCTGCTTTTATAAAAGAGATTTGATTTTAATAAAAAAACAACATGTTAAGATATTTCAATCCGATATCAGTCGAATTTTAAACAAAAATTTTAATTATATGTTCAAAATTAACTTGTCAATAAATTTTAAAATTTTTAATATGCTGCCGTAGGATGAACACGTATGTGATCGAAGCGCATTCAGGCATTTGATTTCATATCGATAACCATATTTTTTACGAATCGTTACCATTACAAGGAACCGACTGTATATGGATGAAAAAAGCATACGGATTTTGGTAGCCTTTGACGGGTCTGAACTGTCTCAGGACGCGGTAAAATATATTGCAAGATACATCCCCGCCAGACAGACGGAAGTCGTTCTTCTTCATATCCAGACCGAAGTCCCAGCATCATTCTGGAATGTGGAAAAAGAAATGAATTTCAGATTTAATACATCGAATATCAGGGCATGTATAACCTCACAGCACCGGCGTATCAATGAATCCATGGAAAAAGCGCGTAATATACTTCTGGATGCCGGATTTTCAGATGATTCCATTATTAAAAAAATCCAAATCAAAAAAATGGGGATTGCGAGGGATATTGGAAAAGAATCCCAGAAAGGCTACAATGCTCTTGTAGTTGGGCGATCAGGAGACAGCAAAAAAAAAGATGTCCTGGTAGGAAGCGTCCCCACGAAACTCCTTGGAAAAATACAGGGGATTCCACTTATTGTTGTAGGGGGCATTCCTCAAACAAACAAAATCCTGGTAGCATTTGACGGTTCCCGTGAAGTAAGGAGAGGTGTCAAGCATTTGAGTTATCTCATTGATGCTTCGGATTGCAAAATGTCGTTGTGCCATGTGCTCAGATCCCAGAGTATTTTCCAGCAAGGCGATGAGATACAGTGGCAGGAATCCGAACGAAAACGAATGGAACCCTTGATTACGGAATCAAAAAAATGCCTTATCGATGCCGGTTTCCCTTTCAATCAGGTATGTTGTGAGGTGATTCGAAACAAAATCAGTCGTGCAAGCGGTATTATTGAAAAAGCCATGGAGGAAAACTTTGGGACGATTGTTATCGGAAGACGAGGGCTTACGATAATTAAAGAGTTTTTTCTTGGCAGGGTGGGAGAAAAGATTTTTCAACTGGCCGGAAATCTTACCGTGTGGATTGTCCGTTAACAGTATCGATCTCAAACAGACACCATAGATAGCCAAATTCAACTTGTTCAATGTTTTCGATCTCGAATTTAATGTTGACGATGGAAATACGAATATGATAATTGTTTCCCTTTTGCAATGATGTTAATTATAACCTATAGATTTTACAGGAATATATAAGGTTTGAATGGGTTTGTTCGGATTTAAAGGTTTCCCAGGCAAAGGGAGCTTCCCACACGGTATACACCCTCCCGGTAAAAAAGAATTTTCCGCAGAGTCGCCGATTGAGGTCATTCCAGCCCCGGACAAAGTGGTCCTGCCATTGCTTCAGAATATCGGTGCGCCTTGTGAGGCTGTTGTCAAACCAAAACAAAAAGTGGCTTTTGGGGAGCTTATTGGTGCTGGCAAGGCTTTTATTTCCGCGTCTCTCCATTCACCGATTTCCGGAATAATTCAAAAAATCGGCGTTACAACCTTGCCAAACGGCAGACATCTTCCTGCGATATATATAAAGGCGGAAGGAGAGCAGATAACCGGCCAAGAGTTATGGAATGATATTCTCGGGGGTGACTGGCCGCGGGACTGCCCCATGGTTTACTACCCGGAAACGATTGCAAGCGCTATTCATGATTCAGGCATTGTCGGCCTTGGCGGTGCCGCATTTCCGACCCATGTGAAGGTTATACCCGATGAAAAAAGGATGATCGATACGCTCATAATTAACGGATGTGAATGTGAACCCTACCTGACCCCGGATTACCGTATGATGGTTGAGGTTCCGGGTGCCATAATCACAGGAGCCATGCTTGCAGGACGTGCGGTAACGGCAAAAGAAATTATTATCTGCGTTGAAGACAACAAACCAAAAGCAATCGAAAAACTGAAGGAAAAAGCAAAAGATACCGTTATCAAAATTGCTGTTGTAAAAACCAAATATCCCCAGGGAAGTGAGAAGCAATTGATCAAAGCGGTGCTGGATCTTGAAGTGCCACTGGGAGGTTTGCCGGCAGATATTGGCGTCGTGATGAGCAATGTGGGCACTATAGCAGCTGTAGCACGGGGGGTTATTAAAGGAAAACCATTGACCCATCGTGTAATCAGCGTTACCGGTGCAGGAATCACAAAACCAAAAAACCTTCTTGTTCCTATTGGGATCAGCATTGGAAAAGTTATCGAGTTCTGTGAAGGCCTGACAAAAAATGCTGCCCGAATGATTGCGGGTGGTCCCATGATGGGCTTTGCCTTTTCAAGTCTTGATACTCCGGTAACCAAGGGAACAAGCGGCGTGACAGTGCTTACCCATGATGACATCCGCAGGGAGAAAGAAACCGCCTGTGTTCGCTGCGGACGCTGCGCGGATGTCTGCCCCATGAATCTTGTTCCAACCAAGCTTGCCATGGCAGCGAGGTACAATAATGTTTCCCTGGCACAGAAATATAACATCATGGCCTGTTTCGAATGCGGTTGTTGTAGTTATACTTGCCCTGCCAATATAAAACTGGTGCAGCTAATCCGAACCGGCAAGGCTCAGCTCGCAGGCAGCCAAAAAAATTAAATGAATTGACAATAACGACCATGACTCAAAAAACAAAAAAAGAAACAGACCATGCTCCGAAATCTACAAACCCTTCTATCAATGTAGCTCCTTCACCCCACATTGTGGAAAGCGCTTTTACAACCAGACGAATGATGTTTGATGTGCTGATCGCCCTGATCCCGGTGATATGTGTTTCCATCTATGTGTTCAAAATATACGCGGTCAAACAGCTTATCATCTGTCTATCAAGCTGCCTGATATCAGAAGTCATCTTCGTAAAAATGCGCGGCAAGGCCTTTACGCTGAAAGACGGATCCGCTGCTGTAACGGGAGTCATATTGGCCCTCTCCCTCCCTGGCACCGCTCCCTGGTATGTAGGTGTGATTGCTTCTGTGGTCGCGATCAGCATCGGAAAAATAATTTTTGGCGGCCTTGGAATGAATCTTTTCAATCCAGCTATGGTGGGCAGGGCTTTTGTAATGATTTCCTTTGCCAGCGTGATGGGAGCTGCCGCATATGAAAATGCGGGAGGTGTCGTCAATGCAATCACCCAGGCAACGCCCTTGAACGCATTCAAACAATCCAATATCATGACACCCCTGTCCAGCCTGTTCTGGGGGACAACCAATGGATCTCTTGGAGAAACCAGCGCCATTGCATGCATCACCGGAGGGCTGTATCTTTGCATCCGAAAAACCGCTTCATGGGAAATCCCCTTTGGTATAATCTCTGTAATTTTGTTTATATCCGCTATCAAAGATATTGTGGGCCCTTTTTCCGGTTATCTGGTTCTGCACCATCTTATGGGAGGTGCAGCTCTTTTTGGCGCGTTTTTTATCGCAACGGACCCGGTCACCAGCCCGCTGACACGAAAAGGCAAGTTAATTTACGGTGTCGGAATCGGAGCGCTTATCATGCTCCTCAGGCTGTTCAGCGGATATCCTGAAGGAGTAATGTTTGCGATTCTTTTAATGAATGGGTTGACACCACTGATCAACAGATGGACCATACCGATACCCCTGGGTGATGAGTGATGAAATACAGAAAGGAATACATTCATGGATCTCTTGAATAAGGACATCTTGACATGACAGCAAACAGCTCAACCACTTCAGGAAAAGCCGAACGGTTTCAAAATAGCTACATATTACAGGCATGGCTGGTAATCAGTCTGGCCCTTTTCTTTGGAATTTCCCTGGCAGGTATTCAGTCAACACTGGGGCCCATGATCGAAACCAACAAAAAAAACGAAACAAGGGAACAAGTGCCTGAAATCATACTGGGTAATCTCCTGGCAAAAAAAATGGCTGAATCAAACAGCGCACTGATGATTCAACCCCACTCGATAACGATTAAAAGAGGCAATCGAAAAAAAAGCTACAATGTATTTGAGACCCGGTATCCAGACGGCAGGCTTGCAGGATGGGTTACCAAAGCAACCGGGCAAGGGTATGCGGATAAAATTGAACTATTATTCGGCCTTGATCCAGAGGTAAAACAACTCACAGGACTGTTTATCCTCGGCCAGAAGGAGACACCGGGGCTGGGGAATAAAATAATTGAAAAACAATGGCGCGACCAGTTCATAAAAAAATCCACAGACCGCCCCTTTGAAGTTGTCAAAGGAGGAACCGGGGCTGCGCATGAAATTGATGCCATAACCGGTGCAACAATTTCATCTAAAAGTGTTGTAGATATTATTAATAAATCCGTTGCCGACATTAAGGGACAACTTTCATCGCTATCGGCAGTGGGAAAAAAGGATAAAGAATAAATGGCTGATCAACCGACCCCATTGGAAAGATTCATCCAGGGCATCCTGCCTGAAAACCCCGTATACCGTCAACTGCTGGGCCTTTGTCCGACTTTGGCGGTCACAAACAGCATGAATTCAGCGATAACAATGGCAGGCGCAGTTGCATTTGTTCTCCTTTGTGCAAACATTGTCATCAGTTTGATTCGCAATCTGCTGAGACCACATCTTCGTATTGTAATTTTTACTCTCACAATTGCAACATTTGTTACGATAGCGGATCGATTTCTAGCCGCTTACATGTACCAGATGAGCAAAACACTCGGGCCATATATCCCGCTGATTATTGTAAACTGTCTGATAATCTGCCGATGTGAGGTGTGTGCATCCAAGCAGTCGGTTGTTACTGCCGCTTCTGATGCCATAGGCCAGTCAATCGGTTTCGGACTAGCCCTTGCAAGTATTGCGGCTGTTCGTGAACTTTTGGGTACAGGTATGCTTTTTAATTTTCCGATACTTCCTGAAACCTGGCCGGACTGGGTCATCATGGTTCTGCCGCCCGGGGCATTTATTACGCTTGGTTTGCTTCTTGGGGCAATAAACTGGATCGGAATTTACAGATCAAAAAAAACCGGCGATAGTTAATCCATCAACCGGTTAAATTGGTTCCGGCCTGTCCGGGATTGGACAACAGTTATGAATTACCTCATTGACATCATCCTGATTGCATTGGGAGCAGCAATCATAAACAATTTCGTGCTTTACTACTTTGTGGGCATCTGCCCTTTTGTAGGGGTCTCCCGAAAAGTGGAAATGGCTGTCGGAATGGGTTGTGCCGTGACTTTCGTAATGAGCATTGCCGCCTTTCTGAGCTGGACGATAACAACCATGATTTTGATACCTGGTGCGCCCGTATCATCTTTTATCGGTGGGTTTTTTCTACCAGCCGAAAAAGCGCATCTTATTGATCTGACCGTACTCAGTTATATTGTTTATATATTTGTCATTGCTTCTTCTGTTCAGTTTGTTGAGATGTATGTCCGTAAGTTTTTTCCTTCCTTGTACAAATCATTCGGAGTTTTCCTTCCCCTGATTACCACCAACTGTGCCATTCTATTTGCATGCCTGACGATTATGAGCAATATCACTGGAGTGGAAACTCCGTCGGAAGCATGGGATTTGGGGCGATCGCTGATTTTTGCCTTTTTTGGCGGAATCGGTTTTACCATTGCTATTGTAATCATGGCCGGGATCCGCGAAGAACTGGAACTCTGTGATATTCCCAAACCGCTTGAAGGCGCCGCCATTACACTCATTATCGGCGGCATTCTGGCTCTTGCTTTCATGGGTTTCACCGGTGTCGGTACGGGCCTGAGGGAATCCCTTACGCATACGCATCAACAAGAAGCTGTGAGTCATTCGTCGAAGCTGAATCTTTCAACCATTGCTGTAAATTCCGAAATCACAAAAAGATTATATCTTCAAAGAGGGACAATTTTGAAATGAGGTTGTCATGACTTGGGTCACAATAGGGCTTGCCGCAGGCACCATGCTGGGAATGGCGCTAATCATGTCGTTTATTCTTGGCTGGGCGAATAACAAGTTTCACGTAGAGGTGGATTCGCTTGTTGAGGCTGTGCTTGACGCACTTCCAGGTGCTAACTGCGGCGGATGCGGCTTTGTAGGTTGCAGCGAATATGCCGTGGCGGTTGCTGCTGATAACGCACCTGTAAACAAATGTACGGTTGGGGGTGAAAACTGCGCAATTGCACTCTCACAGATCATGGGTGTGGAAATCGGTGAATCCCTTCCGTTTCGGCCTGTTGTCCACTGTGGGGCACACCTTGAGGACCGCCTGGAGCGAACAGAATATCGTGGTGAAAAAAGATGCTCGGCAGCCAATCTGGTTGCCGGAATCCAAGGATGTACATTCGGATGTCTGGGATTCGGTGACTGCACCCGCGCCTGCAATTATGATGCAATTCACATTATTGATGGTCTCGCAACCGTTGACTACGATAACTGTATCGGATGCGGTGCCTGTGCAAAAATATGTCCCAGGAATATTATCACCATTACACCCTTCAAGGCCGAAAGAATCATAGCTGTAGCCTGTTCCAACAAGGACAAGGGTAAGGATGTTATGGCTGTATGCAACGTAGGATGCATCGGGTGCAAAGCCTGTGCGAAACTTTCTCATATCATTCACATTGAAGATAATCTTTCAACCATTAATTATGATGACTACACCGCGGAATGTTTGCCGGACCTGATGAAAGCCTGCGAGAAATGTCCGCGTAAAAGGCTTGTGTTCATCGGAAAACTCTCTGAAAAGGATATTGAAGCAGCCTCAGACGTGGAGGCACCTGCAATCGTAGAACCCGATTTCAAAACAACGGTTGATGATACAGAATGGCGTGGATAAAACAGAATGGAAAATAAAAATTTTAATTTTTTTCAGGATCACTCAGCCAATTACCTTGAAATGGCCCTTCGAACCGACAAAAAGGAGATTGTCAGAAAACCGGATGGATATGGAAAACGCACCGGCCAGTGCGGCGATACCATCGAGTTTTTTTTAACCATACGCAATGGATATATCCAATCAATCTGCTTTGATACCGACGGTTGCATCAATACAGCTGCCTGCGCAAATACGGTGATTCATCTTGCTGAAGGTAAAAGCGTTGAGGATGCCTGGGAAATCACTTCAGAAGATTTAATCGATTATCTGGAAACCCTTCCTTCTGAAGAAAGCCATTGCGCAGAACTGGCAATTGGAGCATTTTATCTCGCCCTGACGAATCATCAGGAACTTGAACGGACATCCTGGAAAAAACCCTACCGCTAAAAAATTTTAAAATCTCCCGACCGGCCAAGTCGGCCGAGAGATTGGTTTCTTTTCATCAGGCAGCCAATTTAAAGGCTTTTTCAGTTACACCGCGTATCTCGTCCGGTGTAAAGGGTTTGGCCAGGTAATCGATAGCCCCTATCCTGGCGGCCTCAACAGCGGTTTCAATGCTTGCATAACCTGTAATGATAATCACTTTCGTCTTCGGATGCTTCTCTGAAATGGTACTGAGAAGTTCAAGGCCTTTTACACCCGGAATCCTCAAGTCCAGAAGGATCAGTTTGTAAGAATGCCGGCTGATCTTTTCAAGGGCCTCGTCTTTGGTCGCCGCCTGATCGACATGATATCCTTTCTTCATTAAAATTTTGCGAATGTTGTTATTCACCGAAACCTCATCATCGATCACGAGGATGTTCTTGTATGCCGATTCTGTAAACAAGTTTGAATCGCCCATAACCTCTTTCATGACAACGTCCGCTTTCACCGTTGCTGATTTCTTCAATTCCTCATAAGGAAGAAAAGCAAAACCGTCTCTGTCCATGTAAGCCACATATTCGGGGCCGGTAATGGAAACAACTTCATTATACTCAAAGGGCTGATCAATTCCGATCAGTTTTTTTGCATCAAAGGTCTTGACTTTTTTGCTCTTTTGGGACTTCTTGGCTTTTTTTTGAGGACAGGAATCGTTCTTGACTCCGGCTTTGCAGGTTGCGCCAAGCTTTCTGTAGATATCACATACCATATCCCCGACCCGACAATAATTTTCCAGTGTTTCCGCTTCAGCAATCTCCACTTCCGGAATGTCTGATCGGGTTATTCGGTTAACATAATCGTCCCCGGTATATTTTGCCACTTCTTCCCGGTCAAAAGGCATATCAACGTCAATGGCATCTATCGTCTCTCTCTCTCTCTCTGGAATAAAAAGTTCAACCATCTCCCCGGCCAGAGCTTTATCAACGATTTTTCTCAATTCATCAGGGGTAAACGGTTTGGGGATATAATCCAAAGCACCAAGGCGGATAGACTTCATTGCGGTATCTGTTGAAGCGTAGGCAGTCATCATGACCATTTTTGTCAAGGGCCATTCCTTTTTTACAAGCTTTAACAGTTCAAGCCCGTTCATCCCCGGCATAACAATATCCGATATAAGCAATGAAAAGGACTCTTTCGCCATTTTTTCGAGGGCATCCTGGGCGCTTTGAGCCTTGATAACCTCAAAATTATTTTTTGACAGGATTTTTTCCACATTCCGACAAATTCCGACCTCATCATCCACGACCATAATTTTGGTTACATTTTCCATCGTTTCCCCCTATTTTTTCTGATGTCAATCCAGTTACGCTAATGGGTTGCGTGTTTGAAAATAATAACCTGCAGGTTGTATGCCATTAAACACGTATCGCTCTATCATATTATATTTTATATATTTTTTATATATTCAAACAGAACAACCGATCAAAAGTGTATATTTTTTTCATACATTAAATCGAAAAAATAACCATCATATGTTTTGTGGATTATTAAATCAGGCAGAAAAACCCGTAACCGTGAGGATCAAACATGAGCCGATAAAACGAAAAACAACCAAGTGTATGTTTTTTTTATACACTGTATATTTTATAAAATCTTCCTATGATGTTTTCAAACCATTCGATTGAATCTCCTTTGGACGAGAAATACCATGCTTTTTGATAAGACTTTGAAAATTTGTACGTTGAAACCCGGTCATGTGGGCAGCCTGGGTCACATTCCAGTTGCTCCGGGAAAGGGCATTCAATATAAAATTTTTTTCGACCTTCCGGACAGCTTTCTCACGAATCTCCTTTTTAATCTTTTTGAGCTCTTCGTTATTGGAAGGTACATTCTCGAGCATCGCCTGAATCTCATCCGCTTCACCGGGAAGCGGGAGCTCTTTTGCTGTAATTTGATCTGTTTCACAAAGAATAACAGCCCGTTCAATAACGTTTTTTAACTGTCGAATATTTCCCGGCCAGTCAAACTCCGTCAAGCGGCTTACCGCTTTATCGTCGAACCCCTTGATCCTCTTTCGCATTTTCTGATTGTACTGGTTAAGAAAATGGTAAGCAATGGGCAGGATATCGATTTTGCGCTCATTCAAAGAGGGCAACTGGATGGGGTAAACAAATATTCTGTAATAAAAATCCTCTCGAAAATCCCCCTTTGCGACTAGATCTTCAAGGTTTCTATTGGTTGCAAAAACAAGGCGGACATCCACTTTTTGAACAACAGTACTGCCGATGGGCAGCATCTCTCTTGTTTCAAGAAACCGGAGGAGCTTTCCCTGAATCTCTTTACTGGTGTTGCTGATTTCATCGAGAAACACCGTTCCCTGATGTGCCATCTTGAAAATTCCCTCTTTATCGGTGTGTGCCCCGGTAAAAGCCCCTTTTGCATAACCAAACAATTCGCTTTCCAGAAGATTCCCGGACAGGGTTCCACAGTCCACAGCAAAAAATACCTTATCTTTCCGGTTGCTGTTGGCATGGACTGCCCGGGCGATCAGCTCTTTGCCTGTGCCGCTCTCTCCGGATACGAGGACTGTGGAGTCTGTTGGCGCCACCTTTTCCACCATGCGAATAACTTTTTTGATCTGCGGACTGTTCCCGATAAGCTGATGGGATACGGGTCTGTCTTTTTTGTTTTTGAGTATTAAATTCTGATTCTGCATTTGGATCTGTCTCTGGGCAAGGGCTTGATGCACCACGGCACGAAGTTCATTCGGTGTAAAGGGCTTTGGAAGATAATCAAACGCCCCCATTTTCATAACTTCAACCGCTGATGAGACACTTGCATATCCGGTCATGACAATCACAATCGTTTCTTCGTAATTTTTTGCGATACGGTCAAGAACCTCCATACCACCAAGGCTGCTCATCTTTAAATCGGTAATAACGATATCATAAGGTTGTTTCGCCATCATTTTCAATGCATCATAACCATTCAAGGCATAGGCGACCTCACACTTCATGTTAGACAATATTTTCACACAATTGTTACATATCGGCAATTCATCATCAATTACCAGGATGCGCGGAATCGAATCGGCGGTCATTTCAATCCCCCTTGTTCAAAGGCAGGCTGATTATAAAATGCGTTCCCTGCCCTAGCTGACTTTCCACTTTTATAGTCCCACCGTGCTGCTCAATGATACCGTGGGAAATCGCCAGTCCTAATCCTGTACCGTTTTCCCGGGTAGTAAAAAAAGGCTCAAATATCTTATCGATATTTTCAGGGGCAATTCCCACACCGGTATCACTCACATCGACCTGAACCATTTTAGTTTCCGGGAGATACCGTGTTTTTAGTTTTACGGAACCTCCGGCAGGGGTGGCTTCAATTGCGTTTAATGCTAAATTGATAAGGGTCTGTTGAATCTGATCTTTATCAATGTTCACCGGTGGCAGATTTTCTTCGAAATCCACGGTAACGCAAATATCATCAAATGCCGCCTGTTTTCGAGTCAAAACAAAACTTTCCTGAACGACATCATTCAGGCCACTCATTCTCTTTGTGGGCTTTGTCTGTCGCGAAAAATCAAGAAGACTTTTAACAATTTTACGACAGCGAAGTGCTTCACCGGATATTGTCTTCAGTTCCTGATAAACGGAAGAATTCGGATCAACTTCCTCCTGTGTCAGCATGGCGGAAGTTAAAATCGTCGTCAATGGATTGTTGATTTCATGTGCAACACCGGCCGAAAGACGCCCGATTGAAACCATTTTCTCCTGCTGCATCATAGCCTTTTGAATCTGAATATCTCGCGTGATATCTTTTGAAACCTCGATAACACCCGCGATTTTATCATTTTCAATAAACGGATAACAGGAGATCGAAAAATATAGCTCCGTATCATCCTTGCCTAGATGAATGTGAGTTGTCTGAGACGGTTTTCCTGTCCGGACAACTTTTTTAAGCGGACAGGGATGCTGATCCCCGGAGCATGGATTGGACTCATGGTGTGTAATCTCATAACAGAAATGCCCGATTGCCTCATCCCGCTTTAAACCAATCCGGTTCAGCAACGTGTCATTGATGTCAATAATCCGGTAGTCCAGCCCGATTATAATAACATCCTCCTGAATCAACTCATTAATCATCAATTCATATATGATCTGCTTTTTCTTAAGACGCTGCTCCATCTCCTTCTGGATATTGGAAAAACTGGAGATCTCCCAAAACAAGAGAGCCGTGGTGTGGGCAATCGCCCGGACATTTTGCTTTTTCTTCGTTAAGATATCGTTGTAGATGTCCAGGTTGCCGGTAAGTTCAACAATAAGATCGATATCATCCCGTATAAATAAATCATTGTAATCCGTTGTTACGGGAAGCCCCAGTTTTTTTGCATGAACAAAGCCCGGAGCATTGTTATTGATATCGGCCACCGCCACGATAACCGGAAAAACGACATGGAATGAACACTGTTCGATCAAATTCATCAGGTATAAACAACGTGTTCCTGCTCCAACAACGGCAATCCTCATATTGATTCTCCTTGTTTCTTCCTCTTGAAATCATCACCTGCTGAAAAATAAAGATACTCTCTTGTCTGCATACACAGTACAAAATCACCACGGAATCAACTAAAAAAATTAAGAAACCATCGTTTCGGTCCACATGAAAAATTTAATACACTGGCGTTTTTTTAAGACTTGCTGCCATTGCAGTATACGCTTTTCAGTTTAAAAACGCAAAAACTCGAATCATTATCTCTCGAATTATCATGGAAGTGGTTGTCATAATCATTTTTTGATTCATGCGTTCTCTCAGCAATCAAGTGACCTCTGAGTGAATTCCAGGAAAGCGTTTTTCATGAAGTGTCAAATTTGGAACTGTCTGAGAGAAATTACGTTCTTGCTGGAGGGCGTTGTGTTCCCCTGTGTTACAGGGATAGCCGGGCTCATGGGAGCAGGCTTTTGCCTTTTTTGATATTTCTCTTTAAACTCGTCAAAATCGAACCATTGGTGCTTGATGCGTCTTACTACTCACCCCGAAATATTGGTCTGCGCTTTTCGAGGAACGCGGTAAATCCTTCAACCGCATCCGCTGATTCCGCGACCGTTCGAGTTCCTTCCAGCTCGACTTCAAACCCTGCATCGATCCCCTCATATATCCCGGCAGAAATTGCTTTCAGGACGCAGCTGACAGCAATGGGCGGACGGTCTGATAAAAGAGCGGCAAACTCCAAAGCGTCATCCATCAAATTTTCCAACGGAGAAGCCCGATGCACCAGTCCGATATCGAGAGCTTCCTGGGCATCAATCCGTTTTCCAAAAAGAATCATATCAAGAGCCTTTGCTTTCCCAACCAGACGATACAGAAACTGGGTGCCCCCCCATGCGGGGATAATCCCGAGATTTAATTCTGTGAGCCCGATTTTTATCTTTGGGGAGCGGGCAATCATCCTGAAATGGCACGCCATGGCCAGCTCAAGACCTCCGCCCAGTGCATGTCCGTTTATCGCTGCAATAATGGGTTTATTGAAACGATCCACCCGTCTCCATAGTTCCTGCCCTTTGGGGCCTACTCTTTTTGAATTGGCTGCATCCGCTACATCAAATCCAGCCGAAAAGCATTTTTCACCGTTTCCGGTCAGGATAATCACCCGAATATCCCGGTTGCTTTCCAGTTCATCAAGTATTTTTT
The DNA here is from genome assembly GCA_046484745.1 of Desulfobacterales bacterium. Classification (GTDB taxonomy): domain Bacteria; phylum Desulfobacterota; class Desulfobacteria; order Desulfobacterales; family SURF-7; genus JAQYVL01. The sequence continues at coordinate 767 of JAWOIJ010000090.1, read as the reverse complement.
CAAATTCTTCCATGGCCGCCAGATTCCAAGTGTTGGCAGGCGGCCTGTTTATGGTGATGATACCGGTGTGGCCTTTTCTTTCAAGGATCAAATGATCATATCCCATTTGCGCTATCCCTTGCTTTAATTAAGATTATAACCCCACGCATCGCGCGTGGGGTTTGATACCAGGCATCAGACCTTTTCAATAAGCACTGCATTGGCATTGCCAAATCCACCGCAGAGCGTGGCCATTCCATAACGGGCATCTGGAAAATCCGTCTTCATGATGTTCAGTAATGTCACAATAATCCGGGCGCCCGATTCTCCAAGAGGATGACCAAGAGCCATGGCACCGCCCCAGACATTCACCCTCTTGAATGGCGCGTTACTGTTGTCCAGGCCGAGTTCGCGTATACATGCAAGGGATTGACTGGCAAAGGCCTCGTTGATTTCAATCGGCCCGATATCCTCGGGAGTCAACCCGGTTTTCTGAAACAGCTTTCTAACAGCATAAATCGGACCGACACCCATGACGGTTGGATCATTTCCTGCCTGAACCCCAAAACTGTATCTATACGTATAGGAAAGACCCAGTTCATCCGCCTTTTCACGGCTCATCATCAGAATGGCAGCCGCGCCCGCGGTCAATGGCGATGAGGTGGCTGCGGTAACCCTCCCGTTCTCCTTGAATGGAGATTGCATGGTTTTCATCTTTTCCAGATCCAGCGAATCTCGAATCCACTGATCCCTGTCCACTAAAAATTCAGTTCCATCTTCCTTTTTTC
>JAWOIJ010000034.1:0-113009 GCA_046484745.1 Desulfobacterales bacterium | reverse complement strand
CGGTCCGGATCCGGATGAAAAATTTTCAGTTCGGCCAGGCGCAGCCATCTCTTTGCTGATACAGTCCCGCAGTTTACCCGGCAAGCCGCCGCCGCCCAGCACGCTCTTGCGTTTGCGGAGCATGTCCTTGGCCTTGCGAGCCGCCTCGCGGGCTTCGGCCGCCAGGACGCCTTTGCGGACCAGTATCTTGGCGGTTTTGGGGTTTTCCTCGAAGTACTTGGCTAACGCATCACCCACCGCCGAGTTGACGATGTCCCTTGGGACCTGCTCTCGATTTTCATGTCCGACAATCTCTTCTAACGATTCCATATCATATCCTTTTGGCAGGTGTGTTTCCCTGTCATGAAAGCGGCAAATAATATATAATATTTTAAATAGGTTGTATTAATTTCTGCGCATACCGGAAAGACAATAAATAAAATATGATCCGGTGTCAAGGCCGACTGTCAACAACAATTTTAATCCTATAAATCCGGATGGTTATTAATAAATTGCGCATAATGCGTTGCAGACTCTTCCGGTCGTTCAAGCATCGGGAGATGGCCGCAGTCTTTCAAAATCACGGCCTCAACCTGCGGCAGTTCTTTTTGATATACCTCGACACTTGACACATGAATCAGTCTGTCTTTGTCGCCCCAGATGACAAAGACCGGCATTTTCAGACCTTCCAGAATTTTATTCTGGACTTTTTGATTGTCAAAGGTGTCGCTCTTCTCTAAATCCCCGAACATCTTCTGGTAAAAATTATTGTTCTCGATGTATTTCCGGGCCATTACGGAATGTATCGGCCAGGGCAGAAACGGTTTATCGTGAAAAGCGTATTCTCCCAGCCGGTCATAATCCTCTCGAGTCTTTACGACAAACGGGTTTTCTCCTTTCTCCAGCAATATCCTGAATTCGCTTGGTGTCGGTGAGATAACACCAGCGGAGTCAAACAGCCCCACGGTAATTATTCTGTCCGGATGTTCGGAAGCATAAATTTTGGAGACAAGCCCGCCGAGAGAGTTTCCTGCAAGGTGAAATCGCTTGATCCCCATAGCATCAACGGTTTCCGCAATGCCGCGACTCAGGGAAAACGGGCTGTAGTTTCGGTTCATGTCCTGAACATTGTCTCCATGCCCGGGCATATCCAATGCCAGCACCCGATATTTTTCCGGAAGATTTCTGACAAACCGGAGCCAGTTGTTCTTGTCAGCCGTGAATCCATGCAGAAGTACAATGGTTTCTCCCTCTCCTTCGCGCTCCAGATAGGAAACGGTTTCCCCTTCTACCGCAACTGTTTTATACACCAGATCTGATTGGCCTCTTTCACGATCAATCATGAAATTGTAAATACTCTGCTGGGTGGAAGCGCATCCAACCAGCAGACCCAACAGCAGCATTTGCACCGGAATGAACAGCCGTTTTTTCATGTCAGCTCCTTATGATTGTGTTTCTGGTCAGGGGCGGCCTGCAGTCCCCGATAGCGTCTTTTCATTATTAAACCGGGAATGATTCCAAAGTCAAATACAATAGAGTTGATACCCGGAAACCAGATGTGATACGTCTAAATCTCGAGTCGGGATTTTTGTTTGACACAGCATCCTCACCTTACATGGAAGCGATGTCAAAATGGAATATCGTTCGATTTCATTGCCGGAGTCGAATTTTTATCTGAAGCGGGAGCAAAATATGATGCCTGATGATCTGTTTAGGATAGAACGAACCGGAAGAGTGGCCTGCTGTATTATGAGCAACCCTGAAAGGATGAATGCGCTGGGTCCAGAAATGGGAGTTCCTCTGATTGAAAATATCAATCAGCTCCTCGAAGACGATGGGGTGGGCGCGATCATCATTCGCGGTGAAGGCGGCAATTTCTGTTCAGGATCGGACATCGACCTTCTGGGAGAAAACCTTGATCCTGTTTTTTTAAGAAATGCAATGATCACCATAAATGAGTTGCTTTACAGACTGCATCAAGGGGCAAAACCGGTAATAACGGAAGTGGATGGATATGCCTTTGGCGGAGGCCTTGGCCTGGCGCTGTCGTCCGATATAACCTATGCGACGGAGCGCGCAAAATTCTGTATCGGTTTTATACGGATCGGCGCAGTCATGGATCTGGGGACATCTTTTTTCCTACTGGAGCGAATCGGGATGGCGAAGGCAAAAGAACTGGCCTTTACAGGGGATATCCTGAATGCAGAAGAAGCCTGTCGGATCGGCCTGATAAACCGGGTGGTGGCGCACGATACAATATCGGAAGAGGTCATGAATCTTGCCCGGAGGATATCGGAAAAATCGGCAGACGCCTTGTTATGGACCAAGAGAAGCCTGAACCGGGCAAGGCATATGGATCTCAAGGCGATGCTTGATTTTGAGGCTCATATTCAGCCGCTGATGCTTCTTTCCGATGAACATAAGAAATCGATGTCAAAATGGTTTCTCCAAAAATGATGTCATGCGGGAAAAGGCATCCATGAAGATTTAAAAGTAAGGCTTGTAATCAGGCAAAACCTTCGCTACCCTCTTCTGCAGCCGGAGTTCCTCTACGGTCTTTTACAGGATGATCAACGCAGCCGGAGTTTGATTTGCCGGACACTCTTTTGATGGAATTTTTTTGGGGAAAACCGATCCGATGAAACCGCTGAAAACTTTTCTGAACCTGCTTGCGATGACCGCAGTTCTGACGCTTTATGCAATTCCCGGTCTTTCTGAAACGGTAAAAGGGCCGCTTCGAACCAGAAACCAGTTTCCCCCTTTTCTCATGTTTTTGAGCCCGTTGCCGGAATCTCCAGCCACCCTTTCCAAAAACGAATTGAAGGTTTCTCCTGCGGTCGATTACAGCAGTGTGTTTATAAACGAGTACTCGGAGAACTGGGATGTCCTCATCGATATGGAATTGACGGTTGTAGATCTTCTTGTGGAATACGGGGTCACCAATAAATTGACGCTGTCAGTGCAGCCCCTCCTCGTCAGCATGAATAAGGGGTTCCTGGACAGCTCCCTGGAAACATACCACGATGCGTTTAATTTTCCAAATTATGGGCGTGAAAATCGCCCCAAGAATGAGTTCGGCTACGCGATTTCGTACCGGAATCAAAAATGGTTTGATGGAAAACCCGGGGGATTGCATATCGCGGACAGTCTGATATCGGCCAAGTATTCCATGCTGGAGGGCAGCAGGAGCCTTCCTGTCAATGCCTCCATGCTTTACACCCTGAAAATCCCTGTCGGCGACGCCGATTCCGGGTTTGGAAGCGGCCATTTTGATCATGGTTTGTTTCTTCTTACACAGACAGTTGTCCATCCCGTTATTATTTATGCCAACGCGGGATATATTTTTCTCTCCGACCCGGATACAAAAGAAGCGGACATAGACGTGAACAATATTCCAAGCCTTTTTGGCGGTCTTGAATATTCATACAGCGAGAAGCTGTCTCTTATCGCGCAGATCAATTATTTCGCTTCCCCTTTTAATGATTCTGATTTCAGCCAGTTTGACAATGGAAGTGTCGAACTGGATCTTGGCTTTGTTTATCACTTTTCACAAAAAACAAGGTTTGAGTTTGCCTTTGCGGAAGATCTCGCTCAAAGCGGTGTGCCGGATTTTAATGTTCATCTGAGGGTATCGTATGTTTTTAACCGGGAACCTTAATTTTCCTTCTCGGCTGTTTGATATCCGGAATCAAAGGCTTTCAGGTTGATATCGGCAAATGATTTTTTGGTTCTTGTCCGGATTGCTGTTTTTACGTTTTCCGCTGAAAGCGGGATGATGCCTGTCTGAATCAGCGCTCCCAGAAGGACCATGTTTACGGCCATAACGCTGCCGGCATCGGCAGCCAGTTTCACGGCATCAAAGGCGATCAGTTTTGCGGTTTTATTCCGGATAAGTTCCTGTGCTTCTGCAAGGTCCGGATAGGTACCTCTGCCGATAGTGACTGTAAACGGCGGCAGGGGTGAAAGATTCGTAATGACCACCGTATTCGAATTGCACCGTTTCAGCGCCCGCAACGCTTCCGCGGGTTCGAAGCTGACCAGTATGTCGGCCTCACCATCAGAAATTATGGTGCTTTGGGCATCTCCAAAAACAATTGCGGACTCGACAACACCGCCTCGCTGTGCCATTCCATGGATTTCACTCATGCGGACTGGAACTCCGGACAACAGGGCTGCCTCACCCAGCACTTTTGACGCCAAAAGGTTACCCTGGCCTCCAACAGCTACAATAATCAGTCTTTTTATTTTCATTCGATTCAATCCTTGCTCTTTAAGGGTAAAATAGCGTGTTCAGGGCAGATCTGGGCGCATACAGCGCAGCCGACACACAAAGAAGGGTTGATACCGACTTTCTCTTTTTCGATAAAAAAGGCCGGGCATGCAAGCTCATTGATGCAGTCTTTGTGATTTTTGCATTTGTCGGAAACAAAGAAGGCCTTGCCTTTAAGCTGCTTGAGACTCTTTGCGTAAAGGGAACATTTTTCTTTTGCGATAATTACCGATAACCCCTTGAACTCGATCGCCTCTCTTATCGCGGCGATGCTTTTTTTAATGTTGTATGGCCGGATAACCGAAACATGCGGAACACCGAGAGCTTTCACAAGTGCTTCAATCGATATTGGATTGTATCCGTCATAGTTCAGCTCTTTCATATCCACACCCGGATTGGGCTGATGCCCTGTCATCGCGGTTGTGCCGTTGTCCAGAATAACCAGGGTAAAATCATGATTGTTGAAAACAGCGTTGATGAGTCCGGGAATGCCGGAATGAAAAAAGGTGGAATCGCCGATCAGGGCAATTACCTTTTTATCCGTGACCTGTGAAAAACCGCAAGCTGTTCCGGCGGATGAACCCATGCAGATCAGAAAATCACCCATGGAAAGGGGTGGAAGAAAGCCCAGTGTATAACAGCCGATATCGGTCGGATAAATGGTTTCCATCCCTTTTGCAGCCTGCTTGATGGCATAAAATACCGCTCTGTGGGAACAGCCGGCGCAAAGGTTCGGAGGCCTTTGTGGAATTTCCGGAATATCGGTGGTTTCCACGGAATGTTTTTGCGTATAAGAGATACCGAAAAAATCGGCAATGGTTTTCTTTACCATTGCAGGGTCAAATTCGTAGAGCCTGGAAAAAAGATTTTTCCCTTTTCCCGCGATCGGCAGGGTAAGTCCCGCTTCCTGGGCAAACGCTTTTACCGCTTCTTCCATATAGGGTTCGCCTTCCTCGGCGACAAGCACCTTGCTGCACCCAGTCAGAAAGGTCTTTATGATGATTCCCGGCATTGGGTGGGAAAAGCCGATCCGTAAAATGGTTGCCTTGTCCTGGATTGCCAGATCCGATATGGCATCCAGCACGTAGTTGTAGCTGACTCCATTACAGATAATTCCCCATTCTCCGCTGCCCTTGATAAGGTTATACTCCGAATTGTTTGACCGTTCTTCTGCCTTGCTGATGTTTTCAAGCAGTTTGGCGTGCAGTTTCCGGGAAACAGCGGGAACCGTCACCAGGTTGAATGGATCTTTTTCAAAGGTTCCTTCAGGCTTTCGTTGGCCGATATCGCCCAGTTTCACTACAGCGGTAGAGTGATTGATCCGGGTGGTGGTTCTTAAGATAACAGGTTCTTTCAGGTATTCCGATAAAGCAAAAGCAGCGGCCGTCATCTCCTTTGCTTCCGAAACAGAAGAAGGCTCAATGATCGGAAGCCCTGAAAGTTTTCCGTAATAACGGTTATCCTGTTCGTTCTGGCTGGAGAACATGAACGGGTCATCTGCTGTCAGAATGACAAGCCCTGCCTTTACGCCAACATAGGCCAGTGTCATCAATGTATCGGCCGCGACGTTCATTCCGACATGTTTCATGATGCACATGCTGCGAACACCCGCATTTGCCGCAGCCGCAGCAACTTCAAGGGCAACCTTTTCATTGGTGCTGTATTCGAAATAGAGAGAGCATTCTCTGGATATCTGGAAAAAATTCAATGAGATTTCAGAGGACGGAGTACCCGGATAGGTTGATGCAAAGGAAACCCCTGCTTCAAGGGCGCCGCGCGCAATCGCCTCGTTTCCCAAAAGGAGCATTTCAAGCCCAGGCTGGTCAGTCAGTAGCTTATGCATAAAAAATCCTTACCCTTAATCGTTATTGAAAGGCAATACGCCGATCAGCAGCGTTAACAAACTCAGAAACGGTTCCAAAACCGTCTGATATTAACAAAAAAAATTAATATACCAGCCCGGCAACCGGTGTAAAGTTTTTTCTGCCGGCCGGGTTAAATTAGGCAAATCCGGTGCGTTGCGGGTCGGCTTGAGGCCTTATTGGTTGTCGTATCAAGAATGGGTCGTGATTTCATGCCCGGGTCCGGAACCAGGTTGTTCATCGTATCTGCTCGAATTGTATTTGGTATTTTTTATTTCATGATATCGGTTTTCGTGCTATCAAGTTGAAAAATGAAGGGATGATGTCCGATGACCCGGTTGCCGTATCAACCGGAATTTGAATATCTTGCTCAGCAAAAACCATTTCGAAGGAGGGAACAATGCAGGAAATTTATAAGCTGGATGCAACTGCGCAGGCAGCGCTTGTTCGGAAAGGGGAGGTGTCTCCGCTGGAATTGGTGGACGTGGCCATTGATCGAATCGAAAAGTTGAATCCGAAAATCAACGCAGTGATCCATACCCATTTTGAAAGAGCCCGAAAACAGGCAAAAGGTCCGCTTCCGGAAGGTCCTTTTAAAGGGGTTCCTTTTTTGCTGAAGGATCTTGGCTGCGGCAATTTGAAGGGTGATCCCATTTACTGGGGGACGCGATTTCTGAAAGATGCGGATTTTCGTTCTCCTTTTACAGCGTATATTGTCGAAAAGTTTATCGCAGCCGGATTAATTGTCATCGGACGCACCAATGTGCCGGAATTGGGCGCATGGACCACAACAGAACCGGAAACATATGGCCCTTCTCGAAATCCATGGAACCTGAATCATTCTACCGGCGGCTCCAGTGGCGGTTCAGCAGCCGCGGTGGCAGCGCAAATGGTTCCCATGGCTCATGCCAGCGATGGGGGCGGCTCCATTCGAAATCCTGCCAGCCAGTGCGGTGTTGTCGGGCTCAAACCCACACGAGGCCGTATTTCGCTTGGACCCTACATTGGCGAAAGCTGGGCCGGTATGGTATTCGAGTTCGCTGAAACCAGGACCATACGAGATGCTGCAACTTTGCTGGATTGTGTGAGCGGGTTTATGCCCGGAGATCCCTACACGGCAGTTCCGCCGTCGAGACCTTACCGTGATGAGGTGGGTGTTGATCCCGGGAAGTTGAAAATCGGAGTCCTGAAGGAAAACCCGGGTACGGATATCAAAGCGCCCTGTATTGCCGCTGTGGAATCGGTTGCGAAAGTGCTGGATGGATTTGGACACGTTGTTGAGTTCAGTCGGCCGGAAATAATGGAATCCCCGCAAGCCAAAGAAGAGCTGGAGAAGCATTTGATCCATATTGTCGCGGCTTACCAGGCGCATGTAATCAGTCAGTTTAGTCAGTTGATTGGAAGAGAGATCGGTTCGGAAGACATGGATTGCGACAATTGGGCCGTGACGGAACTGGGCCGTTCGCTGACCGCGAATCAGTATATCGATGCAGTGGACATGCTTCACCGGTTCAACCGGCAAATGGCAGGGTGGTGGGAAAAGGGGTTTGATCTTCTGATTACACCAACAATACCGGAACCACCCCCGCCTCTCGGCGAATTGGTCCCGGACAGGAATGAACCGTTAAAGGGGTTTATGAGATCCAGTTTGCTGGTGCCCTTTCTCATACCGTTTAATATGACGGGACAACCGGCAATTTCGCTTCCACTCTGTCAAACAGAGGATGGGCTTCCCATCGGAATTCAGCTGGTGGCCGCTTTCGGCAGGGAGGACCTGCTGTTTCGCATTGCCTCGCAACTGGAGGCAGAGATGCCCTGGGCGGGCAGAAATCCTTAAGTCTGAGGGAATAGTGGCCTGTTAAGCCACCTCAACTAACGAATTGAAATCGATCCATACGGTTTAGAGGCGCAACGGTTAAGGATCACAAAGTGGCCATTCCTCCATTATCCTGAATTCAAGGAGAATAAGATGATTGGAATTCTGGGCAGCTATTCAACATTGTATTTATGGGCGGCAATGGTGCTGACATTTTTTCTGTTTTGTGTTCCCATTCTCTTTTTTCCCCTGAAATGGGCCAGGCCCATTATTCCTGCTGAAGCATTAAAAAAATCTTTACAAGAAGGCAGCGATACTATACAAATAACGTTTTGGTTAATTTGTAAAAATATTTAATTGAGTCAAATAGTTCCTGCCCGATTACGCACCTTGGAAGAGGCCTTTATGCAAGATCGAATCTCACTGGTTGTCGCGACAAGAAATCCAGGGAAAACAGCGGAAATCAGAGATCTTTTAAAAAACTTCCCGATTGACATCAAAAATCTTGATGATTTTGGTCCGATTCCGGAAATCGAAGAAGACGGTGACACTTTTGATGAAAATGCCTACAAAAAAGCAAGCTTTGCATCACGGGTACTGGGGTTGCCGGCACTTGCGGATGACTCGGGCCTTGTGGTTGAATTTCTTGGCGGTATGCCCGGGGTGCATTCAGCCCGCTATGCAGGAGAAAATGCTTCTGACGAAGACCGGTATAAAAAGCTTCTCAAAGCGCTTGAAGGCGCAACCAATCGAAATGCGGCATTTGAATGCGTTATCTCCATTGCTGTTCCAACGGGTTCAGCGCTGACTTACGAGGGGCGATGCGAGGGGAAAATAGCAGAAAAACCGGCGGGTAAAAATGGTTTTGGATATGATCCGGTCTTTTATTTTTCGGATTTTGATAAAACCTTCGCCCAGTTGACCATGGAAGAAAAAAGCCTCATCAGCCACAGAGGCAAGGCCTTGAGAGAAGTGGCTTCCGAGTTTGACAAGGTCATGACCTGGATTCGTCAGCACATGCCTGTAATGGAAAAATTTGATTGTAAAGGGTAAACAAGATGCTCGCAGAACTCATAAAACAAAACAGAACCTGCAGACGTTTTTATCAAAACCACCGGATAACTTCAGAGACGCTGACACAACTCGTTGATCTTGCGAGACTATCCGCTTCCGCAGCCAACCTTCAGCCGTTAAAATTCATTACTTCGTGTAACCTGGAAAAAAATGCAGAAATATTTCCCTGCCTGGGCTGGGCTGCATACCTGAAAGACTGGTCCGGGCCGGTGGATGGTGAGCGGCCCGCAGGGTATATTATCATCCTGGGAGACACAACCATAGGCCGGAATTTTGATTGGGATCTCGGGATCGCAGGGCAAAGCATCTTGCTCGGAGCAAGGGAGAAAGGACTTGCCGGCTGTATGATCGCTTCCTTGAAAAAGAAAAAGCTGCAGGATCTCCTTGATGTTGATCCTGCCATGGAGCTTCTTCTGGTCATTGCCCTTGGAAAACCTGCTGAAGAAGTTTGTATCGATCCGGTGGGAAAAGATGGAAACATTCAATACTGGCGTGATCAGAACGGCGTCCATCACGTTCCGAAAAGGGATATTGAGGAGATAATTATAGGAAGGTATTCTTGATAGGTCGTTATGATGATTGCCTTATGTTAAGCGTTATAACAGACGGGTAACGTGGGTATGCTTTAATAGAATCTGCTTTTGACTGCCCAAAGAGGAGAGAAATTATGCTGGAGAGAAAAAAGGGAATCGATATCGTATTGGAAATCGGTGGCATTAAAACCACTGAGAAGGCAATGGAATTGTTTGCCGGGAAAATGGATCCGGAAAATCTTGACAAGATCCGGAGGATAAAAAATTCTGAAGTCATCCTTAAAATCGCCAACTCGATTGTCATGTGCGAACCGGATGCGGTTTTCATTAACACCGGATCTGAGGCAGATAAAAGCTATATAAAAAATCTGGCCTTGCAGAAAGGTGAAGAAGCTGAACTTCGCATGAAGGATCATACCATCCATTTCGATCTCAAGGATGAACAGGGAAGAATTGTGGATCGTACATTTTATATCGCAAATGAAGGTGAAAAAATCAGCTCCCTTGCAAATAAAAAGCTCAGAGCGGAAGCCATGCAGGAAATCAGGGATATCATGGTTGGAATCATGCGGGGTAAAATCATGATGGTTGGTTTTTATATGCGGGGCCCTCTTGGAGCTCCGGTTTCAAACCCAGCTATTGAAATCACAAGTTCCGCATATGTATCCCACAGCGCGGAACTTCTCTATCGAAATATTTTTTCTGATTTTGATAAAGAAGTGGAGCGTCTGAATCATTTTTTTGCAAACATACACAGTGAAGGGCTTAATCGCCCTGAGGATTTGCCCAATGCCCGGGTTTTTATGGACCGGAGTTTCTGGACCACCTACAGCATGAACTGCACCTATGCGGGGAATACGCTTCTTTTAAAAAAAGGAAATCACCGTTTTGCCGTGGATAAGGCGGTATACGAGGGTAATGGAAAAGAGCTTGCCGAGCATATGTTTATAACCGGTTTCGACGGCCCCGGAGGTCGGATTACATGGTTTACAGGCGCAGCTCCCAGCGGGTGTGGTAAAACCACTACAGCCATGGCCGGAAATCATTTTATCGGTGATGATCTCGCGCAGATGTGGATTGATGAAAACGGCAGTATCCGATCCATCAATCCGGAATGCGGGATATTCGGAATTGTTGAGGATGTGAATCAGGAGGGTGATCCCATGCTCATGGCACTGCTTCGGAATCCCGGAACCGAAGTGATCTGGTCGAATGTGCTGATTGATGAAAATGGCGTTCCTCACTGGGTAGGCAATGGTGAAGAACCGCCTTTAAAAGGGAAAAATTTTCAGGGAGAATGGAAAAAAGGGCTGAAGGATAAAAATGGGAAAGAAATACCCCTGTCGCATCCCAATTCCCGCTGCACGCTATCCGCCAGGGCGCTTGGCAATTATTCAAGCTTTTCCGAAGATGCGAAAGGCGCCGAGACAAGAGTGATTACATATAGCGGAAGGGACAGCGATACAATGCCTCCGGTATGGGCTGCTGAAAATTCCGATCAGGGAGTGGTTATCGGCGCTTCAATTGTATCTGCCGCAACCGCCACGGAAGTCGGGGCAACCGGTGTCAAACGAGCCCCCTGGGCAAACGCGCCTTTTATTCCGGGAGATCTTGCGGACTATATGGACGCACAGTTTAAATTTTTTGGAAATGATAAAATTGCGGCAGATAAAAAGCCCGTCATGGCAGGTCTTAATTATTTTTTGACGGATGAAGCAAGAGGCGGAACATCCAAAAAGCTTCTGGGTGAAAAAAAAGACGTAAAAGTATGGCTTTCATGGCTTGAGCGCCATGCACACAATGAAGTGGATGTTATAAGAACTCCTGTCGGCAGCCTTCCCAGATATGAAGATTTGAAAACGCTGTTCCGATCCTTGATTGACAAAGAATATCCTGAAAAACTGTATGTCAGACAGTTTTCGCTTTATATAGACAATATCGTTGCGAGAATCGATTTGCAGATCGCGGCATACGGGAAAGAGGAGAATATTCCAGGAAAATTGTTCGAAATATTGCAAAAGCAGCGGGACGGACTTATGGCGCTTAAGGAGAAATTCGGTGCGGTGGTTACCCCTGACCAACTCCAGGAAACATAAATCAGGGACACCCCGAAGAGGTCTATTTGAAGACTGGAAACAGCCAGACAGTTCTACGGGTAATGTTAAGCCGCCGAATGCTTGTGGCGCTTGTTATGGGATTCGCCAGCGGACTGCCTCTTCTTCTTACAATCAGTGTTCTTCAGGCATGGATGAAGGAAGAAGGGGTCGATTTAACGGTAATCGGTTTAATGGCTCTGGTCGGAATTCCGTATACATTAAAATTTTTATGGGCTCCATTTCTTGACCGCTTCACGTTTCCCTTTTTCGGTAGAAGAAGAGGATGGCTTTTTGTTTCCCAGATTTTTCTGATTGCCTCTATATGCGCCCTCGGGTTCACGAGCCCGGGAAGACAGCCGTGGATGGTTGCCTTTGCTGCGTTTCTTGTTACGTTTTTCAGCGCATCGCAGGATATTATCATCGATGCCTATCGGAGGGAGGATCTTTCAGATGATGAACTGGGGCTTGGCTCCTCCCTTTATGTGAATGGATACCGTATCGGGATGCTTCTCGCTTCAGGCGGCGGTCTGATACTGGCGGATCGTATTCCCTTTCAAATGGTATACCTGATCATGGCGATGTGCCTGTTCCCTGGTGTGATCACAACCATTCTTACACCGGAGCCTGAAACGCCATCCGGTATTCCCCGCTCGATGAAAGAGGCGGCTGTCTATCCGCTTGTGGAATATTTCAGCCGAAAGGGGGCAATGTGGATTCTTGCATTTATTCTGTTTTACAAGATCGGTGATACCATGGCCAGTGCCATGACAATGCCGTTCTATCTTGATGTCGGATTTTCAAAAACAGAGATCGGCGCCGTGGTGAAGATTTTCGGATTCTGGGCGACCATAGCCGGAAGTCTTGTCGGCGGGGTTTTTTTGCTCAAACTCGGGATTCATCTCGGCCTCTGGGTATTCGGGTTTTTGCAGGCATTGTCAACAGCCTGTTTCGCTCTTCTGGCTCAAATCGGCCCAAGTGTTCCGGCTCTGTCCGCAGTGATCGCCTTTGAAAATCTCAGCAGCGGTATGGGGACTTCAGCTTATGTCGCATTTATGGCAAGTATTACAAATAAAAAATTTACGGCAACGCAGTATGCGCTTCTGAGCAGCCTTATGGGTATACCAAGGGTTATTGCCTCCGCACCTACCGGTTTTTTTGCGAAACACATGGGATGGGAAGCGTTTTTCATCTTTTGCGCAGTGATTGCGATTCCGGGAATGCTGCTTCTTTTGAAATTTGAACCCTTACATCAAGAAGAACGATCATAAAAAAAGGATTTTTTCAAGAAGATGACAAATGATATCGAAATAGATCACCGACAGAGAATGAAGAACCTTCTGGATAAGCGACGGAAGCTGCTTGCAATGCCTGCGGAACAGGCTTTGGATGAAATCATCAACTCGCCGGATTCCCTGCCGCTTGTTCATTCATTCGCGGAAGAAGATTTTTTCTTTTTAATCAATGAAATCGGGCTTGATGACTCCGTGCAGCTTCTTTCCATGGCATCTGCAAAACAGTGGGAATATATTTTTGATATTGACACATGGGAAAAGGACAGGATTGATTTGAGATCAGTCCTGAAATGGTTTGACCTTCTTCTTAAGGCAGATCCCGATCGCCTTGTGACATGGCTTCGGGATGAAAAAACGGAGTTTTTCGAATTCTGTCTTTTTAAATCCATTGAAGTCAGAATCAAGGAACATGACGAAGATCCTTCTGATTTTGGAGATGAATTTTTCACGTTCGATGGCACTTATTATATTCGAATTCTTGATCGGCCTTCTACAGTTTTGCCGGATAATTCTTCAAGCAGGGAAGTAGAAGAGGTCATGACGGAGATGTTAAAACGCCTGGCGTCATGGGATCATGCTTTATTTCAGGGCATTCTTCATGAGTTTGCAAGCATTATCCCTTCTGAAACGGAAGAGGAGATCTATCGCCTTCGGAATGTCCGGATGGCGGAAAAAGGTTTTTTGTCTTTTGGCGAAGCTGTTGGAATCTATCAGCCATTGCCTTCGAATATGGGAAAAGGCTTACAGAAAAAAATGATTTCGCCCGAAACGGTACAAGAAACCAATGCGCCTGTTTCACTCTATCCATTTTCCATACTTGAAGGGCAGAACCTTTTTTCAAATGCGCTTCAGGCCATTGACTCATACCACAATCTTCTGGAAATTGAATCTGAGTTCGCAAGCCTGTGCAACCGGATCATCGTTGCGGATCAGAAAATTATCCGGGAGCGGGAAGAACTCGGTGAAACGGTAAAAAAAGCCTGTGGATACATCAACATCGGTCTTCAGCATCTTTCGGGAATCCAGGGCAAACCACCATCTGAAGAGATTTCATTGCTTCTTTTAACGTATCCCCTTGCTGATATTTTCAGAAAGGGCTATGGACTGGCACTTGAATTGAAATGGCGTGCTGAAAAATTTCGGAGAAAAAGCTGGTTCCAGGAAAACAATCAAACGCTTGGCTTCTGGGGTGAAAAACGACTTGGTGTTTTTGGCGGGCTTCTTCTGAAAAGGCCTCTTTTTTTTGATAACTTTATAACCGGAAAACTTTACAGGGATTTCAGTTCCCTTGCTGATATTGAAATCACGGAGAATGTGTTTTCTGAAATTATCCGTTTTGATGAGCTTTTTTCAAAATTGTCTTTCACCCCGGAACCGCTTCCCGATTATTTTCTTACATATAAAAATTTTCTATTGACGCTTTGGGCTCGAAAACGGCTGGGGTTGCCCGAAAAACCGATCCCGATTCCCATGGATCAATTCAAACGGTTTTTTGGAATGATTTTCGATCAGACCCAGTTGCAGGAAGAGGCTGATGTCTCAGAGAAAGCGCGAGAGACAGGCAGGATTGCAACTGCGGAAAAAACCAAATTCGTTGAATGGATTTCAGAAGAAACCGGTTTGACCTGTTCGGAAGTAACCGATCGATATGGAAAGATATTTGAAGAACTTTTCTATGAAGTTGAAAATGAGTATGGCAGGGTTTCGGTAAAAAATCTTGACCCGAGATATGTTCATCTGTTTTTACTGCAGCAGAAAAAGGATGAATGATGATGATCCTCGGAGCGATCGAACCGCTCATAAGGATTTTTTTGCATCAGCGGGATTGTCATCAATATATTACCGCTTTTGTGTTTTTAGGAGCTTTTCGCTCAAATCGCAATGATATTTAGACAACCATCAAAGTGAGAGGGGGATAATGATTTCCAACGATTCGTTCAAAGACAATCAGACTGAGAAAGTGCCTGTTGATGATTATTTTGACGGCATTGAGCATTCGTCTTTTCAAAAAAGAAAAACCGGTTTCAATCTTCTGAAAATGATGGGAACGCCTCTGTTTGTCATCGGGGCAGGGATACTTGTTCTTGTTCTCCTTGCCGGCATCATGCTCAATAAAGCTGGTGATACGATGAATATCGGCGAACAAGAAGGAACGGAGATCAGAATAAAAAAATTGGAAGACCGGCTCGCCGATATGGAAACGTTCGAGCAGAAGCTCGCAGAATTAGAGAACCAATTGAAAAAACTTGATTTACTGCAGAATCATATGGATCGTATCGAGACCAATCTTGCATCACAGTTGAATCAGTTTTCTTCGAAATTTGAATCTGCAATGGATAAGAGCGCAAAAGAGAGAAAAACGCCTCTAAAAGCTCCTGTTGATAACAAGCAAAAGATCGGTTCGAAAACAGTTGGGAAATATCATCAGGTTCGTTCCGGTGAAACATTATACGGCATTGGGCGGGATTATAATGTCAGCACGGAAGAGTTATACCGCCTGAATCCATCTCTTTCCAGAAAAAGCGGTATCTACCCGGGTCAAAAGATACGGATCAGTGAAAATTGATCGGGTGAGATTGAACGGCGTACGAATAGATAAACCGTCGTTTTTAGCTTGTTTATCTAAGTGAACTATGTTAACTTTGCCCATTAAAAAATCTCATTACATACGTTCAGGCATAATCCAGCGTTATAATATATATATAAAGTAGGAGGTTAAACAAGGATGCCAGATACTTCATCAGCATTCATGAAATTACGGGAAGATGAGCGGGAAATCCGGAAAGCACTGATAATGGAAGCCGCCATGTCGCTTTTTGAGTCCAAGCTGTTTCATGAAATCGGGATGAGGGATATCGCGAAAAAAGCCGGAGTTTCAGCGGCAACAATTTACCGGTATTTTCCCAGCCGTGATGATTTGTTTGTTGAGGCGCTGATTCAGGATATGAATAATATTGAAAAACTCCTGGAGGAAGCTTTGGCCAGGGGCAGGGCTTCGATTGAAGATCTGGCGGTCGCAGTCGTTGATTACATGATCGACAATGAGGCAACGTTTCAGATGATGTGCCATTTCATGATTCGCGGGGGCATCAACCCCCGGGTAATGAATAAGTTCAATGCAGTTCAGATCTATTTTTTGAATATGTTTGACGAAATCGTAAAAAAGGCCGGTGGCGCTGACAATGCACGTTCCTTTACGCAGGCCTTTTTTGCTTCCATAACCGGTGTGGTAATGACATTTCGTAATTTCCCCGGCCGAACAAAAGAGGAAAAAAGAAAACATATGCATACGCTCGCTCTGCTGATACTGAATGATGGCTTGACGCTTGACTCTTTGAAGAAGAAATCCTAACAAATGCGGAGGGATTCCAATAATGCCAGACAAATCCACGTTTATGCGGATGCGGGAAGATGAGCGGGAAATCCGAAAAACGCTTATCATTAATGCCGCCATGATCCTTTTCGAACGCATGCCTTTTCAGGATATCGGGATGCGTGATATCGCAGAGGAAGCCGGGGTTTCAGCCGCATCGATTTATCGCTACTTCCCGAGCAGAGATGATCTTTTTGCGGAAGCCCTGATACGGGATATTATTATCGTCGAGCAGCGTTTCGAAAAACGGATGGAAGAGCAGAGCGCATCCATTGAGGAGTTTGCGGTTGAAGTCAGTGATTACCTGATCGATAATGAGCCGACCTACCAGATGATGAGTTATTTCATGACGAAAAACGACATGGAACCTCAAATACTGATCCGTTTTAATACGGTTTCCCGTTATTTTTTGGATTTACTGGATCAGGTTTTAACGAGGGCCGGCGCAAACAAGGATATGGTACAATTGCACTCCCAGGCTTTTTTTGCTTCCCTTACCGGTATTATCATGGTGTTCAGAAATTATCCCGGACGTACCAGAGAAGAGACAAGAAAACATATTCACAAGCTTGCCCTTCTGATCGCATCTGTTTTCCGAAATGGTATGGCAGCTCTTCAGCCGATGCCCGAAGAGCTTTAATCTTTTTGCTCCTCAATATCATCAGAATATATTATGAAAACATCCTGATTGTATAAAAAGGATCGAATCTGACACTGCCTTCCGGCATGACACCTCCCATCATCCCCTATGGCGGACAATCCGCACAAACAGATCGAAATACTTCTGTAGACAGATATCTGTCTCCTCTGTCTGGTAAAAGAACAACAACGGTCGACCCTCGTGGCATCTCTTTGGCCACTTCCATGGCACCCCACAGGGCCGCCCCACTGCTGATCCCACAGAAGATCCCTTCCACCAGCGCAAGGTCCCGCACGGTATTAAAGGCGGTATCGTCATCACATATCAATATGTTGTCCAGGAGGCCGGGGTCGTAGATTTTTGGGACAATTGCTTCTTTCATATTTTTAAGCCCCTGAATTCGATGGTTTAAACCCGGTTCAATCCCAACAACCTTTGTTTTTAACTTATTTTCCCTGAAATATCTTGAACATCCCATCAACGTGCCGGTTGTCCCCATGCCTGCCACAAACACATCGGTTTTGCCCTTTGTGTCTCGTATGATTTCAGGAGCGGTTGTCTCGTAATGAGCCTCCCAGTTTGCGTCATTATCAAACTGGTTGGGCATATAGTATTGGTCACCATATTTCGCCATAATATCGTGTGCTCTGGCAATGGCGCCGTCTGTCTTGTCACAGCCCGGGGTCAGCTCAAGTTCAGCCCCCATCGCAATCAGGGTTGATCTTCTTTCAATGCTTACACAGGCAGGCATGGTCAGTTTAATGCGATACCCCATTGCCGCTGCAATCATCGCCATACCGATGCCGGTATTTCCTGAAGTCGGCTCCAGGATGATTTTGTTTTTATTCAGGTCACCATTTTTCATCGCTTTTTTGATCATAAAATAGGCGGGCCTGTCTTTTACGGAACCGCCCGGGTTGGCGCCCTCGATTTTTGCCATGATGCGCACGCCGGTTTTTTCTGTACTCCACATACGGCTGATTTCCACCAGCGGTGTGTTTCCGATTGCATCGACAATACTCATTTTTTGACCTCTTGTTTCTTTAGTAAAAAAGCCTGCACCCCGGGTTCGGATTTTTGCTTTTTCGAGTTGATCTTTCTGTAACGATTTCTTTCAATATTTTTGATCGCGCACCCATCAGAAGCAAAACATTTTTGCTTAACCCGCTTTCTGCCGATTGTTCAATTACCACAATGGGGCATTTAGAATCAAGAATGATTTCCGCTTTCGGTTTCTGCTTGTTCAATACCGGATGAACTCGAATATCTTTTGACCTGGTCTTCTGATTCATGTATAAAATAATGGAATCCAGTATAAAATACCTTTTGCTTCCAGCTTTTTATTGCGTTGTCTGCATTTTCAATTAAAAATGGTAAGACCTTGAAATATGATCTCTGTGTAATCGGTTGTGGCGTTAGTGGTTTTTCAGCCGCCATGAGGGCCTTTGATCTGGGCAAAAATGTCTGCATCCTCGAAAAGGGTGAGATCGGAGGCGCAGGTGTCCGGTGGGGAGCCCTTGCGTCCAAAACCATGTGGGAACTTTCAAAAGATTATTTTGTCGCTGCGAAAACAGACCGGGGCTACAGAGCAACCGGGCTTCAGCCTGATTACGGAGAAGTCCGGGACACGGTGATACGGGCCGTGAAGGAGAAACAATACCAAATGCTTTCGCAGATTGAGACATTTTCTCCAAGGCGTTGGAAAGGACCGGGATCACTTACCCTGAAGAGAGGATGCAGTGAGTTTGTCTCCAGTGAACAAGTAAAGGTTCTATGCGAAGGCTGCGAGGATTCTTTTGTCCGGGCGGATCATTTTCTTGTCGCGACCGGATCCAGTCCCAAAAGCTTTCCGGAAATAGCGTTTGATCATCAACGGATACTCAGTTCCGATTCGATACTGAACTTAAAAGAATTTCCCGGAAGACTGATCATCATCGGAGCGGGAATTGTCGGCTGTGAATACGCCACGATCTTTTCAAACTTCAATCGTACCAAGGTTTATCTTGTGGATCATGAAGAAACCGTGATTCCGTATGAGGATGAGGATATCAGCATGTTTGTATCCTCCTGCCTCGTGAAGAACGGTGTTGAGCTTTTCCATTCCGCATCGCTCAGGGAGATTGTTCAGCATCCGGAACATCTGGATGTTGTTCTGGATTTTCAGGATGGACATTCTCAGGTGCTTGAAGCGGATGCGGTCCTTATTGCCATCGGAAGGGAACCAGACCTTTCTCGTCTGAAGCTTGAACATGTCGGAATCATTCCGGATGCAACCGGCAGAATTGATACGGATGAAAATTGCAGGGCGCGCAAAAACATCTATGCGGCAGGGGATGTTACGCATCTTCCCGCTCTTGTAAACATCGCAGAAATGGAAGCACGGCATGCCGTGATGAGTATGTTTGGCCAGAAAACCAAGCCGCTGAGCTATAAGGATGTGTCAACCATCATGTTTTTTCAGCCCGAGGTCGCGGCTGTCGGGATGAATGAGAAATCCTGCCGGCAAAAAAAGATCCCATACCGGGCCGCTTACTATTCCAATGCGCTACTTCCCCGTGCAATCGCAATGCGCGCCATGAACGGATTTGTAAAAATCATTGCTACCGATGAAGAAAAACCGAAATTGCTGGGAATGCGTGCCGCCGGTCCCCAGGTGTCCAGCACGGTAATGGCAGTCGCACTTTTCATGCATCAGTCGGCAAGCATTCATGAGATGCTCAACACACTCTATCCCCATCCGACCATGTCAGAGGCAATCCAGGAGTGCGTGCGCATGTTTTTAAATGAGTCGGTGTTTAAACCTCATGCGTTTCCAGAAGAATTGAAAGTATGGTCCTGGAAACCGTAATGCCGGCGGTTCATTCGAAAAAAGCCCGCGATGTCTGACAGCCTGTGATTTTTTAATAAAAAACAGAAAAAAATTCATTTTGTTGATCTATGTCAAGGAACCATAAAGAACTTTCGTGTAGAAACAAGACTACAAAGCGGGAATAAACGATTCAAACAGAAACAGATTAACCATCATAACAATGAGGAGGAAACCATGTTTTGTTACCAGTGTGAACAGACTTCAAAAGGCGAGGGATGCACCAAAATAGGTGTTTGCGGCAAACAGCCCGAGGTTGCGGCGCTTCAGGATATGCTTATATACGCGCTGAAAGGCCTTTCCGCGTTGGCGGTTGAAGGGAGAAAAGTGGGAGTGGAAGATGAGGAGATTAACAGATTCACCTGTGAAGGCGTTTTTTCCACATTGACCAATGTAAATTTTGACGCTGATCGGTTTGTCGGCCTGATCCATGAATGCGCATCCAAAAAGAAGGCATTGAAAGAAAAAGTTAAGGCCGCAGGCGGAAATGCCGAGGTTGCTGAAGAGTGCAAGTGTGATCAAAAGAGCAGGGATGAGCTGATAGCGATTGGAGAAACCGTTGGAATCAAGGCGGATAAAGATGAAAATGAAGATATCCGATCATTGAAGGAACTTCTTACTTACGGAATCAAAGGCCTTTCCGCCTATGCGGATCACGCTGCGATTCTTGGGAAAAGCGATGATTCTGTTTTTGCGTTCATTCATGAAGGGCTGGCAGCCACACTCAATAAAGACCTCAGCGCGGATGATCTTGTAGGGCTCGTGCTGAAATGCGGTGAAGTGAATATCAAAGCCATGGAACTTCTTGATGCCGGAAATACGGGAAAATATGGCCATCCGGTTCCCACACCGGTTCCGCTGGGAGCAAAAGCCGGTAAGGCGATTCTTGTTTCAGGACATGATTTGAAAGATCTGGAAGATATCCTGAAACAGACCGAAGGAAAGGGAATAAACATTTATACCCACGGTGAGATGCTTCCATGTCATGGCTATCCTGAACTGAAAAAATACAGTCATTTCTATGGGCATTACGGTACGGCATGGCAGAACCAGGCCAGGGAATTCGATGATTTCCCCGGCGCGATTGTGATGACCACAAATTGCATTCAGAAACCAAGAGATTCTTATAAAGACAATATTTTTTCAACAGGTCTTGTGGGCTGGAGCGGCGTAAGACATCTTGCGGATAAGAATTTTTCGCCTGCAATTGAAAAGGCGCTTGAGCTTCAGGGGTTTCCTTCGGATGTTGAAGGAAAAACCGTGATGACCGGGTTTGCCAGGAATGCGGTACTGGGCGTTGCGGATAAGATTATCGAAGCGGTAAAGGGAAAAGCGCTTCGTCATTTTTTTCTGGTAGGTGGGTGCGATGGCGCAAAACCCGGAAGAAACTACTACACTGAGTTTGTAGAAAAAGTTCCGAAAGACTGTGTCGTGTTGACCCTTGCATGCGGGAAATTCCGTTTTTTTGACAAAGATCTGGGAAGTATCGGCGGTATTCCGAGACTTCTTGATATCGGTCAATGCAATGACGCCTATTCGGCGGTACAGATAGCGCTTGCACTGGCCAATGCCTTTGATTGCGGCGTCAATGACCTTCCGCTTTCAATGATTCTTTCATGGTATGAGCAGAAAGCAGTTGTGATACTTCTTTCTCTGCTTCATCTTGGGATAAAGAATATTCGGCTTGGCCCCAGTCTGCCGGCTTTTATTACACCGAACATACTCAATGTGCTGGTGGAAAATTTTAACATCATGCCGATCAAGACTGCAGAAGAGGATCTTCAGGCAATTCTCGGATAATTGGAACTCACACCCCGCAGCGGTTTTGTGCCCCGGAAGGATAAGGGAGCAGAACCGCTGCAGGAATTCAAGTTGTTTTTCGATTCATCGAAGCAGCGGTCATGACAGCGAAATATTTATTGGAGGAAGAATTATGAAGTGTCCGGGACAGGACAGCAGATACTGGAAACCAGGTTCCATATTTGAAGCAACGTGCCCAAAATGTGGAACAGCGGTTGAGTTTTTCAAGGATGACACGGCTCGAAAATGCAATCAATGCGGGCATCGATTTATAAATCCCAGCATGGATTTCGGATGCGCTTCTTACTGTGAATTTGCAGAGCAGTGCCTTGGAACGCTTCCTCCTGAACTTCTCGCGCAAAAGGAAAATCTGTTGAAGGACAGGGTCGCAATTGAAATGAAGAAATACTTCAAGTCAGATTTCAAGCGAATTGGACACGCCATGAAGGTGGCGCGTTATGCAGAGCAGATTGGAAAAACAGAAGGTGGAAATCTTGCCGTCATATTGGCTTCCGCCTATCTTCATGATATCGGAATTCATGAAGCGGAAAGAAAACACGGCAGTACGGCCGCCAAATACCAGGAGATGGAGGGGCCGCCAATCGCAAAAGATATCATGAAAAAATTAGGGGCTAAAGATGAATTGATTGATGAGGTCTGTGATATCGTAGGCCATCATCACCATCCAGGAAAAGTTGAAACAACAAATTTCAAGGCGGTTTACGATGCCGATCTTATCGTGAATATGGAAGAGGGGCGTCAGGACAAATCCATGGATAAGGACAAGTTGAAGAAAATCGTTGAAAAGTCCTTTCTAACCGAAAGCGGAAAGAAAAAAGCGGAAGAGGTCCTTTGATCGTCTTGTTAAAAGGCGTTGGACCTGCTTTTAATTGAATATATGAATTGGAGAACAGCGATGAAAATAAATCGAAAGATAATTGAAATCGATGAGGAACGGTGCAACGGATGCGGTCAGTGTGTAATCGCATGCGCGGAAGGCGCCATAGAGATTATAGACGGGAAAGCGAAGGTGATTTCAGATTCTCTTTGTGACGGACTCGGGGCCTGCATTGGAGAATGTCCGGAAGGTGCTTTAAACATAACCGAGCGTGAGGCCGAGGATTTTGATGAAGCTGCCGTTGAAAAGCACCTGGCGGAAAGAGATCAAAAGAAAATCAGTGAAAAGGAGATGCCGTGCGGATGCCCGTCAACACAGCTCAAAAGCTTTGATTTTTCATCCCCATGCCGGGACGCCAATATCCCTTCTTCCATAGAGTCTTTGAAGTCGGAACTCAGACACTGGCCGGTTCAGATAAAACTTGTTCCTCCAACGGCACCCTTTCTCAAGGGCGCTGATTTGCTGGTTCCGGCAGACTGTGTGCCGATCGCCTTTCCTTCGTTTCATTCAACCTTTCTAAAAGGAAAGGCTGTAATGATGGGTTGCCCGAAATTCGACAATCCAAAGGAGTACATCGATAAGTTCGCAGAGGTTTTCCGAACGGCGGATATTCATAAAGTTACCTGCGTTATCATGGAGGTTCCCTGCTGTTCAGGGCTTCCGGTGATTCTGCAGAAAGGCATGGAAGCTGCCGGTAAAAAGGTGCCGATGGAGGTTGTTGTCATCAGCTCTCAGGGGGAAATTATTGAGAAAAGGAAGGTATAGAGCGGTTGTCAGAAAAACGTTCCGTTTCGATGCGCCGAAGATGATGAACCTCATTTGCTGGTTACCGGATGTTGATCGTTTCTAAACTCGCTTTGCTGAAACTAAAAAACTCAGCCGCTGCGCGGCTTCAAACAGTTTTAATTTCAATGCTCCGCTTCGTTAAGAAACGACAACAACATCCGTAAAAGGCTTCACTCGGTTTCATCCTCTTCGGCTTCAATCGGAATAGATTTATGACAATCACTATAAACCTGCCGTCAGTAAAGACAGCTAACAATAATGGGATCTTTTTGTCAAGACATGGCAAGGCTTGCATTTGAATCCGGCAGGCGAAACGAGCGGAATAAAGACCCCGATTTCCAAAAAACTTTACACTGGTATTACGACCCGCCTATAGGGTATAGTGCATTCCTGTGTTATTTTTAACCCGATTGTTCCGACACGGTTCACTGAAAGGAGACGGAGATTTTATTATTAACGATTGTTCTGGTTCCGCTATCACTGTTTATCGGGATCGCGGCAAGCGCCATTGGATTTACAGCCTGGCCGTTAATCGTTCCCATTCTATTTATTATTTGCGGATTTGACCTGTATCTGACGATATGTTCGAGCCTGCTGGTAGACTGCGGAAATGCCCTGGTCATGACATTGATTGCATTAAAGCATCGCCAGCTGGACATCAGCCGGGGATTGCTTCTCTCCGTCTTCGCATTGATATGGATAACTGCCGGGATTGCTCTTGGAACCACTTTTATCCCGAAAAATGAAGATTTTTTTAGAGGATCGGCGGGATTTGCGGCAATATTGATCGGTATTTTTTTTATTGCAATGGGCCTTAAAAAAAACAACAGAAAGGCTTTCAATCCCGGCAATCATGAAATGCCATCCGATGCATCCGTTCCGATGGCTGGAAAGATCCGGATTCGAAGCCTCCTGATATATCCGGGAGTTGCCCTGATGGCATTTCAGGTCGGTTTGGTCGGCATAGGCGGTGGAATGGGGTATGCGGTCTTCCTGATGCTGTGCCTGTCATTTCCAGTTTTAAAAGCAACCGGAACGGCGATGCTGATGACGTTTTGTTCGACACTGTTTGCGGCATGCGGAATTTATTTTCAGATTCCGGATGGTTCGCTGCTGCTGTCGAAAGCATATCCGCTGATTGCGCTGATCGTCTTGATGTCCATGGCGGGAACATTTGTCGGTGCAAAAATCACTTACTCTCTGACAGAGCGGAAGATCAATTTTTTAATCGGGGGTATTGTGATCCTTGCCGGTTTGATTGCAACAGCACAAAAATATTTGCTTCGGGTTATCTCGTAATAGAGAATTCAAACCGGTCCGGATTTGCGTTAAAGAGGTGCGTATGACTTTTAATTTTCCTTTAATGTTCCGTATGTTTTTTAAATCTATGGTTGCATATCGTGAAACCGGCGCACGCTTTACGGTAAAAAGGGTCTTTTTTGTGATTTTTTTCCCTGTGTTGTATTTTTTTCATGAGCTTGTCACCTGGATCTGTCTGCTTTCAGATGAGATTTTTTTTCCGGAGTATCGAAAGGTTGAAGTCGGCAGACCGCTGTTTATCGTAGGTTTTCCCAGAAGCGGAACAACCTATCTTCACCGGATAGTTGACAGTGATGTTAACCAGTTTACCTCATTAAAATTGTGGGAAATTCTTTTTGCGCCCTCCATCCTTCAAAAAAAGTTTTTTCTTTTGACCGGGAAGTTTGATCGGCTTATGGGGAAGCCGTTTTACAGATTGGCCATCCGGTTGGAAAACAGGATATTTGCAGGTTCCCGGTCCATGCATAAGATCAGTTTTTTTGAGGCAGAAGAGGATGAGATCATACTCATCCATATCTTTTCATCGCTGTTTCAGGCATTCATGTTTCCCTTTGACGAGATGAACCCTTTCAGTCGGTTTGACACGGATGTTTCTCCCGCGCAAAGAAAAACGATTATGAAATTTTATCAAAGATGCATTCAGAGGCACTTATATGCATTTGGACCGGACAAGTGTTTTTTGTCCAAAAACCCGGTGTCCAGCAGCAAGATCAATTCAATTTATGAAACGTTTCCGGAGGCAAAAATTGTCTGCCTGGTGAGACAGCCGCTGGAAGCGGTGCCGTCTGCCATCAGCTTTATGTCATATGGATTTCGGAAATTTAATGCCGTGGATCAGGCGGTTATCAACGAAAAGATCTTCTCTCTGATATCCCATTTTTATACATACCCACTTGAACAGCTAAGCAAAAGGTCTGAAGATTGCGGCATAATCGAAACATACGATATGCTGGTGCGCGACCCGGGCGCGTTTGTGACAAACATCTATAATCGATTCGGGTTTGACATGTCCGAATCGTTTCAGTCGCTGCTTGACCGGGAGACCAGGAAGATAAAAAATTATTCCAGCAGGCACGCTTATTCACTGGATGAATACGGATTGACTGCAGAGCAGATTGTCCATTACTTTAAGCCGATTTTTGATCGTTTCGAGTTTTCGACAGGATAGCGGTTTTTCGAAAGAAGGAATCAATCTTCGGCCTCGGTTATGTTTTTCCAAACATAGTAAATCCAGGCTCCATATTCGGCCATCACCCATCTTATCTGTCGTCCTGACTTCCACCATCTATCGGGTTCAAATGGATCATCCTTTGCTGAAACGGCAGAGATGGATAACCGTTTTCCGAACAATCGTTTCCAGATGAAGCAGGCTCTTCTCGTGTGAAATTTGCTGGTGGTGATAATGACACGTTTATACCCTTTCCGAATCAAGATGTTGCCCAGATATTTCGCTTCACCGATGGTGTCATAAACATCTTCGGCACTGATACAGATTATTTTTTCCCCGGGGACATGAAAAAGGGAGAGTATGCGAAGATGATCTTCGCACCAGTGGCACGCAGGCTTGAAACCGTTGGCTTCCAGACTCCTGATCACATCGGTCTTTCGATTCCCATTGATAATGATTTGATCGGCAAGCCCATTATTGTAGATTCTTGCCGCCTCTATCAGCCGCGGGTAATAATAATCGACCCCTCCATTCAGCACGACCACTACATCCGAGTGAGATACCTCTGAATCCATTATAAGAAATTTGCCGGCAAGGGGAAGCACTTTCCTTTCGAACACAAACGAAAGAGATAAAAAGAGGATGAGAAGACAGAGTATAATGATGAGCCGTTTTTTCATAAAAATTGCGTCAACCCTTTATTCGAAGTCATTCATTGAGGATTTTCGGCAGCGTGTCCGCTCCAGCATAGTTGAAGCCGGTAACCATTTTTCAAGTCTTCTTTTCAGGTCACAACCCGGTTGCCGAATCAAAGCCTTTTGAAAGATGATCTGTCAGGCGGCCATCGTTTCCCATGACAATGATCAAGCCCTCGATGTTGTCCAGGCGGTTGATCAGTTCAATGCCTTTTTGAGCGCCCATTACCATGACGGCAGTCGCAAGACCGTCTGCATAAGTGCAGGAATTGGCAACGATGGTAACACTGACAACCTGGTTTGAAACCGGATAGCCGGTTCTGGGATCAATGACGTGCGAGTATGTTTTTCCATCTTTTTCAAAAAAATTTCGATAATCCCCACTGGTGGCCATGGCTTTGTTTCGGAGAGAGATAATTTTGTATATCTGGTCAAAGGGGGCGCCTTTTTCCGGTTTGTTGATCCCGATTCGCCATTTTCCGCCGTCTTTTCTATATCCTTCCGCATAAACCTCCCCGCCGATCTCAACCAGATAGTTTTTTATACCTTTTCCTTTGATCAGTTTCGCAATCTGGTCCACTCCGTATCCTTTTGCTATGGATCCGAGGTCAAGGGATATCGCGGCATTTTTTTTTGAGAGGTA
The DNA here is from genome assembly GCA_046484745.1 of Desulfobacterales bacterium. GTDB lineage: Bacteria > Desulfobacterota > Desulfobacteria > Desulfobacterales > SURF-7 > JAQYVL01. Next base: position 85,898 of record JAWOIJ010000034.1, on the reverse strand, counting down.
TTTGTTTTCGATCAGTTCAATTTTGTCAAAACCGGTTTCCCGAAGGAGCCTCTCAATCTCCTTTCCGGGCGGGATCTTTTGGTTGCGCCCGGCTGTCCCGAAGCCCCAAAGATCTACAAGAGGCCCAACGGTCCCGTCCCAGGAGCCTTCCGTCTGCAGGTAAAGTTTTTCGGCTGTTTTGATTACTGCTAAAAAATCATCGGAAACAGCAAGGGGTTTCCGGGGCGGGCTTTGATTAAACAGGCTGATTTCGCTGTCTTTGACATAAACAGACATGCTTCTGTTTATTTCATCCAGGCGATCGTCAATCTCCTGCTTCAAACCGTCCAGACCCTCAAACTGGCCGGTAATGATTTTAATGCTGTAAACCGTTCCCATGGTACGGCCCATAAATGATACTTCTTTTTCAGCAGGGCATCCGGTCGTACAGAGTACGCAAAGGAGGGTAAACAGAATTTTTATTTTCATAGCAACAAATCCATGTCCGGTTTTTCGATTATGAATTTTCAGATTTGGAGATTTCTTTTAACATCAGTTCATATGCCATGTCAATTTTCGATCGGAGCGTTTTCCGTGATCCAAGACAGACAGGGAAGGCTAAAGCGGTTTACATGATTTTCGTAAAACAAAGGAGCGTTCTTTTCCGCATTGTCGACGGAACTTTTCTTACTGCCTCAATCGAATGATTTTTTTTCATAAAACCATATCACGCATGAGGATCTGAACTTGCAGTAGATTTCAGGGTCATTGCATTTCAGGCATTTCCGGCACAGGTAAATATTGTGTTTTAAACACTGATATCCTGTTTCCTGATCCGGATGGTTGATACACTTTCCCATAATGATATTCATATCCTTGAGATTACGATAAACCTAATCACAGGTTCGGTGTTGTCAAGGGATTTGAAAGCAGGTTACATTGATCGTAATCACAAAAAACAGAAGAGCGTGTTTGAAGTGAAAACCGGTTTGTGATAGAAAAATCAATCAGAAAGAAAAGAATTTCAGGTGATGTCATGCGGAAGGATATCTATAATGCATATATACTGTAACCGTTTAATATACATGAAAATTGTACGGCGGGTTTGTTGATATGAAGGATTTTTTTAAGGTAACCGATCTGGAGAAAGTTCTTGAACTGGTATCTGAATTCAAGACGGTCGAGAAGGAAATTATCCCCATTTTGAAGGCAGGGAGGCGGATAATTGCCGAGAATATAGTATCAGACAGGGATTTGCCCGATTTCGTTCGATCGACAATGGATGGATATGCGATTCAGGCATCCTCGACATTCGGAGCGACAGAAGCAAATCCGGCCTTTTTGAGGATGACGGGTTCCATATTGATGGGGGAAACCGCAACGCTGTCGATCGCCCCGGGCGAAGCAGCAAGAATTTCGACCGGAGGCATGCTTCCCGACGGGGCCGATAGCGTCGTTATGATTGAACATACACAGAAAATCGATGAAGTGGCACTTGAAATTTATCGCAGTGTGGCTCCCGGCAATAACATTATCAAGAAAGGGGAAGACTTTCGCAAAGGGGAGAAGATACTTTCATCGGGTTGCAGACTTCGATCACAGGAGATCGGACTTCTAGCTGCCTTTGGCCGTGAACGGATTACCGTCTATAAAAAACCGATCGTGGGTATTATTTCAACAGGAGACGAGATCGTACCCATCAATGAAAATCCAGGTCCGGCCCAGATCCGGGATATCAATTCTTATTCGTTATCCGATCTTGTCTTTCAGGCTGGCGGGGTTCCGGTTCCTTACGGCATTGTCCGCGATAATTTTCAGGATCTCAAAGAAAAATGTTCGCTGGCTCATGAAAAATCCGATATGGTTATCATTTCAGGAGGAAGCTCAGTCGGGACCCGTGATTATACAATAGACGTCCTCTCCGCGTTGCCTGAAGCAAAGATTCTGGTGCATGGTATTTCGATCAGCCCCGGAAAGCCCACCATACTTGCGAGGGCGGCGGGCAGGCCGGTCTGGGGATTGCCCGGCCATGTTGTTTCATCCATGATTGTCTTTCATATGGTTGTCCATCCTTTTATCGAACATATCAGCGGCAGTTCCTCCGGAAGCGGAAAGCACCGGGAGATTCCGGCCCGCCTTTCCCGGAATATCTCATCCGCCCAGGGCCGGTTAGACTGCATTCGTGTTCGTCTGACGCAAAAAGAAGGACTGCTTGAGGCAGAGCCGATATTGGGTAAATCCGCCTTGATAAACACAATGGTGAAAGCGGACGGAATTATTGTAATCGGCTTGAACTCGGAAGGGTTGGAAAAAGGCTCCCTGGTTTCGGTAATTCCGATATAATTCGTTGGAGAAAAACATGAGTTCTGATCGAAACATTTATCTGAATATGAAAAACCTGGAAGAAGCGAGGAGCATTCTTTTCGACAGTTTTCCTCTTTCGGAAATCCTTTCATCTGAATCGGTTTCCGTTCCGGATGCGGTCGGCAGAACCCTGTCGGAACCGGTAACGGCAAAGCTTTCATCACCCTCCTTCCATGCTTCGGCAATGGATGGGGTTGCGGTTCAGGCAGCGAAGACCTTTGGTACAAGCGAAACCAGTCCAAGAGTTCTTGTGATCGGGAAGGATGCTTTTTATGTGAATACCGGCCATGTTTTGCCCGCGGATACAGATGCGGTAATCATGATTGAGTATGTACAGGTTCTTGATGAGAATCAAATTGAGATTGAAGCACCTGCATTCCCCTGGCAGAATGTTCGCAAGGTGGGGGAAGATATTGTGGCGACCGAGCTGATATTTCCGAGCAATCATGTCGTGACTCCATACTGCATTGGTGCGCTTCTTTCCGGCGGTATTTTTTCGGTGAGAGTAAGAAAAAAACCCGAGGGGCTCATTATTCCAACTGGTTCGGAGCTTGTGGACTGGAGGAAGATGGGGGACGAAGAATTAAAACCCGGTCAGGTTATTGAGTCAAATTCTTTTGTTCTGGAAAAGCTTATCGAGGAATGGGGAGGGCGATCGTTACGAACAAAGCATGTGGAGGACAATGTTGAGAAAATTCGGAAACAAGTCGAAAACGCATCCGAAAAAGATTTCGATTTTATTTTGATTGCAGGCGGTTCCTCAGCAGGGTCAAAAGATTTTTCCAGAAAGGTGATCGAGGATTTTGGAGAAGTCCTTGTCCATGGCGTAACCATGATGCCCGGCAAACCATTGATCATCGGTAAGGCCGGAGGGAAACCCATATTTGGAATTCCAGGGTACCCGGTATCGGCCATTATCGCATTTGAGCAGTTCGTCGGCCCCATGATGTTGAAAATGCTTGGACGACCGGAACGGGAGAGGGAAAAAATTGTGGTTGAGCCGACAAGAAAGATCGCTTCCAAACTCGGGGTGGAAGAGTTTGTGCGTGTAAAGCTCGGCAAGGTCGGAAACCGGGTCGTTGCCACTCCTCTTCCAAGAGGAGCAGGGTCAATTACGACACTGACGGAAGCGGATGGTATCATCCGCATTCCCAATCACATGGAGGGAATCAAGGAATATGAGCCGGTTCAGGCGGAGTTGCTTCGGCCTGCATGCTCCCTGGAGAAAACCATCGTTGCAGTCGGCAGTCATGACAACACGCTGGATATTCTTTCCGATAGAATTCGGGCATCTCACAGCGAGATTACATTGTCCTCAAGCCATGTGGGAAGTCTTGGCGGACTGATGGCTGTCCGGAAAGGCCTTTGCCATCTTGCAGGATCCCATCTGCTGGATACCGAAGATGGCTCCTATAACATATCCTATATTAAAAAGTATCTGCCTGATACACCGGTAAAGCTGATCCATCTCGTCCTGAGAGATCAGGGACTCATTGTACCCAAAGGAAATCCCAGGAAGATCGAAGGTATCGCCGATATCGGCCGGGAAGATATCTGCTTTATCAACAGACAGGCAGGTTCCGGAACAAGAATCCTTCTGGATTTCAAATTAAAACAGCTTCATCTTGACCCGAACCGCATTACGGGATATAAAAATGAAGAGTTTACCCATATGTCGGTCGCGGTTGCGGTTCTGAGCGGTTCAGCCGATGCAGGCTTGGGAATTCATGCTGCCGCCAAGGCCTTGAATCTCGATTTTATCCCGGTTGTCACAGAGCAGTATGATTTAGTCATTCCTGAAGAATATTTTAACACAGCAACAATACAGATACTCCTCGATATCATCAATACGAACGATTTTAAATCACGTGTGGCAGCATTGGGCGGGTATGACACCAAAAAGACAGGGGAATTGATATATTCGTCATCGTCTCCTTTTTGATGAATGGGTTTCAGCTGTTTATACCTTTTTAAAATTAAAGGATTGCATCGATTTGAAGTACGAGCTGATTGATCATACTGCAGATTTCGGGATACGGGTTTTTGGAAGAGATCTGGAAACGCTTTATGAAAACGCAGCCTACGCGCTTTTTGATCTGATCACGGACATCCGCCGCCTTGGCCGGAATCACACACTGCATCTTACAATTGAAGGAGAAGATAAAATCGATCTCATGTTTAACTGGCTCAGAGAGATTTTATATCTTTGGAACGGCAGGGAAATGCTGGTTGCTGAAACATCCGTGCAAATCGTATCTGAAACCTGCTTTCAGGCAGATATCCGTTATGACCAATATGAAAAAGGCAGGCATGAAATCAGGAATGAGATCAAAGCGGTCACCTGGCATCAGCTTGATGTGAAAAAAGCATCAAAAGGATGGACCGGAGAGATCATCTTTGATGCATGAAAAAAGTTGATAATTTATAAAAAAACAAAATTCTGATGGCAAAGAAAAAAGTTCAAGTTCAAGGCGCGCAAGTCCCGAGGAATACCGTGGAGCGTAGCGCATCGGTAGCCGAAGGCGTGTGTAGTTAGTCTACTCCGCAGTGACGAGGGATGAAGCGCAACGCCGAAATTGGACTTTTTACGAAGCCATGAGTTGAGAGACGAACAAATGGAATTAATTCAGAAGAATCAATGCCTGTGGGAAATTCCGAAAACAGGCAATATGAACGTACCCGGCAGAATTTATACAAGTTCATCGATGATAAACAGCATCACCAGGGAAGAAGCATTGAAGCAGGTGGTCAATGTGGCAATGCTTCCCGGAATTGTAACCGCCTCTCTTGCCATGCCGGATATTCACTGGGGGTATGGCTTTCCAATTGGAGGGGTGGCGGCCTTTGACTGGGAGGAAGGCATTATTTCACCGGGAGGCGTTGGATACGATATTAACTGCGGTGTTCGACTCGCAACAAGTTTTTTGGATGAAAAAGAGATAACAGGCAGACTCGCGAACATTGCAGATGCCCTTTTCCAGGGAACGCCTACGGGTGTTGGTTCTACCGGTCCTGTTACGTTAACGAAAAAAGAAATAAAAAAAGTTCTTTGCCAGGGAAGCAGTTGGGCGATTTCCAGAGGTTTCGGTGAAGATGCCGATATCCACCGGACAGAAGATCAGGGCTGTATGACAAATGCGGATCCGGAAGTGTTAAGTGAACGCGCGGTTGAAAGAGGGCTCAAACAGCTTGGAACACTCGGTTCGGGGAACCATTTTCTTGAAATTGGAATTGTGGATCAGATTTATCAAAAAGAGATCGCAAAACAGTTCGGCCTTTTTGAGGGGCAGGTGACGCTTATGATTCACTCCGGCTCCAGAGGCCTTGGTTACCAGGTATGCGATGATTTTCTTGGTCGTATGACAAAGCATTCCAGGAAGCTTGGATACGATCTTCCGGATCGGCAGCTTTCGTATGCCATGATTCAATCCTCTCCGGGGAAGAACTATTTCAATGCCATGGCCTGTGCCGCGAACTATGCATGGGCAAATCGGCAGATTCTGATGCATCGAGCACAGGAGGTTTTGATGAAAATCCTCGGCGCAGGCCCCCGGGATCTTGGTATGCGGCTTCTTTATGATGTCTGCCATAACATAGCGAAAAAGGAGGAGCATACGATTGATGGGAAGAAGCAAAAGGTCTGTGTTCATCGAAAAGGGGCGACTCGATCTTTCCCGCCGGGGCATCCTCTTCTGAGCAGCGAGTTTCAGAATACAGGCCAGCCGATTCTTATTCCCGGGGACATGGGTACCGCATCGTATATTCTTTCCGGTATGGAGAAAGCAATGCAGGAAACGTTTGGTTCGACCTGTCACGGAGCCGGGCGCGTATTGAGCCGAACAGCCGCAAAAAAAGCGAGCAAGGGGCGGGCCATTCACAAAGAGCTTGAGGAAAAGGGTATTTTTGTAAGATGGACCGGCAGGTCAACCATGGCTGAAGAGATGCCGGACGCATATAAAGATATTTCAGAAGTGGTTGAGGTCGTTCACCTTGCCGGAATTTCAAAGATCGTGGCGAAACTCAGGCCTGTCGTTGTTATTAAGGGATGACATTCTTCCTTATTGCCGGATCAACCATTTTCAATTCGGTGATGATTGCCCCGATTGTTGAAAGGATTGAAAAGAGAAATATTCTCCAGATTCCGACTGCTACAAGCCCTCCGGGTTCATCGCCGGGAACGTTGAAAAGTGTTGCCGTAATCAGTGTGTAAAACAGCCCGGTCAGTACACCGCTAAGAGCGCTTCCGGCAAATCGTTTGAACAGACCGGCACCTCCAAAGCCATAGGTGACCATAGACCCGCAAGCAAGAGGAAGAATGATCACAATCCACCAGATTTCTTTCAGGTTCGGAGTTACACCGTTTTTGTTGAAGAACCAGAAGTCCGTATATCCAAAAATTCCTGCTGTCGCGATTGCACATAAAAGAATATGCCAGTAGCGGGTTTTAAGATGCGATCGCATCTCAATGCGCTTTTGAATACGACGGCGTATTGTCAGCGGCCAGTTGTAGAAAAGGCAGTAAACCCAGTGCTCCAAAAGCGCACCGCTTTCACCGAATACCGGCACGATATGCACGGATTCTTTGGCCCAGTGCCCGGCCATGAATCTGGCCAGCTCAGGATAACGGTAAGCCATCTGGATTGGAAATGCGAGATATCCGATATACTTGAAAAAGCCTAGAAATACGGCAATGTTGTAATCTCTGAAATTTCGTTCCCGGACAACCAGATACACAACGTACAGTCCTCTGACCAGAGAGCCGGGTGAGATGGGGACGACCTGAAACAGGGCGATGATTCCAACACCGATTCCCCATGCCTGGGCCTTTGGCATTTCCGGATGCATCGCGACATAGATAACCGCAACGATAACGGACACCACCTGCGTAACCGGCATGGTGCATACATGAACCGCAAGACTTTTCATGTATTTCTGAATGAATGGCTCCTTTATTTTGGATAAAATGATTTCAGCATCTTCGTCTGTTAAAATGTATTTTTTCCGGCCGTCGGAGACCATATCACGAAGCCACTCTTCTCTGAGTTCCGTGTTGAAGTAAAGACGAACCGGGCGGAAAAGGTAATAATCAACTCTTTCTTTTGCATACCCCCAGTCGGTAAGAATCCTGTGGAGTCCTGCAGGTAAAACCGAAAAGGGAAGTTGGTACAGAAAACGCCAGTTCGATTCGGCTGTTCGAAGGGTATTGATCTCATCAATTCTTCCTGCCCGGTGCCATGGAATCAGCTTTTCGAATATTTTGGCGCGGAAGGTACGTTTACAGTACCTGCAGCTGGTAATGAACTCGAGGTAGTGCCTGCGAAGGTCTTCTCTGCCAAATATTTTTCTGAGAAATCCGCCGAGCAAGGGTAAAAGCCCGATCAAAAAAAACAGAAATATGAGAAACCGGCTTTGACCAATTGTTTTCGATGCAGGTTCATCAATGATATTTCGTACTTTCCAACCGGTTACCGCACTTGAAAACATAGTCGACCAAAGTTGTCTGCTGTAAAACAGTCTGAAGTGATTATGCGTAATATCCGGAACGGAATTCCGGTAAATCGTTTCGGACTCTTTCAGTTCCTCAAGCATCCCGCGCATGTCTGCAAATTCATCCGGATAGGTGTTGATGAAATGTTCAAGCTTTTTGATGCTCCCGCGATCGAATTGCACGAGGCTGCCCCTTCCAATTCCTTTTAAAATCAGCTTGAAATCGCCGGGGCTCATGGGCAGAAAAGGTAGAAGTGCCAGACCTGCCCGAAAATCAACCGCCACCAGTCCTGATTGCGGAGTGTCTTCCGTTTTGATTCGTTTAAGGCAGTTGGGCTGGCTTTTACACGTTGACCATTCATACTGTCTCGCAAATTCGTGCCCTCCCATATCATGGAGGAGTTCGACAAATGAATGCATAAATTCATATTTAGCGCGGTATTCGGGAGAGCCTGGCTGAACAGTTTCCGGCAGTTTCTTTTTTTTCCAAAGTTTTAAAAGGTCAAGGCGGTCATCAACCTCCAGACGCCATGTGCGGCCGTCAACCCATTCGCTGAGTTCACCGCAACTCCCCAGCGTCGTGTCTATAAACGTCGCATGGATATCCACGACACTGTTTTCATCACCGAATCGGATCCTGGCGCCGCGCCGGATAAATTTTTGCCATATGGCTCCCGCTTTCGCGGCATGCGGATTCACCTGAAGCTGAAAAGGCCCCTGAAAGCCTGCCCAGTAAAGTGCATTGCGGAATATGAGGGAAAAACCGGAGGGCGGGATGAGTATTTTCATGGCATAGGTGCCGCCTATTTCAAGCTGCCCGATTGAATGATGTCCTGCATCAATATCTAAAATTTTTACGCGATACACCTGGCCGGCAAATCCGCCGCCGATAAATTGGTCAATGGCAAGTTTTACTTTTCCGTTGCCTGTTCCACCAACCTCATGGACTTCGTATTCAAGCTCGGAGCCGGCATCATACCGTTCAACCCGCATGGGGCGATGCAGTTTCGTATCAAGGAATTTTTTTTCAAGCTTTCTGCAGATTTCGATTGAATAGTCTTCTGTCATTCTCGTCTCCGGTCAGGGTATGGTGAAAAGATTTTTCTGAAAATGGTTGATGCATCAATACATATTGATTGTGAAAGGCATGTTACTATAGAGACATGCGTATTGCCGTGTCAAGAAAACAGGAAAAATTGTTTCTGGAAAAGGGTTGCACCAATCAGGATGCATCGTCTTTAAGCGATGCATCCTGATTTGATAATTTTTTGACGGGCTATGGCAGCACGTGATTAACCGACAGGGGGTACTGAAACCGGCAGCCCCATCAGCGGCCATATGAGCCAGACGAAGAGCCCGACAACGATCATCAGGAGGATACTGGCCGGAATTCCGTACAGAAAAAATTCTCCCGTGGTAAACTGTTTTGAATCATAGGCAATCGCGTTCGGAGCCGCACCGACAAGCAGCAGAAACGGCATGCCTGCGGCAACCAGGGATGCAAACACAATGACTTCCGCGCTAACACCAAGATAAGGAGCGATAACAAGAGCAACGGGAAGGGAGATGGCGATGGCTGCGACATTCATGATAAAGTTTGTCATGACCAGAACGAAAAAGGTTATGCCCATAATAAAAACAAATCCGGGAGATTTTTCAAACATGACCAGCCAGTTGACGGCAAGCCATTTTGCCGCACCCGTCTCCCACAAACAGAAGCCGATACTCATGGCCCCTGCAAAGAGAAGGATGATATTCCATGGAACATCTTCCAGATCTTCGAGTTTCATGATGCCGGAAAGAAAAAAGAGGATTGTTGACATCAGGATGATGGCTGTTTTGTCAATCGGCTTTAGAACCGGGAGGAAAGATTTGAGGGACATCACAACGATAACGCCAATCACGATCACCGATGCGAGGATCTCATTTTTGGTCATGGCGCCCATTTCAGCGTTGAGTCTTGTGGCTTTTTCTCTCAATCCCGGTATGGTTTTCTTCTCGGGTTTGAGAAAAATCATGATAAATCCCCATAGCAGAAACGTCATCAGCCATCCGATCGGGAACATATATTTGGACAGGGTGAAAAAGGAAATGTCCAGATTGGCTCCGGATGCGATGCCTTTTGCCATTACGTCATTATAAAATCCAAGCGCAACCGCACCACGGGCGGCACCCAGAAGGGTCACGATACTTCCTGCACCGGCCACATATGCCATGCCGATGAAAAGGCCCTTCCCGAATTTGGTCGGCTTGTCTCCTTCACCGTACATCGCGTATATGGATAAAAGCAGCGGATAGATCGTTGCGGCAACTGCGGTATGAGCCATGATATGGGTCATGGCGGCTGTTACCACAAAACAGCCAAGATAGATCATGCTCGTTTTTTCTCCGACGATCATCAGCATTTTGTATGCAAGACGCTTGGTCAGGCCGGTTTTTGTGAAGACCATTCCAATCATGATCGAGGCAAAAATAAACATGACCGACGGGTCCATGAAGTCCTTGAAGGCCTCCTTGGCGGATCGTATCAGAAACATTGCCTGAAGAACGCCTATGGTAATGCTGGTTACACCGATCGGTACGACCTCAAAGACCCACCAGGTGCCGGCCAGCAGAAAAACAGCGAGGGCGCCTTTGGCTTCTTTGGAAAGCACAAAATGCTGTCCCAGGGGATCGACTGCATCCGGCCAGGGCGGCATATAATAGACGACAGCAAAAAGAATAATGCCGGTGAACATGGCAATCAGTTTCCCAGTGCTCATTGTTGATCCAGCCAGGCTGGCTGCTTCATCTCTCATTAACCTTTCCTCCTGAAAACATATCGAACATGTCGAGTATCCTGTTTATAATTGTCTGGTTTCGTAGGGGTTTTTCAGTTATGGCCCTGAACAGTGTGACATGGCGCGGCAATAAAAAGCGCAATTCAATATTTCCTTATGATTATAAATGTCTATACCTGGCATTCTTTCATGGTATGCAATATTGCAGCAAAAACATCTGTCAACCGAAGGATGCCGATGATATCATCCTTGCGTGTAACTAAAAGTGACTGGTGATGCCCCATTACAAGCATGTGAATTGCCTCATTCATGGTCGCATTTTCATCGACAAATTCACCTTCGGTAGGGGAGTACATGATGTTAGACACTTTCAGGTCCGAAGCTTTTCTGCAGATATTTGAAAGCGGCGTCTCCCAGAGCTTGTATTGATCCATCATGGATGTTATAAACTTTTTGGTGAAACCGTAGCGGGCCAACCCAGTATGATCCTGTATTTCGCTGTATTTGGGTTCCAGTGCCCTCAGCACATCCAGTTGGCTCACTTTGCCGATAATCTTTTTGTTTTTATCAAAAATCAGAACGGCTCTGTGCGCGTAATGACTGCGGTCAAATTCCTGCTGTGCTTTTTCCAAAGCAAGAACCGCTTCATATAAGGTTGCATCTTCTGAAACTGTCGCATACTTAGAAATAGGCACCATAATGTCTTTGATTTTAAAGTCTTTCATAGAAACCTCCCCTTGCCTTCCATCCAATATTTGTAAGCGTCCGACAGACACTTGAATTTAGATCCAGGGATTCCCCTGCTTCAATATGAAAAGAAGGATACCTATCATGAGTTATTCAAAAGGTCAAGCAATCCAAACCGGTCATTGTGATTGTTTTTTTTAGAAAAAATTGTTTTACGGATACTCATTTCCTTAAGGCCGCGACTTGTGTATAAAAGAGGGGCTGCAGATACGTCAAAATGAATTTTGATGGTTTTTCAAGAGGTTGTTGAATTTAACCGGGAACTTTTGGCGTTCAGGAATTGCCCGGTCCAGGAGGCAGGCGGATAAAATTGGATATCGAACTTAAAGAAAAATTGAAGAAGCCGCTCATGATTAAAGACAGGCTGATTGATAACCGGCTTGTATTAGCTCCCATGTCGGGTCTTGGGCACATTGCTTTCCGGGAGCTGCTCGAGCATTATGGCGGGTATGGCCTTCTTTTTTCCGAAATGTGCAGCGCAAGAGCGGTTCCGCAGGAGAACCAGCATGTTTCCCCTGTTTTCAGCTGGCGGGAACAGGAGCTCGCATTGCTGGTCTGCCAGATTTTTGGTTCAGATCCGACGACAATGGCACGGGCTGCCCTGCGCGTTGAAAAGGAAGGATTTTTCGGGATCGATATCAATTTCGGATGCTCTGTAGCGGCTATCTGTAAAAAAAATTGCGGGGCTGCCCTGCTGAAAAATCCCAAGCTGGCTGTGGAAATTGTGCAAGCGGTCAGAAAGGCGGTTTCGATTCCCGTCTTTGTAAAGTTCCGGACAGGCTGGAAAGATGATCCCCGAATTGCAGTTGATTTTTCAAGAAGGTTTGAGGATGCGGGATCGGATGCGCTGACGTTCCATCCCCGGGTCGCGCCGGACCGGCGTTCGAGGCCGCCCAGGTGGGAGCATATTGAAAGGGTCAGAGAAAGGGTTTCCATCCCGGTTTTTGGAAATGGAAATGTATTCGATGAACGCGATTGTCTGAAGATTTTGAATGATACCGGTTGCGCAGGGGTTGCGATCGGCAGAATCGCCATTGCAAGACCCTGGATATTCAGCATGTGGACCGGAGATTTTTCTCCCGGACCTGAAATCTATCGGGAAACGGCTTTGAAAATGGCGGAGCTGCTTGAAAAGCATTATGACCCGGCAAGGGCTGTCCAGCGATTCAAGAAGTTTGCGATTTATTTCGCCGCCAATTTCCGTTTCGGGCACTCCATTTATGGCAAACTTTGCCGGGCTTCGGACATGCAGGCCATTCGGGAAAATATCTGTCGTGTGTTTGAAAAAAAACCCGAGACGGTGCCGCGGCCCAATATGAATCTGTTTAGTAATTGATCAGATTTTCAAAAGAGACGCCGCATTGTTACCGAAAATTCCTTTTTTTGTCTTTTCGGGGATCGTTGCGCTTTCCATTTCTTTAAAATATCTCAAGGGTTGAAGCAGCGGGTAATCGCTGCCAAAGAGAATCCGATCTTCTCCGACAAGATCCGCGGCAAGGTTATATATTTTCGGGTCATACAGAAAAGGAGATGCCGCAGTATCGTAATACACATTTTTCATGGCTTGCCGGACCTCTCTTTTAAGAAGCGTGAAAAAGAAAAGTCCGCCCCCCCAATGGGCAAGAACGATTTTATTGTCCGGGAAGCGGAGAGGGATCTCGTAAATCTGCTTCAGCGTGTTGGGGGTTTTCCCGGGATATGAATGCCCTATCGGTTCGTTTGTGTGAATCAGGACCGGCATGTTTTTTTTTCGGCATATTTCCATGACCGGAGCAAGATGGTCAAGCGCATCCGGTTCAATCCCGGATTGATAAAATGCAAGCTCACCAACTCCGGAAAGCCCGTTTTCGATACAGCGAGTTGTCTCTTCCGCCGCATCGATAAAAAATGGATCCAGACAGCACAATCCTTTCAACCGTTTCGGATATTTTTTCACCGATTCCACCGTATAATCATTGCATAACCTTGTGGTGTCAGGATTTCTCCAGGGAAATCCGAAGGCAACCGACAGGTCGACCTGATTTTCATCCATGGCGTTTATCAGGTTGTCAGCCCCGACGAGTTTGGAGTTTGGTGAATCATAGATCAGCTTGAAGGCTGGTTCGCCATGAAAGTATTTTTCTCTGTTTTCACAAATATCTTTTGGAAAAATATGGGTATGAAAATCGATGATCATCTAATCCCTCCGGATTTTTATTGGTATCCATTCATCCATGGCGATTGTGCCCGATTTTTTCGTCAGACTCAAATTGTAATCCCCGGGATATTGCACCTATCCCTGTGATTGAACCCCCCTCGCCCCGGCAAAGATATCCGGCACGAGGAGGTGGTTTTGAACTAATACCGGTAATGATCCGGTTTATAAGGCCCTTGAACAGGCACACCGAGATAATCCGCCTGCTCCTGGGACAGCGTGGTCAATTTGACTCCGAGCCTGGCAAGATGAAGCCTCGCCACCTCTTCATCCAGGGTTTTGGGGAGTGTGTATACTTTCCGCTCAAGTTTTTTAGCGGCAAGTTCCATCTGGGCCAGACACTGATTTGTAAAACTGTTGCTCATAACAAAACTGGGATGGCCTGTAGCACAGCCCAGATTGACAAGGCGTCCTTCTGCAAGAATAATAATGGAACGGCCCGATGCGAACGTCCATTTGTCTACCTGGGGCTTGATTTCCAATTTGCTGCAGCCCGGAGTATCATGCAGGTATGACATCTCGATTTCATTGTCAAAATGACCGATATTACATATAATTGCTTCGTTTTTCATCTGTTCCATGTGGGCGCCGGTGATTACATGGTAACAGCCGGTTGCCGTTACAAAGATATCTCCGATAGCGGCAGCCGCTTCCATTGTAAGCACTTCATACCCCTCCATGGTTGCCTGGAGAGCGCAAATGGGGTCGACTTCGGTTATAATTATTCTTGCGCCGAATCCGCGCATGGACTGAGCGCATCCCTTTCCAACATCTCCGTATCCGCAGATAACGACGATTTTTCCAGAGAGCATAATATCGGTTGCCCGTTTGATTCCGTCGGCAAGAGATTCGCGACAGCCATAAAGGTTGTCGAATTTTGACTTTGTCACGGAGTCGTTTACATTGATTGCCGGGAAAAGCAGTTCATTGTTTTTTGCAAGATGATAGAGCCTGTGGACACCGGTTGTTGTTTCTTCCGAAACACCAAGAATTTTTTCGGCAATTCCCGTCCAGAATTTCGGATTTCTTTTGTAGCCGGCTTTGAGTCTGTCCATCAGACATTTCATATCCGGACTGCCATATTTTTTGTCGAGCAGGGATGGATTTTTTTCAACGGCAACACCCTGATGAACAAAGAGAGTCGCGTCCCCACCATCGTCCACGATAAGGTCGGGACCGGTTCCATCAGGCCACACGAGAGCCTGTTCCGTACACCACCAGAATTCTTCAAGGGTTTCCCCTTTCCAGGCAAAAACAGCCGCAGACCCATTTTGTGCAATGGCCGCGGCCGCATGATCCTGAGTCGAAAAAATATTGCAGGTGGCCCAGCGAATGTCGGCACCAAGCTCCTTAAGTGTCTCAATGAGCATGGCGGTTTGAATGGTCATATGAAGACTGCCCGTAATTTTAAGGCCTTTCAGCGGTTTTTGCACCCCATATTTTTCACGGACAGCCATTAGTCCCGGCATCTCGTTTTCAGAAAGCTGCATTTCTTTCAGGCCAAGCCCGGCAAGAGACATGTCGGCAACTTTATAGGGAAGGGACAGATCAAGTTCCATGAATTTGTTTGTTGTTTGCGTTGCATCCCGTTCTGACATTTTATTTCTCCTTTTTTTTTGGTTTGCTTATTTTTTTTGATTTAAAAATATTTAAATTCAGCATCTGCCCCAGGGTATAGGGTTGAAAGGCCTTTAGAACAAAATTGTTTTTTTTGAGGAAGTTTTCAATTTCATGGCGGTGAAAACCGAGCCATCTGTCACCGTAGGATTTTCGCATGATCTCATTGTCATGCTTGTCAAGCTCGGCAATGATAAATGTCCCGCCGGGCTGCAGGGTCCGATAGATTTCGGCGATTGCAGCATCGGGCGAGGAGACATGATGTAAAACCATTGAAACAATTGCGCATTCTGTTTCTCTGTCACTAAGCGGCAAATGCTCCAGCTCTCCGAGTCTAAGATCCGGAGGGTCGTTTTCTGACAGAAACCTTTTCCGGGTCTCGTCGAGCATTTTTGCAGAGCTGTCAACACCGATCACTTTTGATGCTTTTTGTTTCAGATCCGCAATCAGTTCTCCGGTTCCGCAACCGAGATCGACGGCGGTTTTACAGGGATCGATATGCTTTAATATCGCCTGGTTCAGGTTAAAATTGCCGAGAACTTCCTTTTTGATAAGATCCCAGTCAGCCGCAACCGCATCGAAAAACTGAATTGTCCTGGTCTTTCGATCTTCAATCAATTTAGAAGCCTTTTTTAAATCCTCAATAAAAATCGGACTATTCTGAAACAGATAGCGGATGGAATCGATGAATTTTCGTGCAGGATCGATATCGGATACAGAGTAAAAAGCCCATACCCCATCTCTCCGACATTTTAGAAGCTCGGCGTCCATTAAAATTTTCAAGTGCCGGGAAATTCCGGACTGCCCCATTTTCATCAGAGTGACGATTTCGTTCACGCTCAACTCATGATGAAGGAGAGAATTGATGAGTCTGATGCGGGTTGCATCGGAAAGTGCTTTGAAATAAATGGCAATATTCATATTATTATATCAAGATTTATTGATATAATAGTGCGGCGGATACGGTTTGTCAACTCATTTTTATCATTGACTCACAATGGGGAATGATTTAATCTTTACCGGCTATATGTCTACATATCAGGTCGTTTCTTCCTGCGGTTGATTGTTTGAGATCAAATTTCACGCGATGCGTGGGGTCCACGAACTTAAACCAGAGGCCTTTCATGCCGGTTGTAGCCGGTAAATGAAAGCGTTACGTCTGTTCCGCCATGGGCAATGCTATGCGGTGGTGGTTACGGGCGCGAAAAGAGCATGCCGGAAACCGAAATGGTTTCATCAAGCCTCAACATGTTCATTCAATACGGTGAATGCGTTTTTCAAGAATATCGATTTTCAGTTGAAAAAGCCCGGAATGAAATCAGCTCAACCATATGCGGATCTCGGCTTTCTGTAATTATCAGGGAGGCGGTAGGAAAAAATTCGCCAAAGATACAGCCGTATCCTGATGCGGATGGATAGAAAGATTATTAAGGGGGGAATTAAATGGATTTAAGTGCGCTAGGTTCCAACCTCGGACTGGAGGAGGAGGAGTTTGTTGAACTGGTAGAGCTGTTTTTAACGACGGCTAAAAATGATCTCCGAAAACTGCATGAAGCATATCTGAAAAAAGATGCCGAAAAGGCGACTGAGTCGGCTCATTCCCTGAAAGGGTCTTCCGGAAATCTGGGATTCAAGGAACTTTCAAAAATTTCAACGATAGCTGAAGAAAAGGCAAGTGAGAAAAATTTAGAATTATTTGATGAACTCATTGAATCCATGAGAAAGCATATTTCCGAAATAGAAGCATGCCTTGGCAGGTAGCTTTTATTTAAAAATGGTTTTCCGCTGTGGCACCGTTGAAAATTGCCATTCCATTTTGAAATAACTGAACATCAATTGAAAAGGCAGACAGTTGTCGGTATATGAATGAAGATAAAAGACTCATGATTCTTGTTGTGGATGACAATCCACTAAACCTGAAACTGCTTGAAACAATACTCAGCAAAGATGGGTATCAGGTTATTTCAGCCGGCAACGGCCCGGATGCCCGAAAAATTGCCTTAGATGAAAAGCCGGACCTGATTCTGCTTGATATTAAAATGCCCAGGGAAGATGGCTTTGCCGTAATTAAAAAATTAAAAGAAAGCTCGGCAACAGCAACCACCCCCGTTATTTTTTTAACAGGAGTCAGCGATATCGATACCAAGCTGTTTGGCTTTGAGCTTGGAGCGGTTGACTATATCACAAAACCATTTCATCCGCGGGAAGTACTGGCCCGTGTAAGCCTCCATTTAAAACTCTCCATCGCCACGAATTCGCTTATCGCATCACAGGCGCAAAAGTTGAAACAGATAACAGAGGCTCAGACATCGATGCTGACAACCCCCAGGATGCAGCCGCAGGCAAGGTTTGGTGTCTATTTTTTGGCTTTGAATGAAGCAGGCGGAGATTTTTATGATGTATTGCCGATATCAGATGATATTTTTGGATATTTTGTCGGTGATTTTTCGGGGCATGATATTAAAACAAGTTATCTCACGCTTTCGGTGAAGGCCCTTTTAAAACAGAATTCCGCGCTTGTTTATCAGGCGCATGAGACGATGAAGATGATCAATGATGTACTTGTGGAAATTCTGCCCGAAGGGAGATACCTGACAGCCTGCTATGCAAGGTTGAATCGCAAGACCAATCAGATGACGATAATCAATGCAGGGCATCCTCCGGTAATTTTTGTTCCTGCAGACGGAAAGGCTGTCAGTATCGAAATGGAAGGAGATATACTGGGGATTTTCAAGGAGGTTTATTTCGGGCGACACAATATCGAAGTTAAATCCGGAGATCGATTTTATTTTTACTCGGACGGGCTGATAGAATCCTTTAGAGAAAAAGAACCATGGCCTGTCGGTTCCGAAGATCTGATAACTGCATGTGAGGAGGTGAGAGACCTCCCAATCCAGAATTCTCCGAAAAAGATAGCGAAGAGGCTGTTGAAAAATAATTCTAAGATGGAAGACGATATTGTGGTTCTCGGGATAGAGGTTTAGACAGGAAAGAGATATGACCGGGGGAAAAAAATTTAAAGTATCCCGAAAAGCAGATGAGATGACCATTATTTTGAATTCAACAATGGAAAACATCGATAAGGCTGATCGTGAAACCAGAATTTTTTTAAACGAGAACGAACTTCAATCCGAGGTCTTTTCAGTTTGTCTCTGCCTTCGTGAGGGCCTTATCAACGCAGTGAAGCATGGTCATAAAAATGACAGTTCGAAAATAGTCCGTTATTATTTAAAGCGAACAGACCGGAAACTAATCATGGAAATTGAAGATAAGGGAGAAGGCTTTGAATGGAATGCGGTTAAAAAGGGAGAGCCTGTTGTTGAATCAGATCATGGAAGGGGTCTTGCAATAATACGGAAGTATTTTACAAAATATGAGCACAACGAGAAAGGAAATATCATTAAACTTGTGAAAGAGTTGGATCAAAAAGACGAGCCGAATTGAGCCTAAATCGATGTATGGATCAAAACGTTCATTCTTCAGTTTTTATTCCATCTTTTAATTTTTTCAAATGCATCCGTAGCGGTTCTAAACAAGGTTTTCAAATCAACTGGTTTGGTAAAGTATCCTTCAAAGCCCGCTCTTCTGCAGTCTGAGAGTTCAAAAAGGGATGCATAGCCGGTTATGGCATAAGCGATTGACATGGGATACCGTTCGCGTATTTCCCTGCAAAGGTCTAAACCATTCATGCCCGGAAGTTTTAAATCGAGAAACATAACCTGGGCAGGCGTTTCTTCCAGAATTTCAAGAGCCTCTTCTGCGCTTTCCGCACAAACGACTTCATATCCCTCTCTGGTCAAAGCCTTTTCCAGCATGTCGCGAATCATCTTTTCATCATCCACAACCAGAATTTGTTTTTGCATAAAATTTACCTTTTCGATACAGTGCTGCACTTGAACCATATTTTGATTGTCAAAGCGATTTTTCGTTATTTTGATGCAGAGCAATGGAAAATGAAAGCATCTGTTCAAATACCATATGAAAAATTGTGAGGCAAGCCAAAAGCTTTGAAATGAGCTGGGTAAATTTTGGTAGAGTTGACATTTTATTGATATTCCTTTAGTGTGTTCCACTGGTTATCCAGCGATTAAGCAGCAATAACCGGGTAAACAGCAAGGTTTTTTCAATGGGTGGCCAACTGGTCTGAACCAGTCACGACAATCCAGCCAATTTTGATAGTACCGCAGAAGGATTTTTTTGGGGAAGCCGCTGCCCGAGCATATTATCATAGATGGGAATGGATTGTATATCCTCTGTTTTCTATGTTGTAGGAGTTTGCGATAAAGACCATCGAATCTGCAAAAGAAATTCAGACAAGATCTGAAATGCTTCGAAATGAGGGAAAGGTGATCGCATTTTTCCCTACCATGGGATTCCTCCATGAGGGACATCTCGCTCTTCTCAGGGAAGGAAGGCGACTATGCGACGATCTTATTTTAAGTATCTTTGTGAATCCCACACAGTTCGCGCCGGGAGAAGATTATGAATCCTATCCCAGAAATTTTGAAAAAGATTTGGAGCTGGCCCGCAGAGCAGGGGTTGATGTTGTCTTTAATCCGACAAGGGAAGAGCTGTATGGTGATAGATTCCAGACGCATATAGCACTTGAAAGCCTTCCGAAACATCTCTGCGGATTATCGAGGTCCACACATTTCAAAGGGGTTGCAACGGTTGTTGCAAAGCTTTTCAATATTGTGAAGCCGCATATTGCGATTTTCGGTCAAAAAGATTTTCAACAGCTTGCAATTATAAAACAAATGGCAATTGATCTTAATTTTGACATTGAGATCAGAGGCGTGCCGACAGTCCGTGAAAAGGACGGGCTTGCGATGAGTTCACGGAATGCCTATCTCACACCCGAGCAGCGCAAAACAGCTCTCTGCCTCTACAGCAGCCTGGTAAAATCGAGAGAGCGGATTCAAGAAGGAGAAAAAAATGCTTCAACCCTCATTCAGGAGATGTCTTCCTATATCGGTTCTCGATTTGAAACAGAAATCGACTATATTTCCATATGCGACCGCGATACATTGGATGATGTCGATCAGATCGAAGGACCGATTTTGATCGCACTTGCGGTTAAAGTCGGGAAAACCCGTCTCATAGACAATATGGTAATTTCACCCTGACATTGAATTTTTAAGGCGAACAGATGGATTGGCAGAATAACTTATTCACGGCGGAATTTAAAATCCGAACTCATTTGGTTTGTGTTTTGCGGGTGACAATAAGTTAAAATTGTGTGTTAATCAAAATAGTTGAATTAGATAAAGGAGTTATCATGAACAAAGAAAAATTCTTTTTTACCTCAGAATCTGTCACTGAAGGCCATCCGGATAAGGTTGCCGACGCGATTTCAGATGCAGTTCTGGATGCGATTATGGCCCAGGATAAAAATTGCAGGGTCGCGTGTGAAACCCTGGTTACAACCGGTATCGCTTTTATTGCCGGTGAAATCACTACAGATTGTTATGTGCATATGCCTCAGATCGTAAGAGACACCATTCAGGATATTGGATACTCCTCTTCACAGATGGGCTTTGACTGGCAGACATGTTCCGTGATTACGAGCATTGATCGGCAGTCACCGGATATTGCACAGGGAGTTGATCGAGAAGAGCAGGGCGCTGGAGATCAGGGACTCATGTTTGGATTTGCTTCAAATGAAACAGAAGAGCTTATGCCGATGCCGATCATGTTTGCCCACAAGCTTACAAAGCGCCTGGCAAAGGTTCGCAAGAATAATGCGCTTGATTTTTTGCGTCCTGACGGAAAATCCCAGGTAACCATTGAGTACGAGGACTGCCAGCCAAAGCGTATCGACACCGTTGTAATCTCCGCGCAGCACAAGCCCGATGTTACATATGAAACTCTGAAAGAGGCGATAATCGAAGAGGTTATTAAAAAAGTGATTCCCGCGGAAATGACCGACGGCGACACGCGTTATTTCATCAATCCTACCGGAAAATTTGTTATCGGCGGACCGATGGGAGACTGTGGGCTCACGGGGCGCAAGATCATTGTGGATACATACGGCGGCCAGGGAAGTCACGGAGGCGGATGCTTTTCCGGTAAAGATCCGTCAAAGGTTGATCGAAGCGCTTCTTACATGGGGCGATATATTGCCAAAAATATTGTTGCCTCAGGTGTTGCTGACAAATGTGAAATTCAGATCGCTTATGCAATCGGTGTTGCGGAGCCGGTTTCTGTTTTGGTGAACACGATGGGCACAGGGAAGGTGCCCACGGAAAAAATCGTTCAAGTTGTGAATGAGGTGTTTGATTTAAGACCTGCCGCAATCATTAAAACACTTGACCTCTTGAGGCCGATCTATCGGAAAACAGCCGCATATGGACATTTTGGGCGGAATGAGCCCGAATTTACCTGGGAGAAGACGGATAAAAAAGATATTATCCGGGAAAAGGCTGGATTATAGAGTTATCTCAAAAGCGTAAAAACAGGTGGTGCGGGATTTACACTGGGCAACCAGCATCCCGCACCGTCACTTTACGGATTCTTTTTTTCTTTATCCCGTTTCTGATTCCAGCGAACCCATTCACTTTCGTCATCCAATGCCGAGAAACGAAAAGGCTTTGTTGCGGTGCCGTCGGGCTTGATGATGATCTGCTGCATTGAGCGAACGACATGGGTCCACTCCTTCATCGTTACTGCGCGCGGGCCTGGAATGGACTTTGGCCCTGACACGGTTTTCGGCTTTTCCAGCTTTTGGATTGCATCTGCTTTTTCCTGGGATTTTGAAAGGCTTCCGACAAGAATTTCCCCATAATAAACCTTTACTTCAGCGGAGTCGTCTTTGTTCACGTTCATTCTATATACCGTTCCGCGAACACCAGCTACAGCAGTCCTTGTCGAAATGTCAAACCGGCCTCGGCCTGAAAAAAGCTTTGAGACATTTGCCCAGACATTTCCAAAAAGCATCTTTACCCCGATGTCTCTTTTTCTGTTTTTTCTGTCAAGGGATGCGGCTTCAAGTTTGAACCGGGTCAATTCTCCGAAACGCAGATAGCTTTTATCCGGGAGTTGGATCTCAATCTTTGAGTTTTTTTCAGTATAAATCTGGTCGCCCGGGCTCAGAAAGTCGTTTTCAAAGAGAGGCTTGGATTCCAGCTGATCCTTTTGGATTCGATGAGCACGTCCTTCAAGCAGCGTGATTTTCGCATTTCCGTTTTCAACTTCAATCTTTATGGTGCTTTCTTTTGAATCTGTCCAGCTGGATGCCAGAATTACCAAAAAAAAGGAAAATAAGAATAATAAGATCTTTTTTATGTCATGAATGCTTTTCATGGCACTTGCGGCAAGAAATTTCATATAGAGGCTACCCTTTTTATCGTATTGAAGGTTCCTGGGATTTCATCGCATCATTTTTTGAATCAGTCCACAACAATGATTGTCCTGCACTGTTTCATAAAGGCAAGGTTCTCAGGAGAGCCTTTCAGCTTGGATGCTTCCGAATTGCTGATCATGATATCTGATTTGCCGGGGCCTGCTGTTGTGATTCCTTTTACAATCATCGGATTATTCGTTACACGTTCGTTGGAGACAGCGGAATCCATATTTTTTGAATAACCGCTTACGCCTTGCTGAACCGCATATTCCCGGCTCACATAGGCTGCTCCATAAATTTCCTGACCGTTTTCATCGATAATCCTGGGACTCATGGCCGGCTTTGCATTGAGTCCTCTGGCATCCACCACAAGCCCGGTAAAGGAGTCTGAAGATGATTTTTTGGTTTTATCTCCGGAAGAAGCCGGCGGTGTTCCCTTGATGGGTTCCACCTGTTTTATGTCCTGAGGCAGCACCAGTTGTGCAAAGCCGCCTTTCAAATTCATTTCAAGGGTTACCTCAACGGTTCCATCGTCAAAATATTCCTTGTTGGCAACCTGTGCCCCCTGGACCATGCCGCTCACCTGTGCACTGATCGAATCATCTTCAACCATAAAATTTTTAACCATTGTGCTTGATTGGATTCGGACGCCCTGGACAACTTCAAGCAGGTTCCGGTAGGCGTCTATCTGGGCAGCCCGTAAAGCCATCGGACGGGCTTCCGGTTTGCCATATAAATTTTCAGGGGGCGCTCCGATACCTACAGCCCTTATTATTCCACTAGTCCAGTTGATACCGCCATTTCCGATATTTTCAACAAGCTCTTCCTTATCCTGGCAGAACCCGGAAAGAGCGGAAAAAAGCATTATGGTGGTAATGAGTACCGAAATATTGGAAAGTTTCATGCAGCCTCCTTCAATTTATAAGTTTTTTGAAACGTCAGCTTTTCAGGGTCATAATCTTAATATCCCGGTAATAATATTTCAATATTTCCTGATATGTCAGGCCGGCCTGCGCCATCCGGCGCGCTCCCCACTGGCTCATTCCAACCCCATGCCCGTATCCTTTTCCCTGAAACAGTATCCCCTCCGGACGATGGATTGTTTGAAACAGGGTACTTTTCAATCGCGTTTCACCAATCGTGGTTCTGAAATGGTTACTTGAAAGCGGATAAACCCCTTTATCGGAATATACGATCACCTTACGATAGCGTCCTGAATTTGATTTGTCCATAATTTTGAGCTGGTCCAGCCTGGAAATATCCAGTCCATATTCATTCAATTTCCTCAACGCATCACGATATGAAAGAAAATACTCCCATTTTTGCTGAGGTGAGTTGTCGCTGTATCGATCCGGAATACCACGAAGATAAGGAACCTCTTCGGTATTCCATACATTGGCGGGATCTTCGGTATGACCGCCGCTGCTGGAGTGGAAATAAGCAATAATCAGTTTCCCATCGTGTGTTATCACTTTTCCCCGGGTGGCATCCACAGCGCGGGTGGAGCGTTTTGACTCAGAATGGTATCCGCCATATACTTGGGAAGCGGTAGTTGACTCTAGGTCATATGGTTTATGTCTGTTTTTCATACGGATATAAAGAGCATAGGTTCTTGCCGCAACTGCTTGAGCCATCAGGGCATGTTCGGCCCAGGTATCGGGCATTTCTTTCGGTACTACGCCGTAGAGATACTGTTCAAGCGGAAGATGGTTGACCAGTTCCAAGCTTTTCGGTCTGGCTGAGATGATTAAGCAGCCCCTGTAGGGGACACCATCCACTTTTACGGCAGGTGCATCGGAGGCAATCCGGCATGAAGCGCGAGGGAGGGTCTTGCCGTTTAGCATAAGAAATTTTTTGTTCCAGGTGAATTTTAATGGACCCCATCCGGAATAGATCAATTTTTCATTGATCAGATCAGAAACCGTTATCTGCTTTTGTGAAGTGATCAAGGTTCCGGCAACCTGCTTTTTTATCAGAACCCGGATATCACTGGGAATGAAATCGGAATGGGAAGGGGTGTTCTTTTCACGCGGAGGGGTATCCTTTCCGGTTGAAATGATTAAGGGCCTGATGACTTCTTCCCATACTTTTGAGGCCTTGCAGTGGTCTCCATCTGGATATTTCTGAATATATTCTCGGAAAGCAGAAGCAGCCTGTTGAAACTTTTTTTGGTTAAAATAGATGATTCCACTTTGAAAAAGGGCTTCTGAAGCTGCTTTTGTTCCTGGATAGAGATGTGTTATCGATTTGAAACGCTTCAGCGCGGAATCTTTTTTATCAAGGTATGTACTTTCAGTCTGGCTTATCAGAAACAACGCTTTTGATTTTTTATCGATATTTTTAGAATGGCTCACAACTTCGTTAAACATTCCAAGGGCTTCCAGATATTTTCCACGGTTCATCAGCCGTTCGCCCATCGTGAGCAGAAGATCCTCATCCCAGGAGCCAAAGCCGGATGCCTGCAAACCGGGTGACACACATAATATGAAAAGTAAACACACGGACAGAAAACCTGGCAAATAATTTTTCATCATACTTGTTCTGGAGTTCCGTTAAACGTAATGGCTTTTTAACAATTCGGCTTTATTTGGTTTTCATTATAAAGGTGCCGTTCCAGTTTTCCTGCGGCGGATTTTCACTGAAATGGATGCATCGTTCTATCATGATGGTGCTGGGCCCGTCATCAGGTAGGATTTCAAGGGTTTTGTTGAAAAAATCAATTGCCTGCTCCCAATCCCGTGATCGATAGGAATGTAGTCCTTTGGTATACCAGTCTACGGCATGAAGAAGGCCATCATCCACATTTTCTCTAAAGTCGATCGGTTCATAGATCGTTATGGGTTCTTTTTTTCCGACAACGTTGATTGAGTCGATCTCTCTTGAAAAAATACGGTTTTGCGCGGCCTGAAAAGTGCTTTCGCTGATCAATGTATAAATGCCGTACGTCTTGTTAACGCCTTCCAGCCTGGCAGCCGTATTGACGGTATCCCCCATCATGGTATAGTCCATGCGGTTTTTTGATCCCATGTTTCCTACAACTGCCGGCCCTGAGCAGAGCCCTATCCTCATTTTAAGTTCCGGTTTTTGTGAATTCCGCCAGATTTTACGAAGTTCCGACATGCGTTTCTGCATCTCAATACATGCAGCCGTGGCGGTTTCAGCGTGATTCTCAAGGGTGTTCGGAGCGCCGAAAAAAGCGATAATGGCATCCCCTTCGAATTTATCTACCGTTCCTTCATGTCTTAGGATGATATCTGTCATTTCTGTCAGAAAATCATTCAGGAGCTCCACCAGATCCGGAGGAGAAAGCTTTTCCGAGATGCCTGTAAAACCCTGAACATCGGAAAAGAATGCGGTTATGTCACGCTGCTCTCCTCCAAGTTCGAGTTTTTTAGGGGAATCCATAAGCTGCTTGACAACCGAAGGCGCAATATAGGTTGAAAATGCGTTTTTAATGAATCTTTTCTGGCTTTCTTCGATGAAATATTTATAGGCGGTCACACTGATATAGATCAGCGTCATGACAAGAACCGGATATACCATATTGAGGATTCCGCCAGCTTTGCTGAAAAGAAAAATACAGAGGAGGGAATATCCGGTAATTGTCAGCAGCGATATGAGCGCACCGGAAATTACGCCGGTTCTTGTCAAGACAAAACCGAGAAAAAGTCCGGTGAGGATAATTCCAAATATATTATACAGATCGTATGGAGGAAGAGGCTTGATAAAATCCTGTGATAAAACCGAATCGATAATATTTGCATGAATTTCAAGGCCAGGAAAATTTGTGGAAAAAGGAGTCACCCGTAAGTCGTAAATGCCTACCGCTGTTGCACCGACAAGGACGATTTTATCCTTCAGTTCGGACGGAGGTATGTTACTTTGCAAAATATCTGTTATAGAAATATGTCTGAATGTTTTGTCTTCTCCCCGATAGTTAATGATGATTCGCCCGAATTCATCGGTTGGGATACATATCGCATTTCCGATGCACGCTCTGTTGATCTGGCCCTCCGGTCCGATTTCAAGATGAAGGGGCTGCTCGAAATAGGCGCTCAGCACCATGAGGGAAAGAGGAGCGTAAAGCCTGTTTTTAAATTTCAGCACGGCCGGAATCTGTCTGAAGCTGCCGTCCATATCCGGAAGGAAGTTAAAAAAACCGCCGTATTCCGAGGCATTTGAAATAATGGTGATATTCGGTTCCGGCTCTATCTCCGTAATGTATGAAAGATCAGCATCAACACTGTAATCCGAACGTGTATACAGGTAGCGGGATTTCCGGATGTTTTCTTCATAAACCTTGAGATGCTCTCTGTCTAAATGACTGAGACTTTCAAGGCTGCTGTGGAAGAACCAGCCGAGTACTACCCTGGCTTTTGATTCTTTGATTGTGTCGGACAGAAGCCGATCATTGTCTACTTCCTGCTTTAATTGATGTAAATAGTTTTCCAGTTCATTGTTGTTTATACCGATTTTTTGAACTGTCTTTTGTATGCTTCTGATCGTATGAATGACACTTCGATCTTCAGATTCGTGAAATCCAATATCAAATCCAATGACACGAACCCCGGCATCGGAAAGTTTCTGGACGAGATCGGCAAATTTTGACCTTGGCCAGACCCACTTGCCTTCCTTATCCAGGCTTTTTTCATCTACAACTGCCAGAACAATTTCTTTACCGGGAGATTTCATGCCACGGGTAGCAAAACGGTAGTCTATCGTTTTTAATTCGATGATTTCCAGAAAATGGATCCCGGTTGTATAGGCGGCAACCCCGATCAGTGCGATAACGATAGAAATGACAAATACGGGTTGTCTAAAAGTCTTCTTCATAATCCATATGAAACATGGTGGTGATTTGAAATAAACGATGGGAGCTAATTCTGTTGACCCGACTGTTTTTTATATTGTAAGATCAGGCGCAAGTCAACCGTAAGGCGAAAATACAGTATCGCAGAATATGACTCCAAACTAATTTCTCCGCATTTCTTAATTTACTGAAAATGAATCAGCTTTCAGGATATATTGGCAGAAAAGCAATTCTTTCCATGAATCATCTTTTTAATCTGTCTGCTTTTGCCTACAGATTGCTGAAGCTGATACCTGCAAGGTCGGCCCATGGGGGCAAGGTAGTCCGATGGGCAATTGTGGAACAGCTCTATTTTACCGGGATCCAGGCCCTTTCGATTGTCATTCCGGTTTCACTGATTACCGGGACCATGCTTATCAGTCAATTTACATGGGTTTCCGAAGAGTACGACCTCGGAAAGATAATCCTGACACTTGTTGTAAGGGAATTCGGTCCCATGATAACCGCTTTTGTCGTAATTCTTCGATCCGCTTCCGCGGTTACCATTGAAGTTTGTTATATGAACATACTCAATGAGATCGATTCGATTGAAATGTCCGGAATTGATCCGATGCGGCTGGTATCCTTTCCGAGATTGGTGGGCATAACCATATCGATTCTCAGCCTTTTTATAGTGTTTGACCTGATTGCAATCATTGGAGGATATGTTGTGGTCTGGGCGGGTACCGATCTTCCCGTGGGAAATTTTTTATCCCAGGCCGGCAAATCATTTTCGATTGAAGATATGGTTGTGGGAATCATAAAGGCGATTTGTTTTGGTTTTACCATTACAGTGGTCTCGCTTTATCATGGCTTCAACAGTAAAAGACAGATAACTCAGATTCCTCCTGCAGTATCAAGGGCGGCAATCGAATGTTTTATATTCTGTATTGTGATCAATATTTTTATTTCCACGGTATTTTATTTGTAGCGGATATTGTGTATACGATTGAATTGAAAGATTATAACATGATTCAACCCGGAAACAGAACCGGCTTGAATCTGTTACACCTTGCGGTTTCAGAGGGAGATGTGTGCGCTATCCATTCTGATTCATCGGATGATGCACGCCTTTTGATAAGGACTCTTTCAACGCTTTTGGCTCCATCAAGGGGCGTCTATCGTTTCAAGGGGGAACAACTTGATTTTTCAGACTATCGGAAAATTCTGCCGGTCAAAAAAAAAATTGGTTTTATCGCCCAGGAAGCAGCGATGTCAAGCAACAGAACGATACGAGAAAATCTTCTATTTATTCGGTATTATTTTGAAAATTCACTCTCGATTTCTTTGGATGCGTATACTTTCAAACTGTGTGAGCTGTTTCGCATCGTCGATAAGCTGGATATGCGTCCGGCTGCTCTTGATGCCACCGATTTAAGAATTGCGATAACAATAAGGGAGCTGTGCAAGTTGCCGGAACTTCTACTTGTTGAAAAGCCGGAAGATTTCATCGGGCAGAAAAAATTCACCCTTTTTGTTGACGTTTTTGAAGAATTTCTTCAGTCAAGAATTCCGGTCGTTTTTTTTTCGAACAATAAACATTTTATCAGACGCTTTTCGAATCGAGAGATTGTAATCAAAAACAAACAGGTCACAGCGCTGGGCATTGACTGTGGGCAGGAATAGGCATCATTATGCAGCTTGAATACAGGAGAAGAGAAAAAGTAGTCGGCATGTTTATCATTACGGTTTTCGCGCTGCTTTTGTCCACAGTTGTGATGATCGGAAGGGGACAAAACTGGTTTAGAAAGCATATCACGTACTACACAACATTTGATGAAAGCTACAATCTAAAGACCAATGCGGCCGTCAAACTTTTCAAGACCGATATCGGCGCGGTGAAAAAGATAAACCTTGTGGAAAACCGGGTAAGAGTTACCCTGGAAATATTGGAGGAGTATGCCCCGAGGATTCGAACGGATTCCATTGCTTCTGTGGAGAGTCCGACCTTCATCGGAGATGAATATGTTTCTATAAAACCGGGAAGTCAAAACAGGCAGATGATCATTGAAGGCGGTGAGATTCCGTCTACAGAAAAAAAATCTTTGACCCAGGTTGTGGATGAGTTTGAGATTGAAAAAACATCCCGAATGATGATCAAGGCATTTCAGGATTTTTCGGAAATCATAAGTGAACTGCGTGATCCGAACGGGCCTCTTTTTTCATCTTTGAACAATTTAAACCGCATAATAGCGGATGTAGAGGCCGGAAAAGGAACACTGGGGAGTATTGTAAAGTCGCGAGAACTGATGGATGATGTGATGGACAGGCTCGACAAAGTAGATGATATCCTGAGGAACATGGATAAGGCCGCCGGCAAAGCGCCGGAAACCATGGATAATATAAATCAGGGATTGGTGACAATCCAGCAGGCGGGAAATGATGTCGTTGAGCGGATTGACGATGTCGAACGGATTTTAAGGGAAGTAGAAGAAATCATCGGTACATTAAAAAATGTTGTCGGTAACATAGAGGAAGGAAGCCATGATTTTCCGGAGATCACGCGTAATACAAAAATCGGGATACAGGAGATCAGGGATGGTGTGAAAAGAATTGATTCTGTGATTCAGGCGGCTGAGAAAAATGTTCTGATCCGGTCAAACCTGCCACCGGATCCGGTCGGAAAACGAACAGACGCCGAACTGAGGCGGTAGCCGTGTGGAAAAATGCTCGCATGAGCGTTAAAATGATGATAAGCTGACAACTCTGATTTTGGGTAACTGTGCTATGCGAGTGCCGTCGAAGTAAGGACTTGAAAATATATGACATCGTTGACTATTTCTGTAATAGCCTGTTTTTTTCTGGGGTCTTTCGGCTATGTTATCGTGCGTTTCTGGGTGCGGCCGATCTTAAAATATCGATCTGTTCGAAAACGGGTAATCCAAAATCTTGCAGATTATCTAAACTCTTTTGACCAGGAAGATGAGGGGGAGAATTTCCACGGCGCCATTAACCGAAAGGCAGAGGAAATACGCCGCAACACCTTGGATTTAAAGGAATATTTTAATAATTCTCTGCCCGCCTGGTACAAGATGCTGCTGCGCAGCCGGGGTGAGTTTCCAGAAGGAATTGCAAATCATCTCATAGCCCTTTCCAATACCCGTGATTATAACCACGCAAGAAACAGAATGGAAAAAATTCGACAGATCTTTAAAGCCTAGGAGCGTTTTGCCATGAACCGGAACGATTGGAACCCGGGCCGTCTTCTGAAACTATCCGGAAGTTACTGGGAATCGTGTACACTGCATGCCGCGGTAAAGCTAGATGTTTTTTCAGTGGTTTCCGATGAGCACCTGACAAGCGGGGAGATCATTCAAAAAACAGGTGGAACCAGAAGAAGTATGGAAACATTACTGAATGCGCTGGTTGCCATGAAGCTTATGGAGAAGTCGGACAACATGTATTCAAATACAGAATTCGGAGAGAGATTTCTTTCAAAATCTTCAGCTGGATATCTCGGGCATATCATCAGTCATCATCACCATCTGGTTGAATCATGGGCCCGATTGGATGAGGCTGTTCTGGAAGCCAAACCCGTGAGATCCAGGGCATCTTTCAGTGATGACCGGAAGCGGGAAAGTTTTTTGATGGGAATGTTCAACCTTGCCATGGCGATTGCCCCGGTGCTGGTGAAACAGGTTGATCTTTCAGATCGAAGTTGCCTGCTGGATTTGGGAGGCGGACCAGGCACCTATGCGATTCATTTCTGCCTTCATAATCCGGGGCTAAAGGCAGTTGTATACGATCTTCCAGCCACCAGAACGTTTGCAGAAAAAATCATCAGACAATTCGATCTCGCCGGCCGAATTGATTTCTGGGACGGTGATTTTCTGACCAAAGGAATTGAAGGGGAATTTGATGTGGCCTGGCTGTCTCACATACTCCATGGAGAAGGTCCTGATGACTGCCTGAAGATTCTAAAAAAAACAGTTTCAGCATTAAAGCCCGGAGGGATGATTCTGATTCATGAGTTTATTCTTGACAACTCTATGGACGCTCCCCTTTTCCCGGCTCTCTTTTCTCTGAATATGCTGCTTGGCACCCTGAATGGCCGAGCCTATTCGGAAGAACAGCTTTTCAAGATGCTGGAAGATGCCGGTGCTCATGATGCAAGACGCATCTCTTTTCAAGGACCGAATGATTCCGGTATTGTTTCAGGGGTTGTTTAGAGACTGCTTCAGTATTTCCATAGCCTTTTGGACGATGTTTTTCGCAGTAAATCCGAACTTTTCCATATTCGTGCTTCCGGGTGCGGACGCACCGAACCGGTTGATGCCGATTACTGCCCCCCGATCGCCGGTATATCGTTCCCATCCCATGGTGTGACCCGCTTCAATGGCTATTCGAGCGGTAACAGCGGGTGGTAAGATACGGTCTCGATAGCTTTGGGTTCGTTTTTCAAAAAGTTCCCAGCTCGGCATGCTGACAACCCTGACGGAAATATTTTTTTCTTCAAGGATTTTGACGGCTTCCATTGCGATGTGAACTTCCGATCCGGTTGCTATGAGAATGATATCCGGTTTGCCCTTACAGTCTTTTATGATATAGGCACCCCTGCTCAGCCGGTTTTTTTCATCCGATTTGTTGAGGTCAAGTACCGGAAGTTTTTGACGG
Source organism: Desulfobacterales bacterium (assembly GCA_046484745.1). Classification (GTDB taxonomy): domain Bacteria; phylum Desulfobacterota; class Desulfobacteria; order Desulfobacterales; family SURF-7; genus JAQYVL01. Next base: position 53,925 of record JAWOIJ010000034.1, on the reverse strand, counting down.
CTGAGGATCAGGGCAACAGGTCCATCCGTAGTTTGTATTGCCTGCCGCCAGGCATCCGCCGTCTCTGTCGCGTCCGCAGGACGAATAACCGTAAGATTCGGTATGATGCGCAGAGAAGCCAGATGTTCGATGGGCTGGTGAGTTGGTCCGTCCTCTCCCACGGCAATGCTATCATGTGTAAAAATATAGATTAAAGGCAGCTTCATGAGGCTGGCTACCCGGATGGCGGGTCTGATGTAGTCGGCAAAGACCAGGAATGTTCCACCATAAGGGCGCAGGCCATTGTGAAGAAACATGCCGCTCATGATGCCGCCCATGGCGTGCTCCCTGACGCCAAAACGGATATTGCGACCATCATAACTGCCTTTTTGAAATTCATGAGAAAACGATAGATAGGTTTTATTTGAAGGGGCCAGATCTGCCGAGCCGCCGATCAATGTCGGGATTTTTCTGGCAATGGCATTCAGAATCTGACCGGATGCGGCGCGTGTCGCGATCGGGCCGTCTTCCGGTTTGAAAGCAGGGATCTCCAGATTCCAGTCACTGGGAAGAAAACCGCTCATCGCGTCGGCCCACTGGCCGGCCAGGTCAGGATGGGCTTTCCGGTAAGCACTGAATTTTTCAAGCCATTCTTTCTCATTTGCCTGACCTTTTTCAAGACATTTTCTGAACATTTTCAATGCATCTTCCGGAACACAAAAAGGAGTCTCCCCCTCCCATTCAAGGCATTCTTTGGTGAGGCGTATTTCGTTTTCACCGAGTGGAGAACCATGTGCATCCGGTGTATCCTGCTTGTTGGGACTTCCAAATGCAATATGGGTTTTCAGAATGATGATTGATGGTCTTTCTTTCTCAGATCTGGCGCTTTCAATGGTATTGAAAATGGCATCGGTGTCATTTCCATCCTCAATAACGAGTACCTGCCAGTTGTATGCCTTGAAACGGGTTGCTACATCTTCGGTAAAGGAGATGTTTGTTTTGCCTTCGATCGATATGTCGTTATCATCATAAATACAGATCAGCCTCGACAATCCCAGGTGACCCGCAAGGGATGCAGCTTCAGCGGTTATCCCTTCCATCAGATCCCCGTCGCCGCACATGATATAGGTATGGTGATCAACAATTTCGTGTCCGGGGCGGTTAAAGCGCGCTGCAAGGTGCCGTTCCGCCATCGCCATCCCGACTCCGTTTGCAAATCCCTGGCCCAGCGGACCTGTGGTTGTTTCAACGCCTTGCGTATGTCCGAATTCAGGATGCCCCGGGGTTTTGCTGCCCCATTGTCGAAAATTTTTTATATCCTCAAGGCTCAGGTCATATCCGGTCAGGTAAAGAACACTGTATAGCAGCATGGAGGCGTGTCCTCCTGATAGAACAAAACGGTCTCTGTCAAGCCAGTCGGGATTTGCGGGATTGTGTTTCAAAATCCGGGTCCATAGAATATATGCAGCCGCAGCGAGTCCCATGGGTGCCCCGGGGTGACCGGAATTTGCTTTCTGTACGGCATCCATGGACAGCGTACGTATGGTGTTGATACAAAGTTGATCCAATTTTGCCTGGCTTTCAGACCGGCGGTTGTTCATGATTTGATCTCCTTAATAATTTCAAATAATTGGTCTTTTATTTATTCCGGGTCCGGAAGAGATGGCGGTATAAAGACTTTTTTCAATTCGATTATACAATTCTGGTTGTTTTTCATAAGGCCCTCATATGTTCCGGTTTAAGAGTGATTCTGCCGGCGATTGCTTCATCGATCAACCTGATTGTCATCTTTTTATCATGAGGCAGATGAGCTCTTATCGGGAGATAATTGGATGCATGATTCGCATGGAAAAGACCGTCTGAGAGGTCTGTATTTGCAATCATGCTCCTCAGTTCACGTAACGTCTCAATCGGCTCAAGGATCGGAAATTTCCCGGATTCATAGTCTTTGTAAAGCGGGGTTCCCGGGATAAGCATCAAGCTGAGCGCTCCAACATAATCCGGGTCGATTGCGGAAAGAACCCTGCCGGTTTCTATCGCATGTTTTTCAGAACCTTCCCTTCCGGCAATTCCCAAAAGCACGGTAATGGAGAGTTTAATCCCTGCTTTTTTTGCTTTTCTGCCCATTTCGATCATATGTGCAGCACTCGATCCCTTGTTGACGGCTTTCAACGTGTCATCATCACCTGTTTCCAGACCCATATACGCAATTCCAATTCCATGCTTTTTGAGTTCTTTCAGCTCATCCTCGGTTTTCATCTTGAGGCTTTTTGCGTTTGCGTAAACACCTACGCGGGTAACCCAGGGGAGTTGTTTTTCGATTTCAACAAGAATGTTCAAAAGCCTTTTCTGGGGGATGATTAATGCATCTCCATCACAGATAAAGAGACGCGTCTGTTGCCTGCAGTATTTCGAAGCAAATAAAAGGTCTTCCATTATGATTTCATCTGGTTTTATTTTAAACCGTTCACCCTTATATGCTCCGCAAAAGGTGCACTTGTTGTGGGAGCAGCCGACAGTCGCTTGTAAAAGGATGCTGTGTGCCTCACTTGGCGGCCGGATGATATTGCCTTCATAATGCATTGTTTTCTCCTGTACGGAATCTTTTATGGCTCGGTATTTTTACTGATCATTCCCGTTTTGATCCAGGTCTTTTTATCCCAATCCGGCGGCATTACGCAACAATTTTTCAAATCTGTTTTGACTATTGCTTGAATCTTCAAAGAATTCGGAAGGGTGAATCGTAAAAAGCATGAAGTTTTCGATATAAAAACATGTCATTCTGCACGTGACGCGACTATCGAACGATAGCATTAACAGGCATTCTTGAAAAATATCTGTTTTAAATTAACGCCTTCTCGACAGCGTCGATTTGTTCTGTTATACAGGAAACGATTATGGTTTTTTTGATATGCTTTTGAGCCGGACACGATGCAGAGAATCGGTTTGTCGGTTTCAGATTCAACCATTGAGCGGCTTCGTTTTTTTCATGAATACTCCGGGGTCATAGAATTCCGAATGGGATTTGGAAGCCGTGCAAAGGATTTTCCAGGCCTGTCATTTTATCAGATTGGAAACAGAGAATTAGAATGGGAGCTTTTTTTGCGATAGGGGATATCCATGGGAGCATGGATAAACTGAATACACTGATGGAAAAAATCGATATCGATTTTAAGAAGGATACACTCGTATTTTTAGGGGATTATATTGATCGAGGCCCCTCGTCCTTTGAGGTGGTGTCCTTTTTGATAACACTCAAGAAACAGCATGAAAATATCATTTTCCTCAAGGGGAATCATGAGGAGATGCTTGAGAATTATCTTGCAGGCATCGACAGGTTTACCTATTTGTCAAATGGCGGTCGGCAGACGATTGATAGTTATATGAAGCACGGGTATATATCCGGGAAGGAGCTTATTCCGGAAGATCACATTGAATTTTTCAAAAGGCTTGACCTTTTTTATCAGACTGATAATTACATTTTTGTTCATGCAGGGTTGAGAGAAAAAATCGTTTTGCAAGACCAGTTGCAGGAGGATCTTCTCTGGATTCGTCAAAAGTTTATAAAATCGAATCATGATTTTGGGAAACGAGTGATCTTCGGGCACACACCTTTGGCAGAACCTCTTGTTCAGCCAAATAAGATCGGTATTGATACGGGTGCGGTATACGGTAATAAATTGACCTGTGTAAAGCTGCCCGATGTTGTCTTTTATGATGCATGAGGCAAGAACTGTAACGATTTAACCATATGAGGGCTTCTATGAAATTTTCCGGGTTGTTTTTGAATCGTCTGAAATCCGTCTTTTGGGTTCTGATATCGTTTATTGTTTTTTTTACAGGTACTGCTTCCGCCGAGCGTCTTTCCGTCAAGGCTTCTAAGGCGAATATACGTTCCGGCCCCGGAACCAGCTATGATGTCCTCTGGGAGGTAGAAAAATATCACCCCTTTTTGATCATTGATAAAAAAGATCAATGGTATCGTTTCCGTGATTTTGAAGGAGATGAAGGCTGGATTTATAAATCGCTTTTAAGTGATATCAAAACAGTGATTACAATAAAGAATAAGTGCAGGATTCGTAAAGGTCCCGGGCAACAGCATGATATCTTGTTTACAACCGACAAAGGGATACCTTTTAAGGTGCTGGAGCAGGAGGCTGGTTGGATTCATGTTGAGCACGCAGATGGAGACAAGGGGTGGATATATAAAACCCTCGTCTGGTAGGACGGTTCGGCCTTGTTTTGATGAAACAAACCAATTTGCTGGGATTGTCTATTTGCAGAGAGTCTAAAAATTGAGAGATGAAATGAGCGTAAGCGATAAGATGCCGTTTGGAAGAGAAAGGGTTACCGGGCTGGGATCAGCTCTTATAGATATTTTAATCCACGAAAGCGATGAGTTTGTAGCGGCGACAGGTGCGGCAAAAGGAGGAATGGCTCTTGTTGAAGAAAAGATAATTCGTGAGATTTTGTTAAAATCGAAAGCAAAACCAGCGATTGTGCCAGGCGGTTCGGCGTGTAATACAATCATCGGTGTCTGCTGCCTCGGAAGACAGGGCCGATTTGTCGGCAAGTGCGGTCAGGATGAGTTCGGGAATCTTTTTGAGGAGGACTTGAAGAAAAATCAGGTGGAGCCATTGCTTTTCAAGTCGGCTTCCTCTACAGGAAGAGTTCTTTCCGTGATAACACCTGATGCCCAGCGCACAATGTATACCTATCTCGGGGCTTCTTCTGAGACCTCTCCGGAGGAGATAACAGAAGAATGTTTTGCAGATTCCGCGATTGTTCATCTTGAGGGATATCTCCTGTTTAACCAGAACTTGATGCTCAAAGCACTGGAATCGGCAAAAAATGGAGGAGCAGCCATCTCCCTCGATCTGGCAAGTTTCACGGTTGTTGAACAATCAAAAGGGTTCCTTGAACGAATTGTCAGCGAATACGTCGATATTCTGATCGCAAATGAAGACGAGGCCCGGGTATTTACCGGACATGCGGATGAGAATGATGCGGTCTTGGCACTGGCGCAAAAAGCCGATATCGCTGTTCTGAAAGTAGGTAAAAGAGGAAGCTATATTGCGAAGAAAGGAAATATCATTAAAATAGAACCCCATGGGTCAGGTGAAGTGATTGATACTACCGGCGCGGGAGACCTGTGGGCATCCGGCTTCCTTTTTGGAATGATCAATGGATTCCCGCTTGAAAAGTGCGGAAAGATCGGTTCCGCGTGTGGTTATGAAGTATGCCGGGTTATCGGTGCGAATATTCCTGAACAGGGATGGGATCGGATCCGGTTTCTGGTTGATGAGTAATCGGTCACCGGGGAAATAAAAACGAAACAGCATATTAACTGAAAAAAAGAGAGATGATAACATGGTAAAATATAGCAGGGTGAGCCTTGCCCGAAAAAAGGAGCTTGAAAAACCGGATGAGATTATCGGAAACCTTCAGAAATTTTTCGCGTACATTGTCAAACATGGATTTCAAGTTGCCGTGGGTCTGGGGGTTTTGCTGACAGTCATTGCTGTTTATGCCGGGATTCGATATTTTTCAGAGGCAGCCGAAGGCAAGGCTTCCGCCTTGCTTGATCAGGAAATGACAAAATACAATGCATTGTTAAATGAAAAAGGCCCTGTAAAAGCATCTCAAGAAGCGGCAGGAAAACTGGAATCCATCGCAACTGAGTATCCCGGGACAGCTGCAGCCGGATTCACGGAACTTAATCTGGCCAATATGTATTACGCTGCCGGGGAATATGATAAAGCCATAACCCGGTATGAAAAAGCCGCCACCTGTTTTGATCAGAGTCCTTTATTCCGAAATCTCATCTATGCGGGCCTCGGAAGGTGTCACGAGGCAAAAGGAAACAGGCCCAAAGCGGCAGCCTATTTTGAAATGGTTGTAAAAGATACTGGTGCACTTCTTGCCGACGAGGCGCTTTTCAATTTGGGACGAATTTATGCTGAGATGGGAGAACAAAACAAAAGCCTGGACGCATATAAAAAAATTATTTCCAATCATGGGGATTCTATTTATGCAGCAATTGCCAGAGAAAATGCAGCTGGATGATAAAAAGATTTGAGGGCAATCTCGATATCCACTTCAAGAGATTGCTCAGGCTCCTGCAAACTCTAGGATTTTGCTTTCTTAAGAATTGTTGAACAAGATGGTAAAGATGCCCGTAAAAAGAACTTGAATTCTTTTCAGCCAATTGGGGCATCTTGATGACAACTGCAGCCGCAGGGAAATGGCTTTACTTTCGGTTTTTGCCGCACCATATATAATATATTTTCATTGACACCCTCCGAGAGGCTTGATATTTTCAAGCACCGTGAAAATTCAGATGCATCGGGTTCTAAAGTCTTTTGTACTCTGGAAATAAATTCAATGCATTTATATCCTCTCACACATGTTCCTCCTCATTATAATAAAAGACGAAAGGTATACTCACTCGATACGGTCAGGGGCAGTGCCGTTATCGCTTCATTGGAAGTAGTATATCGTATAAACGGGTAAAGAATTGCCCGATTGTTTGATCTTTAAAAATCAAAGATAAAGAGGGTACTTAAAGCCCTTTTTTGCCAAAATAGTCTGATTTTATGATTTTTTTTTCATTGTTCTTCTACCATATATTGTATTTATGAACATTTACATACAATATAATGTAAATTATATATAATTATATAAAAATTATATAAAATTTACTTGACTTAAAGATAATCTAAGATATTTTATGCCAAAAAGAATTAAATAGGCGTTAATTAGATTACTTTTATCAGTACAATGAATTCAAAAAAAATATTACGTTAACTGCATCAAGGTAGAAGAACAATGGCCAAAAAAAATTCTTTGCATAAAATTAGAGAGTCTCTTTTGATGAGTAAGGCAGAGTTGGCCAGAAAAGCCAATGTCTCTCCAATAACAATTGCCCGGATTGAAAACGGTGAACCCTGCCGCATGGAAACGCAGAGAAAAATACTTCTGGCACTTGGGTATAAGCTTTCTGATAAGAATAAAATCTTTAACGATTAGGAACAGATCATGTTATTCGGAAAAAAAGACAATCTTGTTGGACTGGACATTGGATCCAGAACGATCAAGGTAGGAGAGGTTGAGTCTTCGTCATCCGGGCAAACGCTGATCAAGTTCGGCACACTGGATATCGCCCCCGGGATTATTGAAGAGGATGGGATTAAAGATCCTGAGGGTGCCGCTGATTCAATCCGGCAGCTTTTCAAACTTTACAATGTAAAAGAGCAGAATGTCGCGATCTCCGTGGGCGGTTATTCTGTTATTGTAAAGAAAATCAACGTTCAAAGCAAATCCGATGAGCAACTTCAGGAAACCATTCACCTGGAAGCTGAACAGTACATTCCGTTTGATATCAGCGATGTCAATCTTGATTTCCAGATATTAGGTGGAAGCGCGAGTAATCCCAATCAGATGAGTGTGCTTTTGGTAGCGGCTAAAAAGGAAATGGTGAATGATTACCTCAATGTACTTGAACTCGCAGGATTAAATCCATGTATTATTGATGTCGATGCCTTTGCACTGCAAAATATCTATGAGGCCAACTATGAGGTAAGCGATGAATGTGTCGCTCTCATCGACATTGGTGCCAATAAAACTTCATTGAATATAATGAAGGGCGGTTCCTCCGTTTTCATGAGGGATGTTTCGCTTGGCTGCAGTCAGATCAACCATAAACTGGTTTCACATATCGATTGTTCTGCAGAAGAAGCCGAAGAAATTAAACACAATGAAAATCAGGACAGAATAGATCCGGAGGACTTGAACGATATTGTGTCGTCGGTTGTTTCCGGATGGACCACAGAAATTCGCAGAGCACTTGACTTTTTTTACTCCACTTATCAGGATGATCAGATAAGCAAGATTCTACTGAGCGGGGGTGGGGCAAACATTAAAGAGTTCCGAAAGCTTCTTTCCGTACAAACCTCCACGGATGTGGGGGTAATCAATCCTTTTGAAAAATTTAAAATTAATGAAAACCAGCTCGATGTAGCTTTTTTAAACAAAATGGCTCCACAGGCAGCCATTTGCCTGGGACTTGCAATCAGAAGAGTGGATGATAAATGATACGAATTAATCTACTGCCTTTCCGTGCAGCAAGAAAAAGCGAGAATATTCGCCGTCAGGTTTCCCTTTTTCTGCTGTCATTGATTTTTGTTATTCTTGTGATGGGATATCTTCAATTTATCCTGAGCGGCAAGATTACCGAAATAAATGACAAAATTAGCAGCGCCCAGCAGGAGCTGACAAAATATCAGAAAAAGGCCAAAGAAGTTGATGAGATAAAAAAGACATTGGAAAACTTGGAACAGAGAACCAATGTGATGAAACAGTTGGATAAGAACAGAAGGGAGCCGGTAGAGCTTCTGGATGCCATGACCCAGCTAGTGGTCCCGAACAGGATGTGGCTGAGCAGCATTACAACATCAGGGCGAACAGTCAGGCTGACAGGCACAGCACTCGACAACAAGACCACGGCTGATTTTATGAAGCAGCTTGAGAAATCAGAGATGTTTAGTTCAGTGGAGCTTCTTAATCTGAAGCATCAGATGGCAGGGAAACAGCGGATGAAAAGTTTTGCAATTACCTGTACCAAGGCACTGCCAATGGAACCAGGAACGGGCAAGGTAAAGAACTAATGGAAAATATAAAAGAATCTTTTCAGACAATGCTTGAACCCCTGATTAATAAAGTCGGGGAACTGACCAAAATTCAGCGCTATCTGATATATTGTGGATCAATTCTGATTCTGGTTTTGATTTATGCATACGTTTTGTATCTGCCGAAACAAAACAAAATTTCCGAATTGAGCAAGCAATATGACAAACTTGCGATTGAATTGGATAAGACTAAAAAAAAGGCGGGTCAGTATGAAAAATTAAAGAAGAAACTGGAGGAAGCCCAGGTCCAGTTTCAGATTGTGAAAAAAACGCTTCCTGAAAAAGGCGATATCCCATCTCTTTTGACAAGCATTTCACAGGCAGGCAGGGATGTCGGTCTGGAATTTTTGCTTTTTCAGCCGAATAAAGAAGTCCCAAAAGGATTTTATGCAGAAATTCCGGTATCCATTCAGGTAACGGGTAATTATCACAATCTGGCTCTCTTTTTTGACCGGGTTGCGGCACTGTCACGAATTGTAAATATCGATAATATTAAAATGTCAAGCGGTAAGGGTAGTTCTGCGCTAAATCTTTCCTGCCGGGCTGTAACATACAGATTTATTGAGGGAGGAAAAGCAGAAAAGAAAGACAAAGGCAAACAGAAGAAAAGGAAAAAGCGGCGGTAAGTTATGTATAAAAAAATTATAACCATTCCATTTCTCGTAAGCTTGATATGTCTTTTTTCCCTTTTTGCTGCGGGTTGCGATAAAAAAGAGGATTTGCCGGACAAATCCGATCTGATCGCGAAAAAAGTAATTCCCAAGGCAAATAAGATCCCGGACTCAAAGGTGTCTTCGAAAGACACAAAAGAGGCCGAAAAAAAAGTTCCTGCGGAGCAGGCCGATAAGCAGGAAAATGTTGTTGCGGAGGCGGAAAAAAGCGAAGCGTTGGCAGTTGTACCGGATCAATATATCCCAACCGGAAAGATTGACCCGTTTACACCATTATATAATGAGGAGCAGGTTTTAGCTGTGGCCAAACCCACGAAACAAAGAAGGAGGGGGCACCTCACTCCGCTTGAAAAGGTGGATTTGAGCCAGCTGAAGCTTTTGGGAGTAATCCTTGCTCCGAGCGGGAACAGGGCCATGGTTTCGGAGGCAAGCGGTAAAGGATATGTTGTTACTGTAGGCACGTATATGGGAATTTCATCAGGAAGGGTAATCGAAATATTGCAAGATAGACTCATTGTTGAAGAAGAGGTTGAAAACATACTGGGGAAAATTTCCCTGCGCAAAAGAGAACTTAAACTTCAGAAACCTGCTGGAGAATAATAAAATGTTTTATCTCGAAAGAAGAAAGTTGATAAGGAACGTTTTTGCCGGGTTGGCTGTCTTACTTATTTTTTCGCTTTCAGCATGCGCATCCAACAGGGCTTCCATAGAGGAACCATCTGATGGAAATTTGCCTGCATCTGAACCGGAATCGAAACTGGTTACAGATATCAGTGTTGAAGGCACAGAGGAAGGTGTAACCGTATGGATCAAGGGGAACCAGCTTTTAACATATACCCCTGTTAAACAGCCGTTGCCTCTGGGTCTGGTCCTTTATTTTCCGGAAACCTCTTTAGGTATCGCAAAGAAGGAATATCAGGTTGAGGGAGATATTATCGAGTCGATTAAAGCTGAAGAATTAATCGAAAACGGTCCTTCAAAAATTACAATAACCATGAGAACCGATGCGCCTTATCAGATCTCACGAGATGGAAACGGCCTTTCCATCCTTTTTGGCTCGGCGGATCAGGAAAAACTCGAAGCGGAAGGTGACCAGCCTGTCGAGGAAGAAGCAGCGGTTGAAGAGGGGAAAGAGATCGCACCGGAATTGGCAGAAGCCGCAGAAATTACTGAAGCGGAAACTCTCGAAGCTTCTCCGGATGTAACACCTGATCAAGCTTTAGCTGAAACGGCTCTGGTCCCTGCAGTTGAATCGTCTGCTGATTCCGGGGTCAATATGCTTCGCGAAATTCAGACGTCAGGAGAGAATAACGGTTTACGTGTACTCATTCATGCGGATCGAATGATTCGTGACTATAAAGCCTTTACCCTTTCTGATCCGCCCAGGATTGTTTTTGATCTATATGGCATAAAGAGTGAATTTAAAAAACAGCAGACAATCCCGGTTGACAGCAAATGGGTAAAAAGGGTTAGACACTTTGCTGGCCCGGAACGTCTTCGGGTTGTTCTGGACACTGAAAAAGAGTATCTAACCACATTTCGTTCGGAACCTTCAGAAAAAGGTCTGCTTGTTCTGATCGGTGATGCAATTGAACCCAAACCGGTCGATGAGAAGCAGGCTGCCGCAATGGAAATCGCATTGGCTGCGCCGGCTGCTGTCGTGGTTGCCGACCCCTCAACGTCTGCGGGCCTTGAGGCTTCGACTTCGATTGAGGAGACTGGTGTTGAATCTGATTCACCGGTTGTTTCCGAGCCCGCCCCTGAGGAATCGGAATCTTCGGCTGTCGCCGAGTCACTCCCTGAACCAGCTGTGATGGAACCGGAGTCGGTTCCGGAAAAGGCGGCGCTTGTGAACAGAATCGACTTCCTCAGCGGAGATGAAGGAAAATCAAGCATTATTATCGGAACGACAAGACCTGTGGAATACAGCCTTGAAAAATGGGATGGGGACAAACTGTCATTGAATCTTTTTGAAACCAAAATTTTAAGTTACAGACAGCGCCCCCTTATCACGACCCGTTTTGAAAGCGCCGTCGATCGTATCATACCGGTTCAGACACCCGGGATGAAAAATAATTCAAAAATTATTATCGAACTTCGTGAAGCAGTGCCATATACCATTGAGCAGGCGGGAAATGAGATTCAGATTGATTTTGAAGTATCCTCCATACCTCCCAAATTACTGGAGGCTGCCGGTCTTGTTCCCTGGGAAAAGGTAATGGCAGAGGCAGCTTCGGACGCAGAAATTGAAATTGCAAGGGCGGAAATGTCGAAATCCGCTACGGAGCAGGTGTCTGGAAAAGCTTTGGAAACAGTCGAAAAACAACCCATGGGAATAGCGTTCATGGAAGCTGATGAAATGCGTCAACTTTCTGAAGTGGAAGTGGAAGAAGCGGAAGCGGATCCGGCCACCCTTGCCGAACTGGCGTTAGAGGAAGAAGAGGAATTGGCGGTTGAAGAGAAAGTTAAGAGAAAATTCGCAAGAAAATATACCGGTGAAAAGATCGCTCTTGATTTTTACCAGACGGATATTAAAAATGTATTGCGTATATTGCGGGATGTAAGCGGGAAAAACTTTGCGATTGACAAGGATGTAAAAGGAAGTGTCACCCTTACGCTCGTCAAGCCGATCCCCTGGGATCAGGTCTTGGATTTGATTTTGAAAATGAATCAGCTTGGACAGGTTGCTGAAGGCGATATTGTAAGAATCGTCACCATCAGCACCCTGCGAAAAGAGGAAAAAATATGGGCCGATGAATTAAAGGCGGCCCAGGCGCTTAAAGAACAGCAGGTTGCTCTGGAGCCTCTCATTACGGAGTATATTCCGATAAACTATGCCAATGCGGGTTCCGATATCCAACCCCGTCTCGAGCAGATCAAGACACCAAAAAGGGGGCAGGTCGGTGTGGACGCCAGAAACAATCAGATCATCATGACCGATACGGCCGAAAAAGTTGCTCAGGCCAGAGAGATCATCAAAAGCATTGACAAGGTAACTCCCCAGGTCATTATCGAAGCGAGCATTGTCGAGGTGAGTGAAAGTTTTTCAAGAAACATCGGAGTCGAATGGGGGCTTACAAGCGGCCCCATCACAAACAGCAATGCAACACATACCTATGATGTCGCCATGAACCATCCAGCAACCGGGGCCAGCTCAAGCATCGGCTATCAGTTCGCCCGGATCGCGGGATCAACTTTTTCTCTTAACGCTGAATTGCAGGCCATCGAAACGTCCGGAGATGGAAAGATTATCTCTTCTCCCAAGATCGTTACCCTGGACAACAAACAGGCAACCATCAAACAGGGTCTGGAATATCCTTACCTTGAGAGAGACTCCTCCGGACTGGCAACGGTAAAATTCAAAAAAATTGATCTTGAGTTGAATGTAAAACCGCATGTTACCCCGGATAACCGGATCGCAATGGAGATCGATATAACCAAAAATGACATTGAATCCATAACCGGAGGTGTACCCTCTTTATCTACCAATGAAGCTAAGACAGAGCTTCTGGTAAATGATACGGACACGATCGTTATCGGCGGGATCCTTAAAAGCTCAGAACAGGAAGGAGAAAATCGCTTTCCATTGCTGTCACAAATCCCGGTAATTGGATGGCTCTTTAAATCGAAAAATGTTTCGAACCAGAAAAAGGAGTTGTTGATTTTCATCACTCCGAAGATCGTGCACCTTGAAACACATACCTGATGACATAGCGTTTTAGCGTAATAAAGTCAGAATTGCCCGGCAAGGGGGGCTTTTAAAGGAGGAAGTTCAAACCATGAGATCAAAACTGAACCGTTTATTCGTTCTTTTCGTTGGGTGCGCATTAATCTTTGGATGTTTTTCGAGCGACCACGATGGGGTGTCGCCGGATGAGGAGCCGGCTCCTCCCCCAACAGAGGAGGCGCTGACGCCCGCGGTAATCGTTGTTGGTGCTTTGCAGGATTCGATTCCGTTTAATTCTACAACCCAGGTCACGGCAACACTCTATGATGACAATGGAAGCGGAATGCCGGGTATCCCGGTTTATTTTACCCTGGACAGCCCGGAGATCGCATTCATTACGGCAGCAGCCACTTCAAATAACGCCGGTGTCGCAACCGCAACCTTTTCTTCCAGAAACCTTACCGGTGAAGTACAGGTCTCGGCCAGGGCCGGCCGCTTAACCAGTGCAACGCCGAAATTAATCGTCATTTATGACGGAACCACACCGAGCAGCATCTCTGTCTCTTCAAATCCAACAGCGGTATCTTACGGAGGAACGGCAACCATTACCGCAACCGTTCTGGACAGCGAGGGAAATACAGTGGCCAATGGGACCCAGGTGGTTTTTGAGATCGGCAACTCCAGTTTCGGTACGGTCACGGGAACCGCAACCACAAACGCCGGAGTGGCTACCGCTACATTCACGGCTGCCAGAGTATCCGGAACCGCGGTCATCAGCGCAAGAGCCGGGACGGCAAACGCCTCGACGGGTGTCGTCATCCTGAGTGCCGATGCTTCTTCCATCGAGTTTATCTCTGCAATTCCAGACCGGATCGCCATTGCCGGCACCGGTGTTAACGAAACATCCAGGATTCAGTTTCGGGTAAATAGCAGCGGCGGCGATCCGATTGAAGGGGAAACCGTTACCGTAACCATGGAGGGGCCAAACGGCGGCGAATATATCGATCCCTCCGGCGACGGAACACCGGGACACCTGGTTATTTCTTCCAATGCGTTGGGTGTTGCTGAGGTGATCCTGAACAGCGGTTCGGTTGCCGGGCCGGTTACGCTCCGGGCATCCATTACGGTTGGCGGAATCACTGTAACGGTAAATTCTTCGGTGGTTTCCATCGGCGGCGGCGTGCCTTCGGCAAAACGGTTTACGGCCGCGGCAAGCCACCTGAACGTTCCCGGGCTTGAATGGGTTGGTGCGTTAACAGACATAACGGCATTCCTGGCGGATCGTTTTGGAAACTACAACATCCTCAAGGGGACGACCGTTTCTTTTTCATCTGAAACCGGTCTGACAATAGATACCTCTAAGGTCACCCTTGAGGAAGACGGGCTTGCAACCGTCACGGCCCGGACGCAGAATCTGCCCGAGGATGTGGTTCAGGAGCCATGGGAAGTAGACCTTAGGAATTACGTGACATCCACCTTTACTTTCGCAAGTGCCGGAGCGCCTTCCGGATATCCACGGGACGGTGTGACCTCGATTCTTGTCTATACGAAAGGCGAAGAACACTTTGATGACAGCAATGCGAATGGAATGTACGATTCCGGGGAGCCTTTTATTGATACATTTGATGACCCCTTTTGTGATTTCAATGATGATGGTATTTTTACGGAATATACCGGACCGACTCCTCCGGCAGATCCCCAGGATTTTTATATTGATTCGGAACCCATAAATGGTATCTGGGACGGCAAGAACGGAAAATGGGATTCGAGCAAAAACATCTTCCTGAACTTTCCCATATTGATCACCGGTAAGCCGGAATACATCGGTGTAAGCAAAACCAGTTTCGCAGTACCAGAGGGGGGATCAGACTCTCTGATCTTCTATGTTTCGGATCGAAACATGAATCCGCCGGTTGCAGGCACCACGGTTGAGATCTCGGCAGACGTAGGACTTGTAGTGGGTAGAGTCTTGCATACATTCGGAGAGATCAATCAGGTTGGTCCGACCATGGAATCTCATCTTAGCTATATTACCTTTCCAGTAACAGTCTGGGATGATACTATAGATGAAAATCCGGTCGCCGAAACTTCACAATTATCGATAACCGTTACATGGACGTGGCAAGATGATGGCGGGGCTGATCTCTCTTATGAAGAAACCGTTACAGTCTTTGGCACCGTAAATTAGCGCGGAAGTTCTAATTCTGAATCGGAAGATTATCGAAAAAAAAGGCCGGAATGAGCCTGCTGGAAAAGCGGTTTCTCCGGCCTTTTCTTTTCCGATATAATCGCTTCCGTATTGAAATCGGAAAGGTCATTTGCGAAGTAATCGTTGAATTTCCTTTTTTGCCTGAACAGCAAGCATATCCTCTGGATCAATTTCGATTACCCGCTGAAAAGCCCCTACTGCTTTATCCTTTGCACCCTGGACCTGGAAAGCCCTTCCCAGATCAAAATAAATTTCCGATACGGACGGATTGAAATAAATGGCTTTATTCAGACTGGTTATCGCATCGGCTGTTTTTCCGAGCTCCAGCTGCGTGCGTCCCATCCAGTGGATCGCAATGACGTATTCGGGCTCCATTTCAAGGGCTTGCTGAAAGTATTTTTCCGCGGTCTTGTACTCTTTTTTATAGTAGTAGGCCTGGCCCAGGTTAAAAAGCGGATAATGGGGTGTGGCATACACATAATTATCGGTCAGACTCTCAAAAAAGGATATGGCGGAGTCATAGTCCCCTTTTTTTAAATACGCGAGACCGATATTGTTACGGACAGAAGCGAAATCCGGTTTTAATTCCAAGCACTTTTGGTACTGGTCAATCGCCATGTCATATTTTTCTTTGTTGAAATAAAATATTCCCAGTGCAAAATGGGTGTGCGGATCATCCGGATTCAGCATTTCCGATTCCTTGAGTTTTCGAAAGGCGGCCGAGTCTTTATTTTCAGACATATAGGCCTCCCCGAGCTTTCTTAATGATTCAGCCCTGTCCTTGCGCAGCTGTTCGTCTCTCGAAGAGGCGCAGGCCATAAGGGAAAAAACGAGAACCATGCTGAAAAAAATATGAATACGGTTTCTATTCATTAATCTACCTCGTAACCATTGATTGATGCAACGATTTACCTTTTTGTAAGATTCAGTGTTTGCGCAATCTCCTGGGAGACGCGTGATACAAAACGATGAAATGCTTCACCGGTAATCGGTTTTCCCGGAGCTGGTATCTCGCTTAGATCTTCCGGGCAGATGAGCCTTGGTGAATTCATCAGCTCTGGATCCGGTATGATACCATACTCAGGCGGAAAACGATTTTCAAAGTACAACTCCTGAAACCCTGAAAATTTGAGAGCGTGTGCGGTTGAATCGATAACCGCAACCTCTTCGGAACGGACCAGCCCCTGTTTTTTCGCTTTTATGAGACCCGCCAGTGTTTCTCCTCCGTGGGTGCAGGCAATATGGCCATTGCGGTTGGCCTTGAGTTCCCAGTCCATGATATCCTGCTCCTGTACCTCGACAAAATAGACGTTCTGAAAACCGCTTTCCCGGTTATATCGCTGCACCAGACGGATTACCCGGGGCATGGATACAGGGTTCCCGATCATGGCTGCCTGTGCGACACTGGGTTTAACCGTAACCGGAACAAATTTTCGTCTGGTTTCATCCGGTTCAAGATAGTAGCGATATACGGGGTTGGCATGCTCTGACTGAACCCCTATGATTTTTGGAAGGCTGCCTATGATGCCGGCTTCATAAAACTTCAAAAAGCCGCTGATTACAGCGGTAATGTTTCCGGCATTCCCGATGGGGACCACGATAACGATATTTTCAAGGTTGTAATCAAAATCCTGCGCGATTTCATACGAGTATGATTCCTGTCCCAGGATTCGCCAGGCGTTTTTAGAATTCAAGAGAGCGACATTGTACGTGTCTGAAAGGGCTTCCACCACTTTCATGCAGTCGTCAAAAACACCCGGGATCTCAAAAACATCTGCGCCGCTCCCCAGGGGCTGGGAGAGCTGCTGGGGGGTTACTTTTTTGTGCGGCAGAAGCACAGCGGATTTTACGTGGGGCTTTAAATAGGAGGCATACAGGGCCGCGGCTGCTGATGTGTCTCCGGTTGACGCACAAATGGCAAGGACATTGTCCACCGATCCTTTTTTGACAAGGAAATTGATGTAACTGAGGGCGCTGGCCATTCCCCGGTCTTTAAAGGAGGCGCTTGGATTTTGACCGTCATTTTTATAAAAAAATCGGACGCCGGCCATCTCCTGCAACATGGAGTTGGCTTCAATCATGGGGGTGTGTCCTTCCCCCAGGTAAACAATATCCTCAAGAGGCATGATCGGCCCGATAAACTCGTGATACAGGTAGATGCCCTTCAAAGCAGGTATTTTAAGCATCTTTCTGTGGTCGAAAATCAGTTGCCAGGTTTCACCGGGTATCTCTTTAAGTTTTTTAAAATCAAGGTCTTGAATTAGAAATACCTGGCCGCATTCCGGGCAGGTGTACAGCAGTTTTTCAATGGAAAACTCGGCTGCACACTCCAGGCATCGATATATCAACTTTCCTCTTGCTTCAGGAATAAGGTGAGACCGAATCTCTTTTGGAAATTTTTCTAGTTTCATTATTCTATTTTTTCAAGTCCTCCCATATAAGATCTCAGGGCTTCCGGGATCAACACGGTTCCATCAGCCTGTTGAAAATTTTCAAGAATCGCGGCAACTGTTCGACCTACAGCCAGTCCGGAACCATTGAGCGTATGCACGAGCTCTGTTCCTTTTTTACCTTTCCGGCGCAGCCGGATGTTGCAGCGGCGGGCCTGGAAGTCTTCAAAATTGCTGCACGAGGAGATTTCCCTGTAAACACCCTGTGCCGGCATCCATGCTTCAATGTCATAGGTTTTGGAAGCAGAGAAGCCGAGATCACCGGTACACAGCGTAATCACCTGATAGGGAATTTCAAGGCGCCGCAAAATGGTTTCCGCATTATCCAGCAGGGATTCCAGCTCATCATAGGAAGTCTTTGGGTCTGAAAACTTTACCAGCTCAACCTTGTTGAACTGATGCTGCCGGATCAGTCCTCGAGTGTCTTTGCCGTAAGATCCGGCTTCAGACCGGAAGCAGGGCGTATAAGCAACATATTTAATCGGAAGCTGTTCTGCTTCAAGTGTATCTTTACTGTGAATGTTGGTCAGCGGGACTTCGGCGGTCGGAATGAGAAAGAAGTCCGAGCCTTCGATTTTAAACAGGTCCTCCTCAAATTTTGGGAGCTGTCCGGTACCGGTCATTGTGTTCCGGTTTACGATAAACGGAGGGAGAACTTCCTTGTATCCGTGCTCCTTTGTATGGATATCGAGCATAAAGTTGATCAGGGCTCTTTCCAGTCTTGCGCCTGCGCCAAAATATAAGGGGAAACGGGCCCCGGCTATTTTTGCAGCCCTTTCAAAATCAAGGATGTTCAGGGACTCTCCGATTGTCCAGTGGGGTTTTGGCTCAAAATCAAAATCAGGAGGGCTGCCTGTTTTTTTTACGATTTTATTTTCCGTCTCATCTTTTCCCACCGGAACAGACGAATGGGGGATGTTCGGGATTCCGATCAGAAAGTCATTGACCAGCGCTTCATTTTCCGCGAGCGATTTGTCCAGCTCTTTGATTCTGGAGGAGACTTCCCGCATCTCGGCAACAAGGTCGTCTGCATGATCCCCCTGTTTTTTTAATTGAGCAATCTGCTCAGAAACGATATTTCTTCGATTCCGGAGGGTTTCCGTTTCTATCAGGATCAATCTTCGATTTTCATCGTTTTTCTGAAACGCCTCAAGGTCCGCGGAATCACCCCTGTTGTTCAGGGCTTGCTGTATTTCTTTTATATTTTGCCTTACATACTTGATTTCCAGCATAATCGTACCTATTTTCCGGATTGAATTTAACCACGCTAAAGATATCGGATAATCCGGGCAACAGGCTGGAAACCCGGCATTTATCGATCTTTTGCGGTTGGCAAGGATCAAAAAAAGTATCATGTGGAGTATGTTTAGTCAATAATTATTGCAAGTTGCGAGTTGACATTGATTCGCCTTTCCGATAAAAGATACTATTTTCATGTACCTATTGATATAACAGGCCTTTGTAAGAAAAGGCTTTTTAAAAAAATACAGCAGGATTAATCTGAATCGTTGCGGCGGAGAAAATTTATGGATGATATAAAAGAAAAAAAACAGGAAATAAGAGATGAGATCATCAGGAAGATCGCGTCTTATAATGAAAAAAAGCGGGTCGAAAAACTTGAAATGCTGTCGGAAAGACTTCTTTCTTTTGCCAACTTTCAGGAGTCAAAAATTGCCTTTCTTCCATCCGCGCGAAAGGATGAGATCGATTTTTCAACGGTCATATGGGAAAGCCTCAAGCTGAATAAAATTGTTGTGCTTCCCTCTTTTAATATCGCAAAAAAAGAAATGATCTTAATGAAAATCGATGACCCGGATACGGAATTGATTGAAGGCCCTCTGGAAAACATGGAACCCGATCCGAATAAGTGCAAGATCGTTCCCATTGACAGCATCGAAATTGCGATTATTCCAGGGCTTGCTTTTGATGAAAAGGGGGGTAGAATCGGAACCGGAAAAGGATTTTATGATCAATTCATTCCAAAGCTGCCGATTACGGCACGGAAAGTAACGCTGGCATTTGAAGATCAACTGATTCAGCAGGTTCCAATGGAGTCGCATGATAAATATGTCGATATTATTATAACGGAAAAACGGATTATCTATAAAATATAATTTCGAGCCTGTCCAGAAGAGAAAGGTTCCAGTCCTCTGCCTTATGCCTCAGCCGGATATGGATCAGAATCGTTTCATGCTTTTTCATAATGAAACCGTCGATACAATCGATTCGGTTACAGGCAGGATAGCATTAAAAAAGGAGAAAATGGAAAAGGAAGCTCAGAAGTATTCGCGTCAGCGGGAGGATATGGTTCGGCGGCAGATTGAAAGACGCGGTATCGATGATGAAAATGTTCTGCGCGCAATGCGTAGAGTCCCCCGACATCTTTTTGTCAGTGAAGCGTTGCGGGATCAGGCATATGGTGATTTCCCCCTTCCTATCGGGGAGCAGCAGACCATCTCCCAGCCTTATATTGTCGCTGAAATGACCAAGGCGCTGGAACCCAAAAAAGATGATCGTGTCCTTGAAATCGGTACTGGCTCCGGCTATCAGGCTGCGGTTTTGGCCGATATCGTGTATCGGGTTTATACAATCGAAAGGAAGCACTCCCTTTTTATCAAGGCACGGAAAATTTTTGACCGGCTCAAATATCACAATATTGTTACAAGATATTCCGACGGTACTTCGGGATGGAAGGAAGAAAGTCCGTTTGATTCGATTATTGTAACTGCCGGTGCGCCGGAAATCCCTGCGGTCCTGGTCAACCAGCTTGCCATTGGAGGCAGAATGGTCATTCCGGTCGGAGACAGACATTCTCAGGACCTGGTTAAGATCTATCGGAATGAAAATGGGATCAGAAAAATCAGTCTGGGCGGATGCCGGTTTGTCAAACTGGTCGGGGAATATGGATGGGACGAGTGACGGACATCGATGTTATTTCAAGAAACTTTTAGGAATCTCGTCCTTTGACAAAATGTTCCATGTCTCGGATTTTGAATCAAACACAATAAAGACCCGTCCGGTTTTCAGATGTGATTTTACAGTCGCCACTTTTTGAGTAAGGGGCGTTTTTGCATGCCCGGAATCGATTCCATCCCTGCTGACAAATTGCTCGATAAGGTTTTGTAATGCTTCCGGGCTCAGCTTGTCATAGGGAATGAGCATCAGTCTTCTCCCTGCCGCTTCTTACAAGGTATTTCCAGCAGGAAAACGGATGCAGATGGTTTTCCCCCCGTTTGATTGGAGCGAGCCTGTTTTTTTGAAAGGGATTCATTGATTACAGGACAGATCAATATTTCTTGGTAACATTCGAAGCAAAGAAGCAATTTTAACGGTCTGCTGTTTTCAGGCTGTGGCAGAACGATTTGTTTCTGCCGCAGCCTTATTACAGAAAAAACTCCGCATAAAAAATTTTTCAGAAATCTCCAAGCGGCCTTTTAAAAGTAAACACAAAAGGATCCTTCATTAGTTTTTCGAACGCAGTCGAAGTGTTTCCACCAAGGGCTGAGAACGGGAGAGAGACAATAAAAACCGCTGAACCGGCAATTGTTGCGGCCAGACCCAATGGCCTTGCAAAGACTGTATCTGCTATCATCGCGCCGGCGCTCGGGTCTTTTCCGGCTGCAAGAGCTTCAGCTCCAAAGGGTACAAGGATCAATGCAGTGATCAGGCAGATAGCGAATGGCTTTATAAAGAGTTTAAGCATGCGTGCCTCCTTGAGATTTTAAGACATTAAAAGTGCTGCTTCATATCGGGATGTCAACATAGTTTATAATCAGGAAAAAACAATATATAATGCAACAACATATTGAAAAACAGCTGCCATGTCAATTGATTAGTCTGTCCTGTTCGATTGTTTTCAATCAAACCCCATGCGATACGAATGACTCCTATATCTCTCCCAGAAATAATGTGTTGGGGCCTTTAAAGTCTATTGAACAGCCTGGTCCGGTTTTTTTGAGAAGTGCCAGGGCATTATGGTATTTTTTTATTCGATTCAGATCACGGTCGGTCAGCTTCCCAAGCCTTGAAGTATCCAGATTATCCAGCAGGTCTGCGCACTTGATTTTTCGCCCCATGGCATTCAACCCTGCCCGGTTGATAAAATCTTCATAAGACTCATTTTCTCCTCGGGTAAGGCTTTCAACAGCATCGAGGATGGTTTTTGAAAACCCCCGTTCGCGCAGCGTCGGGATGTCTATGCCGCTGTCTTCAACGACATCATGAAGTACGGCTGTGATCATCTCCTCTTCTGTATCCATTTGCAGCATGAGTCTGAGCGGATGCAGGATATAGGGGGCACCGGATTGATCAACCTCTCCCCGGTGGGCTTCCAGAGCAATGGATATCGCGTTTTCAAGTGTAGGCATATTTCTATGATTTGAACTGGTTTGGGATAAACTTTTAATCCGGGATATACAGTATTTTGGAAGAGAAATCCACTTTTTACGCCAAAAAAGAAGATTCCAGATCATGATTGCCGGTTTTGTTATCCATACCGCAATCATGATCTGCTTGAGAAGGTCTATCCCGGATTTCACATTCATACCAGAAGAAAGGGCAGAAATGAAATCCGGGCTTGCTGTTTTTATGCATCAAGAATGGTCAATTCGAGCGGTGTTGTTGTCAGCATTTCACCTCCTGAGGAAGTGACTCGTACCGGACATTCAAGCCTCATGCCTCCTACCTCCGGGACATTGATGACAAGGGCCGCCACTTCCACGACATTCTCTTCCAGCACGACATCGCGAAATTCATCGTTGTTCAATATCGCCGGATACCATTCATGACCGATTACGCCAAGGCCATGACCGAATCCCGGAAGGGTAAAATCCACATAACCTGACCGTGTGACTTCATCATTGACGGTATTCCAGACTTCACCAACAGTTGATCCGGCCTTTAATGCGGAGATGAGCTTTTCCGAGGTTTTGAGATAGGCATCCGCCAGTTCTTTCTGTTTCCGTGTCGGCTTGCCGAGGATATAGTTATGGGAGAGATCCGAATAATATTGTTTGTAGGTAGGATGCATGTCAACCAGCAGGTTTTCACCCCGTTGAACAACCTTGTCTGTCGGAGGCGTGCATCCGCCTAAAGAGTACCAGGTTCGATATCCTGAAGCGATTTCATTGGAGCCTGTTACCGGCCAGTGGAACTCGCTGCCGAGCTTACGCATTTCAAGTTCTCCGATTCCTGCAATCTCCAGTTCGGTTATGCCGACATAAAGAGATTCCATTACTCTTTCCTGAGCGGCATCGGCTATGGCGGCGGCCTGACGCATGAGCCTGATTTCGGCAGGTTCTTTTACAAAGGTTACCTGATCCATCAGTGCAAGCGTGTTGACGAACTTGGCGTTGGGAAGGGCTTCTTTCAAGTACTCATATTCGGTAGCAAAAAGATACCCGGCAATCATTCTTGGAGAATGACCCATTTCAAGGCCGATCGTTGCGTTTTCAAATCCAAGGGATTTTATCTGTTGCACCGTAACTTCCCATAGTTCCATACCGGGAAGCGGCGCACAGGGAACAATGTTTTTTAACCAGGAATCGTCTTTAATGCGTTCACAGTCCATTACAAGTGTGTTCAGGCCCACATAACCGTCTTTTGATACCGGCGCGACACTGCGCCACGGGATAAAGGCGCCTCCAATGTAGTTGACACTTTTTCCTCTTGTGGCGAGGAAAAGATCAATTCCACTGGATTTCATTCCCTCGGTGATTTTTTGAATGCGGCCTGGATAGTCAATATGAATGTTCATGTTCTTCTCCTTGTTTGCGGGGTTTTTATCGGGCGGTTATTTCATTGGTTTTTAAAAGACCGTAAAGCAGTATCGTGAGACCTTCATTAAACATTTTCCGGGTCGACTGTCCTTCCGATTTGATATATGTTTTGATAATGAACATCACATAGATGGAGTAAAGAAGCTCGGCCACATGCGTGATATCAACATCCCGGAAAACACCTTCTTTGATTCCCCGGCTTAATATTTCTTTCAACAGGGTAATGGAGGCATTGTCGATATTCGGGAAACGAACTTTTCGAGGCGAAAGGGGGAATATTGATGGATCGTGGATCATGATTTCACGCAAATGGACGTCTTCGGAAAGGTATTCATACCCTTTGGTACACATGGTGATAAAACGTTTTTTTACATCATCCACTTCAGCGATGGCTTCAAAAACCTTTTTTTGCCATCTGATGATTCCAAATTCTACGGTTTTTTCATACAGGTCTTTTTTGTCTTTTACGTATCGATAAAGCGTTCCGGTGGCCATATCGAGTTCCTGAGCGATGTCTTCAACCCGTGTACGCCTGAAGCCGTATTTCGCAAAGATTTTCAGGGCGGTTTCATAGATCTGGTTTGTGTTTGTTTTTTTTCCCATGGTTTCCTGAAATAAATGAAAAAATGATTTATAATTTCATTTATTCATTTATCAGATAAAAAACAGCCTGTCAAGAACCCAAAAGCAGGAGAGGACTCTCTTTTTTCAATCCTTACTCTTTTCAGAGGGATTAAAAATCAGCTTGAAAGGTTTGAATAATATAGGTTTCCAGTTCATCCAGCAGGTGAATCTGTAACCTTTCAAGGTCACGGCTTTTTTTCAGCTCTTTGATTTCGGCGAGCGCGCTGGCAGGAGTTGTGCGCAACGTTCCCTTGTAATCGCATAATGCTTTTTCAGGTGTCGGCGGGTTTACTTTTTTCATGTATTTTCTGAATTTTTGCAGGTGTTCAGCAGAAAGACTCTCCGGGTAATTTCTTGCGAGAACCCGTAATGCAAGGGTTCTGGTTTCAGGCGTCTGAAACTGATCGATTAGTTTTTCTTTTTCCGGTATCGGAGCAAGGTGAAACTGTCTGCAGAGCATTTCTGTGTTGCGTGACATGAACTCCAGTTGGTAAAGCGCTGCATCCACATCAAGATCCGGTATTTCCGGATATTGGAAGTTCTGATGGTATTCAATGACAGATATAAAAATATCCGGATTTTTCTGAAGCCATTTAATATTTTTTTCAGATTCCAGGAGCCGCTTTTTGTCCAAAAGGGTCACATACCGTTCAAGCGGGGGCAGCAGGATACCGGGTTCACCGAATCGCTTTCTGATGACCCATGTGGTTTCCGGAATCGTATCCAATGCGGTGTCTCTTAATTCCGGAAGATCTGTCCGGAGCCAGAGTGTCTGATTGGAATAGGGGATGGAGTTTCCAATAAAAAGCACCGGAATTTGAAAAAGCATATCCGTTCCGAATTCGCCGCTAATCATCATTCCGCAGGTGTACCCGGCTGTTTTCTGTTCAAAAGCAACCGGTAATTTGGAGACCCGTTGCCGGTCGATGTTTTTAACAAAAAAACCGGATAGATAGTTCCACATTTCTGTTTCTTTGATAAACCGTTTTGTCAATGCGATGGTTGCTTCGACATCAACAAGCGCATCATGCGCTTTTCCCCGGGTCAGATCATTTGCAGCGCTCAAGTGCTCCAGTCTGAGAGATGGCTTTCCATTGTTTTCAGGCCAATTCAAAACGTTTTTTCTGTATAGCCAGTACATGATTGCAATTGGGAAAAGATCCATTCTTCTGCAGCCGTTCTTATACTGATGCGTATAGGGCGGCAGAAGGTTGCGATGAAAGGTGAACCGGAGAAACTCGTCATCAAAACCAAGTGTGTTATAACCCAGGCTTATTGTGCCGGGTTCATTGATCAGTTTGTGAATTTTTGCGGCAGCTTCAAATTCGCAGATTCCACACATCGCGTCTGAAACAGAAATGCGATGTGTGATGATCGCATGCGGTGAAATGATGACATCAGGCCGCAGCTTCACCAGGAAGTTGTGTCTTTCGATTTCATTCAAAAGCATGTCGGTTCGAATTGCGGCGAATTGAACAATCTGATCAAAAGCCTTGTTCAGACCGGTTGTTTCAATATCGTAAAACAGGTAGCTGTTCATTTGATCTTTTTTTTGCTTTTAATGTTATTCGATCCATTACCATATAGATCACAGGGACATAAGCCAGGGTGAGAAAGGTCGCGACCAGCAGTCCGGCAATGGCCACAACCGCAAGGGGAGACAATCTTTCCAGCCCGACAGCCATCTCAGCGGCAATCGGCAGCATCCCGGCAATGGTACTCATGGCCGTCATTAGAATCGGTCGCGTCCGGCGGCGGATCGCTTCTTCAACAGCCGTATGCGTGTCTGTTCCATTTGCGCGGGCGGTTTCAATAAAGTCGACCAACAGGATTGAATTGTTCACTACAATTCCGGACAGCAGGATCATGCCCATGGCTGCCGGCATGCATAAATGCCTCTCCAGAAGCAGCATGCCCCATGGCACCCCGATAAAGGCCAGCGGAATGGCACTCATGATAATCAGGGGATGCAGGTATGATTTAAAGGTAATCACCAGGGAAAAATAGAGGAAAATGAGCGCCAGCGCCATCGAGCCGCCGAGATTGCCAAAACTTTCAGCCATTTGCCTGGTCTCCCCCTCCTGGCTTACCGTGTATCCTCCGGGAAGCTGCATGTCCGAAAGTACGTCGGTGACCTGATCCTGGAGATGGGTGATGGCGGTCCTGGCACGATAACCCAGCACGTTAACAACCGGCAATAGGTTTTGCCGGGAGATCTTTGACTGGCGCCAGACAGGGCGGAGATGGGCAATCTCTTTCAGCGGAACCGTGCCTGCCGGTCCTGGAATCTGCAGCACAGAAAGGTCGGTGACGGTATTCATCATATCCTGATCAAAGCGGAGCCGAACGCCGTAACCGTCTTCTTCGTCAATGCTGAAGTGTGAAGCGAGTTTGCCGGTTGTCGCCGTCATAACGGTTTCAGAAACGACTTTGGGAGAGATGCCGTAGCGGGCGAGTTTTGTTTCATCCAGATCGATGGCGATTTCTTTTTTAGACCAGTCCCATGAACGGGAAATGGATGTCAGCCCCCTGACCTGATGAAGCCGGGTGGCTACCTCATCGGCAAGCTGATCCAGAATTCGTGGGTCAGGACCGGAAATCATGACATCAATCGGAGCCGCAATGGAGGAGAGGGGCGTTGCGCCGTAGTCATAAACATTGAATTGTTTGAGACCGGGTATATCCCGGAAGGCGTCACGGAGGCCTGCTTCGATTTCCCAGATGGACTCGGAACGCTCGAACCGGTTTTGAAAATGTACGGTGATCAGCCCTTCCTGGGGGGTACGATCTGCGCCGAAACTGATGACATTGGATTCGGCGCCTACGATCGTAACCATGCGGATGAAGCCCGGGACACGTTTAATGAAACGCTCCATGTCTTCCACCACTGATTCGGTTTTTTCGATGGTGCTGTTCGGCCAGGTTTGAAAGTCAATCTTAACAATACCGGTATCCATGGCCGGCATCAGATCCCGCCCGACCAGCGGCATCTGGCGTAAACTGATCAGCAGCAGGCCGATCAGGATCGGCAGGACGATAAAACCCCATTTTGAGGTCGCCAGTCGAAAACTCCGGATAAAAAATTGCTGAAGCGGCGTGATCCAGAATTCACACAGACGCTGGAGCGCGATTTCAATCCGATTTGCCTGGCGGCCCGGTTTCATGAGCTTCGGCGCCAACAATGGAATCACCGTAACCGATACCACATATGATGAAAAAAGCGCCAGAGAAAGTACCACTGTAAGCGGCCGAAGGATTTTCTGGGAATATCCGCCGACAAACATAATCGGCAACAGAACAGCCAGGGTGGTTGCAGTACCCGCAAAATCAGCGAGAAAGATCTCTTTCGTGCCTTCAACAGACGCTTCGAAAAGGGATTTGTCTCCGGGGGCGGCATGCCGATCAATATTTTCAATCACCACAATGGCATCATCAACCAGCAGGCCGACGGCAAGAATAATGGCTGTCATGGTGACGATGTTGAGTTCGTAATGGATGAGTTTCATGCCGGCAAATGTCAGCAGAAATGTAAACGGAATCGATATGGCGGCCAGAAGCGTTGTCCGTATGCGGGCAATAATCAGGAAAATAACGGCAACGGTTAAGATGACGGAATCGCGAAGGGAAGTAATCAGATTGGATACGGACGTATTGATCAGTTCTCCCTGGGTGTCGGCGACTTCAAACAACAGCTCCGGAAATGCGGCGCGTATATCCGGCAGGGCGTTGTTTAAAGCGTTGAGTGTTGTCGTGACATGTCCGCCTTCCGCCCTCAGAATATTCAGCCCGATGGCCGGTTTGCCGTTTCCACGAAAAAATGAACGCCGCTGCTGATGGGATGTGGCGATGTCGGCAATATCCCTCAGGTAGACGGCACTTCCCTCTCCGTTTTGTCCGATAACGATATCGGCCAGTTCATGGCGCCTGGAACGTTCCCCCTGGATTTTGATCATCAGCTCATCGGTTTTCCGGATCAGCAGTCCGCTGGGAATGTTCCGATTCTGGGCGTATATGGCCGCGATAACCGTATCGACTGAAAATCCGAATCGGGCAATTCTGTCCCGGTCGATCATTAAACTGATTTCCGGTACGTAGCCACCGAATACCTCTACACCGGCAATGCCCTGGACCCGGAGAAACGCTTCCTGGATTTCATTGTCACATAATTGTCGAACCTTTGACAGGGCCAGAGACGATTCCGGTTTTGGCGAAACCGCCAGGGTCTGCACCGGTGCGGTGGCATCACTGATACGGAAAATTCTTGGCGGAAGCATTTCCGAAGGAAGTGTCGGCATGATACGGCTCAAGGCAGCATTCACATCGGTGACCGCCGCGTCAAGGCTTTTGGCATAATCAAACTCCACTTTTACAGCAGCGGTTTCGTCACGAACGGTGGATTTTATGGTCCGTGATTTGTCCAGCGAGGCCATTTCTTTTTCCACCTGCCGGGAAATTTTATTGGCCATATCTTCAGCTGACGCACCGGGCCAGATCAACAGAATCGATATCTGGGGATAATTGGCATCGGGAAAAAGGTTCAGGGGCAGGGTTTTAAAACCAATAAAACCGAATGCCGCTCCCAGCAGGATCAAAGCGGTTACCGCATGCGGTCGTTTGAGATAGGTCGATATCCAGTTCATTTTTCCTTTCCGGCAATCGGCGCAATGCGGCCATGTCGGCTTAACTGCAGGAGCATGGATTCAGGACCGGCGGCTAGAGGGGTGCCCGGTGTCAGGAGCCCTTCAACAACAATCCGGTCCCGGCTGCGTCCGAGTATATTTACGGAAATCGGTTGAACCGTTTGATCGTCTTGAACCGCAAATACCAAGGCGCCTGTTTCCTGTTCAAGAATGCAGTCTGCGGAAACAACAAGTCCATCAGGCATCCCGACTACCAGATCAACCCCGACGGTGCCGTAACTCGGCAGTCCGAACGGTCGATCTGGAATTCGGATCTCCACTGTCGCCAGATTCCCGTTTGTGATGGCCGGGTGAATACGGTAAACAGAGGCATCGATGGTATTGACGCCATGAGTCAACTGGAGCGGTGTATTTTCGGATAATCGTATGACGGTTTCCTGCGGCACGTGCACAAGGATTTTATATCCCTTGTTGGTATTTTCAACCTTCAATACCGGTGTCCCGGGCATGACCATGTCACCCGGGTCTTTCATACGCTCTGTGATGACACCATCAAAAAGAGACCGGATGCTGGTAAAGGACAGGGAAACATTCGAGGCTTCCAGTTCCTGTTTCAGCCGCTGCAGTCTTGAGAATGCCAGTTCATACCCCAGGTTGGCTTCATCTAAGGATTCCTTGGCGATAACGCCGGTCTTGAATAA
This sequence comes from Desulfobacterales bacterium, assembly GCA_046484745.1. Taxonomy (GTDB): domain Bacteria; phylum Desulfobacterota; class Desulfobacteria; order Desulfobacterales; family SURF-7; genus JAQYVL01. The sequence continues at coordinate 24,520 of JAWOIJ010000034.1, read as the reverse complement.
TTGTCTGCGCCGATCACGTATGGTTTTTTTGACTTCAAAATCTTCTTTTGCTCCTGTCAGTTCCGCCTCCAGCGCACTTTTTTGACTGACCGGCAATCGATTGTCAATTTCAGCAACAGATTCTCCTGCGGCAATCCGGTCTCCCACATCCTTATGAATGGATATGAGATATCCGGTTGTCTGGGCGGAAAGGATCGCCTCGACCATTGGTTTGATGGTGCCCAGATAATGTTCGGTTATTGGGAGTTTTCCACGGACTGCAGTTTTGATATGAACGGGAATCGATCGGATTGGTGGCTGTGCCAGGTTTGCCAGCTCCGATTTCCGGTGGCGAACCAGCATAATCGCTGCGATGATCAAGGCGATTCCAACGAAAAGAGCCATTGTGCGTTTGATGGTTTTTTTCATTTCAGAGAGCTGTCCTTGAGAAAAAGTGCATTCCAGGGTCTGCAGATTTCCGCATTATCGATCTCGGTTCATTGATGGTTGTGAGGTGCACCATGTGATACCAACTGGTGAATTCCTTCCACAAAATGAGTAAGTTGCACATAGGATTCCACATATTCGCGACCCTGTTTGATGGTTTTTCCGGCTGCCTTTTTTCTTTCATACGCTTCGTTAAATCGATTTCTAATTCCTTCGCGAACTGCCGCGGCAATTTTATCTGCAAACTGATCGATATTTCCGATTTCAAGCGCTTTGTCAGCGCCTGCAACTGCCGGGCTGACGCTACCTGCAGGTTTGAGCCCCTTAAAACTTTCACCTTCACTTGCACGGTGAATTCGAACCAGTGATTCAAAGAAATAAACATCTGCTATTTTCTGAATATCTTTTCCTTTGTCTCGAACCGCAACCGTTTGAGCAAATAAAGCTTTGATAACCGTCTCATCTTTCGGTGCCACCCATTTTAATACAGGAGTGACATCCTTCAGGTCAAGGGCCAGTTGAGCGTCCTTAATTACGGGGCCATCGTAACTGTCGCAATGGGCAGAGACCTCCCCGGTACCTGTTAAAATGATATAAAGTCCGAAAAGTAAACTGATCAAAGTAAAAAAGGATTTGTTTTTCATTTCGGTATCCTCCTGTTTTGTCGTTTATAAGTTAAAGTTTTAACAGTTGATTTTCTTGCTTACATATTTTTAACACGGCCTTTTCTATTTTTCCAATCCGTTGCCGTGTGATCTTCCTTTCATTAGATCAGGTCAGGTTGATTTTTCTATATGCCGTTTTGAACATCTCTTTTTTGCGATGACAGGCCTAATGGAACGATGTCATCTTCAATGGCCCTATAGATTCGTTGGAGCAATTGGTTCAGATCAATGTTGTACTCCCGAGCCACGTCCGCCACGGTATGGAAGGCTTCCGCGGGACAACCGATACATAACAGCCCAATATCCATGAATACCTGCAGGACCTTTGGGTGACGGTCCAAGATCTCTTTTACGGTTATCGTCGGTGTTAATAATTCCTTCCTGTTCATCACTTCAAATTCCTGATTTTTTAATCGCACAATAGTGCCGGCTTTGCGGTCCGGTGTTCTCGCCTGCTGCTGATTCGACATTGAGCCTACCCAAACCGTTAATCTTATGACATCAAAATAACTCTTATTTTTTCAGACGTCTTTGCGTTGGCGCAAACGAGATAAATTTTTTAATGTGAAGCCTAAAAATTGCGGAGAATCAAAATGGTGGATTAAACAGGATGCCAATCATCCAGTTTCAGCGAATTGGACCAGTGCGTGGGGCTCGGTGACGATGATCTGCTCGCGTTTGGACTTAATCCAGCCCCTTTTTTCCCAGGCGCTTAGCGTACGGCTAACCGTGTACAAAGTGGTTCCGGAATAGTCAGCGATATTCTGGCGGCTAAGGGGGATATCGATCTGAATTCCATCCGGGGACTTTGAACCGGCCCGCCGCATAAGCCGCAAAAGGGAGCGGGCGATACGTTGATCCACCTGCTCGGTACAAATCTCCAGGTACCGGTGCTGCACGTCGTCGATGCGCTCCAGAATGATGCCCAAAAGGTTAATTGTAATATCGGGATACTGATGCATCAGCTGCATCATTGTGGATTTATCCCAGCCGGTGACATCTGTCTCTCCTATCGATTCAGCACTGACCGGGTAGTTCCAGTTTTTGAGGGCGGTGACCGCAGCGGTCAATTCTCCTGTACGGATATAGCGCAGGATTACCTCCTTGCCCTGCTCGTTGAGTTTGGTCAGTTTTAAAAGACCCTGATTCACCAGGAAACAATGTGTGGCAGAATCACCCTGATGAAACAGAACGCTTTTGGGTTGAAGCTTTATGCGCCGGCCTCTTTGTAATAGATCTGTATATTGTTTATTCGTAAGGTTTTTGAAAATTTCTGAACGATGGATACGGATTGATATGTGTTGATTATGATTCATGAGTGTTCTAAACCGCTTTCCAGGCTGATAACGATTTTGATATCGACTTTATATCCGCTTTCGGCAGTGATCCGTATTCACACAAGGGTTCAGCACCGACAGGTTGAACGATACCGGAGATAGGATAGCAGAGAAGAATTTTCCTGAGGCTTGCAGACGCACTACACGAAAATCATTTTTCCGGGCAGACTGCAAGCCTCTGGTGTTTTAAAATATCTTGATCCGGCAAGTTACTGTTCAATATCTTAGAAAAGAGCCTGCACTTTTTTATAGGCCTTTTCGACAAGATTTTTATATTCTTCGCGTCCCTTTTTACAGGCCTCGATCCAATCATGAATTGCTTTTTTCCCTTCCTCCGGCAGCCAGGTTGCCTGTTCCAGAAGTGAGTTCGACATTGTTTCAGTCTGATCCTGTACCATTACCATTGCATTAAATGCGTTGGTGAAAGAAGATTTGTTAAAATCGAGCATCTGTTTAAAGATCTGTTTCTGATCCATTTCCCTTCCTCCTTTCACGGTCATTGTAAAAAAGTCCGTGTGTGATCGGTTTTTGAATAAAGCCTTTTTTCAGCAGTGAACATACAATTCAGTCATATTACTTCGATACAACATAAAAACATGCCAGGATCACTGCATTTTTAAGCCTTGTTGGTTGCACCAAGAACGGATTCGAGTTGCTGAAAGCCGTCATTGACGGCATCCTTATAGGTTTCACGTCCTTTTTTGCAGGAAGCAACCCACTCCCCAAGCGTATTTTTTCCCTCTTTGGGGATCCAGTTCGCATTTTCCAGTGCGGTGTTGCAGGCCCTTTCTGCATGATCCTGCATCACAACCAGCGCGTTAAATACATTATTGAACACATTTTTATTGAAATCAAGTGCTTGTTTGATTATTTTTTTCTGATCCATGGTACTACCTCCTGTGTTATTTGCGGAATATTCCTATTTTTTTTTGGATTTCTTTATGGTTGTTTTTTCCGTTTTTGAAAACAGCCCTTCAAGAAGGGTATGGTTTTCTTCAACCGTTTTTTGGACAGCGGCTTGTCCCTTCTTGTATTCATCGACCCATTCGTTCAGAGCTCGCTGCCCTTCAGCAGCAAGCTGGTTTCCCTGTTCCAGAATTGTACGGGCTGTCCTTTCGTTCTGATCCTGTAACAGTGACAGGATGTTCCATGTATTTTCCACCACAACCCGGTTGATACGGATTATCGGTTGAGCAAATGCAATATTTTCCATGACGCACCTCCTATTTTGTTGTTGCCATTCATTCAAATTGTCTTTATCACAAATATAGACTCGAAATTGAAGATGTCAAGGAAAAAATATTGCATTGCACAATTTTTTATGATGGCAGGATACCGGCATTTCCTTTTTGAAGGCGCAAGGGGGTTGAGTATTGATCAAGTGGTATGGTATTAGGAGGTATACCTTATTCAGTAACGCACGTTGAATGTATCATTTTTTGTATGGCAAAAAAAATCCAGGAAGCGATTCGGGCAAAAAGGGGAGTCCTCAATGGCTGAAGCCATATTATTGAAAAAGTATACCAACCGTCGGTTGTATGATACGGAAAAAAGCAGGTATGTGACGCTGGAGCAGGTGGCTGATATGGTGAAGTCCGGCCGCCAGGTTGAAATTGTGGATGCAAAAACAAAAGAGGATGTTACTGCTTTCATCCTCACCCAGATTGTACTCGAAGAAGCAAAAAAGAAAAATATTCTACTACCGGTACCGGTTCTTCATTTGATTATTCAATATGGCAACAACATTCTGAGTGAATTTTTTGAGAACTATCTTCAAAAAACGATTCAGAATTATCTTGAATATAAAAAGGCTTTTGACAATCAGATCCAAAAATGGCTGGATCTTGGGACGGATTTATCCAGGATGATGCCAAAGGCAACAGGGGATCCGTCAAGCTTCGGTGATTTCATGAAGATGTTTAACAATCCCCTGGGGAATAAGCCGGAAAAACCGGTATCAGATGGCCGGTCTCATCCTTCCGATATTTCTGATGAAGATGAGAAAAAGGGATGATCAACCGTCGTTGTGCCGGGCGCGCTCCGACTCTTTTCAAACATAAAGAGGAACCGGTTGTATTTTTTATCAATTTACTGCCGGATCCCTTCTGCAAAGCATTTCTCCGTATCATTTATATTCTGCACAAATCATTAGAAAACTCAGGAAGTTTTCGAAACGGGCGCTTCCATGTATAAGTCTTAATAATATTATATAAATCAATATTATAGACTCTTCATGCCTATAATATATTGACAGATTATCCTCCAGTCATTATCTTTGTTGCAGAGCAAAAAAAGGAATTTGCGGACTATCTGCTGGAATGCAAGGAGGGAATATGAGCCCATTGAACCAAAATTCGAATCAACCGATTCAAACCAATTTCATGGAAACGGTTTACGACTATATGCTGGATGCCTTTCAACGGTCCGTTCTTTATCTGGACGTGCTGAATAAGAGAGGAAATAATTATTTCAAGCATATCGAAGTTGGGAAACCACCTGTTTTGAAATTTGGTTATGAAATTATCGAGGATGGTCGGACCCTGGACCGGCCTGTTAATTTTTCTCTTACCCGCATCAGCGATCGGCGCCGTATCGATCCGGAACACGGAACGGCGAAACATGAAAAGAGAACCAATCCCGTTAAAGTGGATCCGTACAATCCCAAAAAACGTCCGATCATTATCAGTGACCCACGGGCAGGTCACGGCTCGGGCATCGGAGGTTCTAAACGTGATTCAGAGATCGGGATGGCATTGAATGAAGGTCACCCGGTTTATTTTATTTTATTTGATTCAAATCCTGTTCCGGGTCAGACATTCGCCGATGTCCACCGTGCGCATATCCGGTTTATTGAAACGGTTATCAAGCGGCATTCTGAATCGCCAAAGCCGGCTTTTATCGGAAATTGTCAGGCAGGATGGGCGGCAGCGCTGATCGGCGCTGACAGGCCGGATATTACAGGGCCACTGGTTTTCAATGGATCTCCTTTATCTTACTGGGCAGGTGTGGATGGGAAAAATCCGATGAGATATCGCGGAGGCCTTTTCGGAGGAGTCTGGTTGACCTCACTGTGGAGTGATCTTGGAAATGGTATTTTTGACGGGGCAAACCTTGTGGCCGGATTTGAAGACCTTAATCCGGCAAATACCATCTGGGATAAGAACTACCACTTATATTCAAATGTCGATAAGGAAGAAGAAAGATACCTCGATTTTGAGAGATGGTGGAACGGCTTTTTCATGCTGACCCGGGATGAGATTCATTATATTGTTGATGAACTTTTTGTCGGGAACAGACTGGAAAAGGGTCTTCTTGAACTGGACGGAAGGAAAATCGATTTGCGGAATCTGAAATCCCCGGTGTTGGTTTTTGCTTCCAGCGGAGACAATATCACGCCGCCTCAGCAGGCCTTGAACTGGATACCCAAGGTTTGGGGGTCCGTAGAAGAAATAAAGAAAAATCAACAGGTAATTGTTTATCTGCTGCACGATACCATCGGACATCTTGGGATTTTTGTGTCCGGTAAAGTTTCGAAGAAAGAACACAAAGAGATTATTGCCAGCATTGATTTGATTGAATATCTGTCACCGGGACTGTATGAGATGGTGATCCGTGAGAAGGAAGAACCGGGAACTCACAGTGTCCGCTTTGAAGCGCGGGACATCGAGGATATTCTGGCCCTTGATGATGGCCAGCGTGATGAAGATGATTTTCATGCTGTGGCGGCCCTTTCCAAATTCAACGACAAGTTGTACCGGACTTTTATCAGTCCCTGGGTAAGGGTGTCCGTAAATGAATGGTCGGCGGACTGGATACGAAATCTTCATCCGCTTCGTGTTTCCTGCTATTCATTTTCGGATGCGAATCCGTGGATGATGCCGCTTAAGTTTTTAACGCCCGTGGTCAATAAAACCCGTAAACCGGTATCTCCGGACAATCCACTGGCCGTGATGGAAAAAAGCGTTTCCAGGCTGATTTCCGATTCCTTGAATTTGTATCGGGATATTCGAGATCAAACTCAGGAATTCTGGTTTAAGTCCATTTATGGGAATCCATGGATGCTTTCATATTTCAAAGAACAGGCTGTCGAAAAAGAATATGTTTGTGAAGAAAGCTGGCTGAAAGAAATTGACAAGGGTGGGTTTGCAGAAGGGGTTATCCGAATTATGCTGATGATGGCTCATGTGGACGAAGGCCTTCAGAGACGGGTATTAAAAATGTATGATGAGGTTGTTGCAGCGGATGACCGGTTGAAGGTTTTAAAAGAAGCAGAATTTAAACAGATCATACGGCAGCAGTCCTGTATTCTGAACGCGGATGAGAAAAAGGCGTTAAAAGCACTTTCAACGATGATTCCAGAGGAAAAAGATCGATCTGATGCAATGGCAATCGCCGAACGTATTGCATTAGCGGATCATGAAATCGATCAAGAGGAGAAAAAGCTGTTGAAGCGTATCCGAAACGCACTTCATGCGGCATAAAGCATACAAACAGAATCAATGGCCGAAGGGGTGTAAAACACGCCTGTTCGGCCATTGCGATACAATATTTCATAACAGCGCATTGGGCAGATAACAGACACCGCTTTCAGGACGATCCAGCCTTTTTGTAACATAGCAGCCCGGGGCATCCTCCAATTCTCCGTTTTTGCCTTCAGCGATCCTGCGGGCCGGGATTTTTCCACCGGCGTATGCTTTATTCCATTCCAGCCAGTCCACCCACCATGAGGTTTCATGATATTTGGAACTGTTTAACCATTCTTCAGCCGACTCCGGAAGTTCTTCATTAGTCCAGTGGCCGTATTTCTTTTTGTATGGTGGATTTACAATTCCGGCAACATGACCTGACGCGCCCAGAACGAACCGGACCGGCCCGGAAAAGAGCCTGGTCCCATGATAGGTGGATTGCCACATGGAAATATGATCTTCCCGGGTGGAGATAAAATATACCGGTGCAATAATTTTTGAAAGATCAATGGGAACCCCGTTCAGCCGAATACCGCCCGGTTCTCTCAGCAGGTTTTTAAGATACATGTTTCGCAGATAGAAGCTGTGCATTTTTGCTGGAAGATTCGTGGAATCGGAATTCCAGAAGAGAATATCAAAGGCAACAGGACTGGCGCCTTTCATGTAATTGTTGATAATATAGGACCAGACCAGATCATTGGCCCGGAGCATACTGAAACTGTTCGACATGGCGCAGCCATCCATATACCCTTGCTCATTCATCTTTTTTTCAAACGCGCTGATCTGTTTCTCATCGATGAAAACTCCGATATCTCCGGGATTGGAAAAGTCTAAGAGAGAGGCCATATAGGTGGTTGAGGCAATTCGATCGCCCTCACCTTTTGCAGTAAGGTAGGCCGAAGTGCATGCCAGGAGCGTCCCGCCCATACAGTAGCCGATAACATTTACCGGTTTTTGAGAAGTGGCGCGTTCGATCGTTTCCAGTGCGGTGACCGGCCCTTCCAGCATATAATCCTCGAAATCCTTGTTCATCAACGTTTCATCCGGATTCGCCCAGGAAATCATGAAAACCGTATATCCCTGGTCGAGCATCCACCTGACCATGGAATTTTTTTCGGTCAGGTCGAGGATATAGTATTTATTGATCCAGGGCGGGATAATCAGCAGGGGATGTTCAAACACCTTGTCGGTCGTGGGCGTATATTGAATCAGCTGCATCAGGTCGTTTTGATAAATAATTTTGCCCGGTGTAACCGCCAGATTTTTGCCGACCTCGAATGCATCCAGATCCGTTGTTTTAATCTGTAACTGGCATGGACCCCGGTCAAGATCATCCAGCAGGTTGTTCAGGCCTTTCAGAAGATTTTCCCCCCGGCTTTCAATCGTTAATTTCAGGAGTTCCGGATTGGTCATAATAAAATTTGTAGGCGAAATGGCATCGAGATACTGGTTGGTATAAAATTCAATCCGGTGTCTGGTTTTTTCATCCAGACCATGAATATTATGAATTGTATCTCGAATCGCGCGGGCGGTTAACAGGTAGCTCTGCTTGATAAAGCTGAACATGGGGTTGGATTCCCAGGCTTCATTCTGAAATCGTTTGTCCGGGGCGCTGGTTTTATCCGAGGGTTTTGCGGGCAGCCCCCAGAATTGAGACGCGCTTTGCTGAACAAGTCCCCAGTAGTCCTGCCAGTAGGACATTTGGGAATCAAACAGCTTTGTCGGATTGGTCATGAGATTGGCTGCCAGTTCCTGAAAGCTGTCCGTGATTGCCTGTGTTCCGGCCTGATCAATCTCTTTGAACTGCCTCTGCTTTTCCATGAATTTTTCCACAAGCTGTTGGCTTTTTTTGTTCACTTCAGCCATGATTTCAGATAGTTCATTCATATCAAACAGGTTTGTTTCAGAACGATTTTTTTCCGTCATAAATGTTTCCCCTTTTCCGAACCGGGCGGTTCTCATAGTCAAAAATATTCCAGTTGCTCCGGGCTCAATGCTGATCTCAAAACAGTTGGACTTCCCGCACGGAATTTTTGGAAGAAGCCGATATATTTATTTGTATGATTCACCATATCATAAGGTTTCTTCTGCGTAAATCAACCTGCCCTGAAACAGCCCGCAAACCGGAAAAAATCTGAAAACAGATTTGACGGCGATGTTTTGCCGTATCTTCATGATTCGCTTCTGTATCCTGATCGCGACATGAATAATTATAATGACAATGAGATTCAAAAGTGTTAGATACCGATTGGTTAATATGATTTTGAACTGGATCGGTCTTTTGTATGTATTGCTGAAAATGATCATACCCTGGTCAACTATCAAGAGGAGGGCTTAAATGGATAACCGTCGTGTTTTTAATCTCAACTTGCTTTTGTTGGTTACGCTCGCTTTTTTTATGAATGGCTGCACCTCTTTCAAACAGAATATGATGGTCAACACCGCCAAAATGATGAGAGAGTTTGGCAAAAAATCGGTGAATCGCTACCCGGATGTGGAGCAGATTCGTCAAGCCATGCCGGTTATGATCGTGCAGTCGGATATGTTTCTTGAAATGGCTCCGAATGATCCGGAACTTCTGCTGGCGGCGGCAGAGCTGAACGGCAACTATGCAATGTTTCTCAGAGAGACGGATAAAGAGCGGGCTGTAAAGTATTATAAAAAAGCAAGAGATTATTCATTGCGGGTCCTGAAACAGAACCCTGTGTTTAATGAGGCTCTGGATAAATCGGATGAGGAATTTATAAAGGCATTGCAGACATTGGGTAAAGACGATGTGCCGGTTCTGTTCACACTGCTGACTTCCACCTTCGGTTGGATCGGTACGGCACAGGCAGACCAACCCAGAGCCCTTGCAGAATTGACAAAGGCTGAGGCCATTATTGAAAGAATTCTGGTTTTGGACGAGACGTATAAATACGGGGGTGTGCATGTGGTAAACGGAACTTACAACGCGGCCAGGCCCGCTATGTTTGGTGGTGATCAGGAAAAGGCCAAATATCATTTTGAGCAGGCACTGAAAATTTCCGAAAGAAAATTTTTATTGTGGCTTGTTTTATATGCCCAGCACTATACGGTCAGGATCCAGGACAGAGAGCTTTTTGTGCAAACACTGGAAGAGGTTATTGCCGCGCCTGACAATCTTCTCCCGGAACAGAATCTGGCAAATGAAATTGCAAAGCAGCAGGCAAAGAATCTCCTGGAAGAAGTGGATGACCTTTTTTAGTTCAATTGGTCAGCGCAGTGGCTGTTTCGATTGGTTCTCAGAATGATATCCCGGATCAAGACGACGAATCGGGAATTTTTTTGAGAACCATCTCTTTCTCTGTCAGCAGCGCCTTCTCATAACACTTTATCCACCCTTCCCAAAGGGGCAATGCGGATATACGCATTGCTCGCAGTCCATGCACAAACCACCATGCCCGATAAACGCCAGTTCCTTTTTCCCGATATGTTCACCGGCCAGAATTCGCGGCAGGACAAGATCAAGGACCGTAATGCGATGGTGAAGCCCGCACGCGGGAACACCCAGAAGAGGTATGCCTCCAATGTAGGCGACCATAAACATCGCTCCGGGCAGCGCTGCCGCGCCGTAATGCATTTCATCAACTCCGGACTGTTGAACCGCTTTTCGCGTAACATCATCCGGATCAACACTCATGCCGCCGCCGATCAATATCAAATCGGAACCGTTTGCCATGTGTCTGGAAATGGCCTGTTTGATCAGTTTTGTATCGTCCGGAGTATATTCGACCCCGATAACCAGAGATCCCAACAGGATGATTTTTTGGGTCAGAATGGGTGTGAACCTGTCTTTGATCAATCCACTGGTTATTTCGTTTCCAGTGACGATTAACCCGACTTTTGCGGATTTCAGCGCTCGAACCGAAACAACTCCGCCGTGCTGTGACGCAATCTCCGATGCCCGTTCCACAGGCGTTCGATTCATCACCAGCGGAATGGCGCGGGTTGCGGCTACCAGTTCGCCTTTTTTAACAAGGGTATGGCTGTTACGTGTCGCACACATTACCTCATCCACCATATTGAATGCCGCCAGTGCGGCAATGTCGACGAAAAGCAGGCCGTCTATTGCAGCGTGCAATCCGATTTTTCCCTCTTTTGGCTTGTCTTCCCATGTGACGCCTTCACCGGATAAGCCCCTTGCAAGGATAGAAGCCGCCTGGTTTTCATGAATTTCGTCATCTTCCAGGTCAATGAGGTAAAGATGATTTTTCCCCAGTTTCTGCAAATGGCATATGTCTTCCTTGCATACCGTATGCCCCTTGCGAAATGCAGGCCCTTTGAATTCACCGGGCCGAATTTCCGTGATGTCATGAGCCAGGGTCGTTCCCACAGCATCCTCGACATCTATTTTTTTAAACACGGCATCTTCTCCTGTATTTCATTTTAAAACCCGTTTCAGTCAATACCAGACCCCTTGCCGTTATCGGCCGGCGACCAGTTCATTTTCGGCCATGTGATTTCCTTTTCATAAACAAAATATGACTTTCCTGCGCAGGGTTTGCAACGTACCTGGCCATCGACAACAACCTCTTTTGAATCGCGTATCACCTGACCGCAGGAAACGCATGTAACTTTTCGTCGTGTCGGGCCTGGCAGGTCAAATTCATTCAATTTTACCTGAACCTTTTGAACGCGGAAAAGTACACAATCCGGCATCCTTTTGTACGCCTCTATCTGCTGCATCGGTTTTTCTGCAATTTCCGGAGCATACCTGGAGGCCAGATCACGGGATTCTTCGGTAGACAGCACACGGATTGATCTGCTGGATTCAAGATTTACAAAGGTTGCCGCCATAATTCCGTAATCCATGAATTTCAGACTTCGACGTCCCAGTTTGACACCGGTAACATGAGCCACGGCATCTGCTGTGCAACGATCCATCTCTATATAAACGAGGAGTTTTTTAATTTGATCGCTCCGGGCAGGCTCATTAAACCCGATCAGCCGGCATCCCAGCAGTGCCATGCGGACGCCTACAACCTGACCCGGGCAAAGATGACCATGGGCCAGGGATGATTCTTGTAAAAGGGTATTGAAATCTTTCATGCCGCGTTTTCCATATGCCTTATGTTAAACTTAACATAACCAAAAAAGTAATTTTCCGCAAGTGCAGAAATGGCAGCTCTGTTCTGGACGGACGAGAATTTTACAATCGGTCTTTGTCGGCGGATTGCATTTACTGGATAACAGTGCTAATTTTCCGTTGTTCCCAGATCATGATATCGGGGGTTGAGGCTTGCAAGCAAATGAGGTTTATCCTCTTTGGCCTGCTGAAACGGAACCCGCTTATGACAGCAACGATAACCGTAAATCTGGATAGAGATGATGATTAAAGTCAAGCTGAGGTCGAGCCACTGGATTGTTGATGACCAGGGTAATATCGTATTCGGCAAGGGGCGCCTGGAAATTTTAGATAGTATTGAAAAAACAGGTTCGATCAATCAGACCGCAAAAGAGATGAAAATGTCTTATAAAACCGTCTGGAGTAAAATTAAATCCACGGAGAAGCATTTGAAAAAAAAAATTGTCCATTCAGACAGAACAAGGGGTACCCGCTTAACGCCGGCCGGCAGAAAGCTGGTAACAGAATTCAGGCTGTTGAATCAGCGCTGTATTCAATCCGATGATCAAATATTTGAAAAAATTTTCGGCAAAAGTTCAGGTTGATGCGACGTAGACCCAAATTTTTTTATCGCCGTTGTTATAAGCGGGTTTCGATTAAACAGCGATCAAACGGTTCCTCGCAAGAACCGGTTCTAATCGCAGCAGCTGCAACAACATATCGAAGGTCCCGGAAAACGGATGGTGATCGCCTTCCGGGACCTTCTTCTCATAATGGTTGCTTCGATTATGGAATCGGTTTGAACTCCACTCTTCTATTTTCTGCTCTTCCTGCTGCCGTGTCATTGGAAGCTATGGGCATGGAAGGACCATAGCCTTTATATGTCAACTGGGCCGGAGAAACCCCTTTGCGAAGGAGGTAGTCCATTACGGCTTTGGCCCGGTTTTCTGAAAGCCTGTAATTCAACGCTTCACTGCCCATGCTGTCGGTATGCCCTTGTATTTCAAGTTTAAGACCTGGAGAAGCCTGAATCGTTTGAACAATCTCGTCCAGTACTGCATGAGAATCTTCTGTTATATCCCATTTCCCGGTTGTAAACCGAATCCCTTTGTATATCCACGTCCCGGATTCGGTTATGGTTGCGCTTTTGGAGGCAACAGGAAGCGGACAACCGTAAGCGTCCACGGGTACCCCTGCCTTTGTGTTCGGGCATCTATCCCTATCGTCCGTGACACCATCGCCGTCTGAATCAGCCGGACACCCAAAAATGTCTACTTTAATGCCTTTCGGTGTATCCGGGCAGCGGTCTTTGTAGTCGAAAACGCCATCCCCATCCGAGTCAGGAGGGCAGCCATCATCATTTACGCTTATATCCGGCGGTGTTCCAGGACACCGATCTTTATCGTCCGGCACGCCGTCCCCGTCTTCATCCGAAAATTTTGTCAAAAATACGTTTTGAATAAACTCCGGCATACGATTTTCCGCAACAAGCTGGTCAAGTTCTGAATAGGAGCCGCACTCTCCGATATCCGATATTTTTTTCATCAGGACTTTTCCTTCCGGAGAATCACCGATCAGCAGGCTGTGAATGCAGACACGGTCGCCGAATGCCTTCTTCAACTCCTCTGCAGACAGGATGGGTTTTTCTTTCATGTCCTGCCCATCGCTGATAATAATAATGCCTGTTTTCCCGCTGGCGGATTCCAGATCCTGTATCGCAGCATCTAGGGCCTCAGTCAGTGGACTGTTGCCGCCTTCGGAGGTTACCTGATCGATCCCTTTCTCAAGCCCTGCCTTGGTATATTCAGTCAGACCGTATTGAAGGACGGTCTTTTCATCGGATACCTTCAGGCTGTGGCCAAAGGACCGAAGTGCGCCTTTAATTTTCAAATTGGGTAGTGTTTGATTGATGTAGGTTGCTGCATCCTTGGCTGCAGTAAATTTTTTTACGCCATTATGTGAAAAATACATACTGTCCGACGCATCCAGAATGATCATAAAATTTTGGATTTTGGGTTCGTATTGACCGTCTTCAAACTGGTATGGCTTAAAATCCATGTGAGATTGTTTTGTCGCGCAAGCACTGAAAAACAGAAGAACAAAGAACAGCAGGATTGCTTTACATCGAATTTTTTTCACGGGATCCTCCTTTACGGCATCCTTGAAAATGCCATTTTGATTTGAGCGATTGGCTCGCAGCGTTTTGAAAACAGTTATCGTACCCGTTTTATGAAAATCGCTTTGGCGGCTTCGAAGTGATTTTCAGCATTCCGCATAGGGTCTCAAAGCAGGATGACTACTTTCCGCCAAAGCACCTCATACGGTTGCATGATGGTTTTTTTAAATCGGTCAGCCTAATTTTTTTTGACAAAACCTGTTAATATTGAAATTGTTTGCAGCCGGGCGGCGTGAAAACAGTCGCTGGTTGTCCGTAATCTTCTTATTATTATCAAAAGACCATATGCGCATTACTATATTTTATTGAGAGTAAGAAATCAATAAAAAGATATTGATTGTTTGCAGACAGACATAAAAACAGGTATAAAGAGCCGCGGTGCCATTTTTTATTTTTAGCATGTGTCATTGAAACAGAGAACAACTTTAACAACCCGCAGTAAGGAGTAAACTCTCATTTCCGGTTCTATCCGGAGTTTGGAGATATCATGGCAAAAAAAAAGACGGCTGCACTTGACCCGATTGGAAAGAAAATCAAAAAGGTAAGAACTCAAAAAAAGATTACATTGGAACAAATGGCCAATGAAACCGGTTTTAAGATGGAGTACCTTAAAGAGATAGAAGATGGGGAAGCGATTCCGCCTGTTGGTATGATTCTGCAGATTTCAAGGGCGTTGCAAATTGATTCAGAGTTCTTTTTAAAAGATCAGGAAGAGAATATCGAAAAACGTGCGAAAGCTTATGCCAGGCGGACGGACAATTACGCGTACACCACGCTTACCCCCGGCGCGGAGAATAAGCACCTGAACGCTTTTCGTGTTAAAATCAAAGCGATGCAGGAACACAAAAAGGTTGAATATCAGCACGAGGGCGAAGAGTTTGTATATGTTCTCGCCGGTGAGATTGAGGTGGTGGTCGGCGATCACGTGAATTCTTTAAAAAAAGACGAATCCCTTCATTTTAATGCTGCGATAAAACACAAACTGCGCAATATCGGGAAAAAAGATGCGGAGCTTCTTGTCGTTATTTATGGACCTTGAAGGAGGAGCAATTGTTATATCAATTAACCAATGAACAACTCATGATTCAGTCCATGGTCAGGGAGTTTTCAAGAAAAGTGATTGCTGCAACGGCGGCTGAGCGAGATCAAACCAAGGAATTCCCGGCTGAAAATCTTAAAAAAATGGGGGAACTGGGGTTGATGGGAATGATGATACCGCCGGGATATGGCGGTCAGGGCGCCGATACGGTCAGTTATGTCCTGGCACTTTCGGAAATTGCCTATTCCTGTGCGTCAACCGCTGTTGTGATGTCTGTGCAGAACTCGATTGTATGTGAAAGTATCAATCAATTCGGAAATGAATATCAGAAAGAAAAATTTTTAAAGCCATTGGCGGAAGGAGCGGTTATCGGTGCTTTTGCCCTGACCGAACCGGAAGCGGGCTCTGATCCCGTAGGACAATCTTCTACTGCGGTGAAGGACGGTGATTTTTATGTTTTGAATGGTGAAAAGCGCTTTATTACATCCGGCAAGAACGCGGAAATCGTAATTGTTACGGCCAAAACAGATGAATCGAAAGTGCATAAGGGCATCAGTGCGTTCCTGGTTACCAAAGGGACCCCGGGATTTATTGTCGGAAATGTTGAGGAAAAGATGGGGCTTCGGGCCTCTGATACGACCGATCTGATATTTGACAACTGCAGGATCCCTGCCAAAAACTTATTGGGCAGAGAGGGGGATGGGTTTAAAATCGCGATGACCGGCCTTGACGGCGGTCGCATCGGGATTGCGGCACAGTCGATAGGCGTTGCGCAGGCGGCTTTTGATGCCGCGGTAAAATATGCAAAAAAGCGGAAACAGTTTGGTCAGTCGATTTCCAAGTTTCAAGGCCTTCGGTGGATGATCGCAGACATGGCAACAGAAATTGAAGCAGCCAGACAGTTGATGTTCCTGGCGGCGTCCATGAAGGACAGGAAAGAAAAATACACAACACAGGCTTCCATGGCAAAGCTTTACGCTTCCGAGATGGTAAATCGATTGACGGCAAAGGCGTTGCAGATTCATGGCGGATATGGATTTATAAAGGATTATCCGGTGGAGCGGTATTACAGGGACGCAAGGGTTTTTACAATTTATGAGGGGACTTCGGAAATACAGCGGGTGGTTATTTCCAATAATATTCTGAAAGATAAGCGGCTGCCATGATCGAAAAGCGAATAAGCCTTTAAAATCCATTAGGATATATTTGATATTGACCTTTATGATCCCGGTATGATAGACAACTAATTTTTGTGAGATGTGCGTGGATATTGAATGAAAACTTTTATTTGTTCTCCGTAATTCGGTAAGAGCCAAGGTGAGGTTACAGAATGGCCAGTAAAGGAAAACAATCGGACTATGAAATTACATTTTTCAGCAGGGGAGGTCAGGGAGGCATAACCTCCTGCCAGCTTCTGGCTCAGATAGCCTTTGTTGAGGGATTCAAGGATGTAATGTCAATCCCCCAGATCGGAGCGGAACGCAGGGGCGCTGCTATCAGAGCTTTTTTAATCATTGCGAATCACGAAATCCGGAGGGTCAGCGCGGTTACCAACCCGGATATTGTGCTGGTTTTTGATGAATCGCTGTTGAATCTGCCCGCTATTGCGGACGCCATTCCCAAAAAGGACTGCAAGGTCATTGTCAATGCTGAAAATTTAAGCGAAGAAACCCGGCTCTCCCGGGATATTGAGCTTTATTCCTTTCCAGGGACCTCTATTGCTCTTGGCCTTGACTTGATGCTGGAAGGATCACCTCTTGTCAATGTGCCGATTCTCGGTGCTTTTTCTAAGGTTACCGGACTGGTTTCCATGGACTCATTAAAGAATGTACTTAAAGAGAAATGGGGCAGAAGGGCGGACAGGAACATCGAATCGGTTGAGCAGTCTTACAAAAAAACAGTAAGAGTCTACTAATGATAACGGGCCGGAGGCTCATGGAGTTTCAGTTTGCCGGATAAACGAAGGAACGGTTTGGAAATGAAAAAGGATGATAATAAGTCGTCGAGCATAACATGTCCCATTTATAAATCATGGCGGGAGCTTCCTCATATTCCTGTTTCGATAGGCCAGAAGGGCAGTATCGGTGAAACAGGCGACTGGAGAACTTTCCGTCCGGAGATTGATAAAGAGCAATGCAACAAGTGCGGTATCTGTTATATTTACTGCCCGGACGGGGTCATTATTTTCAAGGAAGGCACGTTTCCCGAAATTGACTACACCTATTGCAAGGGATGTGGAATTTGTAAGGTCAAGTGTCCTAAAAAAGCGATTGAAATGATCCGGGAACGCGAATAGATCAATTTTTGTGCATGACAGGGTAAAGATGAGTAAAATGAAAAAATCACAAGCAGATGAAGAAAAGACGATTATCATGTCCGGCAACTATGCATCCGCCTGGGGAGCGAAATGCGCTCGGGTAAAGGTGGTCAGTGCATACCCGATCACTCCCCAGACCACAGTCGTGGAAAAGATGGCGGAGTTTGTCGATAATAAGGAGCTGGATGCCAACTACATCAAAGTCGAATCCGAGCACTCTGTAATGGCTTCTCTTGTCGGAAGCTCCATGACCGGCGCGCGTTCATTTACCGCTACCTCCGGACAGGGGCTGCTTTACATGACGGAGATGCTGCATTGGGTTTCTTCGTCAAGACTTCCCATCGTCACTACCATCGCAAGTCGCGGCATTGCGCCGCCCTGGAATATATGGGCTGAGTATACCGACATTCTTTCGATCAGGGATTGTGGGTGGATCATTCAATTTGCCTCAACACACCAGGAGATTTTTGACTCGGTATTGATGAGCTACAAGATCGCGGAAAACGAAGATGTAATGCTTCCTTATTTTATTGTTTATGGGGGTTTTACACAGAGTCACACCAGCAAACCCGTACGCATACCAAGGCAGGCTGATGTTGATCGTTTTTTGCCGTCGCCGCCTGAAAAAGGATGGAGTCATCTCAATCTGGATCCCGAAAACCCAATCACGCACGGGAACCTGCTGATGCCTCAGCAGGAATACCTTGATTTCCGTTTCATGATTCACGACTCGATGATGAAGTCGAAAAAGACGATTCACAGGACCATCAAGGAGTTCAAAAAATCCTTTGGAAGAGATTACAAGGGGCTTGTTGAAAAGTATCGATGTGATGATGCCGATGTTGTCATGATCAGCTACGGCGCCCTCGCGGAGCAGAATAAAAACGCTGTTGACCGAATGCGGGAAAAAGGGCGCAAGGTTGGATCTTTCAAATTGAGATATATCAGGCCATTTCCGACGGAAGAGCTGATAGCGCTTTTTGATTCAGGAGTAAAAGTCATCGGTATCGCCGACCAGGCAACTGCATTCGGCAGCCCTACAGGCGGTCCGGTTTCAACCGAGGTGATGTCCCTTCTGGGCCATAGCAAAAGAAAGATCAAAGTATTGCCTTGTATATGGGGCCTTGGAGGAAGAAATGTTACCGTAGATGAGCAGATGAATCTTTATACGCATCTCCTTCGGCTTAAGAATAAAAATGAATATCCTACCGATGATGCCTTTCAGCAGGGCACGTATTGGCTGGGATTAAAGACAGGAGCATAGAAGGATGGTTTCACTCAAAGAATTGATCAAAACAGAAAGTAACAAGCCTGAGTTGTTTCACGCGGGGAGTTCGGCCTGCGCGGGATGCGCCTCTGTTTTAGCCCTGCGATGGGCGTTGAAGGCTCTGGGGCCGAAAACGGTTGTTGTGGCGCCCGCGTCCTGCGCGAATGTCTATATTGGTATCTGGCCAAAAGCTTCATCCGCTGTTCCTTATATCAACATGGCTTTTGCCGCCGGTGCATCTGCCGCATCAGGCGTGGTAGCCGGTTACACGGCATTGGGAAAGAAAGATATCAATGTGCTCACATGGGCCGGAGACGGGGGGACCGTCGATATCGGAATTCAGGCCCTGAGCGGTGCCATCGAGCGAGGTACGGATTTTATTTATGCCTGTTATGATAATGAGGGCTATATGAACACCGGAACGCAGCGCAGCTCCTCCACACCCAAACATACGGCAACCACAACGACTCCTTTGGGGAAGAACATGCACAAGAAGGATATTGCGCAGATTATCGCGGCTCATGACATACCCTATGTTGCCACGTGTGTCGCAACCGAACCTCAGGAGATATATAATACCTTTTCCGAAGCAAAGGAGATTCGAGGGTCCAAGTTTATCCATATTCTTTCTCCCTGCGCGCCCGGCTGGCGTTTTGCCTCTTCCAGAACGACGGAGATGGGAGACCTGGCTGTCAAAACCGGATTTTTTCTGCTGTGGAAGCAAGTGGATGGAGAGCTGATCGTAAACAAGCGAACCCAGAAATATCTGGATAAAAGCAAGCGGTTGCCGGTCGAGGAATATCTTAAGGAACAGGGCAGATTCAGAAAACTGACAAAAGAGCAGATCAATGACCTGCAAGGCTGGGTAGACCGGAGATGCGAAAAACTTGCCCGGAGCATATGAGCGGATCACCCCATCCTGACAGCGATCCAGCAGATCATGATAACAAGCAGCCAGGCGCCCGCGAGGATACAAAACGCTTTTTTCCAGTGAACGGAAAAATATTTTTTTGTTGACTGGATGATCCAGGTCCGGTTGAGAAAGAGGTGAATCGTCAGCAGTATCAGCAGGAAAATGGAAAGATACAAATGAATATCACCCCACTCGTGACGGTGAAGTCCGAGGAAATACCGGTCTCTTCCTTTTGGAATGACAAAACCCAGGAGCAGTCCGACAACCGCGACAGACGAAACATCGATAAACAGAAGGGCATTAATCCCATATTTCAGGGCATTCTTTTTCATCATCATCCACCACGAACACTCAGCATCAAAAGGCCTTGACAGACCGAGGTGATGCCTGCATCAAAATTGAATTCAACCTTTTTATTGAATTCGAATCTTTTTTTTCATTCCATGTGTAACCGATCTGTCCGATCCATATCGGAATTTTTGAAAAATAAAAAGCATATTGATAAAAATCCGAATAGCGCTTATATGTAGCCATATCCAACCGATAAGGACAAGCCATGGCTGACGGCAACGCTGTTTGATCATGCCAACCAGTTCAATGCCGACGGCATCGCTTACCTTGTCCTGCCGCCGCATCCGAACGCAGATATTCTGTCGTCCTGGACAAGCAGGTTGTCATGCAGTTGAATTTTTCAATTCATCACGGTATTTACATTGCCAAAATTATGCTTAAAATAGGCATATACGTTTTTGTTCTGGGTCAACCCCTTTTACGGAGGAAAACATCATGTATAACAAGGTTGTAATGGATCATTTCAAGAATCCTCGCAATGTGGGGGTTATCGAAGATGCCGATGGTGTTGGCGAGGTCGGCAACCCATTGTGCGGCGATATGATGACCATTTATTTGAAAATAAAAGATGATATCGTTGACGATATTAAATTTCAAACCTTTGGATGCGGGTCGGCGATCGCGGTTTCCAGTATGCTGACCGAGATTGTCAGGGGAAAAAGCGTTGACGAAGCCAAAAAAATAACAAACAAGGATGTTGCCGACGCCCTGGAAGGATTGCCAAAAAATAAGCTGCATTGCTCCAATTTGGGAGCGGATGCGCTTCATCTGGCTATTAAAAACTATGAAAGTAAAAAGGCAGGCAAGCCCCAGGTGGAACTTAAACGAAAAGATGATCATGAACATTCTCATGGCGATACATGTTACTGTCCTTACTGTGATGTAGAACTCGATGACGGAACCGAATTTTGCACAGCCTGTCAGCACAGTCTTAAAGAAGAGCACTAATTTATCTTGAGGAAAGGATATCCGGAATGAAGTTCATCAATTTGGACCACATATCTTCCAACCCGCTTTTGCCTGAGGTCAAAGAGGCGATGATTCAGGCGATTCAGGCGGATTACCACAATCCTTCCAGCCAGCATAAAAAAGGAGAGCAAGCTGCGGAGATGCTGGAAAAGGCGCGTGAAACAGTCGGGGGCTTAATCAATGCTGCAGACCCCAAAGAAGTGGTGTTCACTTCCGGAGGGACAGAGTCTGTCAACCATGCGGTCAAAGGGGCTGCAATGGCAGGCGCCAAAAAAGGCAATCATATCATAACTTCCAACATTGAACACAATGCCGTAATTCGAAGCATTCGACGATTGAAAGGGCTTGGCTATACGGTCACATCCCTTGATGTGGATAAACACGGGTATGTCAATCCCGCAGACGTGGCGGATGCGATTACCGACAAGACCATACTGGTATCCATCATGCACAGCAACAACGAAACCGGTACGATTCAACCCATTGAAGAAATAGCCAAAATCACAAAACAGAAAAAGATCGTCTTTCATGCCGACGCGGTTGACTCCGTGGGCGTGGTACCCATTGACGTACAGAAACTGGGTGTGGATCTGTTGAGTTTCTCTTCGAACACGTTTTATGGCCCGACAGGAGTCGGCGGTCTGTATGTGCGCCGGGGTACACTGGTCTGGCCGCTGCTTGACGGAGGTGTTCAGGAAAACAACAAGCGTGCCGGGACTGAAAATCTGGTCGGGATTATCGGAACGGCAAAAGCTGCTGAAATAGCCCGCCGGAAACTGCCGGCATGGCAGGCGCATCTGGAAAAACTGAAATCCAGACTGCTCACAAAACTGCCGGATACCATCGACGACTACCTCATCAATACACCGACTGAAAACAGCCTGCCGAATCTGATATCCCTGTCCATTCAATATATCGAAGGCGAAAGCGTTATGCTGATGCTGGATGAAGATGACATCGCGATATCCACCCGCTCAGCCTGCGCGACCGGATCTCTCCGGGCTTCCCATGTCCTGCTTTCCATCGGACTGTCCCATGTGGACGCCCAGGGCACGCTGGTCATAACCCTCGGCCAGGACAACACCGAAGAGGATATCGACCGTTTTTTAAAAGCGCTTCAGAATGCGGTGTCGATCCTGCGTAATATATCACCATTATATCAAAAGGTTAAAAAAATTAAATAATGTGATTGTCCTGAGCGCTTTCAGACCGATGTGAAACAGGATCTATGACCCGGTTTTCTTTTTGCGGGAAAGGGCGATGGTGTAACAGCGGGCCAGCATTCCTACGAAGAAAATGCCCCCGTATGTTTTGAACGACTCTTCGAGGAGGTTCAGCCCGACTGCCAGCCGCTTTGGATCGTCGGTATGCGGAAGCCAGCCTGCCATGGTTCCGACGCTGACCAGATCAAAGAAAACCGTTCCCATGATGCAGAGCGCAGCCATGGCCAGATACGGCCATGCGCGGATGTATCGCAACATTTCTTTCCGATAGCGAAGGAGCATGGCAACCCCGAAGAGGCCGTAAAAAGCGACGATCAGATCGTCTAAACAGTCTGTGGGGCCTTTCGGATCCCAGCCGACGATCGTGTGGAATGTCAGATCCAGTTTTTCGTGAATCTGAAACAGATCATCCAGGGCCAGGAACCAAAACCCGGTCGCCAGGATGCGCCAGATCGCGTAGGGATTAGACCAGGAGAAGACCCGGTCCGGCTGGACGCGAGTCCAGACCTGCTGGGCGAAAAAACCGACTGCCAGCAACTGCAGCACAGAGATCCAGGTTAACACTGTTTAAAGCCCGCAATTTTTTTTATACGGAATCATCTGTTATGACCGGTTTCTGATTCTTTACTTTTTTCAGCAATCGCAGTGGATCGTTCGAACGATTATCCGTGGCTGGATCTTATTGACAGAAGGGTCACGATCGGCGTATTTCCTCCTCTGATACCAGGCATTGTTGCAGAAACACTTCAAAAGAAGCGGCAGGAAGGCATGGCTCATAAGCAGAAAATCAAAGAAATTGTGAACAAGGAGCAGAAAGTGGAATGCCTCCGTTTCCTGCATGAAGTGTCCACGGAAGACGGATCTGCGTTGAAAATGACGCAAAAAACTCCCCTTGATCGCAAACCCGTGGCATCGGTTATTCTGGTACACGGGCTGGGTCAAAATCGGTATTCCTGGAGTTTGTCCAGGCGCAGCATGGAAAATTACCTCGTCGCCAAAGGGTTTGAAACCTATAATGTTGAGTTGCGGGGGCACGGGCTCAGCAGATCGGACAGCGGTAATTATCCGGAGCGCTTTCAGACCTATTTGAAATATGATCTGCCCGCATTTCTCCAGGCCATCCAAAAAACGTCCAATCCATCACAATTGTTCTACATGGGACACAGCCTGGGGGGTACAATTGCGTATTGTTTGGAAGCCCGGTTTCAGAAAAAAATAAGCGGTATTATTTCCATTGGAGGCCCATTTCATATGGCAAAGGGCAACTTTCTGTTGAAAAATATCGCACGGGCCGGAGTGGCTGTCGAAAAACTGGCGCCCTTTCACCTGCCTTATCCCAAGGCATTTTATGTTGATTATATCGGCGCACTCGCCAGGCCGGGCCTTTTTCTGATGGACAGCCCCCTGTACAAGATTCCACTGCAGATCTGGTATCCCGGAAGCATCGAGCGGGATATCCTGAAAGAAAGAATCACAAAAGGTTTTGATCGAACCGGCATGAATGTTGTCCGGTTTATGTTTAAATGGGGCGCTGAAGGAAAACTCCGGGGCCTGTTCGGTGATACCGACTATGAGAAGCAGATCCGGAGATTGCAGGTGCCGATCCTGTTTCTCGTTGGGGATAAAGATCATGCCGTGCCACTGGCATCTGTCCAGGCAGCGTATGATCAGGCAGGTTCCAGGGACAAAACGTTGAAGATTTTTAATAAACAATCAAC
Source organism: Desulfobacterales bacterium (assembly GCA_046484745.1). Taxonomy (GTDB): domain Bacteria; phylum Desulfobacterota; class Desulfobacteria; order Desulfobacterales; family SURF-7; genus JAQYVL01. The sequence continues at coordinate 567 of JAWOIJ010000034.1, read as the reverse complement.
CAGCGCTCACTGGGGTCATATTGATATGATCTGTGGCAGGAACGCTCCCCTGTATGTTTGGCCGTATATGTTGAAATGGTTACGAAAACGGTTAGCAGCCTGATAAGGTAACGCTGTCAAATCATGGTGTTGTTCCCCCGGCAGGAATCGAGCGTGCGGTACATGCCATGATACAAATAGAAAAATAACTGGAAATATCCCGTGTTTTCACGTACGGTATCCTGCAGGGAGTGAAAGGGGATCGAGCCATAGGGGAAACAGATCCGTATCAGGCGGCACACACATTAAAAACCAAATCCGAGGTATTGATCATGATTAAAAGACTCCTGTCCGCTTGGATATTATTGTTGATTTTCAGCGGTATTGTATTTTCTTTTTCATCGTGCGCTCAAGTTAGAAAAGCTGCTGAACAGGGAGATGTGAGTGCTCAAAATAACTTAGCCGGCATGTATTACATGGGAGAGGGTGTGTCTCAGAATTACGTTGAAGTGGTATAAAAAAGCCGCTGGTTTATGGGAAAAGATTTATAAAAAGAATTAAAAGGAGTCTGTTGAAACAACCGGCAGG
>JAWOIJ010000024.1:0-86204 GCA_046484745.1 Desulfobacterales bacterium | reverse complement strand
TTTCCAAATGACCTCAATAGACTTCACTCAGAGGCCGCTTGACCACCTCTGAACAAAATTTAATATTGACACTTTAAAAGCCAACTGGTATGACCTCTTACCATATCATAAAATAACGAGGTGACCATGAAAATGGATTTAAACGGGGAACAGCCGATGAAACCGCAGCAGTTTGCCGAACACAAATTATTGATGACCATATTGAACAATACGTTCCCACCCGGGTCTGCACTGCCGAATGAACGGGATCTCTCTGAGCAGATTGGTGTGACAAGACCGACCTTGCGGGAGACGCTGCAGCGGCTCGCGCGGGAGAAATGGATCACCATACAGCAGGGAAAGTCGACACTGGTCAATGACTACTGGAAAGAGGGGGGGCTTGGAATGCTCGGCACCATGGCAAAGTATGCAGCTTTTCTGCCGGAAGAGTTCGTTCCCAATCTGCTTGATTTCAGAATTCTTCTGCTTCCCCCTTGCGCAAAAACAGCTGTTGAAAATGTGCCGGAAAAATTTTTACAGCACCTGGCATATGCAAAAAAGCTGGGAGACGACGCAGATGCCTTTACACAATTTGACTGGACCCTTCAGCTTCTGATGGTCAGAAATTCAAAAAACATGATTTATCCGCTGATCCAGAACGACTTCAGCGAAATCTACCGGAGGCTTGGGATCGGCTATTTCAGAATCGAAAAAGCGCGAAAATCATCCGGTAAGTTTTATCGGAAACTGGAAAGGGATATTCAAAAAAACGGGAAACAGGTTGAAACGATTGTGCGCGATGTAATGCAGGAAAGCCGGGAGATATGGATGGAATTAAAAACGGGGATGTATATATCAGATAAGGATGCGTTACATGAAGAAGATTGAGTTGGATCAAAATTGGGATTTGATTGTTATCGGCGGCGGCATAACCGGAGCCGGTGTTTTCAGGGAGGCTGTGCGCATCGGTCTGAAGGTTCTCCTCGTGGAACAAAAGGACTTTTCATGGGGAACATCCAGCCGGTCATCAAAAATGGTTCATGGCGGACTGCGCTACATGAAAGAAGGAAGGTTTTTACTGACAAGAACATCCGTACAGGAGCGGGAACGTCTTTTACAGGAGGCTCCGGGCCTTATCGAACCCCTTGAAATACTCGTGCCTGTCTACAGTGATCACGGCCCCGGGAAGCAGGCGATGAATATCGGACTGGCCATCTACGGACTGATGGGTCATGAAAAGAATCATCACTATTATGAATCCGAAGCTCTTTGTGAAATGATTCCAGGAATACTGGAAAAAAATCTTGTGGGCGGATTCAGCTTTTTTGACGCACAGGTCGATGATGCCAGACTCGTGATGCGCCTGATCAACGAAGCCGTTTTTGCCGGAGGCACGGCGTTGAATTACACAACCGTAAAAGAGATTATCCGGGATCGGAAAAGAAGGGTTGCGGAAGTCATCATAGAGGATACGGAAACCGGACAGCGCATGGAAGTAAAGACCGGCACGGTCGTGAATGCAACCGGATCATGGGCGGAAAAACTGCATCCGTCACCTCAGAAAGGACTGCACCTCAGGCCCCTGCGGGGAAGTCATCTGATTTTTTCTTCCGATATTTTTCCACTCATAACCAAGGCTGTCAGCTTTACCCATCCGGAAGACAACCGTCCGATCTTCATCACACCATGGGAGGGTGCCATGATGATCGGAACAACCGATATCGATCATACCGCAGACCTTTCCCGGGAGCCGGTTATCAGCGAAGAGGAAACCTCCTATCTGCTTGAAGGGCTGAATGCGCATTTTCCATCCCTAAACCTTTCCGGTGACAGTTGTATCGCAAGCCTTGCCGGTGTTCGGCCGGTTTTAAGTGAAGGGAAACTTTCGCCTTCCAAGGAGTCACGGGAAAGCGTCGTATGGGTGGATAAGGGCCTGGTTACCGTAACCGGCGGAAAACTGACCACTTTTCGTAAAATGGCATTCGATACCCTGAAGGCGGCCAAATCTTTTCTTCCTTCGTCCCTCAATGGGGTTCAATCGGAACCGGTTTTTACTAAAGTTCCCGTTACGCTGTCAGAGGATGATGTCATCTCAAAAGAAACATGGCGCAGGCTTTACGGCCGTTACGGACTTTCCGCAAAGGATCTTGTCCACATGGCGGATCCTGAGGACCTGGAAGTGGTTCCAGGCACCCATACCATATGGGCTGAAATTAAATTTGCGGCAAGATTTGAAAATATACGCCACCTGTCGGACCTTCTGATGAGACGGGTCCGAATCGGCATCCTGACGCCTTTTGGAGGAAAGGATTATCTTGACAGGGTTGAGCGCATCTGCCGGTCAGCACTTCCATGGGATGCCGCAAGATGGCGCGATGAGAAAAAGGCTTATCTGGATTTATGGGAGATGGCCCACAAGATACCGGATTTGTCCAGACAGGATACCGGCCCTGTAAAAAAAGAATAGTTGGTGTCTGATCGTACATACAGATTGGGAAAATTGGTCTAACAGCATCCGCCTGGAAAGGAGGTAGGTTGTGAAAAATGTTCTTCTCTCGATTGATTGTGGAACCCAGAGTTTACGGGCACTCCTTTTTTCCTCTAATGGGGATCTTCTGGACAAGGAGCAGATTGTGTATGACCCGTACTTCAGTGTAAATCCGGGTTGGGCGGAACAGGACCCGGATATCTTCTGGAAAAGCCTGTGCGCTGCGTGCCATGCGGTTAAAAAAAGGAATCCGGATCTGTTTGGAAAAATAGTCGGCGTTGGCATTACTACCCAGAGAGCCAGCATGATTAATGTTGATGCGGACGGCAATATCCTTCGCCCCGCGATTATCTGGCTTGATCAGCGTAAAGCAAAACCCGTCTGGGTGCCGAATCCTTTGATCCGGCTTGTTTTAAAAATGATCGGAATGGATGAGCCGCTGGCAAAAAGCCAGACTGATGGGAAATGTAACTGGATCAGGCAGCAGCAGCCGGAAATATGGCAGAAGACCCACAAGTATCTTCAGGTTTCCGGTTTCTTGAATTATAAACTCACAGGAGAGTTTATCGATTCCGTCGCCTCCCAGATCGGTCACATTCCCTTCAACTATAAAAAGTTGCGATGGGGCAAACCGCGCGAGCTTACCAGCTTTTTTTTCCCGGTTGAAAAAGAAAAACTGCCCGAGCTTGTCAATCCCGGAGACAAGATCGGCAGTCTGACAAAAGATGCGGCACTCCAAACCGGAATATCCGAAGGGATACCGGTCATTGCCTGCGGTTCCGATAAAGGGTGCGAAACCATCGGTATGGGGGTTGTGGATCAGAAAATGGCCAGCCTGAGTTTCGGAACGACTGCAACCGTGCAGACCACAACCAGAAAATATGTAGAACCGGTCAGTTTTCTGCCGCCGTATCCCGCGCCTATTCCGGGGCATTATAATCCGGAAATAGAGATATTGAGAGGGTACTGGATGATTACCTGGTTTAAAAATGAGTTCGCACACAAGGAAGTTGTTCAGGCACAGGAAAAGGGCATTTCTCCGGAAGAGATGCTGAACCGCCTCCTCGAGGAATCACCCGCCGGTTCGATGGGATTGATGGTTCAGCCATACTGGGGCCCCGGGCACAAGGAACCGGTTGCAAAGGGCGCGATGATCGGTTTTGGGGATGTACATACAAAAGCGCATGTGTATCGAGCTGTTATTGAAGGCCTTGCATTCGGCCTCTGTGAAGGGCTGGAAAAAATGGAGAAAGCCTGCAAAACAAAGATCGATCGTTTAACGGTTTCCGGAGGCGCCTCCCAGAGTGATGCAATTTGTCAAATTTCCGCGGACATTTTCAATCTTCCCCTGGTCAGGGGAAAAACCTTTGAAACATCGGGTCTTGGTGCAGCCATTGTTACGGCTGTCGGAACCGGAATTCATTCTTCTTTTGATTCCGCCATCAAAGAGATGGTTACATACACAAAGGTTTTTGAGCCGGACCTCAAAAATATGGAGATTTATAAAAAACTGTATGAACGGGTGTATAAAAGAATCTATCATTCCCTTGAACCGATTTATCGGGAGATTCGTGAAATCACGGGATATCCTGAAAAGGAGACGTATCAATAAAGGATTTTTACAATGAAGAAAAAAAAAGGATTTACGCCTGACTGGACCAATGCCGCTCCGAAACCGGGTACATTTCGTTCCATCTTTAAATGGGGTTCTCCGGAAGGATTTAAACATCCGAATCAGCGCCTTTATGAAACGTTGAAGGAAAAGTTCGGGATGGGAGATGAAGATTTTCAAAAAAAAGCATTTGAGGGGGATGAAATTGTAACCTGCAGTACACCGGTAAGGCTGAAACCGGAACAGATAAGCCGATTTAAAGAGATCGTCGGAGAGGGCAACATTTCTTCCAGTGATTATGACCGTCTGCGGTACAGCACCGGCAAAACCATGGAAGAGACGATGAACCTCAGACAGGGTTTCCCCGGCGAAGTCAATGACCTTGTCGTCCATCCTCGAAACAAAGAGGATATACGACAAATTGTATCCTACTGCAGTTCGGAAAAAATTCCTGTAACCGTTTATGGCGGGGGAAGCTCCGTAACCATGGGTCTCCGATGTACAAAAGGCGGCATCACCATGGTCATGAACACCCACATGAATCGCGTGCTTTCTTTTAATGAAACAAATCAGACCATTACGGTTGAGCCCGGAATCATGGGGCCTGCATATGAATCTGTTCTGAATCATGCGCCGGAAAAATTCGGAGCAGTCTGTCGGTACACAGGCGGACATTTTCCCCAGTCTTTTGAATATTCATCCGTCGGCGGATGGATTGTAACCCTCGGATCCGGACAGTCTTCATCATACTATGGCGACATGTATGACATTGTATTGAGCCAGGAGTATATTACCCCTTCGGGAAGCTTTAAAACCCTTGATTTTCCCGGAACAGCAACCGGCCCCAAAATCAATGATATCATGAAAGGAAGTGAAGGCACCTTTGGAGTCCTTGTCAGCGCGACACTGAAAATATTTAGGTACATGCCCGAAAACAGAAGAAGATTTGCGTTTATTTTTCCAACCTGGGAAGGCGCGGTGAATGCATCCCGGGAGATCACTCAGGGGGAATTTGGAATGCCTGCCGTGTTTCGCATTTCCGATCCTGAAGAAACCGATATGGCGCTGAAGATGTATGGTATTGAAGGCACACCGATTAGCCGGATCATCTCTTACAGAGGGTACAGGCCCATGAGACGGTGCCTTTGTATCGGGTCGGCAGAAGGTGAAAAAAGGTTCACACGGAATGTAAAAAAAAGGGTCAAAAAAATCTGTCGAAAATACGGTGCCATGTATCTCACCGGATATCCAGTTAAAAACTGGGAGCACGGAAGGTATCTCGATCCCTATATCCGGGAAGATTTAAACGATTTCGGCATCATGATCGATACCCTGGAAACCGGTGTAACATGGGATAATCTGCATCGCCTTCACCAGCGTGTTCGAGAATTTATTAAGGGACGTCCCGGAACCATCTGCATGACACATGCTTCTCATTTTTATCCGCAGGGCACAAACCTGTATTTTATATTTCTTGCGCGGATGAATGATATTTTTGAGTATCAAAAATTTCAGGAAGGGATCATCGACAGGATTGAAAAAAACGGGGGTTCTTTGAGCCATCACCATGGAGTTGGTAAAATGATCGGTCCATGGCTTGAACGTCATCTCGGGAAAGAGCAGATGGATGTGCTGAAAACGCTTAAAAAACATTTTGACCCCAATAATGTCATGAACCCCGGTGGTACACTGGGGTTTGATCTTGAGGAAAATGAAAAAAAGAAATGAAGAAAAAAGCAACGGGCCGGCGGCATTTCGTTTCGGATCGGTTGCACATTTCAGAAATTTCAGCTGAACCGGAAACAGGAGAGTATCGGCAACCGATGCTTCAAAGGGGAGCTGCCTGCTGGAAGTAGCCCATTGAACGGGATATTTCAGCCGCGGTTTCGATCATCTTCTGACCGATATTATCTAATTGGGGATTTGAGAAAAATTTGATGCCTCCTGAAACACTTATCGCAGCATAGGGAGAACCGCTTCGATCTAAAATAGCGGCACTGATGCAGAAAAGACCCGGCAAATATTCTTCATGATCTTCCGCATATCCTTTTTTACCGGCTTTTTCCAGCTCCTTCATCAGGCGGGCGGTTTTTGTGATCGTTTTGGTCGTGAAAGGTGTCAGCGTTGTCTCTCTTAAATATTTAGAAATTTTTTTTGGGGGTAGTTTTGACAATATCGCTTTACCGGAGGCGGAACAATAGGCCGGAACCCGTGGGCCAAGCTGCTGGTATTGTGCTGCCTGATATCCCGGGATTCCGTTGAAGGTAACCAGAATTTCGTTTTGATCCCAGATTGCAATTCGTACCATATGGTTGGTGCTGTTTGCCAGGCGGTATGCCGGGCCTCCTCCTACCTGATTAATTTTCAGCGTGGCGGACAGAATTGACCCCAGCTCATGAATTTTCAACCCAAGAGAATATTTACGTGTCTCTTCATCCTGATGAAGAAAACCCCGTTTCGTAAGGGTCTGGACAAGGCCGTGCACCGTAGGCTTTGTAAGACCAAGCATTTTGCTTATTTCGGTAATTCCGAGTCTTGGTTCCGTGTTTGTGTACAGGAAAAGAATGTCAAGTGCTCGGTTAACAGATTGTATCGTCATGATCCTAAATTAATAACCCGATTAAACTGCTTCAAAAAAAATAGATGCTGATCAGATAATATGGTGGTAATTTGGTGTCAAGCGGAAAATAATTGAAAGGGCGTGAATGAGATTGCCATGATTGAAAAAATTGTGTAAAGAATGCTGAAGAAACGATGACTTGTAAAATGATTATGCAAAAAACCGTATTGCTTTGTAATTTCAATCAATGTGGTATTGAACCGGAAGCGAATGGGGATTCTCGGTCATGCTGGACAGATCATCATGGGAAAAAAAACTGTCGATTGTTGAGAAATACGTTCAGGTATCGGACGGGGTTCAAATCAAGATAATTGATTTTACCCCTCCTGATTCCGATCCTGAAAAACCTGTTGTCGTTTTTGTCGCAGGATGGATTTCTCTTTTAAGCGGATGGGAACAGGTTCTGAAAGTAATCACGCCCCGATTAAGGCTCTTGTATATTGAAACGCGCGAGAAGAAAAGCGCGCGGCTGCCTGAAGGCAGACGGCTCGACTTTTCAATCGAACGCATGAGCGCCGATATCCACGAAATTCTGTCCGAAGTATTCGATGACAGCCGGCGTTTTTATTTTGCAGGGAGTTCTCTGGGGGCGACCGTGATTCTCGACTATCTCAGTATGCACGGGAAAAAATCCGCCGGGGCATTTCTGATTGCCCCGATCAGTAAATTTGCTTTTCCGAAATGGCTGTTGTTCATAATAAAATTTATTCCGGCGAGCCTGTACAGTTTTGTTCGCCCCATACTGAAAGGTTACCTGAAATACTTTCGCCTTGACAGGAAGAATGAGCAGGAACAGATTAAGAAATACGAAGGAACAATCGATGCCGCGGAACCCGCTCGATTAAAGGCGAATGCATATGCAATCAAGGATTATACGGTTTGGGGAAAACTTGAAAATATAGAAACGCCTGTAGTCATTATCGGTGCTGAAACCGATAATCTGCACGGAATTGAAGAAATGGAAAAAATGGTCTCCAGCCTGCCCTCAGCACGATTGAAGATTATGCGAAGCAATAAAGAAACGCACAGCGAAGCGGCCGGAAACTTTATTCTTACGGAAATCAGCAGCAGATAATCTTTGTCGACAATCCCTCAAACCCGATATTATAAGGTATTTAAAAATGAAAGATCTTTATCCTGTGTGTTTTTTGTTCCGATTGCGAGGATCTTTGTTTTACCGCCCTGTTCCTTACTGAAATAAATACGCCCGCTATGCGAGAAGGTCACTTCAAAGATGGCTTCGGTGCTCTTTTTCGTCAAGACCTTTCTTTTTATTTTTATCAGGGCAGGGTTCTCATCCATCTGACGAAGAATCTCTTCCGCTTTTATTTTCATTTCATCAGTCAGGTCAATAAAACCGTATATGGCTTTCTGGTGAAACAGAATGCTCTTGTATACCGTTTTGAAGCGTTTTGATAAATGTTTTGAGGTTTTTTCTTTTTGTTTGCCGGTTTTTAGCTCTCCGCTTTCATATTTGGATATGATCTCCTTCAGCGCCCGGTTTTCTTCCTGCTGGCCGTCATAAAGAGAATGAATTCTTTCGATCTTCTTTTCAAGCGCAACAATTTCATCGATCATATCATCTTCATTTCTTTTGCTTTTGACCCTGCTTTCCTCTACAAGATTTTTTATTCTTTTAAATTCAGTAGAAAGAATGGCCTTGTCGCTGTCAAGTTCCGACATTCGCTCTCTGCTTTTTTTCTCAAGCTCAATCAGTCTATTGATTTCCTCCTCTTTATGAGAGTATTCCATCTTGGCCTTTTTGGCACCGACTCGATAATAATAGGTGAGAATTAAAATCGATATTAACAGGAAAAAAGAAAAAATGGAGATTACAAGAAAAGAACTTCTTTCCAGTGCAACATCAATCTGAACTTTCATTCCTTCGCGCATCAGCCTGTAGTTTTCACTTGCAATCTGTTCTCGGGTTGGAGGCAACAGCGAGTCTTCCTCTTCAAACGAGGGGTAGATGATGGCTCCTTTTCTGGTTGTAACCAGTACGTTGGGTTTTACTCCCCAGGGGGCAAGCGCACTTTGCTGAAGATAATTATCAATGTTGTTGTTGACAGCATCTTTGAGACGTACATTCCCTTCAAAAAGAATCCGGGTTTCACCGGTATAAATGTTTTCAATCTCGGCTTTGTATTTGTCGGTGAGGTATTTTTCAAGAGACTGTACAGTACCCAAGTGAAATACAGGCGGGAAAATGATACATAAAATGAGTATTTTTAATGGTAGATGTTTCATCCTGCTCGATTTTGCAACTCGGTCAATATCTGCCTGGCACTTTTTTCTTCCGAAAATTTATCATTTATTTTTAATGCCTTCTCGAGATTTTGCCGGGCTTCTTCTTTATCCCCTTTTTTATAGAGCGCCATTCCAAGGTGGTAATGCAGTGTCGCACTGTCCGGAATCTCTGCGACAGACGCTGTAAGCAGCTCGACTGCCTTGTCGTACAGCCCTTTTTTGAAATATATCCATCCAAGCGTATCCTTGACAAAGGGATCTTCCGGTTTCAGGTCGCTTGCCTTTAAGGCAAACTTAAGCGCTTCATCATAGTCATTGCTGTGTTCCGCCAGCAGGTATGCAAGATTGTTTGCAGCCTGAATTAAATCGGGATTAATTTGAAGTGCAGCGCGGTAATGTTGTTCGGAAAGGTCAAATTGTTTTTTGAGACTGTATATCGTGCCAAGCATCATATGAGCGGCTGTCTGGTCCGAATTTTTCTCCAGAATTTTCTGGTAGTGTAAAATGGCTTCATCTTCATCCTTGTTCATCAGGTGCAATCTGGCAGAGGCATAATAAGGTTTTAGAAATTCCGGATTCAATTCAATTGCCCGCATAAAGGAATGCTCCGCTTTATCCAGCTCGTTTTGAGACATGTAAAGCCCGCCCTTCAGATTGTAAACCTGTGCAGCAAGGGCCGGTTTCTCAGATAACCGTTCGATCTGAAGATCGCATTTGCGGTGTGCTGTCTGGAACTCATTTTTTAACGCGTGGAGAAGAATGATATTGGTGAAAACGTTCATCAGTTCCGGGTTGTAAGACAGAATCTTTTCGGAGTGATCAATGATTTGATCATATTTTTTCTTCATGCTCTCCTGGTTTTCGACCCGGATGCTGCCGACAGGGCTCTCCGATGCGAGTTCAAAAAGAGAATCAAACGACTCAACGCCTTTCCTGACGCTTTTCCGAGGCACATTCTCATCGCCCATGATGAACTTGATCTGACTGTTCTTGTTGAGATTGATTAATATTGAAAGGCTTTCCTTCTGTATCTGGTCATAGTTTCCTTCTTTTAAATAGATATCGGTGAGGAGCAGCTTCGCATTCACATAATTCGGGTTGATTGCAAGTGATTTCTCCAGATATTTTTTCGCATTTTTAAGGTCACCTTTACCCAGATATGCAGCGCCCCTCAGATATTGAATCCGGTAAGACTCGGGTTCTTTTTCCGCAAGGAAGTCAAATACCTTTGCTGCTTCTTCAAAGGAATCCTTCTGTATTAAAATTTCCCCTTTGAGTGAATAAGCAGGCATATATTTCGGATTGGATTCAATCATTTTTTCAACAACTTTCGTCGCATCCTCCAGCTTATTGTTTTTAATCAAGAATTTTGTCTTAATCGCCGGAATTCTCATGTTTTCAGGCTGAAGGGAAATCGCCTTATCATAATTTTTCAAGGCGTTTGTTACTTCACCCCAGGCATCATAGAATCCGGCAGCCACAATATGGAGCTTGATGTTTTCAGGGTCGATCTGGATAGCTCTCCGGAGCACTTCCTCGGCTTTTTCCCGCTTTTGCAGGTTGAAATAAAAGGTTCCTAAAATGATATAAAGATCTGTGTTTTTATGATTTAATTCGATTGAACGGAGTATTTCAGATTCAGCGAGGTCATATTCTTTTTTGTTTAAATAAAACTGAAAAAGAGCCAGGCTTGGATTGACGGCTGCCGGCTCGATCGAAACCGCTTTTTTAAGATTTTCGATGGCAAGATCCGGTTTTCCGAGTCGGGCCTGAATCTGAGCAATCGCAATGTATGCTCGTATATCCCGAGGTGCGAGCTGAATAATTTTTTGGATCGTGGCTACCGCCTGATCCGGCTTTTTCTGCTGCTCATAGATTTTTGCGGAAAGAAAAAGCGCTTCAATATTGTCCGGATTTTTTTTCAATATCAAGGCAATCTTCTCTTCAGCATTTTTTATTTTATTGCCGAGCAGATCGAATCTTGCCAGCGAAAGAAGTGCGTTCGAATTGCCGGGATCGATCCGTAAGACATTCGAGAATGCATCAGAAGCGGCCGAGAGGTTCCCGAGCTTGAAATGGGTTTCAGCAAGGCCTGTATATGCCTCAATTGAATCATGATCGATTGCAGCAGCTTTTTGGAAAAGCGACTCCGCATCTTTATATTCTGCATTTTTGAAATGCGCCCTTGCTTTTTCAAGATAGACCTCGGACTGATTTTGATCCGAAGAACAGGAAAACAGCCCGCTGCATACCGCGAGTGTGACCAAAACGACAAAATTTAAAAAATACTTCATTTGATTGATTCCCACATTTCAGGTTTTTATTTCTGTATACCTGAATATATCCCATCAAAAAAATGATTTCAACCCGAACAGCACCTGCGGACCCCGAAAGGCCATTAACCATAAGACCAATTGAATAACGTTTTTCATGCGTTTCCTGTTTCAGGATTGGCGGCTGGCTTTGAAACTGAAATGATATGGTTATTTCATATTCTAAAACATTGACCTTTAAAAAGATATCTATTACATATTATAGTTTGGATTGATGAGCCGGCTGAAATTCTGTAACACAGGATAACAATATATGAACGGGTACATGAAATTTATTCTCCGAATTCCCCGAACCGTCATTATCGCACTTCTGCTGATTACCGTGATCTTTTCCTATGGAATAACGAAACTGGGATTTGATAACTCCGTGGAGGCATTTTTACCCCGGAATGACAGTGAATATCTTTTTTACAATCAAACAAAAGATGTTTATGGTGATAATGGCAGGTTTATCATCATGCTGGTGTCGCAAGAAAATTTATTGAGCCGGGAAGTTTTCAAACAGCTGTCCGATCTGATCCAGGATCTGGAAGAGTATAAGGAATACAATCCGGAACGGGAAACGCTTCGAATTGAAAAAATCGACGCGCTGGTTTCCAGGCAGAATGTCGGCTATTCTGAATTGATGGATGTGTTTCAGGATGATGCGGTTTTTTTGAGATTTTTAAAACGAAAAATCGGGGAAAAATTTGTACCGGGCGACTCATTGGATCAAAGCGATATTCAGTGGATCAGAAGGGAAGCTGAACGCACCCATGAATTTAAACAGCAGGAGATGATCGACAAGATCATTTCGCCGATCACGGCAAGAGATATCTCCGGAGAAGATGATACTCTTGATACCTATGATCTTGTGCCGAAAGACGAGAATGAAATGCGAATCCTTCCTGAATCGGAGAAGGATTTTCAAGATTTTCGAGAGAAATTGTTCAGAAACCCCGCCTTTGAAAACGGGATATATGTAAAAAATCCAGCAACCGGTGAAATAACGGATTTCGGAATCATCATTAAATTTATTAATCTTAAAAATCAGGATCTTATTTCAAGAGAAGTTTTTGAGCTCATAAAAAGTCATGACGAACTCAATATGGTTGTTCAGGGAGCTCCTATCGTTAATATAACATTCAATGATTATATGCGCCGGGATTTAATTAAATTCCTTCCGGTTGTCATGATCGTCGTCATCATTATCTTTTTTTTCAATTTTCGCTCGCTGCGCGGAGTCTGTCTGCCCTTTCTGACCCTTTTAATGTCTACTCTCTGGATACTCGGCCTGATGGGTTACCTTGGATTTAAAATCACCGCTGTCGGTATTTCCCTGCCGGCTTTGATGATCGCTGTCGGGAGTTCCTATGCGATTCATATTCTCAATCAGTATTATGCCGACTTTCAGCTGATCACGCATAAGGGACTTATAAAGGGTTTGAGGCTTTCCATGTCTCATATTTCCGTGACAGTCCTTCTGGCAGGATTGACGACATTTGTTGCGTTCATGACACTTTCTACAAGTCAGCTTTCGGCAATTCGGGAATGGGGCTTTTTTTCAGGAATCGGGGTTATTTTTGCCGTTTTCATCGCAGGCTCCATAATCCCGGCAGGACTCTCCTTGTTTCCGCATAAAATGCCCAGGCTCCTGCTTAAAAAAAATAAAATGGTCAAGATTACCCTCATAGACAGAATTATCACCCTCATGATATCCGGCTCGACACGGCACGCCAAAGCCGTTCTGGCCTGTGTTTTCATCCTGATTGTACTCTCCATTATCGGTCTATGGCGTCTTAAGGTTGAATCCGAGTTCACCCAGTATTTCAAAGAACATGATCCCATTCGAACCTCTGCAGAGCTTATTGAAGAAAAGTTGGGAGGACGATGGGGTTTCAACATCCTGCTGGACTCCGGACGTGAAGATGGCGTTAAAGATCCTGAATTCCTGAATTTGATTGAATCAACAAGAAAATGGCTGACCTCTGATCAGAACCGCAGCCTCAATATCGGCAGAACCGATGCCTTCTCGGATTATATAAAAACCATGAACCTGGCAATGAATGACGATGACCCCTCTCAGTACCGTATTCCTGAACGGCCTGAGGATATTATTGATTACCTGGAAATTTATTCGGGTGACGATGATGATTCCGATGGCAGAATTGATGAGTTTGAATCCTACATCGACCAGGATTTCAGAACAGCCAATCTGGTTGCGAGACTGGCTAAAAAAGAAGACTATCACCTTGGAACATCCCAGACAAAGAGAATTCTTGGAACGGTGGAGAACTATCTGCAATCCACTGTTCCAGCCCCGTATTCTTTCAAAATTACAGGATTTCCGGTCATGAACATCACCATTGCTCATTATGTTGTGACCGGTCAGATGAATAGTCTTCTGCTCTCTCTGATTGTGATTGCAATTATTGTGGCGTTTCTCTTCAATAATTTTAAAGCCGGTTTTCTGGCTCTTATTCCGATGAGCGTTGCCGTTATCATAAATTTCGGAATCATGGGATGGTTCAACATAAACCTGGACATGGTGACGTCCATAATCGCCGCGATCACCATTGGTATCGGTGTCGATGATACCATTCATTTCTTGAATACCTACCGGTACTACCGTGAAAAAGGGTGTTCCGTTGATGAAACGATTGAAAAGACGCTCCGGGTTTCCGGCAAGGCGATCATCTATACTTCTCTTGCTCTCATCTTCGGATTTTCAGTTTTGACCATATCCAGTTTCAAGCCGGTTATTCTTTTTGGAATCCTCATGGCAATCACCATGATCGCGACGACGATCGGTGCGCTGCTGGTACTTCCCTCCGTTATCCGGTTTTCCGGGGTCAACCTTATGAGATCACAATCCCGGATCTGGAGGTTTGTCGATATCGGAAGGTTTTTTAAAATGGGACACCGAACATGAGTCAAGCAAACGATACAACCAAAAGGGTTGCTTTTCAGAAGCAATCCAATGGAATCAAAAAGGACCAATATCAATTCCCAGGGAGGAGATTCTCATGAAAACCAGAGCAGTAGTTTTGTTTATTCTACTTTGTTTTTTTTCCCAATCACTATGGGCTTACACCGGCAGGGAAATCATGGAAAAAAGCGATGCACTGCCGGAAGCGAAAACAGCAAAAAGTGTTGTGATGATGCTGATACACAAAGGGGACCGGGTGATCGAAAAGGAATTTACAATCTTATCCAAAAAGTTTAAAAACGATGAAGACAAGACACTCCTTTCCTTTCAGAGACCCACCAAAATCAAACTGCTTACCCATTCACATCCGGGCAGGGATGATGATCAGTGGCTGAGACTCTCCTCTGGAAAAGTAAAACGGATCGCATCATCGGACAAGGGAAAATCCTTCGTAAATTCTCATTTTTATTATGAGGATTTGAGCTCACGAGATATTGATAAGTATGAATATCAATATATTGGTGATGAAACGGCTGTTGGTGCCGACTGTTATAAGGTGGAGAGCGTAAAAAAAGCCGGGATGAAAAAGGTTTATGACAAGGCAATCCTGTATGTTCGTAAATCAGATTTTTTTATTGTCAGGATTGATTTTTATAAAAAAGGAAAATTCCATAAATATCTTGAAAACAGTGAAATACAACGCATCGATAATATTCTGACGCCGTTTAAGGTTGTCATGACCCTTGCAAATGGAAAGGGAAAGACAGCGTTGGATGTAAAATCCGTATTGTACAACACGGAGGTCAGAAACTCCGAATTCAATAAAGAAGCGCTGCGATAGGCAGGGGGATTCTATAACGGGTTTCAAAATCTTTAATCGATCGAAAATCGCGGCAGGGCAGGCGGTTCAACCGGGCATCACGACCAAGAGATCCGGACCGAGGAGAGGCGTTGAAACCAGCTCTAATAGGTGTCACCTGAAAATCGTATCGGTCCCTCAAGGATTTTCACTTCATCATCAATGTCTGTCGTAAGGGGCAGGTATGTTTGTGTAAAAGGGATACGGAATCCATAGAAGCCGAGATATTCGCCCTCATCCGGCCTTCCATTGGCCTCATTGTCATCCAGAATGGCGAAGAGATAGATATCGTCAATTCCAAATGGATTTTCGGCCACCTCGATATCGGTGTATATTGCCGGCAGGATTCTCATTTCATAGGGCGGGCCATTCGTTCCAATGGTTATCGTGTTCATGCCGACGATGTAGTCCATATTGATTTTTTGTGTCAGAAGATCGAAACCCCGTCTCTCAACCGCAATGACAATGATTCTGTCATCCACTTCGGGAGTTACGGCGACACTTCCTTCAATCTGAAACTGAATGCCTGCATTGTGGGCATACAGTTGCTTATTGAGTGAGAAATCCCATCCCTGCGGAAGATTTCCAAGTCCGTTCCATTCAGATAAGGGAATGGAAATGAGGAACCGGTCCTTATGCTGGACAAAACCGGTGACATCACCTGGAGTGGGATTCGGGAAACCAGCCTGAAAATTTTTATCCCAGAGGGCAAATATCATTACATCGTCCTGAAGTGAAAGACCTGTATTGGACAAATCCAGGGCAAATCGATTATCCCCCTTCGGCATTTTATAAAAATATTGAATGGATGACAGGGGCGCATCAAAAATTTCGTAGGGATTGTCCGGCCGCGCGACAAGCAGAAAAACAGAACCTTCATCCGGATTAAAATTATCCGGCTCGATGAACTCACCGTTTACGCGGATGGAATCACCGGAGGGCTCCGGTATTCGAATTTCTATCGTACGCTCGGAAGAGGAATCGGGAAACAGCATATGGATATCGATTCCGGTGAGCTGAATATCCTGGTTCAGATTCAGGTTGAGAAGCTCCGGCATGCTGCCGGATGAATCGGTATGAAACCCGATAAGGTTTCCGGGTTCGGGTATCCCGATATTCTCCTCATCCAGGAAGGCCATAAGATAGACGTGATTTTTCTGAAGCGATGGGCTGCATGGAAGAATGGTAAGCTGATAATCAAGCTCTGATCTTCCTTTGACACGTTCTTGATAACCGATTATTCCATCTGGATTGAAATCCGTAAAATCGAGTGAATTGATTTCTCCGGCATAGGCAACAATCAGAAGATCCCCGGGTATATTTTCTTTCACCGCACCGCTGATTTGAATGTTAAAAGGTGAAATCTCCCGATTCGCAAGGATTCGGATTCCGCTGTTTAACCCGTCTTTGAGCGTATAGAAGGCAGAGAAGTTTTCCGGATTCATATAGAAACCGATCATATCCCCTGCATCGGGATTGGGGAATCCTCCTGAAAAATTTCGATCCCAGAGAGCTATGATCCGTATATTGTCGTCCGGCTGAATATCGGTAGCGGAAAGATCTATCGTAAAAGAGGTTGCACCATTTTGAAGTTGTTCGAAATATCGAATTCCAGATAGCGGATAGTCAAGAAGGGTTTCTAAATTGCCATCTGCTGCAATGATTATATAGACTGGAGGAGAGTCAATGCCGTATTCCTCAGGCATATCGATTTCACCCTGCAGGGAAGGATGATAACCGGATGGAAATGGTATCTCAAGATAGAAGTTTATTTCAATCTCTGAAATCCTTCCTTCGATTATGGTTAACGTTCCCGGGAGGCCATTTCCCGATGGATCGTGATATCCAATTTTATCGCCGCCATCGATTTTTCCGTTTCGATTCACATCAAGGAGTGCAAGAATATAGACAGTTTCGATGGGAACATCTCTGCCATACGGCATGATTCTGAGTTCATAGGGAGTCGGACCATTTTCCTTATTGAAATTGGCGTATCCGATGATGTTGTCCATATCCAGTTTTGAAAAATCCGAAGAAAGAATCTCTCCTGCATAAGCGATCAGCGTCAGGTCTCCGGTAAGGTTATCGGCAACGGTTCCCGACACGGTTGAATCAAATGAAAATATTTCGCGGCTGACGCATATTGTTGGGACACTGTTGTTCCCTTCCTGCAAAACATATGCGAGGGAAAGCGACTCCAGGCCGGCATAAAAACCGATATAGTCACCCGCGTCCGGTTTTGGAAAACCTCCGGTATTGTTGCGGTCCCATAACCCGATAATCATGACTTCATCACCCGGCTGAAGGCCGGTTTTGGAAAGATCGATCCGAAAAAATGATTCACCTCCTGGAAGCCTTTCAAAATATCTCACAGACAAAGCAGCGTCGCCGAGCATGCCGGCGGAGTCATCCGCGTCGGTGATAATGATATACAGAGGAGCGGGCTCCCGGGTGTATAAATCCGGCATTGAAAAAGAGCCCTGCAGCCATACCTCTTCTGTGTCTGAAGGATTTTCATTTTTTTCCGGTGGATAATGAACATCCATGTAAAATGTTACGGAAAGGTTTTCCGTGGTTCCTTCCTGAACGGTTATGGGAGTAGGATATCCGTCATTGTTCCTGCTGTAATACCCGATTCGATCTCCGCTGTCGATTCTGCCGTTCCGGTTCACATCCAGGAGCGCGAAAAGAGTGACGTTTTCAATGGGGATATTATAGCCATAGGGGAGTATTTTAAATGCAAAGGGAATCGGGTCTGAGTTTTTCGAAAGCTCCTGAAATCCGATACCGGCGTTGATGTCCAGTTTTGAAAAATCCGAAGAAAGGATTTCTCCGGCATAGGCGATAAGGATGAGGGTGCCTGTTTCGGTTCCGGTGACAATGCCTGAAACATCTGAATCAAATGAAAATATTTCGCGGTTGATATCAATATGGATATCCGTGTTTGGACCGCTTGAAAGTGTATATGCGGCATTGAGTGAATCGGGTTCTGAATAAAACCCGATCATATCCCCGGAATCGGGAAATGGCGTGCTGCCGGTAAAATTGACATCGACAAACGCAATCAGGTAAATCTTATCACCGGGTGAAAGGCCTGTCTCAGAGAGATCGATCCAGAATGAAAAATCTGTTTTATCTACGGATATGAGCGTAATGATAGTTGAAAGCGGATTGGCGGATAGGCTTCCAAAATCACCATTTTTCAGGGCTGCCACAAGGACCGGTTTGTCCGGATAATCGAGTATTCCCTGTCCTCCTATTGTCCCGGAGAGGGTCATCCCCTGCGGTTTTGACTTTTCACCGCACGAGATCAAAAGGAAAATGGAACCTACAACGATTATAGTCTTTAAAGCCCTAATATTCATAGCGCATCCCGATGCTGACGATATCATTTTTCCGGAAATAATAAAAGGCCGGTTCAATCTGACCGCCGCTGGGGTTGCCATCAATTTCCGCATAAGCAAGTTCAACGGAAAACCCGTTCTGGAAGTCATAACCGATTTTGGGCCAGAAAATCGATCCCCTGTTTCGGGCTTCGTAAATGTATGTAAATGATGTTTTTAACCGGCCGTCCCAGAAACTGTCTTCCAGACGGAAAGTCAAGAGATCGGTTAAATACGGTTTGAAAAGCTCTGAATCAAAAAATTTTGACTGAAACCAGTCAACCGTGAAGACCGTCTCACCCTCATGATTTTCGATTAATTTATGCAGGGGCACAAAATAATTAAACCCGGTCGCATAGGAGATATAGTTCGCTTTTCTGGATTTAAACGGCAGTTTGATCTGGTCCAGGGCATCAAGATTTTGTTCCACAAAATTCATCTTATCCGGTGAATAAGCTGCTTCAAATTGAAATACAAAATCCCCGACGGTTTTTGAAAAATCAATGCCCAGCATATGAATTACATGGTATTGAGGGTGAATTTCTATCGATATCGGATTGTTTGCGGGGAAGTTGATGGAATAGGGCAGGAGAACCGGTTCCCGGTCCGGGCCATGGTAGCCGCTGAGAGAGATATCGTTTCCATAAAAGACGGTGGAGACTCTTGCTCCAAATCCGATATTTTTCAGTTCGATATCCATTCCGTCTGCTTCCATTAGATCGAGATCGTACAGGGCGCCTCCCATATCCAATGACCAGTAATTTCCCCGGGGTGCAAACAGCATGGGACAGTGGACAAGGGTGACAACCAGTTCCACCGTATACTCATCCGCGAAAATCATTGCAGAAAGAGACGGTACTCCCTGCTTCAGTTCGTCATCATCCCGAAAAAAAAATTCTCTGAAATCAAGGGCATTAAAATAGGAGGTTGGATTGAAAACATCTGCAGTTCCCCAGCCGTAAATTTGATTGCCGATTCTCAGCCTCAGGTTTTCATATCCAATGTTCACATAAAGCTCATTCAACGATAATTCAGAACGGGAAGAGGTTATACGCAGGTTTCTTGAAATATCGGATTCGCTCGAATACCGGTAATCGTTTGGACGATCATGATGAAACAGATCCGGATTCAGATAAAGATCGCTCGTTGTGAACAGGTAGAGATTCTCCTTTCCGTATCTCATTTCCAACCGGGTTCGGATCTCATTTTTTTTGAACGCATCGGTAAATTCCTGGTCCGGGTGGGTGCTGATAAAATTTTCAAATTCAATAAAGCCATTTGCTGTCAGTTCAGATGAGTCTTCGTCTTCGTCGTCCTCGGCATCTTCTTCGTATTCCGCTTCTTCATCCGCTTCCATCTCCAGGGATGTTTCATCGGCATCCGGAGACGCCTGATTGATTGTCGTCCCGGTACCGGGTGCTTCCGAGCCAAACGATGACCTTGCCGGAGAAGTGCCGAGAAAAAAACAGAGGGCAACCATAAAAAACCAGTGAATCATGCAGATGTCCGAGGTGTTGAAGAATTTTATTTTGTTAATGCATTTCAAAATCGGCAAGCCAGCTCATTTTAATGGTTGCAAAGATCAGATGCCTGAAAAAGATTCTTTTCATTCCTTTTTGTTTGAACCTCTCAGGAGACTTTTCTGTTTAATGTTCTTTTCCCCTTCCCAGTAGCGTACGATGGATTCGAACACAAATTCCGTAATTTTTTTTTCATCGGTAAAAACCGGAAAATATAAATCATAAGAATTATTGATCAGATCGGCAAGTCCATGCGCGAACATCCAGCCGGCAAACAGGTATTTGATTTTATCCTCTTCGCTGTAATCGCGGGTAAGATGATAATCAGAAAGGTTTTTCGCCTTGGATTGAAAAATTTTCCTGCCATGCTCGACAATCAGTTCCATATGTTTTTCATCGTTTAAGAACCGAAAAAGATGTTTTTCCTCTTTGGCAAACAGGATATAGCCCACTCCCATATCTAGCAGTTTATCGCCGGTATTTTTGCGGGAAAGATAATCATCCAGGACCAATATCGTCTTTTTGATCAGTTCTTTTTTAAGGTTTTTCATTGATTTCAGGTAGGTGTAGATTGGAGTGGTCGATGAGTTCAGGGATTTCGCAATGGACCTCGCCGATATCATTTCCCATCCCTGCTTTCGAAGAACCGAGAAAGCAGCGGTAATGATTTTTTTATTTTCAAATTTGCATTTTGGCGGCATTTTTACGGGGGAAACCTTTGAATTATAAAAAACACATGTTATATAACAATTGACCTATAATAGCCGGCCGCTGTCTGTCAATAAAATTGTAGGAAGATCAACTATTTTATGCTTTGAAGTTTGGTGATTTTATGTTAGCTATTGTTTACAAAAAACGGATTGGCATAATATTTTTAAAACAAATACTTACGGACTTTACCAGGCCAGGGTATCCAAAATGTATAAACCATTTTTCGGATTTAAGGAAAGACCATTCAAGCTCGTGCCGGATCCTGCCTTTCTGTACCTGGGCAGGAGCCATGAGGAAGCGCTTGGTCATTTGAATTATGCGGTTCGGCAAGGCGATGGATTCGTCATCATCACCGGGGAGGTCGGAACCGGGAAGACAACGATTTGTCGAATGTTTCTCGAAAGGCTCGATGAAAGCAGCGAAGTCGCCTACATTTTTAATCCAAAACTGGATTCGATTCAACTGCTGAAAACCATTAATGATGAATTCGGCATTGATTCCTCGGGGGAAAATACCAAAGAGCTGATCGATCACCTGAATGATTTCCTGATGCGGATCAAGGCAGAGGGCAAAAAGGCTATCATTTTAATCGACGAAGCCCAGAATCTCAGCAAGGAGGTTCTGGAGCAGCTGCGGCTTCTCTCCAATCTGGAAACAACCACCAGCAAGCTTTTACAGATTATACTCGTGGGACAGCCCGAGCTGGATGAAATGCTGGATTCATTTGAACTGAGGCAGCTGGCGCAGCGAATCACGCTGAATTGCTACCTGCATCCCCTGACACCTAAAGAGACAAGAGAATATATTGCTCATCGAATCAGAATCGCGTCTCACCGGGAAGGGGTTCGATTCACTCGAAACGCATGCCGCGCCGTGTACCGGTTTTCAAAAGGGATCCCCAGGGTAATCAATATCACCTGTGACCGGGCTCTTCTGACTGCTTACAGCAGCAGTAAAAAGAAAATTACGGGTAATATTGTCATGTCCGCTATTGAAGAGCTTTCGGGGAAAGGAATGCCGGTTGCCGGGATGCTGGGCTTTGGGAAAAAGTCGATTTCGCTTCTGGCTGTACTTGCCGGGGTCCTTTTGCTGTTTATTTTGTATCCTCCGGAGATATTGGAAAAAGTTTCCGAAACAGCCAAAAAGGAATACAGGGTTTATAAAATAGATATCCCAGAGAAAAAGAAAAAACCGCTTTCACCAAAACCATATTCTACAGCCTCTGATTCGGCTTCCTCCTCGTTGGATAGCGAATCCACGGAACCCGTCTTTGACAAAGAGATCAATACACGCATTACGGCAGAAGCGGAAGGGATTGCCGGTGCAGAGGCCGTGGACAGTGAGGGTGAATATCAACCGGATGACGCATTGAATCCGGACGATGTTGAGCTGAGGCCCCTGCCGGATGTTTTACACGCCCTCAATTCAAGAGATTCCAGAAAATTTGCGGCAAACCGTGCATTTGACCTCTGGAGGGCTGAAACCGGGGTCAAGTATTTTTTAAATGATATCGATGATGATCAGTCGTTCTTCAGGCTCGCAGCCAAACAGAACAACCTGAATTCGAAAAAGCTGGAAGGTGATCTCGACCTGATCAAGGTGTTGAATCACCCGGCAATCATGGAACTGTTTATTCCCGGAGGATTATCCCCCAAATATCTGCTCCTTTCCAGGATACAGGGCACCAGCATGATCCTGGAGTTTGACAACGGGAAAATTTCGGTGAACGAAAGCGAGCTTTCCAAATACTGGACCGGAGTTTTTTATGTTATCTGGAAAAATTTTTACAACTACTCGGGTATCATACCGATCAATACGACAAGAGACTCCATCCTGACGCTGAAAATGCATCTCCGGGAGATCGGTTATCGTGAGATCGTCATGAGTCCTTTTTATGATGAATCGGCTAAAAATGCCGTGACCGACATACAGAAGAAATATGGACTCATTGAAGACGGAATTGTCGGTCCTCTCACGAGAATTGTTTTGTATAATGAAGGCCGGGATTTTAACATTCCTCGTATTTTACCGCCTGAACCCGGGCATGGTATTGATGAAAGGCAGCATTCAACCGGAGGATAATTGAGCTCGATATTAAAAGCCCTGAAGAAGCTTGAACACGAGGGAGCCGAAAAACACAGCGAAAAGGGTTGGCCGGATTCGTTTCAATTCATGAAGGAGAGAGGAAAAAGAATCCGTTTCAAAAATAACGCCATGTTTTTTTTACTCCTGTTCATGGTTTTGTTTCTTTTTTCAGGGGGGTTCATTTTTTACTCCTTTCGGGATTCAACGCAGGCCGTGAACACGTTGACAAAAGAAAAGCAAGTCAAGGCGGCATTGAGCCGGAAAAACGATACTGACGCACTCCAGGAACGGTTCCGCCTGCCTGAAAAAAAGATTTTCCCGGAGAACACACGATCGATCCAGCAAAAGCCTCCCGTGGTTGGAAAAAAGCCAATGACTGAAAGGGGCTTACTTTCGACAAAACAACCAGAATCCAACAATATCGAAACAATTCCCGCCGGCCGTGAGGAGAATAATCAGCCTTTTCTGCCGAAATTGAAGAACGACCCGCGAATCGAACTTCAGGCGCTTGTATGGGCGGAAGATTCGACAAAAAGCTTTGCCGTGATCAACAATCGAATCTTTCGAGAGGGGCAGACCTGTGATGGAATCGTCGTTGCAAAAATCAATAAGGATGAGGTGATTTTTAGAGACGGCCGCGAGGAATGGCGAGAAAAATTTAGAATAAAATAGATCGCGAATTTACCGGTTCCGGGTTTTTCTGTTTGATATTGGGATGGATAATGGTTAGTATGGTTCATTTCAGATCCAGGGCAATCAACCGGGGGAAATTCATTTATGAAATTCAAGAGTGTGGAAGATGTTCAAAAAAGGCTCGCGGAAGCCAACTACATTGCATCAAAAGAGATTGCAACGATTGTGTTTCTTGCAGATGCGACTCAAAAGCCCATGCTCGTGGAAGGTCCTGCTGGCGTCGGCAAGACCGAACTTTCCAAAGCGGTCGCGAAAACCCTCGGCCGGGAGTTGATCAGGCTTCAATGCTATGAAGGCCTGGATGAGGCCAAAGCCCTCTATGAATGGGAATACGCAAAACAGCTTCTCTACACGCAAATCGTCAAGGAGAGAATCCAGGATGTTATATCGGAATCCAAATCACTTTCCGAAGCGGTTGATAAAATAGCGGATCAGGAAGACGCATTCTTTTCAGAACGTTTTATCCAGACAAGACCTCTTTTGAAGGCAATCAGCTCACCGGAACCGGTTGTTCTGCTGATCGATGAGGTGGACAAGTCAGACCCTGAATTTGAAGCATTTCTTCTCGAGCTTCTAAGTGATTTCCAGGTCTCCATACCGGAGATTGGAACCCGAAAAGCCATCCAAATCCCTTTTGTCGTTTTAACCTCCAACAACTACCGGGACATGAGCGACGCCCTCAAACGACGCTGTCTGCATCTTTACATCGATTATCCGGGCCATGAACTGGAATCCATGATTGTCAAAATGAAAGTTCCCGGCATCCGGGAGGCACTGATTAGCCGGCTCGTAGATACGATTATAAAAATTCGTGAAATGGATCTGAAAAAGCCGCCTTCCATTTCGGAAACCCTGGATTGGGCGCATTCTCTCATCGCACTTCAGATTGACGACCTGTCACCCGAGGTTGTGATCGATACGCTGAATGTGATCTGCAAGTATCGGTCAGACACGGATTTGGTGAAACGATCGATCTCCACAATCATTCAAAGCTGAACATCTGAAATATGGTTGATCTGATCCTTAAATTTGTATCCGTGTGCAGAACGTCGGATTTAAAAATATCCACTTCGGAAGTACTTGACTGCATATCCCAGCTAAACCTGATCAACCTGACGGATGAATCACAGTTCAAGGCGGTTTTGAACACCAATTTTGTAAAAACCCGTCGAGATCAAAGCCATTTTGAAATGCTGTACGCCCTGTATTTCCATTCTCTGACACCAGCGCTTGACGCAATGAATATGGAAACAAAAGGGCCTGGTTTGCATGAGGAAATTCTGAACAGGCTGCGCGATGAAGAAAAGGGAAATTCTCTTGAAGAAGCACTTGTTGATTTCCTGTCCGGAGACCCGCTGTTGTTTCTTGAAAAACTGCAGCAGCTGAAAAATCAGGAGGAGGTTTCTTCACAGATCCTCAAGTCCAATCTGAGCGGTTTGTCCGGACGTCTTGAGATTATGCTTGCGATCAACCGGACAAGAAGCAGAATCATGCGGTTTATGGAAGGAAAATCCGGAGTGGCCGGCAGCGGGTCAGAACGGAAAGCATCTGAATTTTTCAACCAGCGGCTTGACAAGGCATTGAACATGCTGACAGAAGAAGTGAAGCCCGACAATGAAAGCCTGAAACGGCTGGATACCGGGGCTGACGAAAAGAAGGGCCTTGGAGAAAAATTCTTTTCTTCTCTTTCTCAACGCGAAGTAGAGGAAATGCGCGAGGTTATCAAGCAGCTTGTCCGAAAAATGAATGACATGATCACCCGAAGGTGGGCTTCCAGAAACAGAGGTGTTTTAGATGTCAAAAAAACCTTGCGACGGGCAGGCCGTTATCAAGGGATACCCATCGAAGTGATTTATAAAAAACGTCCTCCGCGAAAGGGTAAAATCGTTACCATTTGTGATGTGTCGGGATCGGTCTGGTCTGCGGCACGGTTTATGCTCAACATGTTATTTTCCCTTCAGGACTGCTTCAGCAAGGTCAGAAGTTTTGTCTTTGTATCGGAGATTGCCGATGTGACGCAGATTTTTGAAAAAAATGAAATCAATGAAGCGGTGGAAAAGGTTATGGAAGAAGCGGATATCAATTATGAAGCGCTCACCGACTACGGAGAAACGTTTGTCCGCTTTAAAAAGAACTATATGGATGTTCTGAATAAAAAAACGACCCTGATCATTGTCGGTGACGGCCGGTCAAATCATTTTAATCCTCAGGATCAGATTCTGGGTGAGATGAGAGAAAAATGCCGTCGGGTCGTCTGGCTGAATCCGGAGCCGGAACGATTCTGGAATTCCGGCGACAGCGAAATGAATCTGTACAAGGCGTATTGTCATGAGGTGCGCCCCTGTCAGAATCTGAATCAGCTTACACGATTTATCCAGGAGCTTGTTTTATAGGCGGTATTGCATTATGTGTATCGCTTCCAAAAGATGGGAACCTTTTAAAATGTAATGGCAGAAAGATGAAAAACGGTAATGATGAAAAACAGGTTATTCTTGTTTTCCAGCAAGGCAAGCGGGGAGAAAGCAAGATCGCGGGCATTCGAAAGTATGGACAGGATCGATTTAAGATCCATACCATTTCAATAGATGTCTCCCTCCCGCCGGTTGTTGACAATGCGGTTGAATATTTACCGGACAACATCGAGGCGGATCTGGTGCTTGACTTTACACAGCACCCGGACCTTTCGCACGATCTTGCGCTGATGTGCCGAAAGCGTAATATTCCGGTAGTCGCTTCCGGTAAAAAAACCCGGGTTGAGGGCGTTATCACACCTCCGACATGATGCGCACTTGCAAGGCAGGTCTGTCTTGGAGTATATGGTGAAAAGTTCGGGAATCCTGAATTTCAATTGAAGATGGAGAAGGATAGGATCGTCCGTATAGAAGTCCTGAAAGGTGCTCCGTGCGGGGCAACATGGGAGGCTGCAAAAAAAGTATTACACCTTCCGGCTGATCAGGCATTGATTACAATGGGTCTTGAAACGCAGTATTTCTGCACCGCTGATCCTGCGAACTGGGATCCGATATATGGCAAAAGTCCGGTCCATCTGGCTGCCGAGCTTCATAAAAACGCTTTGGCCAGGGCATTGAAAAAAATTGAACCGTAACCCTTTCTCAAGAGGGGTCTGAATGGAAGAAAAAGTACCATACCGAATTACCTACAAATTCCAGTTTGAAAATGGAAAAACAAAACAATTCGATATCCTGCTGGATCCGGACACCATTACCCTTATTTCCAGAACCAAGGAGCTCAGGCCGGATTGGGCAAAATTGGAGTTTCATCAGTGCGCCTGCTGCCCCATCACAAAGGAGGCGGTTCCCTACTGTCCGATTGCAGTCAATATTGCAGAGCTTATTGAAGAGTTTAAAGATGAAATTTCTTCGGATAATTGCGTTGTTCAATGCATCACGCCCGAACGAACCTATCTTCGGGAAGCCGCGATTCAGGAAGGGCTGTTTTCAATCTTTGGCATTATCATGGCGACCAGTAATTGCCCGATCATGAATTTTTTCAAGCCGATGGCCAGATTCCATCTGCCGTTTTCAACGATTCAGGAAACCATCTTTCGATCAACATCAATCTATCTGCTCCGGCAGTATTTTGAATATAAAAAGGGCCGGAAACCGGACCTCGAGCTTGAAAAACTGGATGAACACTATGACAAGGTTCAGCAGGTTAACCGGGGAATTCTTGACAGAACAGGCAGTATCGCAAAAAAGGACGCGGACAAAAACGCCATTGTGATATTAAATGCCCTTGCCCAGATGCTCACGTTTGAAATCAGCGGCGGTTTGAATTCCATTGAATTTTTATTTGATCCCTGACAAACGGTTTTCAACACGATTCAGTTGCCAAAACTTGCTTTGCGATGCCTGACCCTTTTCCTGCCGGGGCTGTCTTTTTCTGGTGCAACCTGAAAAATTGGTTACGAGGAGAATCATTGCCCAGATGCCATGCAGCCGAAAGGGTGCCGGGCTTTAAAAAAACGAGCGCTCGTTTTATTTTTTTATTGACATATTTTTAGAATACGATAAGTTGGGTGGAAACCGTCTAATAAAGGAAACAAATGAGCACCATCTTCATGATACGACATGGTCAGGCGTCTTTTGGAAAAGAAAACTATGACAGACTATCGGAAAGAGGGTTTGATCAGTCACGCATTCTTGCCGATTATCTCTTCGACCTGGGTCTTCGGTTCGATGTTTTGTATTCGGGAACATTGCAGCGGCATCTCGAGACAGCCGAAGCATTCACCCGGATGTACGAAAAACATCACATTCACTATCCGGAATTGAAGCAGATTGAAGCGTTCAACGAGTATGATCCGGAATCCGTGCTGACCGCAATCATACCGCTTCTTATCGAAGAAGAACCCGATTTTTCTCATCGTGTTGAAAAGATGTTTGCCGATAAAAAATCTTTTCAACAAGTTTTTGAAAAAGTCATGATGCGATGGGTTTCAGGTGATTTCAACATTCCCGGGCTTGTCCGGTGGGAGGAGTTTGCCGCCAGGGTTGAGCATGGCGTTCAACAGGTGATGGAATCCGACGGAAAAGGGAAAAAAATCGCTATCTTTTCATCAGGTGGCCCGATTTCCGTTGTTGTTCAAAAAGCGTTGTCCCTTTCCAGTTCTTCCGCCATACAGCTTAACTGGCAGATCATCAACACTTCGGTAACACGGTTCAAGTGCACGCATGACCGGATCATGCTGATGTCTTTTAATGAACATGCGCATCTTGAAATCAATGGGAATAGAGCACTTGTGACCTACAGGTAAATTTATTTTTTCGGCACTCAAAAAGGTTAACATCTGTTTCGCGAAAACAGAAAGGAGGAAAGCATGGATTTTACGATATCGGAGAAGATGAAAGTCATTCTCGGAATGATCAATGAGTTTGTTGATAAAGAGCTGATTCCCATGGAATCTCAGTTTACGAAAATGGAATTTCGTGACGGCCTGAAAATTTTTGAAGAAAAACGGAAAATGGTCAAGCAAATGGAATTATGGGCTCCGAACCATCCGAAAGAGTACGGAGGGATGGGGCTTGATCTTGTGGAGCATGGGCTCGTATCCGAGGCCCTGGGACGGACTCCGCTCGGACATTATATTTTCGGCTGCCAGGCACCGGATGCCGGAAACATCGAGATTCTGCACAAATACGGGACCGAGGAACAGAAAGAAAAGTACCTTGCACCGCTGGTCGCAGGCAAAATCCGAAGCTGTTTTTCAATGACGGAAGTCAATATGCCGGGCTCCAATCCGGTGATGCTGGAAACGACCGCTGTCAAAGATGGGGATAATTATTTAATTAACGGGCATAAATGGTATACGAGTTCTGCTGATGGGTCAAAATTTGCGATTGTAATGGCGGTAACGAATCCGGACGCACCCAAGTACCTGAATGCCAGCATGATTATTGTTCCTACCGATACCCCCGGCTTTAACCTGGTTCGAAATATTTCGATCATGGGGCATGTCGGAAGCGATTATGCCAGTCATGCGGAAATTATTTACCAGTCCTGCCGGGTTCCCCGTGAGAATCTTCTGGGCCCTGAAGGGCACGGCTTTGTGATTGCGCAGGATCGTCTCGGACCCGGAAGGATACATCACTGCATGAGGTGGCTCGGTATCTGCAATCGCGCCTATGATCTCATGTGTAAACGGGCCAATGAGCGGCAGATCACACCTGACGGCAAAACCCTCGCCACGCAGCAGACGATAAAAAACTGGGTTGCGGATTCAGCCGCCGAGATACAGGCAGCAAGACTCATGACCCTTTATGCGGCATGGCGGATTGAAACGGTCGGGGCCAGTGCCGCGAGAAATGACATCTCCATGATTAAAGTCGTGGTGGCCAATACCATGCAGCGTGTCATTGACAGGGCTTTGCAGGTACACGGCGGTCTTGGGATGTCGGATGACACCATCCTGTCCTATTTCTACCGCCATGAACGCGCAGCGCGGATTTATGATGGCGCGGATGAGGTTCATCGTCTCATGCTGGGCAAACGGCTGCTTACTGAAGCTCAGAAAAAAGCCGACAAGGTAAAGTAAACTACAAGAAGAAACCGGTTCCATGAATTATAACGACTTTCGAAAATTGCAGACCATATCGAGTGAAGATATTTGCCGTAATATCTTTAATGAGAACAGCCGGTCCATCAAAATCAAAAAAGAAGAGCGGGCTGTTAAAAATCTTTTAACGATCTATAATGCAACGCTTAAACTCAGCAGTAAAAAAGGTTTTGCTGCAATGAGTCTCCGGGATCTCTGCCGGGAAACAGGTCTTTCGATGGGAGCCCTGTATTCCTATTTTTCAACAAAAGAAGACCTGCTGAACATTATCCGGGAGCAGAGTCAGCGTTTTATATCAACCGTAATGCTGGAGATGATTGAACAGGCTGAAACCATTCAGAAAAAATTGCGAACCGCGATACAGTCCCATCTCTATCTCAGCGAGATCATGCCCGAGTGGTTCATCTTTTTTTTCATGGAAACCCGAACGATGAAAAAAGAAGAGCAGAAGAAAGCAATTGCATCGGAACTGTTCACGGAAAAAATATTTATGGATATTTTTGAAGAGGGCAACAGACAGAAAGTTTTCTCAGTTGAAAATCCAATGCTGATGGCCTCGGTGATCAAACCGATGCTTCAGGACTGGTATTTGAAAAGATGGAAATATTCGCGGCGAAAGGTTTCCGTGGACGAATATGCCGGTTTCATCATTCACTTTGTTGAGACATTCATCATGCCGGCTCAAGAAAGATAAGGAGGTTTGATCATGGCGATCATGGATGCGCCAATCAAAATCAGAGAGGGAGAGGAACTGGACAACCGGAAGGTTGAAGCATTTCTGCGAGATACCATACCCGGCCTTGAAGGGGAGTTTGTCATCAAACAATTCCCCGGCGGCTTCTCCAACCTGACATACCTGATAACGGTTGGAGAGAAGGAAATGATTCTTCGCAGACCTCCGTTCGGGAAAAAAGCGAAAACCGCCCATGATATGTCAAGGGAGTATAAAATTTTGGATGCGTTGCATCCGGTTTTTCAATATGCTCCAAAGCCCCTTGCCTATTCCGAGAACACGGACATCATGGAATGCCCTTTTTATGTGATGGAACGGATTCCCGGCATCATCCTTCGGAAGGATCTCCCGGAAGGCCTTTCCTTCGCGCCGGAAGATGCCGACGGTCTGTGTAAAAATTTTATCCGGATACTGAATCAGCTCCACTGCATCGATTATAAGGAAATAGGCCTTGATGGATATGGAAAACCCGAAGGGTATGTCAAACGCCAGGTCGAAGGATGGAGTTCACGGTATCGGGATGCGAAAACCGATGATGCTCCGGATTTTGAAAAGGTAATGCAATGGCTGCAGGAAAAGATGCCGGCGGAGTCGAAACGGCCCTGCATCATTCATAATGACTATAAATTCGATAATGTTGTTTTAAGCCCGGACAATCCACTTGAAATCGTCGGAATCCTGGACTGGGAAATGGCAACCATTGGTGATCCGTTAATGGATCTGGGTTCCTCCCTCGCGTATTGGGTCGATCGAAATGATTCTCCGGAACTCCAGTTGACACGCATGATGCCGACAACGGAAGAGGGGATGATGACCCGGAAGGAACTGGTTGAGTATTACCTGGAACTTTCCGGAAGAAAGATTGACTCAATAGATTTTTATTTTTGCTTCGGTCTTTTTAAACTGGCCGGTATCGCGCAGCAGATATACTACCGGTATTATCACGGACAGACCAGGGATAAGCGATTTGCGATGCTCATCGGGGCTGTTGTCATCCTTGAACGGGCAGCGATGCAGCTCATTGAGAAATCGGATTTATAGCCGGTCGAGCACGATGCGGTTTCATTTTTTCTTAAAACCAACATAATCAACATGAGGTAGAACCATGATAAATTTTTCCTTAAACGGCAAAATTGCGTTAATCACCGGAGGCAGCAGAGGAATTGGAGAAGCAATCGCATACACGCTGGCTGAAAACGGCGCGCACTGCATTCTTGCAAGTCGCAAAATCGATGCCTTGAATCAGGTTTCCGACAAGATAACCGAGAAGGGCGGAAACGCTACAACCATCGAGTGTAACATGAGCGACATGGGTCAGATCCGGTCGCTTTTTGATGAAGTGAAAAAAAAATTCGGGAAACTCGATATCCTGGTCAATAATGCGGCTGCCAACCCCTATTTTGGAGAAATGCTCGGTGCGGAAGAATGGGCCTGGGATAAGACCCTTGCCGTTAATTTAAAAGGTCCGTTTTTTATGATTCAGCATTCCGTACCGTTGATGATAAATGCGGGCGGCGGGGCGATTGTGAATGTGGCGTCTGTGAACGGCATCCGGCCGGCACCTATGCAGGGAATATATTCCATTACCAAAGCCGGACTGATCTCAATGACCAAGGCCTATGCAAAGGAACTGGCTCCAAAGAATATCCGTGTGAACGCGCTGCTTCCCGGTTTTACAAGAACAAATTTTTCAAAGGTCATGCTTGATAACGATGAGATCTATAAGTATATCGTTCAGCAGATTCCTCTGGGAAGAGAAGCAGCTCCCTCGGAAATGGCAGGTGCCGTTCTGTACCTGGTTTCGGAGGCCTCCTCCTTTACAACCGGCTCATGCATCACATGTGACGGGGGAATGCTGGCGTAGAAACCGGTTCGATTATTGTTTGACAAGCTGCTTGATATGGCTGAAGAACTGATCGGAATACTGCGTGTTCAGAATCCACAGGTAATACTCTTTCTCAATGGCAATGGACTGCTGGATTGCGTATTCATGGGGAAAAAGAAGTACGGGAATTTCGCTGCGTTCGACTTTCGCAAGAATCCGGGAAAGCGCGGAATACAGAATTTCCTGGGGAAGGTATTCCTGGTCCGGAATAAAAACCTTGATGCAGCTTGTCATGTTTGAAAGCGTAAGGCCGATGTCCGATACATTGATGAGGATTACAGCCTTGAGCACATCCGCCTTTCTCAGCGACAGCAGATATTTTCCCCTTTTTAAACCCAGTTTTTGATATTCTTCGGAGAGTCCGCGGCCTTGGTTTCTGTCAGGCAGCAGGTCGAGCGCCTCGAGCATGAGGCCTTTTGATCCGATATGGTATGAGTTTTTCAGTTCCATCAAGTCCTGAGGAAGCGTTTTGGTCAGCCGCCATGGTTCGGAGAGACGCTTCATGTCCGCGTAGGATTCCCGGTATCGAAAATACCCGAATGAATCCAGGGAGCAGCCTTTTGGATCATTTATTTTAGAGGCAGCACCCTTGAAAACCAGATCACTGAACTTGTTGCTTTTATCAAAATAGTTCATCACAAAATCCATATGGATAGAAGAGAATCTGTGAGAATCATGTATAAACTGTGCAATTCGGTTCAGTACCCCCAGCCGTGCTTCGATGATAGGCGATCCAGCGGCTTCATGATGAATAAGCCATGAATTTTCATAGAAGCGCACCATGGCCATGTGCCCTTTTATGGTATCATCGGTCTGGTATATAAAATGTCTGGCCAGATCCGGATTGCAGTCGTATAACTTTTTATAGGTGTTTTTGATGTTTTCTTTATCCGCTTTCAGGACTGCGTATTCCGCCGGCTTGATGCTTCCTGCTTTAAAAAAGAAATCCCATGAAGCATCGATATCGATCTTGTTGTCAATATAGGAATTTTTGTTCTCGGCCTGACTGAGAATGGCCAGAAGTTTCATATGATCCAACGGGGATATGTCGATGATTGCAATTCCGCATTTTACAAGGTTGCCCGTGTTGTTTTTTCCGGAAAGTTTTCGATATACAACCTGCGCTCTGCATGTAAGCGCGAGGCCGCCTGCAAAACCCACTTGAAGTTTCGGTATGATCATGCCGGGTAAAAGAGCCGCGCTTTCTTCTGCTTCTTCTACGGCAACCCCTGAACCGGAAATGTCCAGGACTTTGCGGCTGAACATCTTTCCGGTAAATGGGTGCTGAAAGATGATATCCGGTGTGGGAATAAGCGCCAGCCGCGAGCTGCGGTATTCACCGGGTTTGAATTTTTGAATCTGGTGCGTTATCGGTTCAAAAATGTACGTTTTGGCTTTGGGGCCGCCATTCTGTCTTAATATCCTGCATTCACTGGAATAGAGGGATTCACCCGCAGAAGAAAAGATCAGGTTGATTCGGGCATCCGGATTGATGCCCGCGGAGGAATGCTGACCGTTGATTTCACTCACGACCTTGAAGGTCAGGGGATTGAAGTCCGACAGGGTTCCATTAAAAAATGAGCCGTTCTGAAACATCTGAACGTCTATGCCCGTACAGGCGTGCCTTTTGACTTTTCGTTTCCCGATTTCCGAATAGGTGTTCGGGAGGGCGAAGCTGACGCCATGCATGTCGATGTCGATCAGTTCAGGATTGACAAGGAGAAGATTGTTGCCGTCGTTTATGAGAAGACTCTGAAAGGTATACGATTTGATGATCTGCTGTATTCCGGTCTTGTTTGCCCAAACACAGTCCAGCCTGCTGCCGTGGCACATTTTTGTATATACACTGCGTGCAATGGAGCGGTTGAATTTTTTATGTCTGAAACTGGCGCGTATCGTACCGTCCTGGAAGTTGATCAGGTTGAGAATGTCGACCAATTGCTCCCGACTGCCGACATTTCTGCGACCGATCCTGCTCTCCTTCGAGGAGGATTTGATCATGTGGAATGGTTTTTCTTCAACACGCTTTTTTTTATGATTTCCGCCATTGATCGGCCGATAAATGATATGCTTTCTGCCGGCGGCTTCCATTCCCGAACCATCATCTTGTTTCAGCTCATTCGTGTTCATAGATAACCTATTAATTTCATTGCAATAAGATATTCCATTTTGCAAGCGATGTCAATGGTTATAGCAATTAACATGCCATCTATTCTGAAATCGAATGAATATCTTATGAATTTAAATAGTTATCTTCCTTTGAAAAACCGGCTATTTATTCCGGCAAACAGCAAAGGCGGCGGCATTAGGAACAAAAGGTAAGTTTATTGTGAAATGATTTCACTAGTTTTTCTCCTATCACAGGCTGCCGAAAGCAATCGAAAATTTAAATCACAACTATCGAAATTCTTTCAGGTTGTATCAAACAAAAGAGATGCTCACGCAGAGGCGCAGAGGCGCAACGTTAATCGGGCTGGAGCGTTTTTTCAAAACAGCACACAACCAAAGCATGATGCAGAGCGATTTGAATGAGCGGCGGAAGGAGACCGGTCTTAAATCCATAAAAATTATTGTTATTTGGTTTTTCTTCCGATACATGAAAATGAAAGTAAAAAAAAATAAAAATGGGGTCGAACTAAAATAGTTATATGAAAATAAACAAGATGCTGCCTTAAAACCGCCTTATATCAGGGCAATAACCCTTTTTTTGATACGAAAATGGAGCAACTTACTGGCAGGAACAAAACGTAACGATTTACAAGGTACATGGAACGATTATTGTTTTCGCTTTTCTCTGCGCCTTGGCGTCTCTGCGCGAGAAAGTCTTTGTACTCTTTGTGAGATCTGAAAAGAAAAAATTTACTTCTTCGGCACCAGCCTGATTCCGAAATTTTTCATCTGGTAGATAAACAGTCCATCCACCTTCAAGAAGCCGTCCGCAAACAGGGCCGGAGAGGTGGAATCCTCGACCCGGGTGATAACGGCATCCACTTCCACGATTTTGTTCGTGGGGATAACCTGTCCACGGTAAAGCCAGGTATGCTCATTTCCGGTGACAAATTCAAAGGTGTGGGTTTCGGTTAACTCCTTCCAGCGGTCAAGGGCCGCGAATTTCATGAGCTGAATAAAGGATTCTATCCCCAGAGACCCCGGACATACCGGGTCCTGGTAGAAGTGCGCTTTGAAAAACCATTCATCTGGATCAATTTCTTTGATTCCCCGGATAAACCCGAGCCCTTCGGGGCCGCCATCCGGCACATAGAGATCGATCCTGTCAATCATGCGGAGCGCCTTTGCCGGCATGGCTGCCGGAGCTGCATCATGGAGATCCGGATCTTCCGGGAAAAGCGGGGCTTCATCTTCAAGCCTATGGAATGTTCCGCGTTTGATTTCATCCGGCGTGGGGGAATACGCCATCCTGGAAGCATTTCCGATTCCCACCTGGTTTGCCAGGGTTTCCGCGGTAAAAAAACCGAAAACCGTATCCCCTTTATATATGATTTGATTTTCTCTCAGGACTTCCATGTCAAACTCTTCAATAATGAGGCCTCCGGCTTCCGATACTTTTGTAAGCCTGGCTCTCATGGTCAGCGTTCCAAAATCGGGCATGATATTTTCATGGAGAATCGCTTTTCCTCCAAGATTTCTGAATTTCAGATCGGTTTCACTCCGCAGCGCGGATCCAAGGTAGGCTGCGAGCCATCCGCAAGGCTGCAGGGCAATTTCGAGAAGTACGCAGAAAGCCATTTCCGGAACCCGATTGGCCCGGAAATACCACTCGTCAGGTGGAATGGTATATTCCGCTTCAATCCATCCGGATGGTTTCAGGACCCAGGGTTCAGGTTCCACATGGGTGATTCGGTCCATAAAAAAGTAGGGCGGTCCTGGAAGTCTTGCGATTTTCCGTTCCTGATCAAAGATTTTATACCGGTCGCCAAACCCTTCGCTGGGATTTCCGATCGCATAGGCCAGAAGCTGCTCGCGGGTGTAGATCGTCGGCTTTTCGCAGGATAAGCGCGGATGGGACCTGCCTTTTTCTCTTTTGGCCCAGAAGGCTTCGATCTCCTGTCGTGTCAAACCGGTCATTTTCATCGACATGTCCTGAAAAATGACAATCCGTTCATCATCCCCATACATGATGGCATCTGCAATCACATACGGTTCAGGGGAATAGCCGATCTCTTTTATGGAAACTTCGTATAAGACGTGTTTTGTTTCCGGTGTAACCGGACCCCGGCACTTGAGAACAGCACCGACGTTGGGAACCGGTTCATAGCAAACGCCCTGTTTTTCAGTTACCCATCCCATGCGGAGAAGAAGAACGCGCAGCGTGTGAGCGCAGCATTCATACATCAGGGTTCCGGGCATCACCATGTCATCGACAAAATGGCATGTCAGAAACCAGTCGTTTGGATGAATATCCGCCTGGGCCCGTATGACACCCAGACCGAATCGACCGCCTGTGGGATCCAGTTCCAGAACCCGATCGATCAGTTTCATCCTTCCGGACGGCAGTGATATGGACCTGGCAAGGGTGATATCGCGGAACAGGGGACCAAAGCATTTTTCAACATCTCCGGTTCGAAGCGCGTCGATGCCCTCGTCATCATAGGATTCGACCTCCATGGGAACCAGATCTTTCCAGCCTGAAGGCTTTTTCCCGGGGATCTTTTGCCTTTCTTTTTCAGTCAGAACAATCCCGCCGGAATTTTTAACCTCTTCTTCTGTAAAAAACCCCGCGCAGCCGTTTCTCATACTGATAATGTGGGTATCTCCGATATAGCCGTTAAAATGAAAAAAGAAGAGATAGGTTTCTCCCTGCCGAATAAATTTTTCGATTTGAATAACGTAGCGGATCACATCCCCGGGTTGGGGCAGTCCATGGTGAAAGGTCGCGATCGCATCCAGAAGGCGATAAGTCCGTTTCCCCTTTACCCTGAGGTCGATTCCCAGGTAAGCGCATAGAAAAAGGTCTGCCTGGCCTGCCTCAATCGATATGCAGACAGGCACCCGGTTGCCATCCAGATACCAGGCTCCCGGGTGGACATCGTGTTCAGTTACCAGTTCTCCGGAACCCATCGACCCTTTTTCGCCCTTTACCGAAAGGATTCGATCCACCAGCATAAGCGGTTCGTCCGGAAGCCTTACTCTCGCTTTATAGGAATCCACTACCGCAAACTCCGGTCCAAGCACTTTTCCAACAGAGCCTGTCGCGAACTCCATGCACATCTCCCGGGAAAAGGCGGGTTTTGTGATTTTCTGAGGAGGGGGCTGCTCTGTTATAATCGTCCGGGCTGAAGAAACGCGTGTATCATTCTCAACCTTTTTCAGGCGTTGAATTTCTGCAAGAGAAGCGCCGTCATTGGATGAAACCAGTTGCTCGAGAAGACTGGTCTGAAAATCAACGGCCTGGGCAAAAGCCTTGTTGAGATGGCTGGAAAACGAAAGGAATTCATTATGCGCTTCCGACATGGCGGCCATATTTTCTCTCACCGTGTCCAATAGTTCCACATAAGGATGTTCGGACAGTGTTCCAAAATCCGCTGAAGAGAGCGCCGCCTCGAAATCATAGGAAACCGTCTGAATCTCTCTAAAGGGTTCCCGGCGTTGTATCTGATTTTCCACCTGCCTGGAGAGGAGTTTTGGAAGCGGCGGTTTGGATGATCTCCCGCCGATGTGCAGGGTAATCTGCCGGCCGGTTTTTTGAATATCCTTTGTATATATTTTTTGGGGATAGGTATGTTCACCATACAGTTGGTCAAGATTGAGGGTGACCCTTTCGGCAATGAGAGAACCCAGAAATTTAAGCAGGGTAAGATAAGTATCCTCGCCTTTTAAACACGCGGAAATCGCAAAGTGCGGCTGATCCTCTAAAATCGCATCGATCATTCGGGAGCAGGATGCGTGAGGCCCCATCTCCAGAAAAATGGTTACACCGTCTTTATAGGCCTGCCGGATGGTTGCCGAAAAATCAAAACCAAAGAGCGCCTGATTGAGTATGGAGGTTGCCGTCGATTTGGTTGTGATTTTTTCAGGTGCTTTTTCAAAAGAGCAGCTGTAGAATCGGATGCCTTCCGGTGGGTGTGTGGGAAAAACATGCAGTTCCCGGTACGCTTCCTTGACCGGAACCGCGGCGGCACAGTGAACGGTAACCACACCTTCCAGGAAAAAAGCATCGCAGCCAAGCCGTTTGATGGCGGCTTCCACCTGGGGTCGGCGTCCCCCGATCACGCATTCACTGGGGGTATTGACAATCAGAAGATAGGCCTCTGGAAATTTCCGCAATACGGTTTTCACACGACCGGCATCCCGGTTGACGGTCGCAGCGCACCAGTCAACCTCATCCGCGGCCGGAATTTTCCACACCTTGCGCGCGGCATTACAGGGCCCGGCCAGTTCAGTGCGGAAAAGGTTGGAATCTTCCAGTCTCTCCAGCATGCTGCCTCGTTCAGGCCATGCGCCCAGTGCGAAATAACCGGCTGATTCTCCCAGGCTGTAGCCGATTACAGCCGAAGGCTCCAGAGCCATTTCCCGGATAAGATTTGACACAACACTGCCGTGAGCTACCTGTCCAAAGATCAGGTTGAGAGGGTTTGAGACAAGATCTTTGTGCGCTTCGGCCTCCCATCCGGTATCCCATGAGGTGCGGCAGGGAACATATCGGTCTGGTATGAACTGGGTGCGAAGCCTCATGGTTTCGGCATCCATTTTTCTCAACGTCTCCGGCCAGGTTGTACCGATTTTTCTGCCCATGCCCACATAGTGATTTCCGGATCCGGGAAAGACAAAGGCGATATCACCTGAATTTCCTATTGGTTCTGGATTGTATTTGATGCCGAAAGAACCGTTTATTTTTCTTTCCGTATCGGAAAGAATCGCTTTTTTGGCCTCTTTGATCCACTTTCCCAGGTTGAAGCTGTTTTCGGCAATCAACGAAACAGAATGGTTTTTCGAAGGATCCAGAGGATTTTTGGCGTACCATGCACGGGCCACCATTTCCATGTTCTCCTCCTTGTCGGAGAAGTCGTGAACAAACTGGTACAGGGCGTCAAGATTCTCAATGAGTTCTTCTTTTTGATCTCCTTCTACAACAAAGAGCCCAGCCGATTCGATGCCGAGCGGTCTTTTTCTTTCCCACTCGATTTTTTGAAGAAGGTCCTTGTTTAAGACATCCGTAAGATAGTCAAAACCCTCTAAAAGCACATGACTGCAGTTGCCGTCCATTGTCATGGAGGCGACACAGGCCTTTCTTGGGCCATCCTGCCGATTTCTCATCCAGAAGTGCGGGAAAAAGGGGAAGTGAAACGGCCCGTTGTCCCAGTTGCTGGATTTGGGAGATATAAAACCGGATAAGGGGGGGATAATTTCATGATACAGACAGAGGCTGGTTTTTACGACAGAAGCCAGTCCGGCAGCCGCACCGGTATGACCGATATTTGCCTTGACCGATCCAATCGCGATGGAATTGATGTCGGTTAAACTGGATGGATGATTTTTGCTGAAATTGAAAAAGGAGTTTAAGGCGTCAGCTTCCAGATCATCTTCAGCCCTGTCTCCACTGCCATGTGTTTCGATATAGCTGATAGAGGTTTCAGGAATGGCGGCGTCTTTGAAAGCCCGCTCCAGAGAAAGCTGATACGCTTCCGAAGAAGGCATCGGAATTTCAATCCCCTGACTGCCGGCGCTGCCGATGCCTCTTATTACCGCATAGATTCTGTCGCCGTCGGAAATGGCATCATCCAGCCGTTTTAATACCACTGCGGCAGCTCCTTCACCGGGAAGCGTTCCATCTGCTTTCGCGTCAAACGGATGACAGGTTTTTTCTCGGGTAAAGGGGCGAATGTTATCCACTGCAACCATGTTGCGAACATCGGCCGGAAGATCGACAGCACCCACAAGAAAGGCATCGGTCTCTGAAAGCTGAAGAGAGCGAACGCCTATTTCAAGTGCCTTGATGCCGGATGAAGCTTCGCAGGAGACGACAAAAGCTGGACCGCCAAATCGAAATTCTTTCGCGATCCTGCTTGCAATGATTCCGCCTAAAGCGCCTACGGTTCGGGCGGATGTAAGGGGAGGGCCTGAGGCATTGCGGACGGATTCGAGCCAGTTCGCCGTCTCTTTGTCACTGAGAGTAAGCTTATGTTTTTCTTTCCACTTTTTGATTTCATTGTACAGATTCCAGCGAAGATGAAAATTTGTCGCTTCCGGGTCAAACTCCATTCCAATGGTAACACCCATTCTTGGACGGTCTTTACGGTGAGGAAGGCCTGCGTCCGCCATGGCATTGGATACCACTTTCAGCATCAGGAGATGCTGGGGAAGCATATCCGGAATCTCATTGGGCTGTATATGAAACTCACCGATAAAAACCGAAAGCTCTTCGATAAAAGAACCAAAATCGACAGAGGTCCCAAGCAGTTGATCTGCTGTTTCGTCACTTCCGCCCCATCTGTTTTGCGGTCTTTTGTTGAATATGTTTTTTCCGTTAAAAATCGTTTGTTGAAATTTTTTCAGAGAATCCGATTTCCCGAACAGGGCGCCCATTCCGGTGACGGCAACGGGCGGCAATTTCTCATTCCCGGTTCTTTCACTTACCGCGGCGGGTGGCTGGCGATCTTCGCTGCCGGAGAGATCCGCGGCCGGGTTTCGAATATAGACTTCCGGGTTGAATAATTCCGGATTCCACTCTTCAAAAAGCAGATGGGCATTGATGCCGCCAAAACCGAACGCGCTCACCGCTGCTTTTAACGGTTTTTTATCTTTTCGCGTCCATTCATCCGTACGGGTCTGGACCCGGAAAGGACTGTCAATCAGCGGGCTTTTGTCGGAAGGGCTTGAGAAATTGAGAGAGGGAGGAAGCACTTTATGTTTAAGCGCGAGCAGCGTTTTAATCATGCCGGCGGCTCCCGCGCCGGTGAGAAGATGCCCGGTCATGGATTTTATGGAACCGATGGCGCATTGTTCTTTTTTCCAGCCGGACTCTCCCCAGAGAGATCTGAGACTTGCCAGCTCAATTCCGTCACCTACCGGTGTTCCGGCTCCATGGCATTCAATCAGTTCAACTTCATGGGGATGCCATCCTGTCTTTTGATAAGCGTCTTTCATCGCCCGGATCTGACCTTCACTGTCAGGTGCCAGAAGGTTCCCGCCAATGTCGTTTGAAAGGCCTGTGCCGTGAATCAATCCCAGAATGTCGTTTTGATCCCGCAAGGCATCTTCAAGTCTCTTCAGGACAAAAATACCGGCTCCTTCACCAACGACAAGACCATCGGCGGTTTTATCAAACGGGGCGCATCTCCCGGTGGGGGAAATAGCTTGCAGCTGCGTGAATCCAACCTGCGTATACAGGCATTCCGGGCGGGAAACGCCGCCTGCCAGCATGATATCCGTTCGTTTCGCATTGAGTTCGTCACAGGCCAGCTTGACGGCATACAGAGAAGATGAACATGCTGCATCCAGGGTAAAGCTGCCGCCACCCAGTCCAAGACCTTTTGCCAGCATCGCTCCCGGAAGGCTGGTTACACGGGATGAGAGGCTGTGATAACGCGAAAGATGAAAAGAATCTGTTTCAAAATCGTTGATCAGATGATTTTTTTTCAGCTCTTCAAGCAGCCTTGATTCAAAGGCGCGCCCCAGTATCTCTCTAGTCAGCGTGGATGATGCATCTGTCGGCAGCGCAATTGCGGCAAGAACCACACCGGTTCGTTTTTTGTCGAGGTTTGAAATCCGGCATTCCTGAAGCGCGTCCCTTCCCGCGGAAAGGACAAGCTGATATAACGGATCAAGGTTCTGCGCCATGTCCGGATCAATATCGATTCCTTCCGGATTATATTTGAAATGATGAATCAATCCGGCATACAGAGAACATGCCTTGTCATTTTCATATCCGGGCGCATGGATCGCTTCAGGCTCGACAATCCATCGTCCCTCCGGGACCCTTGAAATGGCACTTACCTTATTGATGATATTTTGCCAGAAGCTTTCTATGCTGGAAGCGCCGGGTAATATCCCGGCCATCCCGACAACCGCAATGGGTGGGTATTTTCTCATTTTCCTCTGAAAACAGGTTAATGTCAAAAATTCGTGGCAACACGCTATGCGTTTTTAAATGCCTTCATCAGCGTGGCATCCATAACCGCTTCATATCCGGTAATTGTCGCCACCACGTTTTTGCTTTTATCGAGAAAGGTGAAATCCCCTTTCATCTTGTGATCCGTGAGTTCGCTGACCTCGAGGACCGCTTGAATGCCGTTTTCCGGGAACGTTTTCTGATACTGCCGGTAAGCCTCGCTATAGCTCGGAAGGGATACAAGCCCTGTAATTTCATGACACCAGAGTATTGCCATTTGATAGGCTGCATCCATTACAAGAGGATCTCCGAGCCACCTGTCACGATAGGGGTTCGTGATCCATTTTTCCGGTTTTGGCGCGGAAACCAGTTCAGCAATCATTCCTTTTTCAGAATACCCTTCAATGCGTTGAATCCCTCGAAGCATATTTCCATGAAAAAGAACCTTTTCATAGGCTTCTTCAATGGTTTTGGAATAGGTTTTTTCGCCTATCCGATCCGATACTTCAAAGGCAGGGGCAGGGGAGGGCTTATCGCACAGAACAACTCTGGCTTTGGAGTAGATCGTTCTGGCATTGTTCTGAAAACCATTCACAAGTTCCATATCGATTTCAAGAAATTCATCTTTTTGTGTGAACTTGCCCGGGATCAGTCGAATCTTTTTTTTCGTTTTATCCAGTTTGATTCCCGAAAGAAGCCTCATGTCATCGATTCCAAACAGCGACAAATTCGGATTCCAGCTGATTGCCGCATGTCCGAACCACTCCGACATAATGGCGAAGGGAACAACTGGTTTGCCTCCCAGGACGTGTGATTCCAGTATCGGATAGTTTGTGATATCGATCTCCTGCTCAAAGGGAGTGGATTTCGCCTGGTTTTCGCGGGCAGCCGCATCTTCTTTCGGATTGGTGGATAATGTTGCGCCGATAACCACTTCAACCGGGCAGTCTTTTCCTCCCATCATTTCATAGAGCATGCTCATTGCACCGGCCTTGATCGGAATCAGGGAAACATTCATTCTCGAAAACTCTTTTTTCAGGGATGCGGTTACCATGCCTCCGTCCCAGGGCCCCCAGTTTATGGAGATGACCCGGCACTCTTTACGGGAAAAAGCTTCATGCTGGGCAATCTTGTTCAGAACCTCATTTGCCATGGCATAATCCACCTGCCCTTTGTTGCCCATTCTTGCCGCGACAGAGGAAAAAAGGACAATGTATTTCAATTTGTCTTCCCGGGTGGCTTTCAGCAGCACTTGAAGGCCCTTTACCTTGGTGTCGAACACCTTGTTGAACTGCTCAATCGTTTTATCGACAATGAATCGATCTTCCAGAACACCGGCACCATGAATCAGCCCCCGAATCGGGCCGTAATTGTTTCGGATCTCTTCGAGCACGGAAATGACGGAGTCCGAATTTCGAACATCAAGCGATATATAGTCAACGGTTGCTCCGGTTGATTTCAACCGGGAGAGGTTTTTCATGATTTCACGGCCGGCCATATATTTATTGAATACACTGTCAACTTGTACGGGCGTTACTTTCTGCCCGGAAAATTCATTTTGAATAATGGATTTTTTGATCGCGGCTTCGTCGGTTATCCCTTCGAGCCAATGGGGCTCCGGAGCGGGCAGGGGGGAGCGACCCATCAAAATAATGGTTGGTTTGGCATGCTTTGCCAGTGTATATGAACAGGCAGCGGTCACGCCTCTTGCACCTCCTGTTACAAGTACCACATCCTTTTCATTGAGCAGGATTTTTCCTTCCGGAGAAGTCGATGGGGCCAGCATGAGCAGATATCGTGAATTTTTATCCAGTCCGACTTCAACTGGACCAGGGTTCAAGATTTCATCGACCGCGGCCAGAGCAGCTTCTTTGTTATCTTTCCAGGCAGGAGCGATATCGATCGCGTGGCAACAAACATTTTCCCATTCCATGGAAGCTGTCTTTACAAGACCGGCAAGTCCTCCCTGAATGGGGTGTAGTACTCCCTTTC
This sequence comes from Desulfobacterales bacterium, assembly GCA_046484745.1. Taxonomy (GTDB): domain Bacteria; phylum Desulfobacterota; class Desulfobacteria; order Desulfobacterales; family SURF-7; genus JAQYVL01. The sequence goes on along the minus strand of JAWOIJ010000024.1, from coordinate 42,011 downwards.
CGGAAAAACCCAAACAGCCGTCAAGACGGGTTATCGTTGTCAAAAGGCCCCCTCCATTGGATGCGGAATGGATGATATCTTTTGCAGCCAGGCTTGCCGCAATAAATGAATTTTTCAGAAACTGCACATCTTTTTCGTTCCAGATGGTTTTCTGATTGAATTTGTCTGTTAGAAGATCGACATCCGGTATCAGGATCAGCCCGCCCGCATTGCGCAGGTTGTCTTTCAGGCTTTCAGTATCCGCAAACAGATCTCCGGGTATCAATTCGGTCCGGATATCCCGGTTTTCAAGCACAAAGGCAATCTCTTTTCCAAGACCGGTTTGATCATCCAGGATATAAACAATTCGATCTTTTGGAACAATAAGTTGCCGACCCCTGTTGAAGGGTTTCTCGACAAGGGAGACAACCTGACGTTCAACATCTTCCAGATCAACTTCATGTTGTTCTTTAAATTCTGATGGATAAGTATATGAAACATCAAGAGAAGAATCTTCGCCATGATCCATCTGGAGATTCTTGTCCGGTTTGGGTGTACCGGAAAGTTCCGCAAGGTAGTCGATGATCTGCCCGAGTGTTTTGAGTTCTCCCATAATCTCAGTTGAAATCGGCGGCAGTCCGGGCATTTTTTCCTCAAACGCGGAAAGAATTTCAACCCGCTTGATCGAGTCAATGCCGAGATCCGCCTCGATATCCATGTCCGGTTCCAGCATTTCCACGGGATATCCGGTCAGTTCGCTGACAACCTGAAGCATGGTCTGCTCCATTTTGTCGCGGGAACCTGGGGAGGCGGCAGCAGCAGAGACCTCGGTCCGGCCGGTTCCGGAAAGTTTCGCAAGATAATCGATGATCTGCCCGAGTGTTTTGAGTTCTCCCATAATCTCAGTTGAAATCGGCGGCAGTCCGGGCATTTTTTCCTCAAACGCGGAAAGAATTTCAACCCGCTTGATCGAGTCAATGCCGAGATCCGCCTCGATATCCATGTCCGGTTCCAGCATTTCCAAGGGGTATCCGGTCAGTTCGCTGACAACCTGAAGCATGGTCTGCTCCATTTTGTCGCGGGAACCTGGGGAGGCGGCAGCAGCAGAGACCTCGGTCCGGCCGGTTCCGGAAAGTTTCGCAAGATAATCGATGATTTGCCCGAGTGTTTTGAGTTCTCCCATAATCTCAGTTGAAATCGGCGGCAGTCCGGGCATTTTTTCCTCAAACGCGGAAAGAATTTCAACCCGCTTGATTGAGTCAATGCCGAGATCCGCCTCGATATCCATGTCCGGTTCCAGCATTTCCAAGGGGTATCCGGTCAGTTCGCTGACAACCTGAAGCATGGTCTGCTCCATTTTGTCGCGGGAACCTGGGGAGGCGGCAGCAGCAGAGACCTCGGTCTGGCCGGTTCCGGAAAGTTCCGCAAGGTAGTCGATGATCTGCCCGAGTGTTTTGAGTTCTCCCATAATCTCAGTTGAAATCAGCGGCAGTCCGGGCATTTTTTCCTCAAACGCGGAAAGAATTTCAACCCGCTTGATCGAGTCAATGCCGAGATCCGCCTCGATATCCATGTCCGGTTCCAGCATTTCCACGGGGTATCCGGTCAGTTCGCTGACAACCTGAAGCATGGCGATTTCCATTTTTTTTCTGGAATGTGTTGAGGCGGTTTCAAGGGTTTCAGGAGCCGGAGGGGTTTTTCCGTTTGTTTGAGAGAGATAATCGATGATTTGACCAAGGGTTTTCATCTCTCCGAGCATTTCCGGTGAGATCGGACCGATATTCGGCAGCTTTTCTTCCAGGGTTGACAGGATTTCAACCCGTTTAATGGAATCGATCCCAAGATCGGCTTCGATATCCATATCGGTCTCAAGCATTTCTACCGGATAGCCGGTCAGCTCACTGACAACATCCAATATATTGCTTTTAATATCCTCACTGTCAACACGCGTGAGATCGGTTTTTTCAGCGGCCGATATCTCATGATAAGATCGATGGGAAGAGGGGGCGGTGGTTTCTAAAATGGTTTCAGTTATGAAATGTTCTGTTTTTTCCGACAGGAGATCAGCGGGCGGAGCTGTCTGTAAGTATCCGGTTTCCGGCAGCATCGGCCGAAATCCCAGGGACGCCTCTGCCAGGCTGCGGGTTCTGTCCATCATTTTCTGAAGATTGCGGCTCGCGTCCGATTGCGTCTCCAGAAATTTTTTATGCGTTTCGGCTGTCTGGGTTTGAAGGGCCTGCATGGATTTCAGGCTTTCTGAAACAACTTTCAAGGCTTCTGCGATGACGTCGGTGTTGGATGCGGAAGCCCGGGCCGCCTTTTCCGGTTCGTTCGGAATTCCAGCAGGTTTTTTCTGAAAAGTCGTTGCGCCGGAAGCGGATTCCGGTGTGACAGCGCTTGGGATGGTTTTGCTTTTCTGAACTTCAGGCGGTTTGACCGCGGCTGGACTCACAAAAGCGTCTTGTGCGGCCATTTTGGGCTTTGGCGGTTTTTGCGTATAATCCGATCGGTAGTTTGCCCCGGTGATCGGTATGCTCATTTTCTGTTTTTTGGGCGCTGTCATGGGATTTTCCCATTTGGAAAGATCGATCTCATACCCTTCCGCAGCAAGCCGGCAAAGTGCGTGCGCCAGATCGAATAGCCCGGATTTTTTCCCGGAAGAGCTGTCCATGGAAATCGTATTGAACTCTTTACCAGCCAGGATTGAATCAATAAGACCCGAAAGAACAGGCTTTGGACCGATCTCCATAAAGGATCGAACACCGGATTGATACAGGTTTTCAATTTCCGTTATGAAATTTACCGGATTTAAAAGATGTTCACCCAGGATTTCCGCGGCTTTTTGGGAATCATCCGGATAGGGGGAACCGGTTGTATTGGAGTAAACCGGAATCGGTGACGGCTTGATGGTCGCTGACTGGACGGCCTGCTTGAAAGGTTTCGCTGCCTTGTCGACATGCCTGCTGTGAAATGCCGCGGCAACAGGGAGAAGTACGGAGCGAAATCCTTTTTCTTTGCATATTTTTTGCGCTTCATGAATGGCATTCGTGCTGCCGGAAAGAACACCCTGCGCAGGTGCGTTCCGATTGGCGAGAACAACATCCAGATTGTTTTCCTGTATCAGATTTTCCAACTCCTGAAGAGGTGCTTTCACCGCAAGCATTGTCGTGTCACCGTTTCCTGCAGATGCCATATATTTTCCGCGTTTCGCGGCAAGAGATAGAAACGTGTCCTCATCGATTCTTCCGGAAGCGCAAAGCGCGGTCAGTTCTCCAAAACTATGGCCGCCAACCGCATCCGGTTGAACCCCGAATCTTTCAAGAATTTTAAGCATCCCGAGGCTGATGGCTCCTATGGCAGGCTGTACCGTGTCGGTTGATCGGAGTTTTTCCTCATTTGCTTTCCTGTCCGTAAAAGGAAGCGGGTAAACCAGATCGCTTAAACGTGCAGTTTTGTCGCCCGCGGCAGCCCGGTGTTCAAGGTTTGCTTTTTCCATGATGTCCAACGCCTCGGGAAAAATCGATATCAGATCTTTTCCCATGTCGGTATACTGGCTGCCCTGGCCGGGGAAAAAAAAGGCGAGCCCGCCTTTTTTTCGGGGTCCACGGAAATAGATGTTGTTCACGGAGAAACTTTCGGCATCTTCCTTTTTGAGAAGGTTGAGGGCCTGCTGCAGAATTTCAAGAGTGGATTCTGTCTGCTTGTCATGCTGTTCCGGGCGTTCTAAAACAATGAGAAGCCGGTAATCTTCTTTAGCGGAAAAAAGCGCATTGTTTTTTGATGTTGCCAGGATGATTTCTTCGAAGGTTGAAATTTGTTCTATATTTTTTAAAAGATCTTCCAGTGATGCAATAATATTATTTCGGCTCGAGCCGGATATGGCTGAAATCGCAACGGTTCCATCCCATGATGGTTCCTGTTTTCCGGGCTTGTATTCTTCCAGCACGACATGATAGTTGCTGCCTCCGAATCCAAAGGCACTGACACCGGAACGGCGGGGATGATCTTTGTGAGAGATCCATGGGCGGGTTGAGATGTTCAGATAAAATGGCGATTCATGAATATTGAGTTTTGGATCGGGTTTTTCCGCTTTCAAGGTTGCAGGAAGCACTTTATGATGCAGCGCAAGCGCGGCCTTGATCAAACCCGCTGCTCCTGCCGCAGCTTTGGCGTGACCGATGCTTGATTTTACGGAGCCCAGCGCGCATTTGTTTTCTTTGTTTCCGTACTCGGCGAACACCTCTTTTAAGGCTGAAAACTCGACCGCATCACCAACCCGGGTTCCTGTCCCATGCGCCTCGATCAGTTCGATGGTTCCGGGTGTAACATCGGCTTCCTGATAGGCCATACGGAGCGCTTTTGCCTGTCCTGCGGCATTGGGCGCATATATGCTTTGGGATTTGCCGTCACTGGATGACCCAATGGATTTGATTACCGCGTATATCCGGTCACCATCTTTTTCCGCGTCTTGCAGCCTTTTCATGACAAGCAGTCCGATACCCTCTCCCAGAACCGTACCGTCTGCGTCTTCGGAAAAAGGCTTGGCATCGCTGGTATGGGAGAGAACTCCGGTCTGTGAAAAGCACATGTGCATAAAAATATCGTTTAATGTATCAACGCCTCCGGTTACCGTCATGTCACATCTGCCGCTGAGCAGCTCCAGCATCGCCAGATTGACGGCACCCATTGAACTTGCGCATGCAGCATCCACTACGCAGTTGGTGCCCCCCAGATCCAAACGGTTTGTAATCCTCCCGGCGATCACGTTTCCCAGCAGCCCTGGAAAAGAATTTTCCTGCCAGGGAACATATGATTTTGAGATTCTTTCGATTACCTCTTCAGCCTGGTCCTGTGCAACACCGGAATCCAGAAGGGCCTTTCGCCATATGGGATGACCCAGCCTTGCGCCAAGAGGTATAACAAGCTCCTGTGTGCCGGTTGCTCCCAGTATTACACTGGTTTTTTCATGGTTGAATTTTCGATCAGAACCGTAGCCCGCATCCTCGAGCGCTTTTTTGGCTATCACAAGGCTGAGAAGCTGTGATGTATCGGTTGCTTCCAATGTGTTCGGAGGAATCCCGAATTCGGCCGGGTCGTATGAAATGGGAGGAATAAAACCGCCTCTCCTGCAGTAGGTGTGATCCGGATGTTTGGGATCTTTATGGTAATAGTCTTTCACAGACCAATGGGTTTCGGGGATTTCGGTAATTCCATCCTCACCCTTGAACAGCAATCTCCAGAATTCCTTGATGTCTCGAGCTTTCGGGAAGATGCACCCCATCCCAATTATTGCGACCGACTGGCTTTGTTTTTTTTTCTTGCTCATGGTTAACTCTACCATACCTGAGGTTATTATTTTGGTTTATCGGTTAAAGCGTTCCGGGCCTTTTATTTCTCTTGACTACTGGTTCAGCAATTTTTTTATTTCATCATCCTGCATGGGCTCAAACTTACAGAAATTGTCCGGGAAATTTATTCCCTGGTTCCGAAGCCAGTTCAACCGGGTAAAAAAAGATGCGCCCAATAAAATGTTCATGGCTACAACAGCGGTTTTCCGATTTTCCGGTTTTTCAAGAAAAGAGCCTTTTACCCATTCGTTAAACGCTCCGATAGCCGGTCCACACCAGACCTGGTAATCAATTGTTCGGGAAGGGTCACCGGATACAGCCCAATTGGAGGAACGGCCCAGGTATGATCTGAACACAAGAGCCATTTGATGTTTTGGTTCGGATTCCGCTCTCGTAACCTGTCTTGGATCCCGAATCATAAAAAATTTTTTTGTCTGTTCCCATTCTTCCTGAAAGCTGCATTTAAAAAAGTTTTTTTCAAGCGTTATCCGATCTTTCTCCGGGATATCGTCAAAACTTTCATATTTCGTATAGAGCTCGTATAGCTTTGAGGCCCTGACCGGAAACATGGTGCCGCGTTTTAAAACCTGAACCTTGACTCCCATCTGGAACATGTCTGCGGCAGGCGCCATGGTAATGTCGGCCTGACCTGCCTCGGCGAGCATATTCCGAACCATTTCCGAGGTTCCGGATTCAACGCAGGATTGATTTATCGTTCCCGTGAGCACATAGGAAGCTCCCATGGCAAATGCCGCAGCCGCTGATTCAGGTGTCGCGATTCCGCCTCCGAGTCCTACAAAAAGAGGGAAGGGGTATGCATATTCTCCGGCCATTTCATTTCTCAACGCGCAAATCGTCGGAAGGAGTGCGAGGGCAGGCCGGTTATCCGTATGCCCCCCTGAATCGGCTTCTGCGGTCATGGTATCGGCAACCGGTACAAGACGCGCCAGTTTTGCCTCTTCGTTTGATATCATATTTTTTTCGAGCAGCTGCTTGAGGATTTTTTCAGGCGGCGGTGAAAAAAAGTGTTTTGCGACCTCAATTCTCGAAATTTTTGCAATCACTTTATTGGGGCAGATGATTTTACCGTCTGCATTCTGATAAATTCCTTTGATTCGGTAATAAACCAGCGGAAGTGTAAGTCTCATATAAGCAGCCGCGCTGACCAGTCTCACCTTCCGGTCAAGATACAGCTTGACGGTTTCGAATTCAAGCTCAGGCTCATTGGGGCTGTGTATGAGGTTGATTCCATAAGATCGATCTCCCATCCTCTCCTGAAGGCTGTCGATGGCTTTTGCAATCTGATCGATTGACAGGCCCCCGGCCCCAAAAAAACCGAGCATTCCCGCGTTGCCGGCAGCTTCCACCATCTCAACCGAAGCAATTCCATTTGCCATCGCTCCGGCTATATAGGCATACCGCAGGTTGAACCTTTTTTTAAATTGCGAGTCTCCGAGTTCGGATGGATCAAGAGATGGCGCATACGCCTTCAGAGGATGACATCCCTTATCCGGTTCCATCTCATTTCCAATGATCGCCGTTCCACTGTGTGTAACTCCGTAGCCGCCATTCAGACTGACCAGAAACAATGGTTTCGTGACCTGCATGAGTGCGTCTTTCATGGCCTGATCGCCCTCTAAAGGACGGTTGCCGCTGCTTTTCCACCAGCCGATTCCGTTATTGTTTTTCATTGATAACACCACTGTTGTTTTCCGTGTTTGCAACTGTAAGCGGATCCACAAAAAAACGTTATTTTTTCATCTATATTCTGTATCGGATCATGGTCCTTTGATTTGCACGCTTGTTGAAGAAATCGCATTCAATGAATTCAGGTTGTATGTTGTTTTAAAAAAAGTGACCATGTGGTCATATAAAACGAATTTGAAGGTAAAAGCAAGTTTTTTTTGAATTTTTAAATCCGCTTATGAATCAATTTTAAATTCTGGTTTGTTTTGATCCTGTACAAACTCAGGAAATCATGGCAAAAAAAAACAGGATTGCAAAATGATAACAAATTCTATATTATTGGACACTCGAATTCTGGAAAAACCACAACCTGAGGAAAAAAGAGCCGGTGTCACGGATACTGATTGTAGATGACGATAAAATAATGAATGATGCGCTGTCCCGGGCGATACTTCGAACGGGTCATGAAGTGGAATGCCGTCAAAGTATCCAGGAAGGCCTTAAAGAGGTCAACTCGAATGATTACGATGTGGTTTATCTGGATGTACGAATGCCTGATGGCGATGGATTGGAAAGCCTTGCAAAATTTCGTGAAGCGCCATCTTCTCCCGAAATCATACAGAGAAACCGGCTTGAATTCCCTTGAACAGGAGTATCTTGAAAAACTTATCGCTTCCATCAATGGCAATATACAGGAAGCATGCAGGATTTCCGGACTTTCACGTTCCCGCCTTTATGGTCTGATGAAGAAATACAATATCACGCGAAAACCCAATTAACCATCGAGCGTCTTTACAAACCGCTCCAATCTTAAATCCAGATCGTTTTTATATTTTTCTTCGCTTTCCGGTATGGTGATACGGGAATCGAAACGTTAAGGCGAATCGAATTTTCCTTCTGAAGTGAACTGTATATTTTCAAATTCCGTGTTGCAATGGTCGATTGTCGACAATATAATACTCCCATGGCAAGGGCCGGTTCTGCCGTCAATCAGTCAACCATAAGGAGATATCGTGGATATTTTGTCATTTTATCTGGTTTACCTAGTTCCGTTCAGTGTCATTGCAGGGTATATGGTAGGGGGTGTCTACACCTTTCTGACACCGGCGTTTGTTTTTTTGATCGTTCCGCTTCTGGACATCGTGATCGGAAAAGACACCGGAAATATTCCGGAGGACCGGACCCGGGAGATGGAAGAAGTATTCGGATACCGTCTTGCAACCTGGTTTTGCGCACCTGTCCAGATCGGTCTGGTATTCTGGGGCTCCTATGTCGTTGCTTATAAAGAGCTTGCCTTTCTCGAACTTTGCGGATTCATTTTTTCCATGGGAACGTCATCCGGTGTATTGGGGATCAACGTAGCTCATGAACTTGCCCATCGGGTGAATACAAAAATAGAACCGGTCCTTTCCCGGATCATGCTTTGGAGCGTTTTGTACATGCATTGGGGTCTGGAGCATGTAGTGGGTCATCATCGCATGGTCGCCACCCCTGAAGATCCGGCAACCGCACGATTTGAAGAGTCTTTTTACCGATTCCTGCCAAGGACCGTTTTCGATGGATTTAACAGCGCCTGGTCGTTTGAGGCTGACCGGCTGAGGAAGATCGGAAAACCGGCCTGGAGTCCGGACAATCGAATCGCTGTTGCGCTTTTTGTCCAGACCTCCCTGCTGTTCCTTGTCGCCCTGGTTTTTGGCGGGCTCGCGCTGACATACTGGATCCTGCAGGCGGCGATCGCCATCACCCTGCTGGAAATTGTGAACTATATCGAGCATTACGGGCTTTTGCGAAAACAGTCCGGAGAGAACAGATATGAACCGGTAAAACCCCGACATTCCTGGAACTCCAGCAACTGGTTGACCAACCGTTTCTTGTTCAATCTTCAGCGGCACTCCGATCACCATTATAAGCCCGGACGCCGGTACCAGGTGCTGCGGCACCACGATGAAAGCCCTCAACTGCCGACCGGTTACGCAGGAATGATCCTCCTGGCAGCGGTTCCTCCCTTGTGGCGGTCTGTCATGGACCCGAAGGTTGAAGCAAACAGGAGATAATTCAATTGGCCGGCAGAACGAGATCTGTTTTTAATATTTTTTGCCGTCTTTTCTCATCATGGGCACAAACCGGACAGGAATGACTTCCTTTTCACGTACAAAAAAATAAATTGTATTTGACATGGCTTGCCTTTATAAGTTATAGGAATAACTTAGATAAATCAGAGGATTGTTGCTTATTAAAATCGTTCCTCAATCTTCGATAAAATTTATCAGGAATGACGGAACAAAAGGGTAAAAAGGAGAAACGATTTTGGCTAATGGAATTGTGAAATGGTTCAGTAATAAAAAAGGATTTGGATTTATTGAACAGGAAGAGGGCGGCGATATTTTTGTTCATCATAGCGCGATTAACATGGATGGATTCAAAACGTTATCAGAAGGTGATCGCGTCTCATTCGAAGTTGAGGAAACAGAAAAAGGGCCGGCTGCGAAAAACGTTCAACGAACTTAGTTCATAAGCTTTTTGCTGAAAAGGGCTCTTCGTTTTTACGAGGAGCTCTTTTTTTATTCTCTCCTGTTATTCTTATTCTTGACGATGTGCAGTCAAATATTGTACCTAATTCTTATAGCTTCAGGGTCATCCATCCTGCTCTCACACGTTTACAGGATGGTTTTTTTCTACAGCAGGCATGTGACAACGTATTCGGGCATGAAGTAAAATTGCATATTCGACAAAAATTAGAATTCTACATCCTTTGATATCTGGATTGAATGCGTATCAAGCATCGCCAAGGAGAAATTAAATGAAAAAAACTGTTATCAAGGGTACCGGACGTCATCTTCCCAAGCGGCTGGTAACCAATGACGATATTTCCAAACTGATGGACACCTCGGATGAATGGATAAGACAGAGAACCGGAATAGAGCAACGCTACTGGGTTCCGGAAGATGAGGAAATCGGGCCTTCCGATCTTGGAGCAGAGGCAGCGAAAAAGGCGCTTGAGAAGGCGAGATGGACACCGGAAGATCTCGATTTGATTATTTTTGCATCACTCAGCCCGGACCTTTTTTTCCCCGGCTCCGGGTGCCTGCTTCAGCATTTGCTCGGACTTCATACCACGCCTGCTCTGGATATCCGGCAGCAATGTTCCGGTTTTTTTTATGGAATGGCAACCGCAGATGCGTTCATTCGCAGCGGACAGGCCAACCGCGTTCTTTTTGTCGGTGCGGAAATTCACAGTCGAGGGATTGATATCTCTACACGAGGTCGCGATGTGGCTGTACTTTTCGGAGATGGCGCCGGAGCGGTTTGCCTCGAAGGTGTTGAAACGGATGAACCTATCGGAATTCTGGCTTCAGCGCTGCATTCCCAGGGAGAATTTTATCGCAGTTTGATGATTGAAGCCCCGACATTCAGGTGCGCTCCAAGCATCAATGAAGAGATGATCAAAGAAGGAAGACATTACCCGAAAATGGATGGCAGGGCTGTTTTTAAAAACGCTGTCCGAAGGCTTCCGGAAGTTGCCGGTGAAGTATTGGATAAAGCCGGTTTGACAATAAACGATATCGATCTGGTAATTCCTCATCAGGCAAATCTTAGAATTAATCAGGCTTTTCAGAAAGCCATGAATCTTGAAGATAAGAAAATATTCAACAACATTCATAAATATGGAAATACCACAGCCGCAAGTATTCCGATCGCTTTGGATGAAGTGATTGAAAGCAGGAAAGCCGTTGCAGGGGATACGATTTTATTCATCGGACTGGGTGCCGGTCTGACCTGGGGAAGTATTGTTTACCGCTTGTAGCAATGATGCAAATCAATCATCAGGGATTTCAATCTTACCATCCAGAACATCAATCGAGGCTTTCCCGGTTATCCCGCGCATGATTTCACTGGCAACAGGAGGGCAGCCTTTTATGAAGGTTCTGTTTTGTCGAATGTCATTTGTACAGTTGCCGATGCAAATTGTGTTTTCGGGAATACCATCATGCCCTTTGCCAATGGCGAAATTGATGATTGTGTCTTGAGGAAAGTAGTCGAGTATTTTTGTTCTGTATCGTTTCAGGAAGAGAAGCAGCGTCGATTGGCAGGCACTGCATGAATTTCTGTCATGAACCCTGATATTCGGGAACTCGATGGACAAGTTCTCCGGCGGCGGGGAGAATGGAGAAGACCAGTCTTCCCATCCTTCAGGTGTTATGGACAGCCTGGCAATGTCAATAATTCCATAATTGCGTTCCGCGCCCATTCGTAAATGAGGAACTTTTTCCGCGCTGGTTCCCATCAGCCTGCAGGCAACGGCATCTGCCGCAAAAGAATCAATGCCGGCGACAACTACGCCAAGAGGTTTTGCCGTGCCGGCACTCGGTCCCAATCCTTCCATTCCAACCGTGCCATCGATGATTGCCAAATGTGGCCGCAGAACACCCGCCATATCCGCAATGGCAACATCTATCGGTTTTTCATCCATGCCTTCGACCGGAGGCAGCATATGCAGGTCAACCTTGCTGCGCCGCCACAGGCAGCCTTTCATGTTTTTGATCGACAGCGACACGCATGTGTGCATATGCATTTTCATAACGGGGATGGATACGATACAATCATATTCAAAAACCGGATGGCAAACCTTGAACTCCTGGATCGCTTTTCCATCAGGCGCGGGCATTGTGACATATTTTCCCACATTCAAATCAATCAATTTGCAGTTACGCTTTTTTGCGATCGTTTCGATTCCTGCGGAACGAAATGCCGCCATTGTATCGACACCTACGATCGGGCTTTCACCGATAGCGACATCCGCGTCATTTTCACGAAAAAAATCTATTGCGGCTGCGACTACCATCGGATCCGTGGTGATGCCTTTCCCGACAGGTGCGATTCTTCCGACATTCGGTTTCAGCAGGACTTTCTTTTTTTTAAAAAAAGAAAGGTCCATCTGGGACAATACCTTGCGGGTGTTGCCATAGGGAGTATCCCCTTTCGCAACATATACATCTGTTTTTGACAATGAGTTTTCTAAAAATAAATCTGACATCATGTGATACAACTATGTTTGAGTCTGATGGTATCGATACCTGTTTGAAGGAAAAAGAATTGCACGACTTGGATCGTCTGCGATCAGAACCGGCAACTTTTTCATGAAATCGCATTCTGCCGGAGTAAATGATCGACAAGCACAAGTTGAACCATGGCTTTGCAGACGACATTTATTCTGGGAATTGCGGATATGTCATGTCTTCCTTGTATTGAAACCGTTTTCGGTTTGTTAAAACGATCAACCGTTTTTTGATCAATGGCTATAGAGGGTATGGGTTTTACCGCCACACGGATGACGATATGATCTCCGTTTGAAATACCCGCCAGAATGCCTCCTGAATGGTTTGTTTCAAATCCCTCTGGTGTAATCGGATCGTTGTTTTCAGATCCGAGCATGCCGGCAGCACGAAAACCCGCTCCGATCTCAACACCTTTTACAGCCCCTATGCTCATCAATGCTCCGGCAAGACCTGCATCCAGTTTGTCAAAAACAGGATCTCCCAGCCCTTTCGGAACACCTTTTGCGATAATTTCAACAATACCGCCAACGGAGTTCCCCATCTTGCGAACTTCGTTTATACGGTGTTCCATTTTCCCGGCTGCGACGGAATCCGGACAGCAGAACATGTTGTTTGTGATCTCATCGGCATCACGCTTTCGGGCTTTTATACCTCCAAGTTCTATCGTATAGGCTGAGACCTCTGTCCCGATTTTTGATAGAACAGCCCCGGCAACTGCACCGGCGGCCACCCGTGCAACCGTTTCACGAGCAGAGGCGCGTCCTCCTCCTCGAAAGTCACGGATTCCATATTTTGCCTGATAGGTAAAATCACCATGCCCGGGTCTAAATAAATCTGCGATGCCCTGATAGGATGATGAGTCGGCATCCTTGTTTTTTACCAGGATTGTTATGGGTGTTCCGGTTGTCCTGTTTTCAAATATCCCTGACAGGATCTCCGCCTGATCCTGTTCTTTTCGGGTTGTACTTGCAATGGATCTACCCGGACGTCTTTGATCAAGCATTGTTTGAACGATCTGCTCGTCAAGAGGGATCTTTGGAGGGCAGCCGTCAATTACGACACCAACAGCCTTTCCATGAGATTCTCCAAAGGTTGTTATCCTGAATAATTTTCCAAAGGTGTTACCGGGCATAGCCTCTCCTTTTCGGGCAGATCATGGTTCACCTGTCAGCTTTTCCTGGATAATGCTGCAAATATCTTCAGGCGTCAGCTGATCCGTATCAATGGCAATATCCATGGCTGCCTGATAAATGGGATTTCGGATGTTCAGCGTTTCTTCTATCTCCCCGAAAACCCCCTTGTCCGTCAGTGCCGGTCTTGATTTTTCGGTCTCGCAGTCCATGGTCATTCTTCTGTGTATGGTTTCAGGCGTTGCCTTGAGCCATACCAGTTTTCCACTTTTTTTCATCGTGCTGACATTCTCGCCATTCAACACGGCACCGCCTCCGGTTGCAATCACATGATGATCCAGCAAGCTGAGCTTTTGAATTACGTTTTTTTCAATACTTCGGAATGCCTCCCATCCCTGACTCTCTACAATTTCAGATATGGGACGTCCCTCTTCATGTACAAGCTCGATATCTGAATCCATAACCGGCCACCCGAGTTTTCCGGCGAGAATCTTTCCTACAGTTGTTTTCCCGGTACAACGATACCCGATGAGATAAATGTTCATGATTGATAGAGCCCTCCAAAAACCTCCCAGTAATTGGGGAATGACTTGTCAACGCAACCCTCATTTTTGATATGTACTTTCGGGACAACAAGTCCTGCTACTGAAAAGCTCATCGCCATCCGGTGATCATCATACGTTTCAATTTCCGCGCCTCTGGGAGTGCCCCCCGTGATAACCAGACCGCTTTCACCGGCTTTTGCATCGATCCCCATTTTATTCAACTCCTTTGCAACAGATCCGATCCGGTCGCTTTCCTTTTCCTTCAGGTGGGCAACATTTTGAATTATCGTTTTTCCTTTTGCAAAGGCAGCCACAACGGATAGGGTTGGAACGATATCCGGCATATTGGACATATCAACTTCGATGCCGAACAGTTCTCCACCGGTAACCGTAATCCCATCGTTCTCGTAGATTACGGTGCATCCCATTTTTTCAAGAACATCCGCGAATCCGATATCGCCCTGGCGGGAGTTTTTTGTCACGCCGTTCACTTTAATGGTCGCGCCGGTGATTGCAGCAGCAGCCCAGAAATAACCTGCCTGTGAGCAGTCCGGTTCAACCGTATATTTTCCCGGCTGGTAATTCTGGTTGCCGGGAATTTTATAATATGTGTAGCCTTGGCGCTCCAGTTCCACACCGAGCCGGTTCATAATGTCAATTGTCATATCAATGTATGGTTTGGAAACAGGGCCTTTTGTTACGTTTATTTCAAGGCCATTCTCCAAGCATGGTGCAATCAGAAGAAGCGAAGAGAGGTATTGACTGCTGATATGGCACTTGAGATTAACCTTTCCACCTGAACGGTTTCCGCCGCGGATTTCAACCGGAGGGCAGCCATTCCCATTGATGGATTTCGCGTTTACACCGACCTGGCTCAATCCTTCCAGGAGGTCACCGATGGGACGTTCTCCCATCCTTTTGGTGCCCGTGAGGGAGTAGGTTCCTTTCCCAAGCACGGCAACCCCTGTCAAAAGCCTCATGGAGGTCCCCGAGTTTCCGAGATATATGGGATCGGAGCATGGTTTCAAGTTCCCTGCCGAACCCTCGATTTTAAGCAGGTTGCCGGAATCCTCGGTTTGAATACCCATCTGATTTAATGCTTTCAACGTGAAAAGGGTATCTTCGCTTTTGAGCATATTTTCGATGAAACATATGCCGTCTGAGAGCGCTGCCGCAATCAGGAGACGATGCGTATAACTTTTAGAACCCGGAACGGTTATGTCCGAATTCTTAATTTTTCCATTTTTAATTTCGATCATCGTAAAATCCAGTTAGATTTCATGCCCGGGGTTCCCTTATAAAACAACAGATTAAAATTCTTGCGACTGTTTTTATTTCAGGAAGATCCTTTCCTATAGTTCATTTAATACCGTATGCCGCATAATTTCAACAGGTGCTTTTTTTCCTGTCCACATTTCAAATTGCGCCGCGCCCTGGTGTACAAACATGGAAACACCATCTACGGTAGAACATCCGATTTTTTCAGCCTCTGCCATGAGCATTGTCTTTAAGGGGTTATAAATGATATCCATCACTACCTTGTCGGGTCTCAGGTCGATCGGCTCTACCGGCATTTTATTCATCCTGGGAGACATTCCAACAGGCGTGGTGTTGATCAGGATATCATATTCAAAGCCGCGGAATTCAGAAAGATGATAATAGGGGACTCCAAGGATTTCAGACAGCGCCTTTCCCTCATCTTCTAAAATATTGATAATGGTGAGATTCCCGCCTTCTGATAAAATTCCGAAACCAATGGCCCGGGCAGCACCTCCTGCGCCGATCATTAAAATATTTTTATTTTTGATATCGGTTTTTTCTCGAAGCGCATGGATAGCGCCAAGACAGTCTGTATTATATCCAAAGAGCTTTCCGCTCTTGTTCACAACCGTATTGACCGCACCGATCTTTTCAGCCATTTCATCGATCTCATCCAACAAGCTCATGATCGACACCTTGTGCGGTATGGTTACGCTGAGACCTTTTATCCCGAGTCCCTTTACACCTTTGATCGCCGATGCGAGATCGGTGACATGAAAGGCCAGGTAGATAGCGTTATACCCGATCTCGGAAAAGGCTCTGTTATGCATGACCGGACTTAAACTGTGTGCGACCGGATCTCCGATAACACCAAAGAGGGAAGTTGTTGTATCTATTTTCATGTGAAATTTATTCCTGTTAACGCTAAGTTGCAAATTGTTGTTTGAAAATCGTCTTACATGTCGATTGATTTTGGATAGGATCCAAGAATTTTCAAAAAAAGGCAAAGCTTTTTCATTTTTGAAATTGTATCCTGTATTTTTGTGTCATCCATATGTCCTTCAAGGTCTACAAAGAAAAAATAACTCCAGTTTTCATGTTTGCTGGGCCTTGACTCCAGTTTCAACATATTGATTCCGGATTTCGCGATGGGTTCCAGTGTTTTGTAAAGAGACCCGGGAACATGAGCTGCTGCAAACATGATGGATGTTTTGTCATCTCCAGTCCGGGGGGTTTCATTTTTTCCGATAATCAGAAAACGGGTTGTGTTGTTGGGATGGTCCTCAATCCGGGAAGCCACGACGTTCAAATGATAGATTCTTGCTGCCTCGCTGCTTGCGATTGCCGCCGCATTTTGAATGTCGACAACCTTTTGTGCCGCAAAGGAAGTGCTTTTGCATTCCTCAATTCTCGCATTCGGTATATTCTTGCGAAGCCATCCGCGGCACTGGGCGATTGGCTGGGGGTGAGAATAAACAACTTTTATTTCATCCGGTTTTTTAGATTTGGAAAGCAGATCATGGGAAATGGTCAGGTATTTTTCAGCACAAATTTTCAAGTTGGATTCAAAAAACAGGTCCAGGGTATAATTTACAGATCCTTCAATTGAATTTTCAACCGGAACCACTCCGAAATCACATCTTTCTTTTTCCACTTCAAGAAACACATCCCGGATACCGGGTTGCGGCAGAAACGAGGCTGAGTCTCCAAAATGATTGATGGCCGCGATATGAGTAAAGGTTGCTTCCGGTCCCAGGTAAGAAATGCGTCGAGGCTTGATAGCCTCTTGTGACAGGGAAAATATATTTTTAAACAACGTTCGTATTTTTTTTGGATCAAGGGGACCGGAATTCACTTCCAAAAGCCGCCTTATCGATCTTTCTTCATCAGAATGAAGGAGGGTTTCCACATTTGTTTCTTGTTGCAGCGCCCCCATCTTCAGCACGAATTCAACCCGCTTATTGATCAGGTTCAGCAGTTGATTGTCAATCAAATTTATTGAATTTATAAGAGATTCAATGGAATCTGCGGCCATCCCGGCAATATTTTTTTTCTCTCCGGTCATCTTTTCTCCACGTTATTTTTCAGTGATTGTTTCATCGATTTTATAGCCAAAATGTCGCCCGCCTTCCTCCAATGCCGCTAATATTTTGTCCCCGGGTTTCAGGGAGACAACAGATACCGGCTTTCCGGATGGGTCGGTCAACCTGATTGTCTCCGCATTTTGAAGGATCGTTGTCGCGACATGATCACCAATTTTGGCTTTGAGGAGCATCATGGGACGTTTTTCAATTTTTAACCTTCCGACGATTCCTGTACTTGTTTTTCCTTTAAAATCCGTAATGAGAATCTGGTCTCCTGCAGACAGTTCGGAAAGATACCGTGTTTTTCCGCCGGGAACCCTGGTATAGGCATGAACCGCTCCGGCATTGACCCGGAAGGGTCTAGGAGATACATATGGGTTTGAAATACTTTCCGAATGAATCAGAAAAAGCGCGCTGCTGCTGTTACCGACAAGCATTCCTTCTCCAATTGACATCGAAGTGCAGGTATCCACGCAAACACGGTCACCCATGCCTACCGGAACAATCTCAATGACCTCGGCATGTTGAAGGGCGGTTGTTTCTCCTTCTTCAAGAAGCCTGGAAAGAGATCGTTTCAACTCAATTGGATTCTGTGTATGAAAGAGAATATGGCTCACCCCTTTTTCCAGAATGCCAAATGCCGTCTGTGCTTCTTCAAGATTCTGAACCTGCGCAATCACTTCCGCTCCTTTTGCAATCAGGTTTTCAAGGGGAATGATCGTCCAGTCTGTGCAGTGTAAAATAACTTTCTTGCTCTGGCAAAGCTTTAAGATCTCTTCTTCATCTTTTCCGCTTTTTATGGTAAAGAACACAACATCCTGATCCGGCTTCAAATCGCCATCGTCCGAGATGGTTGTAATCCTTCCCAGTTCTTTAACCTGTCTGGAATAGCCTTTCGGAACCATGATTGCGTCTGCTCCACCTTCAAGTGCGGTTGTAACCAGTTTTTTATTCCACGGATCAACTTTAACCCAGATCTTACGCATTGTTTTGTGCCTCCGTTTGCCTTATCGGCCCTTTCCTGAATTCGAAATCCATTTCCGTTTCCGTCTGAAATGGTTTCGATCACAAATCGTATCGTGAATGTGATATCGAACGATTACTTCAGCTGCTTAGAATATCAAGCGCTTCAGCTACACTTTTTCCTCCATGTACAATGGAGGAGATGGCTTTAACCATTTTTTTCGGGTTTTCATGCTGAAAAACATTTCGACCGATAGAAACACCCGCACCGCCTGCCTCTATCGAACCCTTTACCATTTCAAGAATTTCCTGATCGGAATCCATTTTTGCACCCCCAGCGATTACGACCGGTATGGAACATCCTTCGACTACCTTGCGGAAAGACTCCGGGCTTCCCGTATAGGAGACCTTTACAATGTCCGCACCCATTTCGTTACCAACCCTTGCCGCATGTTTGATGACATCCACATGATATTCGTCTGTAATTTTCTCGCCACGCGGGTATATCATCGCGAGAAGCGGCATTCCCCAGGTTCTTGCTTCGTAGCTGACTCTGCCAAAATCCTTAAGCATCTCTTTCTCCTGCCCGTTTCCCAGATTGATATGAATCGATATCGCATCCGCACCGAGCTTGATGGCTTCCTCTACCGAGCAGACAAGCGTTTTCGCGTGAGGGTAGGGTGACAAATTGGTTGATGCGGAGAGATGAATGATCAGCCCGATATCATTTCCCTGCCCGCGATGGCCTTCACCCACAAGGCCTTTATGTTCGACAATCGCGTTTGCTCCTCCCTCAGCGACGTTTTGAACCGCACTTTTCATGTCAATCACGCCTGGTATCGGTCCGACTGAAATTCCGTGATCCATTGGAACAATCACGGTTTTGCGTGTATTCCGATTAATAATTCTTTCCATTCTGATTTTTTTCCCGAGGATTGTCATGGCACTGTTCTCCCTTTTGTTATAGAAAGTAAAAAAAAGGGCCGTGAAAACGATTTTCACGGCCCCAATTAAAAAAGCCGTGAATTTTGGTTCTGCTCACGGCTTTGTTTGCTTTATATGTTTCTTATGAATCAGCGCGTACAGCCAGGCAGACCGGTGATAAAATAGTACCACCAGAAATAAGAATAGCTAAAGCTGCCTGAGAATATGTTCATCATAATAAAATAAATAAAATAAGTTGATCTCTAATGTAATTTGATAGACTTGCGAAACCTCTATAATAAACTTCAACCCGTGTCAAGTTATTTTCCATATTTTAATTTCATCGGTTTAGCGCTGCGAAGCAGCATATCGTTGAAAAGAAATTTTTATGAAATGGATTCGGTTCGCAAGTCTGCACAGCAGGCGGCGACCCGCGAGTATGATTCTTTTCATTCCTTGATTGACCGGAAAAATGCGGAATGATATGTGTTCGAACCGGCCTACGAATGGGCAAATAGCGCAAAAAAGGCATGGATCATTGCCGTGAACAGCAGAGCGATGCCTGTTTTCCGGTGCACGCTGAACGAAACTTTAAAATAACCCAATCCCGAGCCTGCCTGAAAGAGAACCAGCAGACCATTCAGAATCCCTGTGATCAGCTGGATAGAAACACCTCCGATTTTCATGAAATCACCTATTTCTTAATCGCCACATTTTTTTCAACAACACCTGTACTGCCGTGTATGTTACAGTCAGATTCGGCTGTAATCCTGATGGGGCCGTTCATCGTATGATTAATCGTCCGTGTGAAATGTTCTGATTCAGGTTTGTCAAAATTACTGAACGTCCACCTTTTGACCTCGCTTCCATTAATCGTCACGTAAACCCAATCCGTATAATGAAACAAGTTGTTTCCTTCATGGGATACATGAAGCTGGATCAAAATTACTTCTCCCACGGCAGCAGATTCCGGAACTTCGATTTGAACTGAAGATTTGCCGGCAAAGGCTATATTTCCCTGTAAAACGAGTGCAAGAGCAACAAATAAAATGTATAGAACGATCCGATGTCTGTTATCCATATCCATCTCCTTTCATAACAATTCATAAGCATAGAAAACGTTATCGTTGAATGTTCCATCAGGGATCGACGTGGCGATCTCATTGAAACGAATGAATAGCAGCGGCAAGCAACCGCCGGTTTTCAATCTCCTCTGAATGAAGCGGATAAGACAGGAGTACCGGGAATCTAATTTTCCGGTTTTTTAACTCTTGTCCATAAAGGGGAGATCGCGTAAAGAAACAGTTGAATCAGAGCAAAATACCCAAGATAAGGTGTAAACGCAAAGAGAAAAACCAAAGGCAGATCAATCCGGCCAAACCAGGGGTTTCTGTCCATAAAGCGCCCTACATGGATGTATTTTGCCGGGAATAAATTCATCAGTATTGCTGCCAGGATCATCAAACCCGAACAAAAGAAATACCAGAAAATTACATATTCAGAGTTCGCTGCCAGTTCCTGGGATAATATGATCAGGGGCGAGGTGACAAAAAGAGCGGCGGCAGGCGTCGGCATACCTTTAAAATATCCGGGGATCGGTGTTTTATCCAGTGTGAAATAGATTAATCGTGCAACGCCAAATACAGCGTAAATAACTGCGATAATCCCCACCGGAAGCCGGTTCGAAACATCGGAAAGACAAATATAATAAATCCATGCCGGTGCAATACAGAAGCTTACGGTATCTGCGATATCATCCATAATGCCGCCAAATGTAATCCGGTGCTTTCCTTCCGATATGGGAGCGGACTCCGCCAATCCGAGTTTTCTTGCCATTGCGCCGTCAAGCTTATCAAATATGGCGGCACCGATCATAATCAGATAGGCCTCTTTTATCCTGTCCTGGTATGCGAAAAAGACAGCCAGAAGTCCCATCATTGCATTCATCACGGTAAGCGCATTGGGGAAAATGGAAAGGATTTTTTTTCTAAGCTGTTCATCTTCAAGACAGAGTTCGTCAAGACAATAAGAGCCGTACCTCCGGCAATATCGTGCAATGGAACCGAAGTTGATTATCAAAAAGATGATTTCAAGAATAAAAAATCCTCGGACAGGAATGTTGCCGAGCCAGGTTATCCAGGAATACAGTTTTAAGGTCGGTCCATCGGGCAGATAAAATGCATGCGCATATAAAAGCGCGCTGAGGGGTGCTGCGACAATGGTTCGCAACCGTGTAAATTCACTCGATTCGGGTTCATGGCCTCTTCTGACGGCAAATCCACGCATAAAAGAGGCAAAATTATCGCGAACCAGAACGGTAACACATAAAAACAACACAAACAAAGCATGTAAAAGCTCGATCTTTACGAAGCCTGGCGAGATAAAAAGCATTCGCCACATCATTCCTGTCGCAAGCAGCGGGAAGATGATCGAGTAAACAATTTTGTCCATGATCCGATCCGCCAGATGAGCCAGGGCGCTGTTCGGTTGAAAACGTGCTGCAAACCAACCATCCACCAGGTCGAATGTCATGGAGATAAAAAGACACGATACCCCGATCAGATAAAAAATCGGATTCCGCGTCAACATAACCCCGATTGCACAAATCATCCCGGCAAAAGCAAGGGGAGGGCGACCATAAATCAGAAGCGTTGTAAATTTTCTGGACAATTGTTTCGGTTTTTTCATCGTTCTGCTATGCGGATATTATATTGTTTTCAAAATCTTACCGGTTATCTTTGATAAATTCATAGAGCTTACGGTTTGTACATACTTCATAATATTTACGATTTGTCATCCGAATTATCCTGAAATCATGGGTGGAAATTAACGGCACCTCTGCCTCTCGGATAATAAGGCGTTGATATTTTCCGGATATGGTTGGAAATGTACCCGTGTAGACGATAAATTTTTCTTTCTGTATATCAGGGATATAACATCTGATTTTTTGGAGATTGATCTCTTCTTTCAGTTTGTCAAAACCTTCCGCATTCAGTTCGATCCCGTTGATGTTGAACCTTGAAAGAAGATCATCTGTGGTTGTGTTCAAGCTTGAATCCGGAGCTGTTTGAAATACGTAAAGATTGAATGGCAGTTTTTCTTCGGCAAATTTTTTCCGAAGTGATTTTGTGCATCCGGAAAGACGATCTGCAAGATTGATGGCAGGTGAAATCATAATCCTGTTGTTGCCGTCAAAAAGATACGTAGGAGGCGTATTCCGATAACAGATGCCGATTCCCTGCTCAAGTATGGGAAGTCTGTGCTTTTTAGATTGCGCATTGTAACGCTGGGTGATTAAAAGCATGTTGATCGCAAGTCCGCAAGCGCGGGCAACCGCATACCAGCCCTTGGGTGTGTCTTCTTTCTCAAAAATGGAAAGGATAATTGCATCGCCCTCAATAAAAACTTTTTCAGCTCCGTATTCCGAAAGGATTGCGGTAATGGGATCGAAGAAATTTAAACTGAAATAGGATGCTGGATTCAGACCTCTTTCTTTAATCTGATGGGTGATATCCGTAGATCCCCGAACATCGGTTTTTATAATGATATGATTTACAATCGGCTTCTCTTCTTCCATACGTTCGCTGGAGTGCAAAAATTCATATAACGTGTGATTTACCCGTGAAAGTTTGAGAACTTTTTCGTCTTCCGTCAGATTGATCCAATCCATAGCCTCTTTGAGCATTTTATAGTTCTGAAGGTCTCTGTGATAGCGAACAAGTCCTTTTAAATAGTTGATCAGGTGTTCTTTTTTTTTATTTAAAGGAATCTTTTTCTGTTCCTTCATTGTCTTTTGAAGCAACTTTATTGAAATGGACTTTCCAATCGGGCCCTTGGTACGTTTCAATTTTCCCGCGATCGCATTTCTTTCCTTTGGTGAAACAATATATTTCAATACTTCGAGAGGATTTAACGGCGGGCAGAACTCGAAATAAAATTGACGCATTTCATAAGCCACGACAATGCCTTCTAACATTCCGTTGGATTTTAATTGCTTATGCAAATAATTCAATCTGTTTTTACGATTTTTAGCTTCCGTTTTCAGGGCAAGAATTTTGTCTTTGTCTTTATTCTGTTTTTTTAAAATTTTTATCTCATTCTCGCACTCAAAATAATTCAAGAGAATATCCAGATTCTCCACCCGATTAATCCATTTGAAAAGCGGGGTTTCAGATTCAGAATCCGGTGACTCGGTTAGATCCGAATTTTCATTGATCACCTCTAAATTTTCTTTGTCCGGATCTGTTACCTGTCTGTAAAAATCGGTGATGAGTTCGATAAGGGGATTGTATTTCAATGGATCATTCAACCGGTTCCCGAATAAAACATAATCTTCTATCAGGAAAAAATCACTTGTCGTGTTTTCCGAATTAATTACTGGATTTGTAAAAAAACTTGCCGGCATGATGGCGCCCGGGCCAAAATTGGCTTCACGGTTTTTTTGTATTTCGTTGCTTTGTATTTCGATCAGATATTGGAATAATTCTTCGGCAATTTTTTGTGTAATTTTTCTTCTATTCTTTAACGTTTCGGAAAGTTCTTCCTTTAGCCGAATAATGGTTTTGCTGCCACTGCTTTTTGAAACTTCCAGTTTCCGTATGATATTTTTATAGTGTTCGACGAATCTCTCAAAACTGACGTGGATTTTTTCCAGAAACATTTTGGTCAGTGATGCCTGAATGAGAAAGTCGATCTGGATTTCGCGTTCCGCTTTAGCCTTGTTTATGGCATTGAGAAGCACATCCGTAATGATTTGTCGAAAGGTATCCTGAACATTGATCCAGTCTTTTGAATCTGTTAAGATTTCATCTGTCTCGCTTGCTTTTATGTGTCTCGAGACAAGATGTCTTACGATATCGTTTGATGATTCTTGAAGTTTCGGACTCAGGTGAACATCATAGTTGATGTTGTCAACGCCCGGAACCAGCCTGTTCAATGAAAAATGAACGGAGTACGTTTTTAATTCCGGCACGCTTTCCGGAAATATCGTAGAAGAAGAAAAAACCAATTATTTGCTCCTGAAAAAATATGTTGACGGAAACGTCTGAATTTTTTCTGCAATATATGTTATATATTTCACAAGTAAAAAAAACTGTCAACAAACGGCAAACCATATTTTCAAGTAAACTTTTTATAATTTTAATGGCTATGGACAACAGGGTTTTTACCCCGTCCGTCCAAAAGTGAGTAAGGAAGAGATTGAAATTCATGCGGACCCTGGGAAATTTATCATTGGATGCAACGCAGAAACAGCGCAAAGGCTTTTCCCTGAAAAGTTTTCACAGTCCTATCCATTTTTTTAGAAATTTTTTGGATTCGTTTTTTGAAAAATCTTCTTCATTCGGAGAAAAAATGCCGATTCGCAGGGATATGTAATTTTCGTTTCCCCATGGCCACCAGACTGCAAAGAGAATCGGACCTGAATTTTCACCCGTTGTAAAAAGAATCTGACCGGGTATGATACCAAATATTGAATGGATATGGTTTTCGATGGATGCCGGCGCACTGTCAATGCTTGTGAAATCCCACTTGCCATGGAACTCCTTTTCTAATGTCATCAGCAATGGATCCATTTCAGATTTATGGAAAACAATTCGGGCGACATCAAAGTCTTCATCCCAAGACCAGGTAAACGAAGAAGGTATTGCCTCCCGGATCCTGCAGGAGATTAATTTAAATTTGTCAAGACTTGTCCGGTCCATTTAATCAATTCATATAAAGGTATTCAATTTATAACAGATTATAAAGTATCACACCGTGCGTGTCAATCGGGAAACCTCATCATGATCAAGCGCCTGCTGAATCAGTTACAAAAGATGAATATGGATTTTTCAATTTATTTTTTTGGATAGTCCCGCCATGGTTTTCCGGATTTATATGATTTCAGATGGTTATGAAACTCAACGAGCGCTTTTTCATTTTGGAATCTGCTTTTTTCCATGAGCAGAATCGCTTTTTCCTGTGTGGAGATCGCTTCTTTGAAATTGCTCACTTCCGCATAGGCTGCGGCAAGCGTATCAAGCTTAAAAGAATCCGGACGAAGCAGAATCGCTCTGGTAGCATAATCAACGGCCCTTTTACCATCCCGAGCTTTGTCATCCGGACAAGTCGCCAGAATCCACGCAAGGCTGTTGTAGGCTCCTGCATCCTGGGGGTTGATCTCGAGCGTTTTTGAATAATCCTCTATTGCTTTTGTATATTCTCCCTTGGCTCTCCGGGTGACACCACGATTATTATATGCATTGGTATATCGAGGTGCTATCTCAATCGCACGATTAAAATCCTTGATTGCGTCATCATATTTTCCGGAACTGTAGTAAATTATGCCTCGACGATTATACGATTCGGGCATGTCGGGGTTAATCCGTATTGCCTGTGAAAAATCAGCCAGGGCCTTATCGCTTTCCCCTATTTTATACCAGGCAACACCCCTGCAACTCAGCGCATCCTCATTTTCCGGATGAATCTTGAGGGCCATGGAATAGTCTGAAATCGCTTTATCAAATTTTCTGAGGTTGTAATACGTTATTCCCCGGTTGGTATAGGCATCGACATTTTCAGGGTTTATACGGATTGCCGTTGTAAAATCTTTAATTGCGGTATCAAATTCCTTTTTATCACGCCAGGCAATTCCACGGCTGCTGTAAGCTGCAGAATAATTCGGATTTGTCTGGATCGCCATGGTGTAATCGGCAATGGCCTTGTCATAATTTCCCTTGTTTTTCCATATGATTCCCCGGTTGTTGTATGCGGAGGAGAGCATCGGATTTGTCTGCTGGATGATTCGGTTAAAATCGGTAACCGCATTATCATAATCATTTGTTATAAAATAGATGATTCCCCGGTTGTTGTATGCTTCTGTAAAGGTTGGATCCAGGGCGATCGCTTTGTTAAATTCATCAATGGCTTTCTGATACTCCCCCTTGTTTTTCCAGGCAATTCCCAAACCATTGTGGGCATGCTGATGATAGGGATCAAGCTTAATCACCTCGTTGAAATCCGCAACCGCATTGTCATACAACTGGGATTCAAGAAATGATCTGCCACGGTTAAATCTCTCCGTAAGGCTCATCTGGGGAGAAAGTTCTTCGGCTGTTTTCTGGACACTGAACATCTGGCATCCCGACAATGAAAAGGAGAAAAGAATAAAAACAGCGAATATGCACGCGAAAGCGATTCGTATCATCAACAGCCCCTAACCCGGACATGCCGGAATCGGACAAATATCCTTAAATATGATATGGTTGTATTGGTGTCTGATTATATTTTTCGATACTACCATAGCATGCCTGTCTTGACGAAAACAATATTGAACCTGCTTAAAAAATCTATATCCACCCGATAAAAAAAATTTCCGGGTTAATATCGCCTGTGAACAGTGGGTGATTTGCCGTGAAACATCCGAAAATATATCGTGCTTAGAGGTTAAAGCTCATTTTTCAGCATAAACTGCATGATGAAGAATGATATTCTCAGCATTCGAACCGTTCACTGCAAATTTCACTTCATTACATTCGCCATGTAAAACTTCAACCTTTTTTTCAGTAAAATGCAAACAGAATCTTTTGTTGATCGTTTGGTTCAGCGAATGCATTGAATCATCCGGGCAAACAATACCGTGTCAATTCTGCAAAAACATAATTTATAATGGTTGTGATAAACCGGATTTGACATGGTGACGGTTTTTAATATATTAATGTACGATCTCTGATTCTCGTGCTTCCAATGATAAAAATATGAGTTTTTTTGTTTCTGACAGGTTTATAATGGGAATAGGGCTTTCTGATGCTTTCCGTCGACCCTGCCCGCGTGTGAGGCAACAATGAATGTATCCGGCTTCAGTAAATTAGTTGAAAAAATCATGCAATCCTGAATGAAGGGGGAACCGTTTATGCCTGAAGAAAAAAGAAATGTTGAAATGCGATCCCATAAAAGAATTCAGATACGAGATGATGCGTTTGCAATCGTTAAACCTCACTCCGACAGGCTGCTGGTAAACATCGAGAACCTGAGTGCAGGTGGTTTGGCTTTTTGCTACATCAGCGATTCCAAATGGTCAGTTGATTCGCTTGATATTATGCTTGTCAATGATGACTTCTATCTTGAAAAGCTTGCTGTGAGGGCCGTATCTGATTTTGAATTGAATGACACTTCCTTGACCCGGCATATAAAAATGAGAAAGCAATGTCTTGAATTTGTAAAACCCTCATCTTTTCAACAGAAAAGATTACATGAATTCATAAGGCTTTATGAAGCCCCTGCTTATACCGGGCCTGAAAGAAGATTGAATGTTGAAAGACGATGCGGATTCGATAGACGAAGAGATACCGGTTTTTATCGATTTTAAGAACGCGGCTGTCCCCTGATTTTTTTGCCGCAGGAAAACAATTTTATATATGATTCTCATAAAAACTCAGGTACATTGTATCATGTTCCGTTCCGCCCTTTTCTTGCAGGTAACAGCAAAACTGAAATGATCATAAAGGGGAGGTTGAATGATAAGCAGAAACATACTCATCGTGGATGACGACAACATGGTCATCGATGTTTTCAAACAGGGATTTAACAAGGCCGGTTATACGGTTCGCAGGGCAAGAACCGCGGAGGATGCACTGGCAATTTTGGAAAAAGAGTCTTATCCGGTTATGTTTCTTGACCTCAAACTGCCCAAAATGTCGGGAGTGGAGCTATGCAAAGCGATACGTGAAAAATATCCCCTGTCCATACTTTTTGCAGTCACTGGTTATGCTTCTGATTTTGAATTCAGTGTTTGCAGAAGAGCGGGTTTTGATGATTATTTTATCAAACCGGTAGACTTGAAAATCTTGTTCCGAGTCGCACTTGACGCCTTTGATAAAATCGAGCAGTGGAACAGGAGAAAAAGCCGCCGGACATGACGGCCATGCTATCCCTTAGCAGACGGCAGTTGGGATTGAAAAGACATGATCCGATGATAATCTGGTTTTTGTTTGTGGACACCCTGTTATCGGAAAGACCCTAAAACAGATGTAACTTTAAAAATTTTTCTCAGGAGGAATTCGCTGTGTTGAAAAACAAATCATTTTGGTACGCAAATATGGCTTTTGCGGTTTTTGGCTGGATTTTCTTTTTCTACGGACTTTTTTTTACATTGGACAGCGGTTCAATAAAATTTCTGTGGTGGGTCGTGGTCCTGCTGTGGGGTATCGGCCATCCTCTTGAGATGGCTTTTTCAATTCCAATCGGGAAAAAGGCCGGTGTTTCTCTTGAAAAAACAATTGCCAAAACCATGGTATTCGGCATTATGTGGTGGATCCCCTTAAAACTGGGTGTATTTGACGAATGATGAATCTGAAATGAAAAACAAGTCGAGTCAAAAAGTCCAAAAACTCATGGATAAAGGGGTTTCCATTCCCAACCCGGAAACCGTTATGATCGGAGATGATGTAAATATTGACAGAATCTCCGGAAGGGGTACGGTTGTTTATTCCGGATGTAAAATTTTCGGGGGAAATACGCTGATCCTGAATGACGTGAAGCTGGGTTATGAAGCGCCTGTTACCATCGAGAACTGCCACATCGGGCCTGAAACAGAATTGAGAGGCGGTTTTTTCCGGCAGGCGGTTTTTTTAAAAAAAGTCATCATGGGATACGGCTCGCATGTCCGAGAAGGAACGATACTTGAAGAAGAATCCTCTGTCGCGCACACCGTTGGATTAAAACAGACCATTCTCTTTCCTTTCGTTACCCTGGGAAGTCTTATCAATTTTTGTGACTGTTTGATGTCAGGCGGGACAAGCCGTGAAGATCACAGCGAAGTCGGAAGTTCTTTTATCCATTTCAACTATACACCCAATCAGGACAAGGCGACCCCTTCCATGATGGGAAACGTGCCCCAGGGCGTTATGCTGAATCAGAAACCGATATTTCTGGGAGGGCAGGGCGGAATTGTCGGCCCGGCACGATTTGCCTTCGGTACGATAACCGCGGCCGGTACAATCTGCCGGAAAGATGAACTCCAACCGGGTCGAATGATACTTGCAGGCGTTCGAAACAACATCAATATCCCTTTTGTTCCTGGAAAACATTATAACATCAAAAGAACCGTGCTGAACAACCTGGTGTACATTGCGAATCTTTTCGCGCTGAACAGCTGGTATCATCACGTCAGGTCCGAGTTTGTCACCGATGATTTTCCGGAAGAACTATTGAACGGACTGAAAGAAGTACTTGGAATGAATATAAAGGAACGGATTAAAAGATTAAGGGATCTTCCTAATATCATTCATAATGCCGACTGCTCAGATCTCAGGAGTGAAGAGCTGCGGAAAAACTGGTCGGAGATTGAATCCTGTTTTGATTCTTTTTATAATTTTATTGGGGAAGAGGATATTCTGGAAAACTTAAAAACACGGTTGGAGAAGAACGGAGGATTCAAAAATAAAGAGTATATCCGAGCAATCCAGGCACTGAAACCAGAAGATGCAGCAATAGGCTCCAATTGGCTTCAGGGTATTATCGATCATATTGTTTTCAAGCTGTCCGGTATCATACCGTCTTTTGGTTTTAATGTTGAAACGGAGTGATTGCATGACAAAACTGTTCGGAACAGACGGTATCCGGGGATGTGCAAATCAATATCCGATTACTGCCGAAATGGCCTTGCGGGTCGGGAGGTCTGTCGCTTTTTTAATCGGACAAGAAAAAAATAAAAAAAAGGATAGGATACTTGTTGGAAAAGATACGCGCTTATCCGGCACGATGCTTGAGCATGCGATAGCTGCGGGTGTCTGTTCCATGGGAGCGGACGTCAGCCTTACAGGAATTTTACCCACTCCTGGTGTGGCACACGCTGCAGCAAGTTTGAATGCAGACGCCGGCATTGTGATCTCCGCTTCGCACAACCCGTATTCTGATAATGGGATTAAGATATTTAACGGAAAAGGATTCAAGCTTTCCAAGGAGAAGGAAGGTCAAATCGAAAAGCTTGTTCTGGACCACAAAATTGTATCACCAGCCGCCTCCCCGCAGGAGATTGGACGCATCTGTTTTCTGAAAGATGCAGTCCGGAATTATGCCGATTTTTTAAAATCCAGTACACCCCACGATTTTTCCCTGAAAGGATTGAAAATTGTTATTGACTGCGCCAACGGTGCGACATTTCAGACCGCTCCGATTGTTTTTACAGAACTGGGAGGAGATGTGATTCAACTGTTTTCCGATCCGGATGGCATCAATATCAATCGAGAATGTGGGTCAGAAAACCCTGAATTACTTGTAAAAAGGGTGATCGCAGAAAGGGCGGATATCGGACTTGCGTTTGACGGTGATGGAGACCGTCTGATTGCTGTAGATGAAAAAGGACAGATCGCATCAGGAGACCAGATACTTGCTGTTTGCGCGGCTTTTTTAAAAGAACGGGGAAGACTTCAGCATAATCTGCTGGTGAGTACGGTTATGAGCAATATCGGGCTTGGGATCGCATTAAAAAAAATGGGAATTGAACATCATGTCAGCGATGTCGGCGATCGATACGTGATGGAAAAAATGGTGGCGCTCGATGCGGTTGTCGGCGGAGAAGCCTCCGGGCATCTCCTTTTCCTGGATCATCATACAACCGGGGATGGCATCCTTGCAGGGCTGAAATTACTTGAAGTGATGATTCAACGGTCAACACCCTTGTCAGAACTGGTAAAGATCATGGATATTTTTCCGCAGGAACTGATCAATGTGGATGTGAAAAAGAAGCCTGATCTTGAAACAGTCCCTGAAGTCACCCAGGTTATCAAGTCTGTTGAGAAAAAACTGGGGGACAAGGGAAGGGTGTTGGTGCGCTATTCCGGAACCCAGCCGGTGTGCAGAGTAATGGTTGAAGGTCCTTCGGTCAGCGAAACCCGAGAGCACTGTTCACGAATCGCTGGAGTTGTAAAGAATATCCTCGGATAATGAAGAATCGGCAAATCCGGTAAAATATTTTATAAATTTAGTTTGTTATGCTTGTTTTTCCGCCGGAATACCTGATTGACAGGTATTCCGGCGATATGGAGTTACTCTCGGGTCGTTCCAAATATACGAAGTAAAAACAGGAACATGTTTATAAAATCCAGATACAGTGTCAGCGCTCCCATGATTGCGCCTTTCCGAATGGTGGCGGCATCCAGATCTGCGGGCTGTGTCAAGGCCATCTGTTTCAGTTTCTGGGTGTCGTAGGCTGTCAGGCCAACGAAAATAAAAACGCCAAGATAGCTGATAATCATGCTCAGCCCGGAACTTCCGATAAAAAGGTTGACCACGGACGCGACGATAATCCCAATCAACCCCATAAACATGAATTGACCGACGCTGGTCAGGTCTTTCTTGGTAACCATCCCATAGACACTGCATATACCGAATGTCAGCGCGCATATGAAGAAGGTCGAAGCGACCGATGACATGGTGTAGATAAAAAGGACGCTGGAAAGCGTAACGCCATTTAATATGGCGTATATGATAAAAAGAGAGGTGGCTGTGGAGGCCTTTAATTTATTGATTCGCGCACTGATGGAAAACACCATCGCAAGTTCAACGATAATCAGCCCAAAGAATATCATCGGGTTGCTGAATATGAGATTGACCAGGGTTTCATTGTTGACGACATAAAACGCCGCAAAACCGGTGAGTGCCAACCCAATGGCCATCCAGTTATAAACGCTCCGGATAAATCCGTTTACAATGACTTGAGTTTGAGTACCTTTAAATGGAACCGTCTGTTGCATCTATTTTCCTCCGTAAAATGATAAAACTTCGATAAGGTTGTATTCACTGCTATTTTACCGAAGAATATAACACATCTTTTTGAGTTTTCAAGCAAGAAGCAACAAACGTGAACCGATTTTAGTGGGTGAAATGTTAAACCTGAACGTGGCAATTTGATATATTTACATTTTTTTCAAAAAAGGCTATAAGAGCGCTGAAATCTGTTAAAATCTAAACTCGCAGAGTATCAGAAATGAAAATTGAACAGCTTTATCACAGTCTGAAAGAACTGGCTGAAAAATTTGGAATCACGGTATCGGAACAAAATTTTAAAAATACCGGAATTCGAGTTAAAAGCGGTTTGTGTACGGTAAAGGGCCGGCAGATGTTTATTATGGACAAGCACAAAAATTTGAGCGTAAAGGTGGATATTCTGGCTTCCTGTCTCGGAGAGATGCCCATCGATGATATTTACATTGTTCCTGCTGTACGCGACTTTCTGGATCAATACAGAACCAAAAAAGGAAACGACAAATCTCATCATACTGCCCGATAAAACAACAAGAGGGGTGGAATTGAACTGTTGCGGCAGCGGAAACCATACCCGGAATTAAAAGTTTACATAATATATCTTATCAGACGTTATAAAACCAGCCCGGTATTTGGGTATTGAATGCGTTTTTGAAGTGTGCTAGTTTAATTCGCCTTTTAAAACCTTTCAGCACTATTGGGATATTCAATGAATCATTGGAACGGTTCGTTACCAAGACAGATCTATCAGGTATCCGAACTCACCGCAAATATTAAATCACTGCTTGAAGAAAAGTTTTCAATTATCTGGATTACCGGTGAAATTTCAAATTTATCAAAACCGGTTTCCGGACACTACTATTTTTCTCTCAAAGACCGGTCAGCCCAGATCAACGCGGTTATGTTTCGGAATCAGAACCGCAGACTGAACTTTATCCCGGAAAATGGTATGCAGATCACGGCTCTGGGACGTATCAGCGTATATGAGCCAAGAGGCACCTATCAAATCATTATCGAACACCTGGAACCCAAAGGCGTTGGAGCGCTTCAGATCGCATTTGAGCAGCTAAAGGAAAAACTAAGCCGGGAAGGACTTTTTGATCCTTCCATTAAAAAACCCATTCCATTGTTAGCTGAAAAAATCTGCGTTATTACCTCGTCCACAGGTGCCGTGGTTCACGATATTATTAAGATTGCAACCCGCCGATTTCCTAATATATTCATTCAAATTCTGCCGGTTTCGGTTCAGGGAGATTCTGCTGAAAGGGAAATCGCAGATGCCATTGCATTTATGAACGCCAACCTGGATTCAGACGTCGCGATACTGGCCAGAGGCGGCGGTTCAATTGAAGATTTATGGGCTTTTAACACGGAAACGGTTGCCAGAGCGATTTTTTCATCCAATATTCCTATTGTTTCGGCGGTTGGGCATGAAACCGATTATACGATTTCAGACTTTGTCGCCGATTTCAGAGCTCCGACACCTTCTGCTGCTGCCGAACTGTTGACACCCGTCAAAACAGATATGCTGCATCATATTGAATCAAAAAGAAATCAGCTTGGAGCTCTCATGCAACAGCGCGTCAAGCAGTGTCGCCATCAAATTCGTGAGCTATCCAGCCGGTTGAGCAACCCGAAGAAAACAGCTGAAAATTTCCGGTTGAAAATCGATGATCTCTGCAATCAGATGGTCAAGACCCTTTCATTCCATTTTCGATATCAATCCGATCAGTTCTCTTTTCAGAAAAAACGTCTGGCTTCATCCCGTTTTCGCGATCAGGTAAAAAAGAATAAAGAGAAGCTTAAACAAAACTACTCCAACATTTTTAAATCTATGGATTTATGTATAACAAGAAATCGTTTCCGTTTACTGGAGGCGACCGGAAAAATGAATGCGTTAAGTCCAATTGCGGTTCTCGAACGCGGATACAGCATTACGCGAAAAATAATAAATAAAAAAATCATTCAGGATTCGGAAGCGGTTTCAATCGGCGAACATCTTGAAATCATTCTTGCAAAAGGGATACTAACCTGTAATGTGGAAGGAAAATCATCCCATGTCAAAAAAGACATTTGAACAATCCTTACAACAACTGGAACAAATCGTTGAAGAACTGGAATCCGGCGAACTTCCCCTTGAAAAGGCGTTAAAAAAATTTGAGGATGGTATCAAGCTTTCCAGGTCGTGTTCTTCAAAATTGGATGAAATTGAACGGAAAATCACCATCCTTCTAAAGGACCAGGCAGGAGATGTTATCGAAAAACCATTTATTTCCGAGTCATTAGAAGAATAATCCAAACTCGATTTTCATTCATTGCCGGATCCGGATATCGTATATGTTTGATTTAAAAAAATATCTTATCGAAAAACAAACTGCTGTAAACAGCGCCCTGGGATGCATTGTCCGTCAGGAAGGAACCTCGGAACAGCGGATTGTTTCTGCGATGCGTCATTCACTCATGGCTGGTGGAAAAAGACTGCGTCCGGTGCTGTGTCTGGCCGCTGCCGAAATCGTTGGAGGAGATGAAGACCTGGTTCTTGCGACCGCATGTTCGCTTGAAATGATTCATACCTATTCCCTGATTCATGATGATCTTCCGGCGATGGATGATGATGATATGAGGCGGGGAAAACAAACCTGCCATATTGCCTTTGACGAAGCTACCGCAATCCTCGCAGGAGATGCACTGCTGACGATGGCTTTTGAAGTACTTTCAAAAAACGAGAATTTGATCTCGTCCGAGTATGCATTCAAAAAACTGGATGTAATACACAAAATTGCATCTGCCGCCGGGTATCGGGGAATGATTGCCGGGCAAATGGCGGACATTCTTTCCGAAGGCGGAAATCTGGATATGGAAGCCTTGAAGGTTCTCCATCTTGCGAAAACCGGCGCACTGATCGAAGCTTCCGTCTACGCAGGAGCCGTACTCGGCAATGGAACCCCGGATCAAATTAAAATGCTTACCGCGTATGGCAGGACCATTGGACTCGCTTTCCAGGTTGCCGATGACATTTTGAATGTCGAGGGTGATCCGGAAGTTATGGGAAAGGCGGCTGGGACCGACAGCGCAAGAAAAAAATCCACCTATCCGTCTCTGGTGGGTGTTGACAAATCAAAACAGTTTGCAAAAAAACTTGTCGATGATTCCTTGAATGCCCTTAAAATGTTTGATAAGAAGGCTGAACCGCTTCGAGCGATAGCGCGTTACATCATAGAACGAAAAAAATAAAAGGAGTTCGAAGGTATTGTGGGTATTCTGGAAAAAATTGAATCTCCGGCCGATGTAAAACAGCTCAGCCAAAAAGACCTGCGTGAGCTCGCAGCCGAAATTCGACAAACCATTGTCAATGTGGTTTCGCAAAACGGAGGACATCTCGCCTCCAGTCTCGGTGTTGTCGAGCTTGCAATAGCCATTCATTATGTTTTTGATCTGCCGAATGACAAACTGATCTGGGATGTGGGGCACCAGTCCTATGCGCACAAGCTTCTTACCGGTCGAAAAGATCGTTTTCATACAATCCGCAAGTATGGAGGATTATCCGGTTTTACGAGAAGAAGTGAAAGCCCCTACGATGCTTTTTCGACCGGACACAGCAGCACCTCTATCTCAGCCGGTTTGGGGATCGCATGCGCAAAACATCTTAAAAATGAAAAAAATAAAGTGATTTCCGTGATCGGCGATGGTTCCATGACCGCAGGCATGGCGTATGAAGGCTTGAACCAGGCAGGAGACATTCATAAGGACAAAGACCTTATTGTTATTCTGAATGACAATGACATGTCCATTACCCAGAATGTGGGCGCCCTTTCTTCATTTCTCAGCCGAAAATTTTCATCAAAAACCCTTCAGGAATGGCGGAAAGAATTCGGAGAGTTTTTAAAGTCCCTGCCAAAAATAGGAGACGACATCTATCAGTTCGCAAAACGCTCGGAGGAATCTTTTAAAACATTTGTTACGCCTGGAATGTTGTTCGAAGCTTTTAATTTTGAATATTTTGGTCCTATTGATGGTCATAACCTGAAACATATGATCAAAATTATGGAAAACATCAAAAATATTAACGAGCCGGTCCTTCTGCATGTCACCACGCAGAAAGGAAAGGGATACTTGCCCGCAGAAAGAAATCCGGTATATTTTCACGGTGTGGGAGGTTTTGAGGTTGAAACCGGTAACTGCAAAGGAAAAAAGAGTGTAATTCCGACCTATACGGAAGTTTTTGGAAATACCATGATCAAACTTGCGGAAAAAAATGAAAAAGTCATTGCAGTTACCGCTGCGATGCCTGAGGGTACCGGTCTGACAAAATTTTCCGAAATGTTCCCGGATCGTTTTTATGATGTCGGAATAGCGGAACAGCATGGTGTAACCTTTTCAGCGGGAATGGCCACCGAAGGATTCAAGCCGGTTGTTGCTATCTATTCAACCTTTCTGCAACGTGGATATGACCAGATTCTGCATGATGTGTGTCTTGAATCTCTGCCGGTTGTCTTTGCAATCGATCGAGGCGGCATTGTTGGTGAAGACGGCCCTACGCATCACGGGCTTTTCGATTTTTCATATCTGAGAAGTTTCCCCAACATGGTTGTGATGGCACCCAAGGATGAAAATGAACTTGGAAGGATGCTCGCAACCGCAATCCTCCATCCGGGGCCGATCGCCCTTCGATACCCGCGTGGAAAAGGGGTCGGGGTTTGCCTTGATGACGTTCCGGAACCACTACAGATCGGAAAAGGAGAAATTCTCGCTGAAGGTGATGATATTCTCATCCTTGCCATTGGACGCTGTGTGTCGGAAGCGATGGATGCGATGAGGGTTTTGCGTGAAAAAGAAATCTCCGCGACAGTTGTGAATTGCAGGTATGTCAAACCGATCGATTCCGAATTAATCTGCCGTCTGGCTCAACAGATATCCCGAATCATAACCATTGAAGAGCACGTGCTGCACGGTGGATTTGGTAGTGCCGTACTGGAATGCCTCTGTGATGCCGGCATCTCAGGCTTTTCCATCAAAAGAATCGGAATACCGGATACTTTTGTGGAACACGGGCCACAGAGTGTACTTCGATCCAAGTATGGGATTGATGCAAATTCCATCGTTATGTGCGCAGAAGAATTAATAATACAATGTCCAATGGAAACCGAAAAAGATTAGATCTTGTTCTTTGTGAAAAAAATCTTGTTTCAAGCCGGCAGCGGGCAAAATCGTTGATCATGGCCGGCAAGGTTAAGGTAAACGATAAACAGGTCGACAAACCAGGTACATTGATCGGTCCGGACGATACAATCGATCTAAAGGAAGAATTGCCTTTTGTCAGTCGTGGAGGCCTGAAACTTCAAGAAGGTCTTATTGCATTCAATCTGAATCCAGATGGCCTGGTTTGCCTGGATATCGGGGCTTCTACAGGCGGATTCACCGATTGTCTGCTTCAAAACGGAGCAAAAAAGGTGTTTGCGGTTGATGTCGGCTATGGGCAGCTTGCATGGACACTCCGCAACGACTCCCGGGTTGTCGTCATTGAACGCACAAACATTCGAAATATGCCCTTATCCGCCCTGCCCTGTTCGGTTGATTTAGTCACCATTGATGTTTCCTTTATCTCATTGAAAATCGTAGTGCCGGCTGTTTTGAAATTTATGAATACACAGGCCACGATCCTAGCGCTTATCAAACCACAATTTGAAGTCGGAAAAGGAAAAGTCGGAAAAGGCGGTGTTGTGAGAGATCCTGAACTGCATGAAGGGGTTATTCGGAATCTTACCGGGTTCTTTAAGGATATTGGATTGACAGTAAGCCCTGCCCTCCCTTCTCCCATTCTCGGACCGAAAGGGAACAAAGAGTTTTTGATTTCTTTAACTCTTGAAAAAGTTTAACAAGCTGACAAGTTTCCATCATGAACCGCGGCAATATCCGGCACCGCAGCTGCGGTAAGATCGGAGATCCCATCGGGCTTTAAATTTCGAAAGATAAATTCATACAGTTTTTTGAAAATAAAAGAAAATCAACATTGCTGAAAATTTAAAATGCTCAGCTCCGGTTCACGATATTCTGACATAATTCCTTCATCCGTAATCCATTTTTTTGAACTTGATTTTTTTAGATAAACAATATAACAAAAATAGTTTAATATCTTTACAGTATTTTCCATTTGATTAATCGTAGTTTTATTCGAGAGGAGTGCAAATGAACGATATTGCTGAAAAATTAAGAAACATAGCGCTTGTGGCCCACGGCGGAGCCGGTAAAACATCACTTGCGGAAGTTATGCTTTTCAATGCCGGGGTCACAACACGGATCGGCAAAGTCGAAGATGGTAATACTGTCATGGATTTTGAGCCTGAAGAACTGAAACGAACTTCAAGCATCAGCAGCGGATTTCACCAAATCGAATGGAAAAAACATACCATAAGCATTATTGATACCCCTGGAGACTCAAACTTTTTTTCCGATACTAAAAGTTCTATGCAGGCAGCGGACAGCGCAGTTGTTTTGATCGATGGTGTTGATGGCATAAAGGTTCAGACCGAGCAAGCCTGGCTGTTTACCGAGGAGTACAATCTGCCGTGTGCTATTTTTATCAATAAGCTTGACCGTGAACGAGCTGATTTCAGACGTTCGTTCCAGGATGCGGTTGGTTCTTTCAATCCCAAACCGATCATTGTTCAGCTGCCCATTGGAAAAGAAGCTGATTTCAAAGGTATCGTGGACCTTATATCCATGAAGGCTTATCAATATGATGAAAACGGCAACGCATCACCTGTCGATATCCCTTCCGATCTTCAGGAACTGGTGGATTCGGAACGGGAAGCATTCATCGAAAATATTGCGGAAGCGGATGACGAGCTTATCGAAAAATACCTGGAAGGTGAAACCCTGACCGATGATGAGCTCAAAGCCGCTCTTAAAAAAGGAACCCTTGAAAAAACGTTTGTTCCGGTTCTGTGCGGATCTTCGACAAGAAATATCGGAATTGA
The DNA here is from genome assembly GCA_046484745.1 of Desulfobacterales bacterium. Classification (GTDB taxonomy): domain Bacteria; phylum Desulfobacterota; class Desulfobacteria; order Desulfobacterales; family SURF-7; genus JAQYVL01. The sequence goes on along the minus strand of JAWOIJ010000024.1, from coordinate 3,314 downwards.
TCTTCTCTGTGATTTTATTGTCAGCTGCATGCCTTCTCCGCTGGATCGGGGAGCGTGGCCCGGGTTTGATGTGTCAAATGATAATGAAATCATGCGCAAACCAGATGACCCGTTTTCCGCTTTTGTTTTTAAAACGGTTGCCGATCCCTACGCGGGAAGACTTTCCATCTTCCGCGTCGTCTCCGGAACACTTGGTTCTGACGGAACTTTCTATAATGTGAACAAAAGCACCAAAGAACGTTTTAATCAGCTTTTGTTCATCGCAGGTAAAGAGCAGAAACCTGCAACCCAGGCTGTTCCAGGTTCGATCGTCGCGGTGGCGAAGTTAAAAGAGACAACAACGGGCGATACTCTGTGTGACGAGAAAAGTAAAATCCGATTCAAATGCGCTGAACCGCTGCCGACATTAATTTCATTTGCACTTGAATCCAAAGCAAAGGGCGATGAAGATAAAATCTATATCGCCTTATCAAAAATTAAAGAGGAGGATCCCTCTCTCAAGCTCGAAAGAAACTCGGAAACCAAAGAGATCCTTCTTTCCGGACTGGGGCAGGTTCATATTGAAGCTACCATTGAAAAAATGAAACGCAAATTCAATGTTGAGGTTAACCTTAAAACGCCGAAAGTCCCCTATCGCGAAACCATCAAGAAAAAAGTCAGGGTCCAGGGAAGACATAAAAAACAGTCTGGCGGGCATGGGCAATTTGGTGACTGCTGGATACAGATGGAACCGCTGCCAAGAGGAAAAGGATTCGAGTTTGTTGATGCAATTGTCGGCGGCTCAATTCCAAAAACCTATATACCTGCTGTTGAAAAAGGAATTCTCGAAGCATGTACCAAAGGTGTACTGGCCGGTTTCCCCTGTGTGGATTTTCGGGTTACGCTTGACGATGGATCATTCCACGCAGTTGATTCCTCTGAAATGGCGTTTAAAATCGCAGGGTCTCTTGCATATAAAAAAGCCGCCGCTGAAGCAAAGCCCGTCCTTCTTGAACCGATAATGAAGGTTGCCATTACAACACCGGATGACTTCATGGGAGATATCATGGGGGATCTGAACAGCAGGAGAGGCAGGGTTCTTGGCATGGATAACGAAGGGAAATATCAGGTAATCAAAGCGGAAGTCCCCATGTCTGAATTCCTGACATACGCACCTGATCTGAGATCAATGACAGGCGGACGGGGAGTATTCACCATGGAATTTTCACATTACGATGAAGTCCCGATTCAGCTTGCTGAAAAAATTGTTGAAGAGGTAAACAGCCAGAAGGAGTAATGTCTTTAAAAACAGGGCGTATCTTGAATACGCCCTGTTTTTCGATTCAACGGAGCAAACAATACCCTTTTCCAAATCGCCTCAATAGACTTCACTCAGAGGTCAATTGATCACTGAGAGGACGCATGAACCGGAAAATTATTATGACAACCATGATAGCCTGGCGGATTGGGAAGTTTTTTAAAGCGACTGACTGTCTGAGCATGTTAGGGAGTGTTATGAAAAAGCTTTAACAGTCTCTCCTGTCGCTTAGAATTCCTTCATTCATCAGCCTTCTATTAAAACCATGCCGGCTTTTTCATTATACTCCGTTACATGCGAGTTTCAGGCGATTTGAAAAAATTTTTCAAGCCGCAGAAAAACCAAAAACGTTTTCACGCAAAGCTTGCTATATTTCAGTGAGCCTTGCGTGATAATTTCTTTCGCTATTCAAGGCCTTGCGCATTTTTTACAAGGTGCAAATCCATTATAGAACGCATCCCATTTGTGGGTGAACGATCTTCTGTTTTTCGCGGCAATTTTTTTCCCAAAAGGACAGGTGAGCGTGTGGAACCTTTTTGACGAAATGTTTCCGATAAGGTTTTGTTTGGATGTTTTTTTCAGATTATGCCACAAACCAACACCCGAAAGCATGGCGTTTTTTTGTGCTTTCAACAGTTCCTTTTCATATCGGCTGTTTGTTTTATCCGGCAAACAGTAAGCCAGACCTTCTTCTATCAATTTTTTATTGATAAAGGTCCCATCCGTTAAGAATACATAAGCAAGCAGCCTTCCGTATCGATCGTGTTTTTCTTTATCCAGTTCAAGATATACTTTTTTACCATAGGCAAGGATTGTTGTCCGGTTTTTTGCCAGATCTCCGAATGGTTCTGCTTCGATGATTTTCCCATCCAACTGTTTGTGCTCAATTTCGGGTGAGTTGATGCCGATGAAACGGATGGGCCTGCTATCAGCCAATTTAATGGTATCCCCATCATTTACCCATTGAACGATATACAGCGTCTTTCCATCGGAAATAAAACTGCTGAACAAGATGAAAAGAACAAGAATTCCCTGAATCACATAACGAAATTTTTTCATCAAAAGAAAATTTTCGTTTTCTTTGCGTCGCGACTTTGCGTGAGAATGTCTTTCTCTATTTACGGTCTTGAACATTTTTGCCATGCTATAAATAACTCCGGTCCAGATTGCAGTGCCTGATCGCGCTCTCATCCAGCATTCTCGGCAGACCGCCTTTTTCGGAAGGTACAAATCCCAATGATTTTTTCCAGACCTCATCATCTTCCATGCATAAGTAAATAAGAACATCCGGCGAAATCTCACGGATGAATGAAACGATTTTTTTGTAAAGGTTGATACGAAGCGGTTTGAAATATCGCATCTTTCCATCCAGCCCTGAAATAAACTCTCCATAGATGATTGTTGACTCCGGAAAACGCTTTTGAATGATCGGTTTTAACGAAGGGATAAATCGAAAGCTTCCAAGGCTGATCCACACGATTCTTTCCGGCGAAACACAGTTGAACATTTTTTCAATTACTTTGAGATAGGCTTTTTCACATCCATCATAAATCACCAGCGGGTCAAAATGGAATGCCAGGGGATAACCAAGTGATTCACACTGCGCTGCTGCATGGAGACGCGCGGAGAGCGATGCAGTATAACGCTCTTCGCTATCGATGACAGCTTCACTGTTCAAGGACCAGGAAGTGATTGTTTTTTCATCTGCGGAGGTCAGCGACACGGTCAACATCCACGTCGCAGACGCTCCCCACAGGTAGATCAGGATCCAGAAGACCCCCGGCGGTACATATGGCGCACCATCGTCAAGAGTTCGGGCCAAATGAACCAGACATTGCTTTGTACGCCAACTATCCGGTGAGCTCAGCCAGTTTTCGCCGCAAACTCGTCCGTGATGCAACTGGCCGCACCGGCTGGCGATTATTGCGTGATCAACTCAGTGGACTTCGCAGTCCGACTCCGGTGGTGCGGCAAACGTTGCTCAAGATTCTTGGTGTTCAAGTGTTACTTGCCACTG